>NZ_JBXWOA010000002.1:0-769141 GCF_059610645.1 Ruegeria sp. CDSC054 | reverse complement strand
CGCAAGCTGATGGCTGCCGTGGACGAGTACATCCCGACACCTGAGCGCGCTGTTGACCAGCCGTTCCTGATGCCGGTTGAAGACGTGTTCTCGATCTCGGGTCGTGGTACCGTTGTGACCGGCCGTGTTGAGCGTGGCGTGATCAACGTTGGCGACGAGATCGAAATCGTCGGCATCCGCGACACTCAGAAAACCACCTGTACCGGTGTTGAAATGTTCCGCAAGCTGCTGGATCGCGGTGAAGCAGGCGACAACATCGGCGCCCTGCTGCGCGGTATCGACCGTGAAGGCGTTGAGCGTGGTCAGGTTCTGTGTAAGCCGGGTTCGGTTACACCGCACACCAAGTTCGAAGCCGAAGCCTATATCCTGACCAAGGAAGAAGGCGGTCGTCACACTCCATTCTTCGCGAACTACCGTCCTCAGTTTTACTTCCGTACAACTGACGTGACCGGCACCGTGACCCTGGCAGCTGGCACCGAGATGGTTATGCCTGGCGACAACGTGTCGTTCGAGGTTGAGCTGATCGCACCGATCGCGATGGAAAACGGCCTGCGTTTCGCCATCCGCGAAGGCGGCCGCACCGTCGGCGCCGGCGTCGTGTCGAAAATCGTCGAGTAAGGCGCGCTTGTCGCGCCTGGTTGCGGTAGGCGATTTTCCAAATGAAAATCTGCCGAGAGCAACTCGGTGAAGAACTAAAGAAGGCCGTTCCACAAGGGGCGGCCTTCTTTTTTGAAAAAAATAGGCCTGAAGTGCTAACAAATTTGAGGTCTTTTAAGCCAATGAGTAATCGGTGACGGTGAAGAGATAGTTCGTCGATAAATCTCGAACCCAATTGGTGAGCGAACGAACGTTTTCCCGCATCGGGGCAGATTTTTGGTTCGGACTTTAGGGTTAGGTTGTCTTGGGCGCGCAACTGTGGAAGTACTGATTTTGTCTATTTCACTTTAAAGGCGAAAGTATTGGGATGGGAATTTCGATTGACCGACTATCAATATTGACAATTATTGCGGTTCTCTGTGGGTCAGTGGCAATCGCACAAAGCGAAGGTTTCGAGGACATTCCCAAGTCTGTTAGTTGGGGCGGAGAACTTGGTCTCATTAGAAACAGTACTCTGAAAGTCGCTGATGAGGTTACGGACAATTGTTGGACAAATTCATCGTCGATACGTTCACGAGTTTACTTGACTTATGAAGCAAACGAAATTTTCGTGCCCGACTATGAACCAAAGTTTCTTAACTTCGAAACTGTTGTAACGACGTTGTCCGCATTTGGTTTTCGCACCTCAAACGGTATTTGTGCAATCAGCGCGACATTTGACGTCCAGACTCTGGTCAATTTAACGTTGGGTGGTGCCGAGGGCAAAAGTCGTTACAGTTTCAACTACGCGGCAACTGTTTTTAAACGTTCATCAATATTCACCAATAGCGCAAACGTAAATGCGCCAATCAGTGATTTTTTTGAAGGAGCCGCGTCCGAGTTTGTAGCCCAAACAATCGCGGCTAGACGGTCCAATGAAGTTCTTGAGTACCAGCAAGATTACCCTTCAGAGAACAAAAGGCCGATGTCGGTCGAAGAGTGGGACACGATGATTGAAGCATGGATGGAAAAGGAAAATAACTAAAGGTTACTTTTCGCTTCTGTCCTAGTAGAGAATTCTCTTGCCAACCCCTCCACACCGCTGTATTTCGCGCGAGTTCTCTACACGAACATCGAGGCGGGGTGATTCCCGCCTTTTGGGTTCGAAGAGGGTTGGCGATGCGCGTCCGTCCTCCTCTCAACCTCAACGCCTGATAAAAGGCTGTTAATATGCAAAGCCAAAACATCCGTATTCGGCTGAAGGCATTTGACTATCGCGTTCTGGATGCCAGCACGCAAGAGATCGTCAACACTGCCAAGCGGACCGGCGCGAACGTGCGCGGCCCGATCCCGCTGCCGAACAAGATCGAGAAGTTCACGGTTCTCCGTGGCCCTCACGTTGACAAGAAATCCCGCGACCAGTTCGAGATTCGTACGCACAAGCGTCTGCTCGACATCGTTGATCCGACCCCCCAGACCGTTGACGCGCTGATGAAGCTCGACCTCGCCGCTGGTGTGGACGTCGAGATCAAGCTGCAGTCGTAAGATCGGAGGGTATAGATTATGCGCTCTGGTATTATCGCAAAAAAAGTAGGCATGACCCGCCTGTTCATGGAAGACGGCAAGCAGATCCCTGTGACCGTTCTTCACCTGGACGGCCTGCAGGTCGTTGCACAGCGTACCGCTGACAAAGACGGCTACACCGCCGTTCAGCTGGGCGCAGGTGCTGCCAAGGCAAAACGCACCTCGAAGGCCATGCGCGGTCACTATGCCGCTGCAAAGGTCGAGCCCAAGCGTAAGCTGGCCGAGTTCCGCGTCTCCGAAGATGGCCTGATCGAAGTGGGCGCCGAGATTTCGGCAGAACACTTCCTGGAAGGTCAGAAGGTTGACGTTTCGGGTACCTCGATCGGTAAAGGCTTTGCCGGTGCAATGAAGCGCCACAACTTCGGTGGTCTTCGCGCCTCGCACGGTGTTTCGATCAGCCACCGTTCGCACGGTTCGACTGGCCAGTGTCAGGATCCGGGCAAGGTTTTCAAAGGCAAGAAGATGGCCGGTCACATGGGTGCTGCCCGTGTAACCACCCAGAACCTGGAAGTTGTCAAAACCGACGCCGACCGTGGTCTGGTCTTCATCAAAGGCGCCGTTCCCGGACCGAAATCGGGCTGGGTTACCGTCAAGGACGCCGTCAAGAAGAAAGCACCGGAAGGCCTGCCTTTCCCGGCAGCCGTAAAAGGTGCTGCAACTGAAGCACCTGCGGAAGAAGCTCCCGCGGAAGGTGGTGAAGCATGAAACTTGATGTAATCAAACTGGACGGCGGCAAAGCCGGCAACATCGAGCTGGACGCCGATCTGTTCGGCCTCGAGCCGCGCGCGGACATCCTGCACCGTGTGGTCCGTTGGCAGCGCAACAACGCGCAGGCTGGCACCCACAAGGTCAAGACCCGCTCGGAAGTGTCCTACTCGACCAAGAAGATCTATCGCCAAAAAGGCACCGGTGGCGCACGCCACGGCGCTCGCTCGGCACCGATCTTCCGGGGTGGTGGCGTTTACAAAGGTCCGGTCGTGCGTTCGCATGGTCATGACCTGCCGAAGAAGTTCCGTAAACTCGGTCTGCGCCACGCGCTGTCTGCCAAAATGGCAGCTGGTGAACTGGTTGTGATCGAAAACGCCGAAGCCGAAGGCAAGACCGCTGCACTGGCCAAACAGGTTGCAAACCTGGGCTGGAAACGCGCTCTGGTCATCGACGGGGCGACCGTGAACGAAGGTTTCCTGAAGGCGTCGCGCAACATCGAAGGTCTGGATATCCTGCCGTCGATGGGTGCAAACGTTTATGACATCCTCAAGCGTGACACTCTCGTGCTCACCAAAGCGGCTGTCGAAGCACTGGAGGCTCGTCTGAAATGAGCGCGAAGGCAGAACACTACGACGTGATCCGCAAGCCGATCATCACTGAAAAGTCGACCATGGCGTCTGAGAACGGCGCGATTGTCTTTGAAGTGGCGATCGACAGCAACAAACCGCAGATCAAAGAAGCGGTTGAATCGCTGTTTGGTGTCAAGGTGAAGGCGGTCAACACCACCATCACCAAAGGCAAGGTCAAGCGGTTCCGCGGCCAGTTGGGCAAGCGGAAAGACGTCAAAAAAGCATATGTGACCCTGGAAGAGGGTAACACCATCGACGTAAGCACCGGTCTCTGATCGGACCCGTCTTTGGGAAAAGAACAAAGGGCCCCTGCTGCTGCAGGGGCTCTTTTTTTGTTGGCGCAGCTCGTTTGGCCGCGTTGAACTTGGCCCGAACCTGCGCACAGTGACCTCTAGGCAGTGAGACGGGTGATATGCAGGCTGAACAGCAGGTTCGCGATTTCGGGAAAACCCGGGATGGTCAAATCGTCAGAAGCATCGAAATCGGGCAGGGGGCGCTTTCTGCGCGTATCCTGACTTATGGCGCAACGCTGCAGGATCTGCGTTTGCAGGATTTTGAGCATCCTCTGATATTGGGGTGGCCAGAGATTGCAGGCTATGAAGACAGCACGGCTTACCTAGGAGCCATGGTGGGCCGTTGTGCCAATCGGATCGCGCGTGCGTCTTACAGTCTGGATGGCGCAGGCTACAAGCTGGATCGCAATTATTTGGGTATTCATACGTTGCACGGCGGAACGCAGGGTATGGATTGTCTGGTCTGGGAAGTTTCCAGCGTCACACCGGGCGCGGTCACTTTGCAGCTGACCCTGCCTGATGGCCATATGGGCTTTGGCGGCGACTTGGCAACGACAGTGACCTTCCGAGTCGAGGCCGACGCTACATTGAGTATCGAAATGGAAGCGCGGACAACGTCGGCAAGTCTCTGCAATCTGACCCCGCATATCTACTTCAACCTCGACGGTGGCGCAGACATCCGCAAACACGAACTAATGGTGCGCGCTGAACGCTACACCCCTGTTGACGGGGACCTCATTCCCACAGGTGAAGCGCTTAGCGTTGAGGGCACGCCCTTTGACCTGCGGTCACCGCGACCTTTGGGAGGCTGGGCATACGATCACAATTACTGCCTGTCCGATCAGCGTCTGCCTTGTCGTCCTGTGGCGACGTTGACCGGCCTGTCCTCGGGTCTGACGATGCAGCTAGAGACGACCGAGCCGGGTTTGCAGGTCTATTCCGGTTCGTCTTTGGATGAAGGTCCACGCATTGGCTTGGGCGGCCAACCCTACGGCCCTTATTCTGGCGTCGCTTTGGAACCACAGGTCTGGCCCGATTCAATCAATCAGCAAGGGTTTCCCAGTGCGGTATTGCGCAAGGGCCAAACCTATCGCCATGTTTCACGATACGTGTTTCAGGGCGGGGGGTAAAATCAGGAGGTTCCGTGATCAGTTGGGCCGCCGCAAAACGTCAATAAAGCAAATTTGACCACATAAGAGGGTTACACCATCGACGTGAATACCTATCTCTGATCGGGTCCAACTGTGGATAAGTAAGAAGGCACCCGCGAAAGCGGAGGTTTCCCGAGCAACAACACCAAAGAAAATGAGCGCGACGCAATCGCCTCAGCCAGAATTCGCTTGCTATGCCGGAACGGTAGTCTATGCGGTTTCTACAAACAGAAGTGACATGGCAGGCGTATGACAAAACCCTATCTCTCGACCCCGGACAAACCGGATGTGACCGCCGCGCGGGATTGGGTTTCGACACTTGCCAAATACCGCGAACCGAACCAGTGGCGCAGCTCCTTTGAGCTGGGTGTCAGCATTATCCCCTTTTTCGTTTTATGGGCGCTGTCCTGGATGTCGCTTTCCGTCAGCTATTGGCTGGCTTTTGCGATTGCCGTTCTCAACGCGGCCTTCCTGCTGCGCCTGTTTGCGATCCAGCATGATTGCGGGCACGGAGCGTTCTTCAAGAACCGGTCGGTCAGCGACTGGGTTGGGCGGGTCATCGGTGTTTTGACCCTGACGCCGTATGACGTCTGGCGCCGTACGCATTCCAACCATCACAACAGTTCGGGCAATTTGGACAAACGGGGAATGGGCGATATCCACACGTTGACTGTTGCCGAGTATCAGTCAAAGACGCCCATGAATCGGTTTTGGTATCGCGTGTACCGCAACCCTATCACACTGTTTGTCCTAGGCCCCGGCTATCTGTTCCTGTTCCAAAACCGCCTCCCGCTGGGTTTGACGGGCAGCGTCAGGTTCTGGATCAGCGCGATGGGCACAAATCTTGCCATTCTGGCTGCCCTCGTCGCCGTTTACTATTTTGGCGGCCTGATGCCGGTGCTGCTGATCTTTCTGCCCTCAACCCTGATTGCCGCGACTGCGGGTGTGTGGCTGTTTTACGTGCAGCACCAGTTCGAGGACACACATTGGGATACCGATGAGGACTGGCAATTGCACGAGGCCGCCCTGCACGGAAGCTCGCATTACATCCTGCCGTCCGTGCTGCAGTGGTTCAGCGCCAATATCGGTATCCATCACGTGCACCACCTCTACAGCCGCATTCCGTTCTATCGCCTGACCGAGGTGCTGCGCGATCATGATGAACTGGCTAACAGCAACCAGATGACCATCCGTGAGAGCCTCGCCAACGCGCGCCTGCATCTGTGGGATGAGAAGGGCCGTCGCCTGCTGTCCTTCGCCGAGGCCCGCGCGCTTTATGGGTGAGGGGTAGGTTCCTCGACCAGCTGGGCCGTCGGAAAGGCGTCAAAAAAGCAAATGTGACCCGGGAAGAGGGTAACACCATTAACGTTCTACCGGTCTCTGATCGGATCCGTCTTTGGAGAGAGATAAGGGCCCCCGCGAAGGCGGGGGCCTTTTTTTTTGATTGACGGGGCTCTCTCCTTCAAATTGCTGAATGTTTGACTGGTGGGCTCAAACCGCTATCCTTGAGACGATAGTCAATTGGAGGGATTTGATGCTTTTTCGAACCATTTTTGCCGCGTTGGCTGCTGCAACAACTCTGCATGCACAAGGCCAACCGATTGTACATGACGGCGAGTACAAATTCCTTCGGGCGCAATTCGGTGATCAATGGGACGCGCAGGATCTCGAAGTCGATGCAAAGCTTGCAGCTATTCGATCTGCCAATAATGACCGCCCACCAAACATATTCTTTGTCCTGATAGACGATGTGAGTTTCGGCCTGATGGGCAGTCGGCCAATGAACTATGTGACGGGCTTTGATACCCCGGAAATCAACGATTTTGCCGCAGAGAGCCTTTCTCTTATGCGCATGTATACAGAGCCCTCTTGCACTCCGACGAGAACGGCTTTTTTGACGGGTCGCCACCCGGTTCGTGCTGGGCAGGAAGAAGTGAAAGTTGCCCTGGTTGGCGAAGGACTGTCGGCAGATGAGGTGACGCTGGCTGAGGTTTTAAAGCAATCCGGTTACAATACTGCCCATGTAGGTAAGTGGCATCAAGGAGATATTGAGCAGTCGTTCCCGCACAATCAGGGGTTCGATAACGCCTTTTTTCCTGTCCATCAGCAAGTGCAGCTGAGTTTGATGACACCTGAAGCTGCAGCAGCGAGCAATCTAAACGGTTGGCACCGATCTACCCAGTCCGGTGAATTTGCCGTTGACCAACTGTTTAAACCCTATGGGCTTGTGACGGGGTTGGAGGCTAAGGCGGGAGGATTGGCCCGAGAAGTTGACCTCGCTCCGGGTGAAGAATGGACGCAGGCGCATTACGAACGAATGAATGAACGCTACCAATCCCAAGCCCTGGAGCAGCTCGAACTATTGTCGAAAGAAGACTCTCCCTTCTTCCTGCAATATTGGCCGCTCTATCCGTTGAACTTCACCTATTCCGATCAGCAAACGAGTCGGAATGGTGGCTTCATGGCAGACAAGTTGGAAGTTGTAGATACATGGTTTGGTGAATTGCTGGCCAAGATTGATGACCTCGGTATGTCCGAGAACACGCTGGTCATTTTCATGGCGGACAACGGGATTTTCAAACAATACTCGCCGGATTCGGGGATGATGGAGTTGATATATCGCGGTGGTAAAGCCGAACACCTTGAAGGTGGTGTGCGGGTTGATGCTTTTGTCAGATGGCCAGCCGCCGTCGAAGCCGGAAGCTATGCCGGTGACATTATTCACGTCTCAGATCTGTACACCACGCTGGCTCGGATCGCGGGAGGCAGTGAACATATTCCGCGCGATCGTGTGATAGATGGGATAGACCAGACCGCATTGCTTTTGGAGGGCGAAGGGAACTCACGCCGAGACTACGTCTATATCTACGAGGGCCCTGTTCTGCGTTCGATTGTTAAGCAGGAATTCAAAATGCACTTACCGCCGCCCGGTGTGCCCGGCGCTGCAGCGCCGGTTTATAACGTGTTGCGTGACCCTCGTGAATCCACGCCCGATATCGGTGGCTCACTCTGGTCCGGCGCGTCCTTTCAGGATATGATGAAACGGCACCAGAAGATGATCGAAAAGTATCCTCACCTGCCACTGGGCAAAGGTGTGCCCTATGGGGGGATCGAAAACCTGCGGCCCGAGAGTGAAAAGGCCCGCGAAGTGTTTTCAAGCTGGCAGTAGTTGCTGCTTGAGGCGATCGCATGTTTGGAAGATGAAATTCGGGTTTCTTCTATAGACACCCACCCCCAACACTGCTAAACGCTCCCAATCTTACGGCCTCGGATTCGTTCCGGGGCCTCTGATATTTGTAACCGGGGACCTTCGGGGCCCTATACCCTTGGCACCTACGGGGGCCTATCACATAGCGGGGAAATCCCCTGCACTTGCTAAACGGAAGACAGAAAGCATGGCACTCAAGTCGTACAAGCCGACGACGCCGGGCCAGCGCGGGCTGGTGCTGATCGACCGTTCGGAGCTTTGGAAAGGACGTCCGGTCAAGTCTCTCACTGAGGGTTTGACCAAATCGGGCGGCCGGAACAACACCGGACGGATCACTTCACGCCGCCGCGGCGGTGGCGCAAAGCGTCTCTACCGGATCGTTGACTTCAAACGGAATAAATTTGATGTCGCGGCAACCGTTGAACGGATCGAATATGACCCGAACCGGACCGCATTCATCGCACTGGTAAAATACGAAGACGGCGAGCAGGCATATATCCTGGCTCCGCAGCGTCTGGCTGTTGGTGATAAAGTCGTGGCATCCGCCAAGGCCGACATCAAGCCGGGCAACGCAATGCCGTTCTCGGGCATGCCCATTGGTACCATCGTCCACAACATCGAGATGAAGCCTGGTAAAGGCGGTCAGATCGCACGTGCGGCGGGTACTTACGCTCAGTTCGTTGGTCGCGATGGCGGCTACGCTCAGATCCGTCTGAGCTCGGGCGAGCTGCGCATGGTCCGTCAGGAATGCATGGCCACCGTTGGTGCCGTGTCCAACCCCGACAACTCGAACCAGAACCTCGGTAAAGCCGGTCGTATGCGCCACAAAGGCGTTCGTCCGTCGGTTCGTGGTGTTGCAATGAACCCGATCGATCACCCGCACGGTGGTGGTGAAGGTCGTACCTCGGGTGGCCGTACACCGGTTACACCGTGGGGTAAGGACACCAAGGGTAAGCGTACCCGCAACAAGAACAAAGCGTCCCAGAAGCTGATCATCCGCTCGCGGCACGCCAAGAAGAAGGGACGTTAATCTATGTCTCGCTCTGTTTGGAAGGGTCCTTTCGTCGATGCTTACGTGCTGAAAAAAGCCGAAGCAGCGCGCGAGTCGGGCCGCAACGAAGTCATCAAGATTTGGTCGCGTCGTTCCACCATTCTGCCCCAGTTCGTGGGTCTGACCTTTGGTGTGTACAACGGCCATAAGCATATCCCCGTCAACGTCTCGGAAGACATGATCGGTCAGAAGTTCGGTGAGTATTCGCCAACTCGTACCTATTACGGTCACGCCGCTGACAAAAAAGCGAAGCGGAAGTAAGTCATGGGCAAGGAAAAGAACCCCCGCCGCGTGGCTGAAAACGAAGCAATGGCGAAAACGCGCATGCTTCGCACTAGCCCGCAGAAACTGAACCTGGTTGCGCAAATGATCCGCGGCAAGAAAGTCGAGAAGGCTCTGACCGACCTGACTTTCTCGAACAAGCGTGTCGCGCAGGACGTCAAGAAGTGCCTGCAGTCCGCAATCGCCAACGCCGAGAACAACCACAACCTGGACGTTGACGAGCTGATCGTCGCCGAAGCATGGGTTGGCAAGAACCTGGTCATGAAGCGCGGTCGCCCGCGTGCCCGTGGTCGGTTCGGCAAGATTATGAAGCCGTTCTCGGAGATCACCATCAAGGTGCGTCAAGTTGAGGAGCAAGCCTAATGGGTCATAAAGTAAATCCGATCGGCATGCGCCTGCAGGTGAACCGCACCTGGGACAGCCGCTGGTACGCCGACACCAAGGACTACGGTGATCTTCTGCTGGAAGACCTCAAGATCCGTGAGTTCATCAACAAAGAGTGCAAGCAGGCCGGTATTGCCCGTGTGATCATCGAACGTCCGCACAAGAAGTGCCGCGTTACGATCCACACCGCGCGTCCTGGTGTCATCATCGGCAAGAAAGGTGCAGACATTGAAGTTCTGCGCAAAAAGCTTGCTCACATGACTGACAGCGAACTGCACCTGAACATCGTCGAAGTGCGCAAGCCCGAGCTTGACGCGCAGCTGGTTGCCGAGTCCATTGCTCAGCAGCTGGAACGTCGTGTTTCGTTCCGTCGCGCAATGAAGCGTTCGGTTCAGAACGCCATGCGCATGGGCTCTCTGGGTATCCGGGTGAACGTCGCTGGCCGTCTGGGCGGCGCCGAAATCGCACGGACCGAGTGGTACCGCGAAGGCCGTGTGCCTCTGCACACGCTGCGCGCCGACATCGATTACGCACATGCCGAAGCGATGACCCCCTACGGGATCATCGGGATCAAGGTCTGGATCTTCAAAGGTGAGATCATGGAGCACGATCCGCAGGCACGTGACCGTAAAGCACAGGAACTCCAGGACGGCCCTGCACCTCGTGGTGCTGGTGGCGGTCGTCGCTAAGGAGGGAAAGATATGCTTCAACCAAAGCGTACTAAATTCCGCAAGATGCACAAAGGCCGGATCAAGGGTGAAGCCAAGGGCGGCTCTGATCTGAACTTTGGCACCTATGGTCTGAAAGCTCTTGAGCCTGAGCGTGTAACTGCACGCCAGATCGAAGCTGCACGTCGTGCCATGACGCGTCACATGAAGCGTCAGGGCCGTGTCTGGATCCGCATCTTCCCCGACACTCCGGTCACTGCAAAGCCGATCGAAGTTCGTATGGGTAAAGGTAAAGGTTCGGTCGACCGCTGGGCATGCAAAGTCAAGCCTGGCCGCGTAATGTTCGAGATCGACGGCGTCAATGACGACATCGCCCGAGAGGCCCTGCGCCTGGCCGCGATGAAGCTGCCGATCAAGACCCGCGTCGTGATCCGCGAAGACTGGTAAGCGATTGGGCGAAAGCCCTTCGTAACAAGATTAACCCTCGTCGGGACACCGGCGGGGGTTTTCTTTTTCGTCAGCCTATTGTGATCCATCCCATCGTTTCGTGAAAGAAGTCGACGATTGTCCATGGCCCCCATAGGCTAACAATTGTGAATGGGAGGGTCATATGTTTCAGCTGCGCAAGAAGGTATTCATCAAAGAGGTCATAACCACCGACCAATTGGGGCAACTATGTGCTCCGGTCTGCCGGGTTGCAGCTTTGGCAGTCATACAGAACCCACTCGCCGGTAAATTTTCGGAAGACTTGTCCGAGCTGTTTGAAATAGGTGGTGCGCTCGGCGCTGACCTCGCGGCCGAGGCTGTTTCTCAACTCGACGGTTCTCCGATTTCGTACGGTAAAGCAGCGATTGTTGGCGCGAATGGCGATCTCGAACAAGGCGGCGCACTGATCCACCCGAAACTTGGCGCTCCTATGCGTGCTACAGCGGGTGGGGGCGAAGCTGTCATTCCGTCCAATGCCAAACTCGGGGCACCGGGATGTTCAATCGATCTGCCGCTTGGGCACAAGGACAACCCGTGGTCCTTTGACCATTTCGATACCATGACTTTGAATATTCCGGATGCGCCGAAACCGGACGAGATCGTCATGTGTCTGGCCTACGCAGATGGCGGACGCCCGATCCCGCGCTGCGGTTCGGGACCGGTCAAAAACTGAAGGCTGGCCGGGGCTGGTCTTGGGTCAGGGCTTGGGCTATGCCCGACCCATGGCACAGATTGAATCACTCTTCGTTACCCGTCTTTATCGCGCAGCCCTTTCCGAATTCGATCCCAAGATCGATCCCGATGAAATGGAAAACTCCTGTCTTGTTATCGCCGAGGATGATGAGGCCGGGCAGGAATGGTGCGAAGAAAACGGCTATCCCGGCTACACCAGCTATGCCTCGCTGACCGATCTGCCCTGGCGGTTCCCGATCTTTGCCGATCTGGTCAAGGCGTTGGATCAGCATGTGGCAGCCTTTGCCAAGGATCTGGAGTTCGATCTGGGCGAGGGTGAATTGAAGCTCGAAGACCTGTGGATCAACATTCTCCCCGAAGGTGGAATGCACTCCAGCCACCTGCACCCGCACAGCGTGATTTCCGGCACGACCTATGTGGCGATGCCCGAAGGGGCGAGCGCGCTGAAACTGGAAGACCCCCGCTCGGCCCGCATGATGGCGGCACCGACGCGGCTAAAGGGCGGGCGGCGGGATTTGCAGCCGTTCATCTATATGAAGCCGCAGGTGGGGGATGTCCTGCTGTGGGAAAGCTGGCTGCGACATGAGGTGCCGATGAATATGGCCGAGGATGAGCGGATCAGTGTCAGCTTTAACTACAAGTGGGAGTGAGCCGCGGGTCACGACACGGTAATTGTACTAATGTAGCGATTGCGGGACGAATGGGCGGCGCCCCCGCCAATCACTTTTCACTTCGAGTTGTCGAAAAACCTTGCAATATGTGTCGTCATGAACCATGTGAGGCACGCTTACGTTTTTCTTTTTCGACCACTGTCTCCCGAATCTTCGGCGTTCAGTCTCTCGATCCAGACCTACAACGCCGCGCTGTCGCAATTCCGCGGACAGCAATATAATAGGAGACTACGGATATGGCCAATGGCACCGTAAAATGGTTCAACACAACTAAAGGTTTTGGCTTCATCGCACCGGAGACCGGTGGCAAAGACGTGTTTGTACACATCTCTGCTGTTGAGCGCTCGGGTCTGACCGGCCTGGCCGACGACCAGAAAGTAACATTCGACATCGAGCCCGGCCGTGACGGTCGCGAGTCGGCTGTGAACATCGCTCTGGCGTAAGTCACTCAGACTTGGACAGTTGCAGACGCGGTCTCGTGAAAGCGAGGCCGCGTTTTGCGTTTGAAGTTCAATGGTACAAATTACGCGACTAGTATGATGGTTTAGAACGGAAGAAACGATCTAGTTGTCAGATTTGGTATCACTTTGCAGATTTGAAGAACTTCGCGCACGATCATCGTAGCTGTCTTCGTACCAATCCTTTGCCTCGCCCATTAAATTCAGGAATGCCATAGCGGCAATCGCAAGTCCCAGCGCGCCTGGATCACCTTTGTTTGCCACAAAGAGATACCAAGCATACCAAATCAGATAGACGATACTGATCACGTTAATTGCTACAAGAATTTCTAACGTTGTTGGGAGCCCCAAAATTTCAAGTATTGTTGATACACCCATAAGCAAGCCTTCAAATTTGGATATTGGTCAGGAGCACTTCGTACCATAATTGAGTAGGGTATCCAGAGCTCAACTCAAGGTCGCGGAAATTTTGTTTTGGTGGGGGATCGGTGTCATGTTGCGGTGGCTGGAAAGTTGGTATCAAACTTTCCCTTGCCACCCTCTGCTGAACCCCCTATAGAGCGGCATCTTGCGTTCCCCCGGCTGAGTCGGGGGATTCGTATGTCTATCATTCATCCACCAGGTCAAAGGTGACCCTGTAAGGGGCCTTCTGGTGTTTTGAGCAAAGGAAAAAGGCGATGAACGCCCAAGAACTGCGTGACAAGACCCCGGACCAGCTCCGCGAGGAACTGGCCAACCTGAAGAAAGAAAGCTTTAACCTGCGCTTTCAACAGGCAACCGGTCAGCTGGAAAGCACCGCCGGCATCAAAGCGGCCCGCCGCAACGCTGCCCGCGTCAAAACCATCCTGAACGAAAAGGCCGCTGCTGCGGCATCGGAGGAGTAATCCTATGCCCAAGCGTATCCTGTCCGGCACCGTAACCAGCGATGCAAACGCACAAACCGTAACCGTGTCCGTCGAGCGCCGCTTTACGCATCCGGTTCTGAAGAAAACCATCCGTAAGTCCAAGAAATACCGGGCTCACGATGAAAAGAACGCCTTCAAGGTCGGTGACTCTGTTCGCATCATCGAATGCGCGCCGAAATCGAAGACGAAACGTTGGGAAGTTCTGGAAGCGTAAGCTTTCAGGATTTTCCATTTGTCGAAACCCTGGGGGATCTAACCAGACCAGCCCCCACAGGTCGGGAGAAACCACATGATCCAGATGCAGACCAATCTGGATGTCGCTGACAACTCCGGCGCACGCCGAGTTCAGTGCATCAAGGTCCTGGGTGGTTCCAAGCGTAAATACGCCTCCGTCGGCGACATCATTGTCGTCTCGGTGAAGGAAGCCATCCCGCGCGGCCGCGTAAAGAAAGGTGACGTCCGTAAGGCCGTCGTCGTACGCACCGCCAAAGAAGTCCGTCGCGAAGACGGCACCGCGATCCGTTTTGATCGCAACGCCGCCGTCATCCTGAACAACAACAACGAGCCCGTAGGTACACGTATCTTTGGCCCGGTTGTTCGTGAACTGCGTGGCAAGAACTTCATGAAAATCATCTCGCTGGCTCCGGAGGTGCTGTAATCATGGCTGCTAAACTCCGCAAAGGCGACAAGGTCGTCGTGCTGGCCGGCAAGGACAAGGGTAAAGAGGGAACTATCACCTCGGTTAACCCATCTGCCGGAAAAGCTGTTGTTGACGGCATCAACATCGCCATCCGCGCCACTCGTCAGACTCAGAACTCTCAGGGTGGTCGTCTGCCTCAGGCAAACCCGATCGAGTTGTCGAACCTGGCTCTGCTGGACAAGAACGGCAAAGCAACCCGCGTTGGCTTCCGCATGGAAGGTGACAAGAAAGTGCGCTTCGCCAAGACCACGGGGGACGTGATCGATGCTTGATAACGCAACCTACACCCCGCGTCTGAAAGCTCAGTACGCTGAAACCATCCGTGCCGCTCTGAAAGAAGAGTTCGGCTACAAGAACGACATGCAGCTGCCCAAGCTGGACAAAATCGTTCTGAACATCGGTTGTGGTGCCGAAGCGGTCAAAGACTCGAAGAAAGCGAAAGCTGCCGTCGAGGATCTGACTGCAATTGCTGGTCAACAGGCTGTTTCGACCAAGGCGAAGAAGTCGATCGCTGGCTTCCGCGTCCGTGAAGACATGCCGCTGGGCGCGAAAGTGACCCTTCGCGGTGACCGGATGTACGAATTCCTGGATCGTCTGATCACCATCGCGATGCCACGGATTCGTGACTTCCGCGGCGTGAAGCCGTCTTTCGATGGTCAGGGCAACTTTGCCATGGGCATGAAAGAGCACATCGTGTTCCCGGAAATCGACTTCGACAAAGTTGACGAAGTCTGGGGCATGGACATCGTAATTGCCACCACAGCGAAAACCGACGCTGAAGCAAAGGCACTGTTGAAAGCTTTCAACATGCCGTTCAACGCGTAAGCGCCGGGAGGATTGAGACATGGCTAAAAAAGCAATGATCGAACGCGAGAAGAAGCGCGAACGCCTGGTGGCCAAATATGCCGCAAAGCGTGCCGAGCTGAAAGAAATCGCGAATGACGAGTGCAAGCCGATGGAAGAGCGCTTCAAAGCGCGTCTGAAACTGGCGAAACTGCCGCGCAACAGCTCGGCTACTCGTCTGCACAACCGCTGTCAGCTGACCGGTCGTCCCCACGCTTACTACCGTAAGCTGAAGGTCAGCCGTATCGCGCTGCGCGAGCTGGGTTCTGCTGGTCAGATCCCCGGCATGGTGAAATCGAGCTGGTAAGGGAGAGAATGATATGAACGATCCTATCGGCGATATGCTCACCCGTATCCGCAACGCGCAAATGCGTGGCAAGTCCACCGTTTCCACCCCGGCTTCCAAGCTGCGTGGTTGGGTTCTGGACGTGCTGGCGGACGAAGGTTACATCCGTGGCTACGAAGCGACGACCGGTGAAAACGGTCATCCGGCCATCGAAATCAGCCTGAAATACTACGAAGGCACCCCTGTCATTCGCGAACTGAAGCGGGTCTCGAAGCCCGGTCGTCGCGTATACATGGGCGTCAATGACATCCCGCAGGTCCGTCAGGGTCTGGGTGTGTCGATTGTCAGCACTCCGAAAGGTGTGATGTCGGACCAGAACGCACGCTCCAACAATGTTGGTGGCGAAGTGCTCTGCACCGTCTTCTAAGGAGGTCTGTCAATGTCTCGTATTGGTAAACGTCCGGTCGAATTGCCCAGCGGCGTAACTGCCTCGGTTTCCGGCCAGACCATCGAAGTCAAAGGCCCGAAAGGCGCCCGCAGCTTCACTGCGACCGACGACGTTACGCTGTCGGTCGAAGATAACGTGGTTCAGATCAACCCTCGCGGTATGTCCAAGCGCGCGCGCCAGCAGTGGGGCATGAGCCGCACAATGGTCGCAAACTTGGTGACCGGTGTGACCGAAGGCTTCAAGAAAGAGCTGGAGATCCAGGGTGTTGGTTACCGGGCTCAGATGCAGGGCAACACCCTGAAATTGAACCTGGGCTACAGCCATGACGTTGATTTCGTTGCTCCGGAAGGTGTCACCATCACCGCGCCGAAGCAGACCGTGATCATTGTGGAAGGTAACGACCAGCAGCAGGTGGGCGAAGTCGCGGCGAAAATCCGTGAATGGCGCCGTCCCGAGCCCTATAAGGGCAAAGGCATCCGCTATAAGGGCGAGTTCATCTTCCGCAAAGAAGGCAAGAAGAAGTAAGGACGCAAACAATGGCAAACAGCAAAAGAACCCTGTTTCTGAAGCGCCGCCTGCGCGTTCGGAACAAACTTCGCAAGGTCAACGCGGGTCGTCCGCGTTTGTCCGTACACCGTTCGAACAAGAACATCTCTGTTCAGTTGATCGACGACGTACGTGGCGTGACCCTGGCCTCGGCCTCAACCCTGGAAAAAGATCTGGGTGTTGTTGGCAAGAACAACGTCGAAGCGGCCACCAAAGTGGGCGCGGCCATCGCCGAGCGTGCCAAGAAGGCAGGCGTCAAAGAGGCCTATTTCGATCGTGGTGGCTTCCTGTTCCACGGCAAAGTGAAGGCTGTCGCCGACGCTGCGCGTGAAGGTGGTCTGAAGATCTAAGACTTGCGGGCGGGTTTCGATCCGCCCCGATGATCCGGGGGCCTTGGCAATGCCGAGGCCCACTTGGATTGAACAAACGACGCCGCAAGCGTCACCAAAAAAAGGGATGCCAAAATGGCAGAACGTGATAACCGCCGGGGCCGTGGACGTGACCGCGACGAAACTCCGGAATTCGCAGATCGTCTGGTTGCGATCAACCGCGTATCGAAAACCGTAAAAGGTGGTAAGCGCTTTGGCTTCGCCGCTCTGGTGGTCGTAGGCGATCAGAAAGGCCGCGTAGGCTTTGGCAAAGGTAAAGCGAAAGAAGTACCTGAAGCCATCCGCAAAGCGACTGAACAAGCCAAGCGTCAGATGATCCGCGTGCAACTGCGCGAAGGTCGTACCCTGCACCATGACATCGAAGGCCGTCATGGCGCCGGTAAAGTGGTTATGCGCAGCGCACCTGAAGGTACCGGTATCATCGCCGGTGGTCCGATGCGTGCCGTGTTCGAAATGCTGGGCGTGAAGGACGTTGTGTCCAAGTCGCTGGGCTCGCAGAATCCGTACAACATGATCCGCGCCACCATCAACGGCCTGCAGAAAGAGCAGAGCCCGCGTTCGGTTGCCCAGCGTCGTGGCAAAAAGGTTGCTGACATCCTGCCCAAGCGGGACGAAGCACCAGCTGCTGCTGAAGCAGAAGCATAAGGAGAGCGACCCATGGCAAAAACCATCGTCGTCAAGCAAATCGGTTCCCCGATCCGTCGCCCCGCTGAACAGCGCGCAACTCTGATCGGCCTGGGCCTGAACAAGATGCACAAAACCCGCGAGCTTGAGGATACCCCCTCGGTGCGCGGCATGGTCAACAAGATCCCGCATCTGGTTGAGATCATCGAAGAGCGCGGCTAAGCGCCTTGCTTCTAAGAGCTAGAAACGCCTCCGATCAGTTCGGGGGCGTTTTTTTGTCTAAGGGCAGTGTTGACTGTCGCCTCACCCGATGTGGTTTTAGTTCAACTTGTACGTATTCCGCTTATTACCCGCCGCATATAATCCATGAACTGCGCCCGCTCAGGCTCAGTCAGAACTTGCAAGGCTTGGGAATTCACGTTCTGGGCCGACTCATAGGCGCTGTTTCTAAGCGCGACGGCCTTTTCGGTTAACCAGATCAACTGAGCCCTGGCGTCAGCGGGGTTTTTCGTTCTTTTGATCAAGCCGTCGCGCTCCATACGGTTGAGCGTGTTGGCCAGGGTCGCCTGTTCGACGTCAATCTTGGCCAGCAGATCCTTTTGGGTGACTCCGTCTTTGAGCCAAAGCTCCAGTAAGACTGGGAACTGTCCAACAACGATGCCCAAAGGCGCAATGTGGTGTTGCAGCTCTTTCGCGAACAATCGCGCCATGTGATTGACCAGATATCCGGCCGAGTTCTCTTTTTCGAAATCCATGCTTGAGATTTACACTTGAATAGCAAGCTATGCAATAATATATAGCAAGCTATACAAGTGAATGAAGAGGAATCGAAATGGCTCATATCGAAGAGATGGATAAGGTCGTCACACTGGCTGATCAGATGCAGGCCGAGGAAGGCCCCGTGGTGCTGATCAACGTTTTTACGGTGGACGCGAAAGACGAAGAGGCGCTGTTGAAGGCCTGGGCACACGATGCGGACTTCATGAAGTTCCAGCCGGGATACATCTCGACCCAGCTTCATCAGGGGATCGCTGGCAGCTCGACCTTCGTGAATTATGCGATCTGGCAGGACGTCAAAAGCTTTCGCGACGCCTTCACCCACCCAGAGTTCCAGCGTCGAATTGCAGACTATCCCGAAAGCGCCGTGGCACGTCCACATCTTCTAAGAAAACTCACAGTCGAAAACCACTGCGTCGCCTGATGTCAAAAGCGGAGTAGGCACATGATAAAGTCAATTCACCCCATCGCCGGTATAATAGGATTCCTGACAATATTCATGTTCTGGACGTCCACTTTGTACAGCGAGTTGTTTGCGACCCATGCGACTGTCGCGGCCGTAAAGTCCATGATCGTTAGTGGGCTGTTTATCCTTGTGCCCGCAATGGTGATCGTGGGTGCATCTGGCATGTCCCTTGGGCGTCGACGCAAGGACGCGCGGGCGCTTGCCAAGAAAATGCGAATGCCGATCATCGCGATGAACGGCCTGTTGATCCTTGTTCCCGCCGCAATCTATCTCAGCGCAAAAGCAAACGCAGGGGACTTCGATGCCAGTTTTTACTCTGTGCAGGTCGTTGAGTTGCTCGCGGGGGCAGCCAACCTGGCGCTGATGGGGCTGAGTATACGCGACGGCCGGGCGATGACTGCCCGCAGAAGACGTGCGGGAAAGTAGCTGGACCGGGCTTTGACCGTAGCCGCCGTTTCATCGCATGCTATCGGGCTCGCAGCATCGATCCCTGCTGCTCAGCTATTCAATAGATGCATAACGGCTAGACCGAAACTTCGGTTGTTAGCGATATCGCCTGGACCTATCTCAGCCCTGTCCAAACAAGGAACGCAAACAGTATCCGGGGAATTCGCCCCGGGCAGAGAAAGGAAATAAACTATGGCACATACAGCAACATATTCCCGCGACGGCTTTGGCCTGAGCGCCCGCATCGCGAACTTTTTCCAGCGCGTCAAAGAGGCAAATGCCCTGCGTGCTCAGTATGATCAGACTTATTCTGAATTGCAGAGTCTGACAGATCGTGAACTGGACGACATCGGAGTCCGCCGCTGTGATATAAAGGACATCGCTCGGGACCACGTTTATTGTTCGTGATCTTCCCGACAACCTGACCAAGAGACGCCTGAGGGCGTCTCTTTTGATTCCGGGGTGCTCTTGGCACAGTCGACAGGAATTTCGCCCCAACCGTTGCGACCTAGCGGGAAATGGGCCAAATACGCGACAGGGCACCTGTCGGCGCCGTAACCAGGAACAACACGAAGGGCCGGAGCCGGTGAAAGAGTATCAGGTTGGCATGCTTTGGATTGAAGGCCCTCTTAGCTTTCTCGAGCAGTTGTGCATCAAATCCTTTCTGGATGTCGGCCAACATGTCCGCCTTTATACTTACGGGCGGGTCACAAACATCCCCGAGGGTGTCGAAGTGCGTGACGCGCGGGAAGTACTGGCGGATGATGAGGTGATCCTACACAAGCGCACGGGCAGTCCCGCGCTGCATTCCGACAAGTTTCGCGTGCAGATGCTGGCGAAAGTGCCAGACATAATCTGGGCCGATACCGACGCATATTGTGTCAAACCCTTTACAACTGAAAACGGTCATTTGCATGGTTGGCTAGCCGCGCACGAAATCAACGGTGGGGTGTTGGCTTTGCCTGCGGACAGCGCAACGCTGTATGATTTGATCGACTACACCAATAATCCTTATCGCATTCCGCATTGGCTGTCGCCCAAGCAACGCCGACCGCTTATTGACATGGCTTTGGCTGGTGAAACGCCACACGCAAGCGATATGCCGTGGGGTATTTGGGGCCCACGCGCCCTGACCTGGCTTTTGAGGGACAATAACGAGGCTCGTTTTTCGCAGCCCCAAGACGTTTTGTACCCTGTAACCTACAGGGCTCGGCGGGCAATGGTACGATCCAACGGAAATGCCGAGCGGTTCCTTACCGAGAACACCATGTCGATCCATTTCTATGGCCGTCGCATGCGTTCGTTCATACTCAATCGGTTCAACGGAATCCCACATCCGGAAAGCATGGTTGGCCGGCTGGTCGAAAAGCATGGGATCGACCCGCACGCAGCACCCTTGCAGAAAAAAGCCGCAACGGAAGACCTTGCCGACGTGTCTGACGAATGACGTATAGGGGCTGCGGGCTTGCCAACTTGTCCCAACAGTCCTATACGCCTGCGGTGGCTTTGCGCCATACGAATCAAAACCAAGAAATGCCGTGTCTGACCCATCACGCTTCGCGGGTCATTTCCGGCTTAGGAGAAGCGAAATGAAACTGAACGAATTGCGCGACAATCCTGGCGCCACACCGAAACGCACCCGCGTTGGCCGTGGTCCGGGTTCCGGCAAAGGTAAAATGGGTGGCCGTGGTATCAAAGGCCAGAAATCCCGTTCGGGTGTGGCCATCAATGGCTATGAAGGCGGTCAGATGCCTTTGTACCAGCGTCTGCCCAAGCGTGGCTTCAACAAGCCGAACCGCAAGGCATTCGCCGTTATCAACCTGGGCCTGATCCAGAAATTCGTCGACGCCGGCAAGCTGGACGCCAAAGCTGCGATCACCGAGGATGCGCTGGTTGCCTCCGGTCTTGTTCGTCGCAAGCTGGACGGTATCCGCGTTCTGGCCAAAGGCGAAATCAGCGCCAAATTGAACCTGGAAGTCACCGGTGCTTCGAAGGCTGCTGTTGAAGCAGTTGAGAAAGCGGGCGGCTCACTTACGGTCACAAAAGCTGCTGCGGCAGAGTAAGCGCTTGTGAGCGGGCCAAGACCCGCTTACATAGACCTCAGAGTTTTCCAAGACGCCGCCCGAGCCGGAAAACGGTTCCGGGCGGTGTTTTCATAAGAGAGACCGATTTATGGTATCAGCAGCAGAACAAATGGCAGCCAACACAAGCTGGTCTGCCCTTGGTAAAGCCACCGATCTGCGCAACCGCATCCTGTTCACGCTTGCATTGCTGATCGTCTATCGTCTGGGCACCTTCATTCCGGTGCCGGGGATTGACGGACAAGCACTGCGCGAGTTCATGGAGCAAGCGGGGCAGGGCATCGGCGGCATGGTTTCGATGTTCACCGGCGGGGCGCTGGGGCGGATGGGTATCTTTGCCCTCGGCATCATGCCTTACATTTCAGCCTCGATCATCGTGCAACTGCTGACATCCATGGTTCCCGCGCTCGAACAGCTCAAAAAAGAGGGCGAGCAGGGGCGCAAGAAAATCAACCAGTACACCCGTTTCGGCACCGTGGCCCTAGCCACTGTTCAGGCCTATGGTCTGGCGGTTTCGCTGGAATCGGGCGATCTGGCCACCGATCCTGGGCTTTTCTTCCGCATGTCGACCATGATCACTCTGGTTGGCGGTACGATGTTCCTGATGTGGCTGGGTGAACAGATCACCGCGCGCGGCATCGGCAACGGTATCTCTCTGATCATCTTCGTCGGCATCATTGCCGAGGTTCCGGCCGCTCTGGCGCAGTTCTTTGCGTCCGGTCGCTCTGGTGCAATCAGCCCCGCCGTGATTATCGGTGTGATCGTCATGGTTATCGTGGTCATCACCTTCGTGGTGTTCATGGAACGCGCGCTGCGTAAGATCCACATTCAATACCCGCGCCGTCAGGCCGGTATGAAGGTATACGAGGGCGGCTCCAGCCACCTGCCAGTCAAGGTGAACCCGGCGGGCGTTATCCCGGCGATTTTTGCCAGCTCGTTGCTGTTGCTGCCGGTGACGATCTCGACCTTCTCGTCGGGTGCCACAAACGGGCCGGTCATGTCTTGGCTGCTGGCCAACTTTGGCCCCGGTCAGCCGCTGTATCTGCTGTTCTTCGCGTCGATGATCGTATTCTTCGCCTATTTCTACACGTTCAACGTCTCGTTCAAACCGGATGATGTTGCGGACAACCTGAAAAAGCAGAATGGTTTTGTGCCTGGCATTCGCCCCGGCAAGAAAACCGCCGAGTATCTGGAATACGTGGTCAACCGCGTGCTGGTTCTGGGTTCGGCCTATCTGGCGCTGGTATGTTTGCTGCCTGAAATTCTGCGGAACCAATTCGCCATCCCGTTCTACTTCGGCGGCACCTCGGTTCTGATTATCGTCTCTGTGACCATGGACACGATCCAGCAAGTCCAGAGCCATTTGCTGGCGCATCAATACGAAGGGCTTATCGAAAAGTCCCAGCTGCGCGGTAAAAGCAAGAAACGCGGCAGGAAGGGACCCGCTCGTCGATGAACATCATTTTGTTGGGCCCGCCGGGTGCGGGCAAAGGAACGCAAGCGCGTCACCTGGTTGAAACGCGCGGCATGGTGCAACTGAGCACCGGTGACATGCTACGAGAAGCCAAGGACAGCGGGACCGAAATGGGCAACCGCGTGGCCGAGGTGATGGCCAAGGGTGAGCTGGTAACCGACGAGATCGTCATCGGCCTGATCCGTGAAAAGCTGGAACAGGGTACCAAGGGCGGTTTCATCTTCGACGGTTTTCCGCGCACGCTGGCGCAGGCTGACGCGTTGGGAGATCTGCTGAACAGCACCGGCGAAACGCTGGACGCGGTCATCGCGATGGAAGTCAACGATGACGCGCTGGTCGAACGGATCACCGCACGCTCGACCTGTGGTGGTTGCGGCGAGGTCTACAATGACGTCACCAAGCCGATCCCGGCGGACGGAAAATGCACCAACTGCGGCAAGGAAAACGACTTCAAACGCCGCGCAGATGATAATGAGGAAAGCCTCAAGACCCGTCTGATGGAGTACTACAAAAAGACCTCGATGCTGATCGGCTATTACTATGCCAAGGGCAACCTGTCCTGGGTTGACGGCCTGGGTGAAATTGACGCCGTTCAAAACGAGATTTCGCAGGTTTTGGATGGTGGCGTCGACGTCGGAAACGGCTGATCCATTTCTGCCCTTGACCTGAGCGGGAAAAGCCCATATCGACCCCCATCCCTAACGGGAATCACGACCGCATGCGGGATTCGTTCCGGATGCCCCGACCACCTCGAATAATACTGGATCCTCTGGCGTCACTGCCAAGATCGAGTGTTGTGAAAAAAGGTTCCGGAGCTACGGAACCGCAACAAAAAAGGAAAGTGACACGTGGCACGTATTGCCGGCGTAAACATCCCGACTGCAAAGCGGGTACCTATCGCCCTCACATATATCACCGGTATCGGAAACACCTCGGCCAAAGCAATCTGCGAAGCCGTAGGCATCGACGCGACCCGTCGCGTTAATGAACTGTCCGACGCCGAAGTTCTGGCCATCCGCGAACATATCGACGCAAACTTCACCGTTGAAGGTGACCTGCGCCGCGAAGTTCAGATGAACGTCAAGCGCCTGATGGACCTGGGCTGCTACCGCGGTCTGCGTCACCGTCGTAACCTGCCCGTTCGCGGTCAGCGTACCCATACCAATGCTCGTACCCGCAAAGGCCCCGCAAAGGCCATTGCCGGTAAGAAGAAATAAGGAGGGTCTGACTGATGGCACGCGAAAAGACTCGTACCAAGAAAAAAGAGCGCAAGAATATCGCATCGGGCGTCGCCCATGTGAATTCGACCTTCAACAACACCAAGATCCTGATCTCGGACGTGCAAGGCAACGCCATTGCATGGTCGTCGGCAGGAACTATGGGTTTCAAAGGGTCGCGTAAATCGACACCCTACGCCGCTCAGATGGCTGCAGAAGATGCAGGCAAGAAGGCGCAGGATCACGGTGTCAAGACGCTGGAAGTCGAAGTTCAGGGCCCCGGCTCTGGTCGTGAATCGGCTCTGCGCGCGCTGGCTGCTGTGGGCTTCAACATCACGTCGATCCGTGACGTGACACCGATTGCTCACAACGGTTGCCGCCCGCCGAAGCGCCGCCGCGTCTAAGCGATTTTGAATTGAGCTGGGGCTGTGTTTTCGCACGGCCCCAGCACGTCATTTTGAACCTCGGGCGTCTGCACCTTGTTGGTCATGGGGCGCGGACAGGAATGGAGGGATTACATGATCCATAAGAATTGGGCTGAATTGATCAAGCCGACACAGCTGGAAGGCAAGCCGGGCAACGACCCCGCGCGTCAGGCAACCTTGGTTGCTGAACCGCTGGAGCGTGGCTTTGGTCTGACCTTGGGCAACGCGCTGCGCCGCGTTCTGATGAGCTCGCTGCAAGGTGCGGCCATCACCAGCGTCCAGATCGACAACGTATTGCACGAGTTCTCGAGCGTCGCTGGCGTGCGCGAAGACGTCACCGACATCATCCTGAATCTCAAGCAGGTCGCCCTGCGCATGGAAGTCGAAGGCCCCAAGCGCCTGTCGATCAATGCCAAAGGCCCAGCAGTCGTCACCGCGGGTGACATCAGCGAAAGCGCTGGTATCGAGGTTCTGAACCGCGATCACGTTATCTGCCACCTGGACGATGGCGCCGACCTGTTCATGGAACTGACCGTCAACACCGGTAAGGGCTATGTTTCGGCTGAGAAGAACAAGCCGGAAGACGCGCCTATCGGCCTGATCCCGATTGACGCGATCTATTCGCCGGTCAAAAAGGTTGCCTATGACGTTCAGCCGACTCGTGAAGGTCAGGTTCTGGACTATGACAAGCTGACCCTGAAGATCGAAACCGATGGTTCGATCACGCCGGAAGACGCGCTGGCCTTTGCCGCACGCATCCTGCAGGATCAGCTGTCGATCTTCGTCAATTTCGACGAGCCCGAAGCGGCTGGTCGCCAGGACGAAGACGATGGTCTGGAGTTCAACCCGCTGCTGCTGAAGAAAGTAGACGAGTTGGAGCTGTCGGTCCGTTCGGCAAACTGCCTGAAGAACGACAACATCGTTTACATCGGCGATCTGATCCAGAAGACCGAAGCCGAGATGCTGCGCACCCCGAACTTCGGCCGCAAGTCGCTGAACGAGATCAAGGAAGTGCTGTCCGGCATGGGTCTGCACCTTGGCATGGATGTCGAGGATTGGCCGCCCGACAACATCGAAGATCTGGCGAAGAAATTCGAAGACGCGTTCTAAGCGCGTCTTCCCCAATGCCTGGGCTTTCCGGGGACAATACGGGCACTTCCGCCCCAAGGAGAGCCGGTGACACGCATCGCCGGCCAGACAAAGCAAAACGCTGAAGAAGGAACTAGAAAATGCGTCACGCACGTGGTTACCGCCGCCTTAACCGTACTCATGAGCACCGTAAGGCTCTGTTTGCAAACATGGCTGGCTCGCTCATCGAACATGAGCAGATCAAAACAACTCTGCCCAAGGCAAAAGAACTGCGCCCGATCATCGAAAAGCTGGTCACTCTGGGCAAGCGCGGCGACCTGCACGCCCGCCGTCAGGCCGCATCGCAGCTGAAAGAAGACAAAGACGTCGCAAAGCTGTTCGAAATCCTGGGCCCCCGCTACGCCGAGCGTCAGGGCGGATATGTCCGTATCCTGAAAGCTGGCTTCCGCTATGGCGACATGGCACCGATGGCGATCATCGAATTCGTTGACCGTGATCTGGACGCCAAAGGCGCGGCTGACAAAGCCCGCGTTGCCGCCGAAGAGGCCGCAGACGAAGAATAAGAAAGCCCGGCTTTCTGAATTCAAACCCCCGCGTTTCGGACGCGGGGGTTTTTTCTTTTTGGTCTCTTGGTGTCGCGGTTAGAGCATTTTCGGCGATATCCGTTGATGAATCCCCGAACCTCACGGATCATGCTGCACGATGAGCGTGGAGGACGGATGATGGCAATCCCAACTAAATTACCGAACGAACTCACGGGACCGTCTGTGTGGACCGGTCAGGACATGCGTACGCGTCGGAGTGAATGGATCATTGATCTGACGGCGGACGACGTCGAGGATCTTGAGCAAGCTGCCCGTCACTACCTGAGCCTCGAAAGAGATATCGGTGAGATCACAAAACCCGCTTTCCCTTTAAAACGGTTTGACCGGCATCTGGCAAGCCTGCGAGAGAAGCTGATCAACGGGATCGGTTTCGAAGTGATCCGTGGCCTTCCGGTGCAGAATTATACGCAAGAGGTCGCGGCCACGATTTTCTGCGGTGTCGGTGCTCATCTGGGCTCGGCCCGGTCACAAAACGCGCAGGGACACATTCTGGGGCATGTGCGCGACATCGGTGCAGATGCGAACGATCCGAATACCCGGATCTATCAAACGCATGAGCGCCAGACATTTCACACCGACAGCGCCGATATCGTCGGCCTGCTGTGCCTGCGCGAGGCTAAGGAGGGCGGAGATTCGCTGCTGGTCAGTGCCGAGACGATCTTTAATAGGATGCGGTCAGAATGCCCGGAAATGCTGGAACGGTTGTTTGACCCAATAGCGACCGACCGACGAGGGGAAGTGCCGGACGGCATGGAACCTTTTATGTCGATCCCGCCGTTCTCCTGGCACGATGGTAAGCTGACGGTGTTCTACCAAAGGCAGTATATCGACAGTGCGCAACGATTTCCTGAAGCGATGCGGCTGACACCGGATCACATTGAGGCGCTGGACCGGTTTGATGCGCTGGCGAATGATCCCGACCTCTGTCTTTCCATGCGGCTGCAACCGGGTGACATGCAGTTCGTGTACAACCATTCGCAACTGCACGACCGGACCGGGTTCGTGGACTGGCCTGACCCGGCAGAGCGCCGCCATTTGCTGAGGCTTTGGCTGTCGCCCGAAGGAGATCGCGAATTGCCCGAAGTCTTCAGGCAGCGTTATGGCACGATTGAAGTGGGCCAGCGCGGCGGGATCATCACGGAAGGCACGCGGCTGCACGCTCCGTTGGATTGACGCCTCCAACGCGCTGAACGGATGCTTGCATTACGGCCCGTGTAGACGCATATCCGATAGGCGATTAACCGACGGATGGATCATGCGGAAAGTTCTCTGTTCTCTGATGCTGGCGACACTTGCAGTGTCAGCAAATGCTGAAACAAAGGTGCCAACATCGCAGGCCGAAATCAGCCTTGGTTTCGCCCCGGTGGTGAAACAGGCCTCTCCGGCGGTCGTTAACATCTATGCCAAGATTGTTCGCCAGGGGCGGGCGAATCCTTTCTTCTCGGATCCGTTTTTTGAAGAGTTCTTCGGTCGGGGGTTCTCTGAACCGCGTCCACATGTGCAGAATTCACTGGGCTCTGGCGTCATTCTGTCAGAAGACGGTTATGTGGTGTCGAACTATCACGTTGTTGGCACGGCTACCGAAATCCGCGTGGTTACAACTGATCGGCGCGAGTATTCGGCGCAAGTGGTGCTGGGCGACAAGGAAAGCGATATTGCCATCCTGCGGTTGGAAGACGCCAAGGTTTTGCCGCATCTGAACTTCCGCGATTCCGACCAGATCGAAGTAGGAGAACTGGCGCTTGCGATCGGTAATCCGTTTGGTGTGGGACAAACCGTATCTTCCGGGATCATCTCTGGATTGGCGCGGACCGGGACGGCCACCGGCAACGCGCGTGGGTACTTTATTCAAACCGACGCCGCGATCAATCCGGGCAATTCCGGCGGGGCGCTGATCGACGTGAATGGTGATCTGATCGGGATTAACACCTCGATCCTGACGCGATCAGGCGGCTCCAACGGTATCGGGTTTGCGATCCCGGCAAATCTGGTGGCCGAATTTTTGCGCCAGGCCAAGGCCGGGAATGACAGCTTTGTCAGCCCTTGGGCCGGGGTCGCTGGTCAGCACATGAGTGCGGACATCGCCGAATCTCTGGGGTTGGTATTCCCTATGGGTGTTGTGATCTCGGACCTGCACGCCCTGAGTCCGCTGGGTGAGGCAGGGCTGCGCGTGGGGGATGTGGTGACCCATGTGGATGGGGATGAGGTGAATTCCCCAGCCGAGATGAAGTTCCGCATGTCCGTCGCCGGCGTTGGTGGCACTTCGGTGCTGACCCGGCTGCGGGGTCAGGACAGTGCGGATATCGAGGTTGCCCTGATCAAGGTCCCGGAAACTCCACCGGCTGATGAAACCGTTCTGAACGATGACACCGTGATGCCGGGCCTGAAGGTGTCGCGCATCAACCCGGCGATCATTACCCAGATGGGGCTGTTGCTGTCGCAAACTGGCGTGGTGATTGTGGATGCAGACCGGTACGGTGGACGATCTGGATTGCGCGCGGGTGATGTAGTCATAAGCATCAACGGAACGGAAGTTCGACATCCTAAAGACGTGGTGGATGCGATGACTGATCCGGGGCGCAGATTGAATTTGGATGTTCTGCGGGGCGGACGGGCCGTATCTCTGCGGTTCCGGCTGTAACCGCATGAGCGACCTGTTCGATACCCGGGCGAGCGAGCCTGCACCATCCCCGCACCGCCCGTTGGCGGACCGGCTGCGCCCGCAGTCGTTGGCCGAGGTCATCGGACAACAGCAGGTACTGGGCCCGGACGCTCCGCTTGGGGTCATGCTGGCCTCGGGCAGTCTGTCCAGTTTGGTTTTTTGGGGCCCGCCGGGCGTTGGGAAAACCACAA
Source organism: Ruegeria sp. CDSC054 (assembly GCF_059610645.1). NCBI lineage: Bacteria > Pseudomonadati > Pseudomonadota > Alphaproteobacteria > Rhodobacterales > Roseobacteraceae > Ruegeria > Ruegeria sp. CDSC054. The sequence continues at coordinate 740,124 of NZ_JBXWOA010000002.1, read as the reverse complement.
TTGCACGTTTGCTGGCGCAGGAAACCGACCTGCATTTCGTTCAGATCAGCGCGATTTTCACTGGTGTGCCGGACCTGAAGAAAGTGTTCGAGGCGGCAAAGATCCGTCGGCAGAACGGGCAGGGCACGCTGCTGTTCGTTGATGAAATCCACCGCTTCAACAAAGCGCAGCAGGACGGGTTCCTGCCGCATATGGAGGATGGCACGATCCTGCTGGTCGGGGCCACGACCGAGAATCCGTCCTTTGAACTGAACGCCGCTGTGCTTAGTCGAGCACAGGTTCTTGTCCTTGAGCGGCTTAGCCTTGCGGATCTGGAACGTCTGACCCAGCGAGCAGAGATGGAACTCGACCGCGCCCTGCCACTGACAGGCGCGGCTCGAGAGGGTTTGCAAGAGATGGCGGATGGTGACGGTCGCGCGCTATTGAACCTGATCGAACAGGTTGCGGCTTGGAAGGTGGATGCACCGCTGGACCCTGATGCATTGTCGACAAGATTGATGCGTCGCGCGGCCAAATACGACAAATCCGGGGACGAGCATTATAATCTGATTTCGGCCCTGCATAAGTCCGTGCGCGGATCTGACCCGGATGCGGCGCTCTATTGGTTCGCGCGGATGCTGACGGGTGGAGAAGATCCGCGATATCTTGCACGGCGGATCACGCGGATGGCGGTCGAAGACATCGGTCTCGCCGATCCGCAGGCGCAGTCGATCTGCTTGCACGCGTGGGAAACTTACGAACGCCTGGGCAGCCCCGAGGGTGAATTAGCCATAGCGCAGGCGCTGGTTTATCTGGCTTTGGCTCCTAAATCAAACGGCGCTTATGTGGGCTACAAAGCCGCCATGAGGCTGGCTAAGCAATCGGGCAGCGAACCGCCACCAAAGCATATCCTGAACGCACCGACGTCGATGATGAAAGATCAGGGCTATGGCGCGGGCTATGCTTATGATCATGATGCAGAGGATGGGTTTTCGGGTCAGAACTATTTTCCCGATGGAATGGAACGGCCCGAGCTGTATCAACCCGTGGAACGTGGTTTTGAGCGGGAACTAAAAAAGCGGCTGGACTACTTTGCCAAGCTTCGGTCGCAGCGGAACAGATCCTAGCGCTGGCTTGACTCTTGCCGTGCGGCACGCCACAGACGCGCATGTTTTCTAAGGCACGTGAGGGTACACAATCCGCGCGGAACCGCCGCGTGAAGGGGATATCGGTATGAGTGGCGTACAATTGATCACCGTGGCAGAGGGGGATGGCGACCAGCGGCTGGATCGGTGGCTGCGCCGCCTGTTCCCGCATGTCAGCCAGGGCCGCATCGAAAAGATGTGCCGCAAAGGTGAGGTGCGCGTGGAAGGCGGGCGGGTCAAAGCCTCCACCCGGCTTGAGGTCGGGCAGGTTGTACGTGTGCCGCCGTTGCCGGATGCCGATCACAAACCGGTCGCGGTCAAACGTGGCATCTCGGATGCCGATGCCAAGATGATCCAGTCTTGCGTGATCTATCGCGACGATCATGTTCTGGCCCTGAACAAGCCACAGGGTCTTCCGGTGCAGGGCGGCAGCGGCCAGACCCGCCACGTAGACGGTCTGTCCGAGGCTTTGCGTTTTGGCTATGACGAAAATCCGCGCCTCGTGCACCGCTTGGACAAGGACACATCGGGTGTATTGCTAATGGCCCGCACCCGCGAGGCCGCCAAGGGGCTGACGGCCGCCTTCCGGCATCGCGATACACGCAAGATCTATTGGGCGCTGGTTGCTGGCGTGCCGACCCCGTATCTGGGCGAGATCAAGACCGGGTTGGTCAAGGCATCCGGTCACGGCAAACAGGGTGAGGGCGAGAAGATGATCGCCGTACATCTGAACGAAATCAACGACACGCCGGGCGCGAAACGGGCGCATACGCTGTATGCAACACTGTATCGCGTGGCCGGGCGCGCCTCGTGGGTCGCGATGGAGCCGATCACCGGCCGTACGCACCAGCTGAGGGTGCATATGGCGGCAATCGGTCACCCAATCGTTGGCGATGGCAAATACGGTGGCTCGGGGCAGGAAAATCTGGGGGACGGTTGGGGCGCGCAACTGGGCGGGGTCATCAGCAAGAAGCTGCACCTGCACGCGCGGCAGGCCTCATTCCAGCATCCGGTCACGCGCAAGACCATAACCGTAAAAGCTCCGCTGCCTGAGCATATGAAACACAGCTGGGACACGTTCGGCTGGACCGAAGATCTGGCCGTAGAAGACCCGTTCGAGGAATTGCAATGAGCGCACCCTTGCGTTTGGTGCTTTTCGATGTGGATGGAACCCTTGTCGACAGCCAGGGCAGCATTGTCGCGGCGATGACCGCCAGTTTTGGGGCACTGTCCCTAGCGGTTCCCGATCGCAAGGCGATTTTGTCCATCGTTGGTCTGTCCTTGCCCAATGCAATGGCCCAGCTTGCGCCCGAGCAGAGCGAAACGGTTCAATACAATCTCGTTGAGGGCTACAAACAGGCCTATCACGCAAACCGTCTGGAGCAGGGTGCCGCAAGCTCACCGCTCTACCCCGGTGCGCGGGACGTAATCGAAACCCTGCATGACATCCCCGAGGTGCTGCTGGGTTTGGCCACCGGAAAATCCCAACGCGGTCTGGATGCCTTGATCGAAGCACATGACCTGGAACGCTATTTCGTGACCCGGCAGGTTGCGGACCATCACCCCTCGAAACCGCATCCGTCGATGATCGACACGGCCCGTTCTGAAACGGGCGTTGATGCGGCGGATACGGTAATGATTGGCGATACCCGGTTCGACATGGATATGGCACGGGCTGCCGGAGTAACAGGCATCGGCGTATCCTGGGGATATCATGACCGATCAGCCCTGAACGGCGCGGCCTGTATAATTGAAAATTTTGGCCAGTTGCCCCGTGCGCTGGATAATATCTGGACCTGAAGAAATGAGTGACTGGAAGCCAAAGCGATTTTGGACCGCCTGCGCGGTTGTCCAAGCGGAAGACGGATACACCGTCGAATTGGACGGTCGCCGGGTCAAGACCCCGGCCAAGGCCGCATTGATCCTGCCGACGCAGGCAATGGCCGACGCGGTTGCTGCAGAATGGGATGGGCAGGAAAAAGAGGTTGATCCGACCCTGATGCCGTTTACCCGGTCTGCAAATGCGGCCATCGACAAAGTGCGTCATCAGCACGCCGAGGTTGCGGACATGCTGGCCGATTACGGCGATTCGGATTTGTTGTGTTACCGGGCGACACACCCGCAAACGTTGCAGCAGCGACAGGCAGATCAGTGGGACCCGGCCCTAGATTGGGCAGCTGAAACCCTAGCCGCGCGATTGGTTCCTGTGGTTGGTGTGCTGCATCAGCCACAGTCTGCAGAAGCGCTCAGCACACTTCGAGGCCGCGTACACGAATTCAACGACTTCCAGCTCGCCGCCTTTCACGATCTTGTCAGCCTGTCCGGCTCACTGGTACTGGGATTTGCCGCCGCCATGGACTGGCGCGCGGCGGATGAAATCTGGGACATTTCAAGGCTCGACGAGGCCTGGCAAACCGAACAATGGGGCCACGATGACGAGGCGCACGCGGTTGCCGAGATCAAAAAAGCTGCGTTTCTACACGCTAAACGGTTCATTGAAATCTCTATCTGAGCCTATTGGGCATTAATTTTTGACACAGATCCGGTCATCGCTGAATTGACTCATCGTTTTCCCTGATCCGACCCTTGACGTTTGTTTATGAATGCGAGCAAACTCATGCCCACTAAAGGGGAGACACCTTTGGAGTAACCTTTCTGGTGCCAGAGGTGCCGGACAGAGCCGTCCCGGAATAGGGGCGGGTAAACAGGAAGAGGTAAAAATGAAAAAATCCGTAATTTTGGGCGTGGCCACAGTCGCCGGTCTGGCTGCTGCGGCAGCGACAGCGGGCACTGTTGACGACGTCAAAGCGCGCGGCAAGCTGAACTGTGGCGTGTCCTCCGGACTGGCCGGCTTTTCGCTGCCTGACGCGAATGGCGAATGGCAAGGTTTTGACGTCGCAGTCTGCCGTGCCGTCGCTGCGGCCGTTCTGGGCGATTCCAGCGCTGTCGAGTTTGTGCCGACCACTGGTAAGACGCGCTTTACTGCGCTGGCTTCGGGTGAGATCGACATGCTTGCACGTAACACCACATGGACCTTCAGCCGCGATGTCGACCTGAAGTTCGAATTTGCTGGCGTCAACTACTATGACGGCCAGGGCTTCATGGTTCCAAAAGCACTGGGCGTAAGCTCGGCCAAAGAACTGGACGGCGCGACCGTCTGCATCCAAACCGGCACCACCACCGAGCTGAACCTGGCCGATTTCTTCCGTGCCAACAACATCAGCTACGAGCCGGTTCCGATCGAAACCAACGCCGAAGCGCAACAGCAGTATCTGGCTGGCGCATGTGACGTTTACACCACCGACGCATCGGGCCTGGCTGCAACCCGCGCCACGTTTGAAAACCCCGGTGATCACGTCCTGCTGCCTGAAATCATCTCGAAAGAGCCGCTGGGCCCGCTGGTCCGTCATGGCGATCACGAGTGGGGCGACGTTGTCCGCTGGACTCTGAACGCACTGGTTTCGGCAGAAGAGCTGGGCGTGACCTCGGCAAACATCGACGAGCTGAGCGCTGGCACCGACAACCCGGAAGTAAACCGTCTGCTGGGTACCGAAGGTACTCTGGGCGAGATGCTGGGTCTGAACGCAGATTGGGCAGCAAACGCCATCAAAGCGGGTGGTAACTACGGCGAAGTGTTTGCCAAGAACATCGGTGAAGAAACTCCGATTGGTCTTGCGCGCGGTCTGAATGCCCAGTGGACCGATGGTGGTCTGCTGTATTCGCCGCCGTTCCGCTAAAATCCACGGGAAAGGGCGCGGGGCAACCTGCGCCCTTTTTCCATAAATAAGAAACACTCCCGGATGGATTGAGCGAAGATCAACTTCGCCGGCAAAAAACGGGATGCACGGGGAAATACATAGGTCATGACGACTCTCACTGACCCGCCGAAGGAGCAGTTCCGGCTGTCCATGCTCCTTTACGATACGCGGTACCGATCAGCGACCATTCAGGTCATTGCATTGATTGGTTTCATGCTTCTGGCAGCCTGGATCATCTCAAATACCATTCAAAACCTTGAAGGGTTGGGAAAACCGGTCGAATTCGGTTTTTTTGCAGAATCCGCAAGTTATGACATTAACCAGCGATTGCTGGAATACACCTCACAGGACAGCCATCTTCGCGCCGCCTTCATCGGTTTGCTGAACACGCTGGTTGTTGCGGTTCTCGGGTGTATCACGGCGACGATAGTCGGCGTTTTTGTCGGCGTGCTGCGTCTGTCGAACAACTGGTTGGTCGCGCGTATCATGACCTTCTATGTCGAGATTTTCCGTAACGTGCCTGTCCTGCTGTGGATCGTTCTGGCCATGGCCATTTTGATCGAAGGCTTGCCCGCACCTAATGCGTTCCGAGGTGATAACCCCACGGCAACGATGGATCTGTTCAACACCGTCGCCGTTACCAATCGGGGTGTGTATATCCCGGAGTTCCTGTTCTCGCGTAGTTTGGGCGATATCCACTTGTTCGGAACATCAAGCCTTCGGTTTGATATTTCGCTGGATCTTGTCGCGTTTCTGGTCGTTCTGGGTGGCAGCATCTTTACCATGCGCAAAGTGTCCGCCTGGGCCGCCGCCACACAGGAATCAACCGGCGATCGTCCTAAGATCTGGCATATCCAGCTGGGCATTCTGTTCGTCCCGATGATCATCCTGATGACTGCACTGGGCTTACACCTTGGATACCCGGAATTGAAAGGATTCAATTTCAAAGGCGGCACGCATATGCGCAACTCTCTGATCGCGCTATGGCTGGCTTTGTCGCTATATACGGCGGCCTTCATTGCCGAGATCGTACGCGCCGGCATTCTGGCTATTTCCAAGGGTCAGACCGAAGCTGCGTCTGCGCTGGGCTTGCGTCCGGGTCGCACCATGCGGCTGGTTATCCTGCCTCAGGCGCTGCGGGTGATCATCCCGCCGATGATCTCGAACTATCTGAACCTGACCAAGAACTCGTCGCTGGCGATTGCGGTCGGATACATGGACATCACGGGGACTCTGGGTGGCATCACCATGAACCAGACCGGCCGCGAGCTGGAATGCGTTCTGCTGCTGATGCTGGTCTATCTGGCCATCTCGCTGAGTATTTCGGCGGTGATGAACTGGTACAACAACCGTGTCAAACTGGTGGAGCGGTAATATGAGTGATGTTTCATTTGTCCGCACGGAAATGTTGCCGGAACAAGCCCCGCCAGCGTCCGAAGTCGGAGCAATAGGGTGGATCAGGCACAATCTCTTCTCAGGCTGGTTTAACTCGATCCTGACGTTGGTTTCGCTTTACGCGATCTGGTACGTGTTGTCGGGCGTTCTGCCTTGGATCTTTCAGTCTGTCTGGAACGCCAACTCGCTGAACGAATGCCGCGAGATCATGATTGCCACCTGGGGTTCAACCCATGGCCATGCCTGCTGGGCGGTGATCAATGACCGCTGGTTGCAGTTGCTGTTCGGGTTCTACCCGAGCCACCTGTACTGGCGTCCGATTGTATCGCTGATCCTGCTGTTGGTCGCATTGGCGCCGGTCCTGTACTCGGATCGTGTGCCGTCCAAGATGCTGATCGTCACTGCGATCTATCCATTCTTGATGCCTTTCCTGATGTGGGGCGGCACCATTTGGGGACCGATCGCGGCAGCGTTGGGGTTTGTTGTCGGTTGGGGTGTCTACACCCTTGTTAGCAAACAACTGAGCGGTCTGTTTGGCATGATAGCGGGTGTCGCAGCGTCGGTTATCTGGTGGCTGTTTCTGTCCAGCTATTTCGTCGGTGCGCTGGACTCGATCCTGCCAATCGGTATCGAAGCCGTACAAAGCCGTCAGTTCGGTGGCTTCATGCTGGCGATCTTGCTGGGTGTCGTGGCCATTGGTGTCTCGTTGCCGATCGGAATTGTACTGGCGCTAGGCCGTCAGTCCGACCTGATGATCGTCAAGTACCTGTGCGTGGGCTTTATCGAGTTCATCCGCGGTGTGCCGCTGATCACGCTGCTGTTCGTGGCCTCGCTGCTGCTGAACCTGTTCCTGCCGCCGGGCACCAACTTTGACATCATCCTGCGGGTGATGATCATGATGACCCTGTTCTCGGCTGCCTATATGGCCGAGGTGATCCGGGGTGGTCTGGCTGCCCTGCCACGGGGTCAGTATGAAGGTGCCGACAGTCTCGGCCTGAACTACTGGCAAGCACAGCGACTGATCATCATGCCGCAAGCCCTGAAAATCTCAATTCCGGGCATCGTGAGCACATTCATCGGGATCTTCAAGGATACGACACTGGTGTCGATCATCGGATTGTTCGACGTGATCGGACTGGCATCTGCCATCCGCGCCGACACCGCCTGGAACGGCATCTACTGGGAACTGTTCGCGTTCATCGCGGCGCTGTTCTTCGTCGTCTGCTTCTCTATGTCCCGTTATTCCATGTATCTGGAGCGCAAGCTTCAGACTGGCCACCATTAAGGAGTTCAACATATGTCTGAACTTGCAATTGATCGTCAAATCGATCGCTCGAAGATGCAGGTGAGCGATGAGGTCGCCATCGAAATCAACAATATGAACAAGTGGTACGGATCTTTCCACGTGCTGCGCGACATCAATCTGACCGTCAATCAGGGCGAGCGGATCGTGATCGCGGGGCCTTCCGGTTCCGGAAAGTCCACACTGATCCGTTGCTTGAACGCGCTGGAGGAACACCAGCAGGGCACGATCATGGTGGATGGGACCGAGCTGTCGAATGACCTCAAGAACATCGACAAGATCCGGTCCGAGGTTGGCATGGTGTTCCAGCACTTTAACCTGTTCCCGCATCTGACCATTCTGGAGAACTGCACGCTGGCCCCGATCTGGGTGCGCAAGACGCCCAAGAAAGAGGCCGAAGAGCGCGCGATGCACTTCCTGGAAAAGGTGAAAATCCCCGAGCAGGCGGATAAGTATCCCGGTCAACTTTCAGGTGGTCAGCAGCAGCGTGTGGCGATTGCCCGCTCGCTGTGCATGATGCCGCGTATCATGTTGTTCGATGAACCGACATCGGCGCTGGACCCCGAGATGATCAAAGAGGTGCTCGACACCATGATCGAGCTGGCCGAGGAAGGCATGACCATGCTGTGCGTCACGCACGAGATGGGCTTTGCTCGTCAGGTCGCCAACCGCGTGATCTTTATGGATGCCGGTCAGATCGTGGAACAGAACGAACCGGAAGAGTTCTTCAACAACCCGCAGAGCGAGCGGACCAAGCTGTTCCTCAGCCAGATTCTTGGGCACTGAACCCGGTTACCAATTCAGGAAAAGGCGGGGCTTTGGCCTCGCCTTTTTCTATTCCAGCAACTCGCGTGGAATAACAAACCCCTGCACATCGCCGCTGTGCCACCGGACGTCGGACCAATCCCCGATGTCAAAGCGGATCACAGTCGTTGCACAGGTCGGGTAGTCGTAGAACCGGGCGTGATCCGGCGGGTGCTTAACGATTTGGTTCGCAAAACCGGCAATGCCGGGATTGTGGCCCAGCATCAAAACGGTCTGTTTCGTCGCGTCCGATAATTCAAGCAGCATATCTGCGGGGTCCGCATGGTAAAGCGTTCGGTGAAAGCAAACGCTATCTGCCTTCAGGCCCATCCTTTCCCACGTCTCGCGGGTTCTGGCCGAGCTTGAGCTGAGAACTTCATCCGGCAACCAGTCGTTTTCACGCAGCCACGTCGCAATCGCCGGGGCCGACCTGCGCCCGCGCTTGTTCAGCGGGCGATCATGATCTTCAAGGGCCGGGCTGTCCCAACTGGATTTCGCGTGGCGTGTCAGGATCAGTGTGCGTGTCATGATGGGTGAAAGGCACTCATGTGATGCGCGGATTGTTCGGGATCACGCGCGGCACCCGAGCTGAGAGGACAGGATAGCCGCACAAGACAACCGCCGGTCATGCAGGTTTGCCCTTCAGGAGTGGACAGGTGTCCATGGCAGGTCGACACATCATAAAAGTCCCGACTGTTCAAAGCGCCCACGGGACATGTCTGGGCGCAGGGGGCGGCGCAGGTGGTGCAGGGGGACGAGCCAGGTGGTGCGGGTATGGGAAACTCACTGCTGAAATGCAGCGCGCCCCGGAATGAGATCATCATGCCGACCTCATCGTGCACCAAAGCGCCCACCGGGCTGCTGAACGTGCGTCCCGATTTCAATGCCCAGTCGATAAAGGGCGTATAGGGCGGACCGCCAAATGGAAAATAGGCGGTGGCGGATAAGTCCTGCGCCATTTGCCCCACCACACGCAGCGACCAACGGTCAACCGGGTCATCACCTTGCCATTCAGGCGAGGATTTCAGGGTGGGCCAGAACGCAGCTCCTGCGCCTAACAGGATCAGCGTGCCGCCTTCCAACTGCTTGGCGTCTGTAACGCGAGGGTGCAGCGCGCCCATGATGATCAGGCTAACGTCCTGTGCAGCCTTTTCGATATCAGCATAGCTATGCGCTGCCGGGTCAGAGGAGGGGGGATGGCGTTTGGTCATGTCTCCTCCGCCAAAGGCTCAGTCCGGTCGGATCAGCGATCCGGCACCGTGTTCTGTATAAAGTTCAAGCAAGACGGCATTGGGCGCGCGTCCGTCAAGGATAACCACGGCACGGACCCCGCTGTGCAGCGCGTCCAGAGCCGTCTCGGTCTTGGGTATCATGCCGCCCGCAATGGTGCCGTCCAGCGTCATCTCTCGGATTTGACCCGCCTTCAGTTCGGTCACGACGTCCCCGGCGGCATTCTTAACACCCGAGACATCGGTCAACAGTAGCAGTCGATCGGCCTTTAGCGCGGATGCAATAGCACCAGCGGCAGTATCCCCATTGACGTTGAAGGTTTCCCCGTTCCGGCCCGCACCCAGCGGGGCGATGACAGGAATTACATCATGGGCAAACAGGTCATGCAGGATTTTCGGGTTCATCTCTGCCGGGCTTCCGACAAAACCCAGGGATTCATCGGTCTGATCACAAGTCATCAACTGCGCATCCTTGCCCGACAGGCCCACGGCCGAGCCGCCCTGGCCATTGATCGCCTGCACGATGCGCTTGTTCACGAGGCCGGACAGCACCATCTCAACCACTTCAACGGTTGCTTTGTCGGTGACACGCTTGCCGTTCACGAATTCGGACTGGATATCCAGCTTATCCAGCATCGCGTTGATCATTGGACCGCCGCCGTGCACGATAACCGGGTTCACCCCGACCTGACGCATCAGGACGACATCGCGTGCGAAGCTTTCCATGGCTTCGTCACTGCCCATGGCGTGGCCGCCAAGTTTAATGACGACAATAGCGCCGTCGTAGCGTTGCAGGTATGGCAGTGCGCTGTTCAGCGTTGCGGCGGTGGCGATCCAGTCCCGGTTCATGTCTCTTGTCTTCATGGCTGCAGTCCCTCTGGGAACCCGTGTTAGGGCCTTTGCGCAGTTCTGCCAAGACCGGATCGCGCATAGGGCCGCGCCGGTTGCCCGGATGCGGCTGTCTGTGTGTCAGCTTATCGCGCGTTTCATCGCCGGGATGTTGCTGATCAGCAGCAGATCGACGGCCAGCACAGCCAGCAAGGTCAGGCCCACCAGCGGGAACGCCATCGCGGTGAACAAGCCGATCAGGACGGTCCCTTTCCACAATGGCAGTTCCGCTGGCATTGGCGGTGCAGCCAGACGTCCGGCCCGCTGAGGCCGGCGTTTTATCCACATTACAACGCCTGAGACGCAGACAAAGATGACCGACAGGCAGAACACCAGGTTCAGGACAAAGTTCCACATGCCCATCAGACCCATGTGAAACGGGATCCCAATAGCCATGGATTTTCCCATCAACGAGTAATCCTCATACCGGACATCCGCCAGAATCTTGCCGGTAAATTGATCCACGTGGACAGTGCGGTCGTTCACCGGATCGGTCGAGTCGCTGCTCATGCTGTCGCGGTTCAGGGTCCAGACACCATCCTCGCCGCTGGGATAGGCCACACGGAACCGGCCTGTCATGTCCAAAGCGGTGCCAAGGGCCACAAGCGCGTCGATATCGACCTGTGTGCTTTGTGGGACACCGCCTGTCCCGGCCTCGGACCCAGAGGCGGGCATGGGCGTTTGTTCCAACGCCCATGGGACGTCATTATGGTGGCCGTGGTTCATGCTGGCGTGGATGTCATCGGACAGGGGGACATTGTCCCATTTTTCGGCCGGAAAGCTGCTCCAGGGTTGGACGATCATGCCGCCCCAGACGCCCGCCCAGGAGAGGCCCGAGATCAGGAACACCACCAACAGCCCGGACATCCAGAACCCAATCACAGCGTGCAGCGACCGCCACAACGCGCGGCCGCGTGCGCGCAGATTGGGGACAAAGGCAGACAAGGTGTTTCCACGCGGCCACCACATGTAAAGACCGGTAAAGACCAAAAGCAGGCTCAGCCCCGCTGCGATTTCAATAATGCGGTCTCCGGTCGTACCAATCAGCAGGGTCGAATGGATGTTGTCGGCCAGATCATACCATCCGGCGCGGCGATCCCAGACCTGCAGAACCTCTCCGCCGTAAGGATCGACGGCGACAAGACGCTGACCTTCGTCGGTTTTGATGCGAAACACAGTGGCCAAATTATCGGCTTTTGGGCCGATCCATTCGACGACCGTGCCGGGCACCTCATCAAGCGCGATAAGGGCCTGTTGTGAGGCCGGTAGCGCTTGCCCGTGGACGTCCAAAGCGATTTTTTCGCCGTCGCGACCGTCGAACTGGGTGATGAACATCATCATTAGTCCGGTTACTGCCAGAATGATCAGGAACGGGATGACGAAGATCCCGGCATAAAAGTGCCACCGCCAGGCGGCGAAATAGAATTTTTGCGCAGCAATGTTCTGCGCCCGGGTATCCCCCAGGTTTTGGCTGTCCAGTGCCATTTTTGTTCTCCGGATTCGATTACTGCCCCGCGCAGCGCGCGCACGGGTTAAAAAGTGTTGAGGTGAATCAGGAAAAGAAGGGTGGCCCCCGCGCATCATAGCGGGCGTAGAACCCGGCACTGCGATGGGTGAAATCACGATGGATCCAGCGTGGCTGGATTTTCGCCGTAAAAGGGATAATCTCGCCGACTGACGGCAGGTGTGTATCCGCCGTCAGGCCCGCGAATGGGCACATTGCGCGCGAATCCGTGTCGTCGTGCACAGGATCGCCGGGGTTCAGGTCAACCCATTGTTCGACTGTTCCATCGCCAGTACAGATCACCAGCAGCACTTTCCCATCAGTGCCCATCGCGGGCATCCAGCCCTGCGGGATCGTTCCGGTCAGCACAATTGCCAGCAACGTAAGGATTGGGAAAATGCGGCCGATCCGGATCATTCCAGATGTGCGATGATCGAACGAAGGGTTGGAATACCGTCACCCTTTTCGGACGACGTCAGCACGATTTCCGGATATGCCGCCGGGTGTTTGGACAATGCGCCGCGTACCTGATCCAACACCTTCTGCCGGTCATTGGCCTTGACCTTGTCCGCCTTGGTCATCACGCATTGAAAAGTAACAGCGCTGGAATCCAGCAGCTTCATGATCTCCGCATCGACCGGCTTCACCCCATGGCGCGAGTCAATCAGGACAAAGGCCCGTCGCAAAGTCTGGCGGCCGCTTAGATACTGTTTCAACAGCCGTTGCCATTTTTCAACGACCTTCACCGGGGCGTTGGCGTAGCCATACCCGGGCAGGTCAACCAGATAGAGCTCGGGTCCTTGGGTGAAAAAGTTGATCTCTTGCGTGCGGCCCGGAGTGTTGGACGCGCGTGCCAGACCTTTGGTGCCGGTCAGCGCATTGATCAGGCTGGACTTGCCTACGTTCGAACGTCCGGCAAAGCAGACCTCAAGCCGGTCAGGGGTCGGCAGGCCGTTCATCGCGACCACGCCTTTGACAAACTCGGATTGTCCCGCAAACAATTTGCGGCCGCGTTCCAGCGCAAACTTGTCCGGGTCTTCGACCAGTGGGAAGGGTAGGGTGCTCATAACGCGTGAACCTTATCGCCAACTGAAATTGCGCCACCTCGGACAACCTCGGCGTAAACGCCGAAATCCTGATGGCCCCAACTGTTCAATGTGCCCAGGATATCCGCATCGCGCACGCCGGTTTTCGGATTTGCCGTTGTCGCCAAACATCGTCGGATGCGTTCTTTGACATGGAACACGGCCTCACCGATCTGTACCTCGCGACCCAGCCAGTCGAATTCTTCCCACAAGGGCAGGCCATCGAACCAGATGTTGCCACGCCAGCGCTGGATCGACAGATCGCTGCCAAGTTTTTGCCCGACCGCGCGGTGCGATGCCATATTGCACAGGCTGATCGAAGGGTAATCGCTGTCGGTCATGCCGCGACCCGGCACTCGGATGATCCGGGCTGACGCCGACCGATCCGCAGGCATCAACGGCTGGACCCAGTCCAGAAAGGCCTGCTGTTCCCGGTCCGGATCAAAGGTCAGATCCGGACGATCCGGATGTGTCAGAGTTATCGTGTCGCCGTTTAGCCGGGCCGAGATAGCCATAAGTTGCGGTGCTTTCGCCCCGCGACTGAAATTGGCGCAAGGCACCCATTGAGAGCCGTCCGCTTTCGACGCCTCATGCGCGACCGCCCAAACGCGATCCCCGGGCATGGTCTGCCCGGGGGTCACTGAAACAGTCTGGAGGGCCTCGCGACCATGACTTTTGATCGGATGCCGCCAGATATGGGTTACCTCAGCATTCATTTGTCGTCCGTTTTGGGCGTCCGCTTGAAGCCGGATTTGATGTTGCCGAACACGTCAGGCTTATAACCCTGACTGCGCATGATCAGGTATTGCTGCGTGAACGTGATCGTGTTGTTCGCGATCCAGTAAACGACCAGCCCGCTTGCAAAGCTGCCCAACATGAACATGAACACCCAAGGCATCCAGGCAAAGATCATCGCCTGAGTCGGGTCAGTTGGCGCCGGGTTCAGCTTTTGCTGCAACCACATCGAGATCCCCAATAGCAACGGCAGGATACCGATGAAGATCAGCGCCATGAAGGTTTCGGGCTGCGGACCGGCAAAGGGCAGCAATCCAAACAGGTTCATGATCGAGGTCGGATCAGGTGCGCTGAGGTCCTGGAACGGGCCAAACCAAGGGGCCTGACGTAGTTCGATGGTGACGAAGATCACCTTGTACAGTGAGAAGAAGATCGGGATCTGCAAAAGGATCGGCAAACAGCCCGCAGCCGGGTTTACCTTTTCCTTCTTGTACAGCTCCATCATGCCCTGCTGCATCTTTTGGCGATCGTCGCCTGCGGCTTCTTTCATGGCCTCCATCTGCGGCTGAAGCTCTTTCATCTTCGCCATCGAGACGTAGGATTTGTACGCCAGCGGGAATAGGATCGCCTTGATGATCAGCGTCAGGCCAATGATCGACCAACCCATGTTGCCGATCAGGGCATTGATGTTGTGCAGCAGCCAGAAAATTGGCTTGGTCAGGAAGTAGAACCAGCCCCAGTCGATGCTGTCGACGAACTTCTGTACACCGTCAGCCTGATACTCGCGGATGGTTTCCCATTCTTTGGCACCCGCGAACAGTTGGGTGGTGACTTCTTCAGTTGCGCCGGGCGCGACAGTCAGCGTCGGCAGAACCGTTTCGGTCTGATAAATCTTGCGGCGGGCGTCATATTTAGCCGCACCCTTGAATGCCGATCCCTCTGCAGGGATCAGAGTGGTCATCCAGTAGTGATCGGTAAAGCCGACCCAGCCACCTTCCTTGACCTGAAAGACTTCGGCTTGCGCACGCTCATTCGGGTCAATGTCAAAGTCGCGCACATCGCCATAGTCGATCTCGTCCAGAACGCCGTCAGCCATGACCATAACGCCTTCATGTAGGATGAAGAAGTTTTTCAGATCGGGCAGGTCGCCGTCTTCGCCAATGCCGTGACGGGCCAGGATGCCATATGGGGCCATGCCGACCTCGGCCTGGGTATTGTTCTCAACCGACTGGGTGACGGTGAACATGTAGTCCTGGTCAACCTCAATAGTGCGGCGGAAGGTCAGGCCCTTGCTGTTGTCCCATTTCAGAGTGACCGGGGTATCGACCCCCAGGGTTTCGCCGTCTTCGACGGTCCACAGCGTATTAGGGCCGGGGACGTCAGCGCCGGCGACGCCTGCGCCCGGTGCCCAACCGTACAAGGCATAGTAAGCCGATTCCGAACCAACGGGCGACAGCAGCTCGACAATGGGCGCGCCTTCTTCGATCGAAACTTTGTAATCTTTCAGGAACAGCTCATCGATACGACCGCCGGACAGGGACAGGCTGCCTTTCAGGCGCGGTGTTTCAATCTCGACCCGAGGTGCTTGGGCGTCGGGCTCGATCTCGGTGGCGTCTGCGGTTGCTTCACCAACTGTATTGGTGCCAGCAGCGCTTGGGGTCTGAACCTCTGTACCATCAGTCGCGCTGATCTCGGCAGATTCCGGTGCGGTCGTCGGCTCGGGCGGTGGAAACAGCACGAACCAAACCAGGATCACGAGAAAGCTGAGCGCGGTTGCGAGGATGAGGTTCTTGTTCTGATCGTCCATCGGGGACAGCCACCTTAAGCAGTGAAAGACACCCGCTGGGTTCAACAGAGTGCGGGCCCAAAGGTCAAGCGGAATCGCCCTGTAATTCATCACCGATTGGGGTTCTGTGGCGTTAATTCGCGCCTAAGGACGTGCCTGACGCCCGATTTTTGGCATTCCGTTGAGTTTGTTTTGATGTGCGGCCATCCAGTCCAACGTCTTTTCAAACGGCATGGGCTTGCCAATTCCAAACCCCTGCACGTGGTCGCAGCCCAGTTGCGCCATCAGGGCATGCTCGCCTTGTGTCTCGACCCCCTCGGCCAGTGTTTCGACATTCAGCCGTTCCGCCATGGTCAAAATCGCGCTGACCAACTGTTGCTGGCTTGCGTCCCGATCCGCCTTTGCCACGAAGGACCGATCGATTTTAATGCGTGAAACGTCAAAGCGCTTGATCGACGCAATGGAGGCGTGGCCAGTGCCGAAATCATCGAGGTCAATGCAGCAGCCAAGCTTGGACATGCTTATCACGTTGCGGGTGATTACGTCATCGGGCCGCCTGGAAAACACTGTTTCAAGAATCTCGACGGTCAATCTGTCGGGCGTCAGGTCATTTTGATCCAGCTCCCATTTCAGACGGTCGATCAACGCCGGGTCGCGCAGCTCTTCTGACGAGAAATTCACGCCAATCCGGGGCACAACGACACCGGCAAGGTTCCACTGGCGCATGGCGGCGAAAGCGTGATGGCGCATCACCTGACCCAAGCGTTCCATCAGATCGGCTTGTTCTGCAAAAGGCAGGAAAACCGGCGGTCCCAGCACGCCTTTCTGTGGGTGTTCCCAACGGGCAAGCGCCTCGAACCCGGTAACGTGGCCGGTGTCTGTGGAAATCTGCGGCTGAAACCATGGGCGGATTTCGCCACTATCCAAGGCCGCAATAAATTCATTGCGCAGGTTGGCGCGCACGCGTGCCCGCCGCTGCGTTTCAGATGAAAAGGCGCGGATGGTTGCAGGACCGTTTCTTTGCGCTTCGGCCAAGGCCGCGTTGGCAGCATCGATCCATTCGGCAAAGGTGATGTCGGGCACCGTGGATTGCAGGCAAAACCCGATAGAGCATGACATGTAAACGCTGGTTCCATTCAGTATGATCGGCTCATCAACGGCGGCCTGAATGCGCCCGGACATCTGAATGCAAGCCTCCAGATCCAGATTCTGTGCGGCGCGCAGGCCGATTGCAATCTTGCCTTGGTCCAGACCTGCGGCAATGTCATGTGAGCGGATGACAGAGAGAACGCGGTCGCGGAACTGCTCCGCCATCAGGTTTCCTGCCGCATTGCCGTGCAGATCAAGACACTCAGAAAAGCCGTCCAATTCGACAACCATGCAGGCAGCCTCGTGACCGGTGCGTTGGTTTTCCGCGAACAGCGTTTCCATCTCGGCGGCAAACCTGTCGAGAGACATGAGGCCGTTATCGTCTTTTTCCCGGTTGCTGGCCTTGTGCGCGGTTGAAACCGCGGCAAACACAAGCGGCAGGGCAAGTGCCACGACAACCAATGCCTGCTCTCCACCAATCCAATACGCGGCCAGACTGATCGCAGGCGCGAAGGCTAAGGCGGGCGGGCCGCTTAGCACCATGGCAAGAGAGTCAAAAATTCTGCTGACTGAGATATGTTTCCACATCGGATCTTCGGGCCTCTACCTTGCGTTTGAAACGCTCAGGTCGACCCTAGGAAACCAATCTGAGTCACTCGTTAACGGAGCTGAGGAATTTCGCCCGAATTTTCGTCATTTTCATTTGGACTGAGTGCAAGATTTTGAAAATCAAACAATTTTGGGTCCAAAAGATGCGACGGACGCGCATTTGTCAGAGCCCGGAACATCACTTGACGGCGTCCGGGGCTGTTCTTTTCCCACTGATCCAAAATCTGTTTGACCTGCTGACGTTGCAACCCATCCTGACTGCCGCAGAGGTCGCAGGGGATGATCGGATAGTTCATCGAGGTCGCGAATTTCTCGCAATCGGCCTCTGCCACATGGGCGAGGGGGCGGAAGACGAACAAATCGCCTTCTTCGTTCACCAGCTTGGGCGGCATGGTGGCCAAGCGCCCGCCGTGGAACAGGTTCATGAAGAAAGTCTCGAGGATATCGTCGCGGTGATGGCCCAGTACGACGGCCGAACATCCCTCTTCCCGCGCAATGCGGTACAGGTTGCCTCGGCGCAGGCGCGAACACAGGGCGCAAAAGGTGCGGCCCTGCGGAACCTTGTCCATGACGATGGAATAGGTGTCCTGATATTCGATGCGATGCGTAACACCCATGCGTTCCAAAAACTCGGGCAGAACGGTAGCCGGAAATCCGGGTTGACCCTGATCCAGATTGCAAGCCAGCAAATCAACGGGCAGCAGACCGCGCCATTTCAGTTCGTACAGAATCGCCAGCAGGGTATAGCTGTCCTTGCCTCCCGAAAGGCAGACCAGCCAGCGGGGTGGTTTTCCGTCCTTGTTATGCGCTGCAGCGTCCACCATCCCGTACTGCTCAATGGCCTCACGGGTCTGGCGCACGATGCGTTTGCGCAGCTTTTTGAACTCGGTGGTCGAGGGCGCGCCAGCAAAGAGCGGGTGGATATCGTCAGCTTCGTCAAACATGCGCAGCCCCTACAGCAGTTGAGGCAACCGGGCAAGTGGCCGGGTCAGCCCAGGCGCGCCAGCAAGGCGTCCGTGTCCAACCCGGACACGGATCCGGGGATGCGGCCGCTGTTGCCCAAAAGCCTTGTGGCGATGAACCCGTCTGCAACGGCCGCGGGTGCGCGACGCAATAGCTGAGCTGCTGTCAGCAGCAATGCAGTTCGTTCGGCAAACCAACGGGCTTCACTCTCAGGCGGCAGCCCGGACCACCGATCACGATGCGCCTTGAGTGCGGCATCATAGCCGCGGTCGACACCCGTTGCTATATCCAGTTCGGCCTGCAGGACCTCAGCGGCTAGCGGTTCGCGAGACAGGCTGCGCAAAATGTCGAGACAGATCACATTGCCCGACCCCTCCCAAATACCGTTCAGCGGGGCTTCGCGATACAGCAGGGGCAGGGGCGTGTCTTCGACATAGCCCATGCCACCCAGCACCTCAATCGCCTCTACCACTACGGCCGGGCACCGCTTGTTATTCAGGAACTTGGCCAGGGCGACACCGATACGGGCAAAGGCCTTGTCTTCGGTTGACTGGCCGTCGAAGGCCTGCGCGACGCGCATCCCCAGCGTCAACGCGCCCTCCCAGTCCAACACGAGATCCGCCAGAACAGCGCGCATCAGAGGTTGGTCGATCAACCGGCGCTGAAAAGCGCTGCGATGGGTGACCCAATGATGCGCCTCGATGAGTGCTGCGCGCATCAGGCCTGCCGGGGCCACGGCCGTATCCAGCCGGGTGTGATGGACCATCTCGATAATTGTTCGAACACCCGCGCCTTCGTCCCCCAATTGGTGAGCTAAGGCATCGTGATATTCGATTTCGGACGAGGCGTTGGATCTGTTGCCCAGCTTGTCTTTTAGACGCATCAGATGAATGGCGTTGCGTTCACCGTCCAGCCAGCGGGGGACGAGGAAACAGGTCAGCCCACCGGGCGCTTGTGCCAGCGTCAGAAAACCGTCCGACATGGGGGCGGAGCAGAACCACTTGTGCCCGCGCAGACGCCAGTGCTCTCCGTCCCGGGTGGCGATGGTGGTATTGGCGCGCACGTCCGAGCCGCCCTGTTTTTCGGTCATTGCCATGCCCAGAGTGGCGCTGGATTTTTGTTCGACCGGTTTCGTCGCCGGATCATAGCTGCGCGCCATGAGCTTAGGCCGCCACTCGGAGGCGATCTGTTCATTTGCAGCAAGAGCCGGGATTGCCGCGTAGGTCATGGTCAATGGGCAGCAATGGCCGGGCTCAACCTGGCTGGCCAGGTACATCATCGCGGCGTGGGTCGTGTGGCCGCCGGGCTGACCGTCCCAGGCCAAGGCGGCATAGCCGGCAGATTGGCTGATCTGCATCATCTCATGATAGGCGGGATGAAATCGTACTTCGTCCAGGCGCCTACCGCCCTGATCGAACAATCGAAGTTCGGGGAGGTGCCGATTGGCCTCACGCCCCAGCTCACGGGTTTTCACCCGTCCCAAGGTATCTCCATATGCCGCCAGAGGCGCTTCGCGACCGCCCGAGAAATGCACGGCGTTTCGCAGGACGGGATCTGAAGACCAGAGGTTAGAATCCCCGCGCACAGGCGGCTGATTCAATACGTCATGTGTCGGCAGGGAATGGCGGGCGTCGGATGTCATCTGAACCTCGGGCAGTACGAGTTCAAGTGTTCAGCGCATGTCCGAATGGGTCAAGGCTGACGGAGGGTCATAAGGATCAGCTGTCGTCTTCCTTGTGGTTGGGTACGGGGTCATACCCATCACCGCCCCAGGGATGGCATCGGCCAATCCGCCGTGCCGCCAGCCAGCTTCCCTTGATGGCCCCATGCTTTTCCAGTGCTTCCAGCGCATAGGCCGAGCAGGTGGGCTGGTATCGGCAATTGAAGCCAACCCAAGGGCTGAATACAAGCCGATAGGCCCTGACGGGCATAGCCAGGATATGAGAGAAGAGAGTCATTTCCGCGAGTTGTGTACTTTGCGAAGCGCATAGCGCAGATCGTCCAGAAGTGCCTCATAGGGTCGCGCGGCTGTGGTTTCGGCCCGACCAATCAGGACGTAATCCCACCCGTCATTGCCATTGACGGGCAGAACAGCCCGGGCGGCCTCGCGCAACCTGCGTTTGGCGCGGTTGCGTGCTACGGCATTGCCAACCTTTTTGGAACAGGTAAAGCCAACCCGAATTCCTGCTGCTTCATCCGGGGTACGTTTGCGAGCCTGCACCATCATCGAGGATGTGCCCTGCCTGCGGGCACGCGCTGCCTTAAGGAATTCAGATCGTTTCCTGAGAACGGTCAAAGATTCAGGCGCGCAAACGGACGCCGCCGGGGGCGTTTCCCCGGGCTGGTTCTTACCATCCACGAGGGCCTCCGGCGGCGTCATGTTCAAAACCTGATCGGTGAGCGGTTTACGCGCTCAGCGACTTGCGACCGCGTGCGCGGCGCGAGTTCAGGATTTTGCGGCCGGCCTTAGTGGCCATGCGCGCGCGGAAACCGTGGCGGCGTTTGCGAACCAGGTTCGAAGGCTGATAGGTGCGTTTCATCGCTCCGTCTCCAATCTATGCGGTCGGGTGCAGCGCGGATTCGCCTGCCCGTGGTGTTCGAAGCCCGTCCTCTACTGGGTAGTGGGTGGTAAGTCAAACCCCTAGGTGGGGGTTTTCGCGGCTTTTGCAACAATTCTGTAATCGGGTCGGGCAAAAGGTTTCAAAACAGCGGGATTATCGCCCCAAACCCTCACATTCCCTACCAAAAACATCAAGGCAGCGTGAGCCCCCTGTTGCGAGGGCCGCAAGCAGCGCATGTTGGGGTCAGAATGAAACGTAGTAAACCGGACAGCCTCATGAGCGAAACGACTCAGGCGCCGCGCAACGGATTGGCGCGGCATATTCCATTGCTGGTGATTCTCGCCGTCGCTGCGGTGGGATTCTTCACACTGGGCGACTACCTGACTTTTGAGACCCTGCGCGACAATCGTGAGGCGCTATTGGCCTGGCGTGACGCCAACTACTGGGCGATGGCGGCAGCTTTCGTTGGCATTTACATTGTCATCGTCGCGTTTTCGCTGCCGGGTGCCGCAGTGGCGTCAATGACCGGCGGGTTTCTTTTTGGCTTGTTCGTCGGAACCGTGTTCAACGTGTTTGCGGCAACCATCGGAGCCTCTGCAATCTTTCTGGCGGCGCGCTGGGGGTTGGGCGAATCCTTGACCAAACGGCTTGAGTCCTCGGAAGGGACGATCAAGAAACTGAAAGACGGGTTACGCGAGAATGAGATCTCGGTGCTGTTTCTATTGCGTCTTGTTCCCGTTGTGCCGTTTTTTGTGGCCAACTTGGTGCCTGCACTGGTTGGCGTGAGGTTCCGCAATTTCCTGATCACCACCGCGCTGGGCATTATCCCGGGCGGTATCGTCTACACTTGGATCGGTGTCGGGCTGGGTGGTGTGTTCGATCGGGGCGAAACACCTGATGTATCGCTGTTATGGGAACCATTTGTGATTGGCCCGATCATCGGTTTGTGTGTGCTGGCCACGTTGCCAATTGTCATCAAATCCCTGCGTGGCCGAAAGGACGGCTGAAATCATGCGAGAATTGAAAACCGATATCCTGGTGATTGGCGCCGGGTCCGGGGGGCTGTCAGTCGCTGCGGGCGCCAGCCAGATGGGGGCCGATGTGATCTTGCTGGAAGGTCACAAGATGGGTGGCGATTGCCTCAACTTCGGCTGTGTCCCTTCCAAGGCCCTGATTGCCAGCGGCAAGGCAGCTTACGGCCAGGCACATTCTGCCGCGCTGGGCGTGGTTGACGTGGTACCGCAGGTCGACTACGCCGCCGCCAAGGACCACGTTCACGATGTGATCGCTCAGATCGAGCCGATGGACAGCCAGGAACGGTTTGAAGGTTTTGGCGTGAATGTGATCCGGGAATTCGGCAGCTTCGCCTCTCCGACACAAGTGCAGGCGGGCGACAATCTGATCACTGCACGGCGCGTCGTGATCGCGACGGGCTCGTCACCGTTGGTACCGCCGATTCCGGGATTGGATCAGGTGCCGTTCTTCACCAACGAGACGATCTTTGACCTGCGCGACAGGCCCGAACATCTTTTGATCATCGGTGGCGGACCGATCGGGATGGAGATGGCGCAAGCGCATGTCCGGCTGGGCTGTAAGGTCACGGTTGTCGAAGGCCTGAAGGCGCTAGGCAAGGATGACCCCGAGGCCGCCGCGGTCGTTTTGGACAGCTTGCGCGCCGAAGGGGTGGTTGTCCATGAAGAGGCTATGGTCGCCCAGATTCGCGACAACAAAGGGGCCATAGAAATTGTGACCGAGACGGGTGAGATCTATTCGGGGTCTCATCTGTTGCTGGCGGTTGGGCGTAAGGCCAACACAGACCGTTTGAACCTAAAGGCTGCCGGGATTGAACCAACCCGCAACGGGATCAAGGTCGATGACGCGCTGCGCACGACGAATCGCAGAGTTTACGCCATTGGCGACGTCGCTGGTGGTCTGCAATTCACTCATGTCGCTGGATATCACGCGGGCATCATCATCCGTTCCGCTTTGTTTGCTTTACCGTCAAAGGCAAAAACCGCACATATCCCTTGGGCGACCTACACCGACCCGGAATTGGCGCAGGTGGGCCTAACCGAGGCTCAGGCCCGCAAACACCATGGTGACAAGGTCGAAATCGCGCGCTTTGACTATCACCATAACGACCGGGCAATCTCTGAGCGGAAAACCAAAGGGTTCATTAAGGTCATGGTCGTAAAGGGTCGGCCTGTGGGGGCCACAATCGTCGGGCATCAGGCCGGAGAGCTGATCAACTTGTGGTCGCTTGCGTTGGCCAATAACCTGAAGATGGGTCAGATCGCTGCGATGGTTTCGCCCTATCCGACGATCGGAGAGCTTAACAAACGGGTGGCGGGTGCCTATTTCTCGCCAAGGCTGTTTGAGAATCAGATGGTTAAACGAGTGGTCAGGTTCGTCCAGCGCTGGATGCCCTAACCAGGAAGGGAGAACAGATTGAATTCGCTGTCGGGCCGATTTCTGATCCTGACGACGGTCTTCGTGATGTTGGCCGAGATTTTGATCTTTGTTCCTTCCATCGCGCGCTTTCGCGAAGACTTTCTGCTGAACCGGCTTGAACGCGCGCAGATCGCGTCATTGGCGTTGTTGGCTGACGATATGCTGGCCGAAGACCTCGAGACCGAGCTGCTGGCCAACGCCGGTGTCTATAACGTCGTGTTGCGTCGCGATGAGGTGCGCCAGCTTATGCTGTCTTCGCCGATTCCGGAACAGATCACCAAGACCTACGATCTGCGCGACGCAGGGCCTTGGGTGTTGATCCGCGACGCGCTGGCGCGACTGTTCACGACAGAGAACGAAGTCATCCGCGTTATTGGCGAGCCGGTCAAAGGGGCAGGACTGCTGATTGAAGTCACCATAGACAGCATGCCACTGCGAATGGCGATGACCGATTATGGCCTGCGCATTTTGGGGCTGTCTTTCGTAATTTCCATTATCACCGCGTTCTTTTTGTTCTTGGCCGTGCGCGTTGTTCTGGTGAAACCGATCAAAAGTGTTGTTGGTTATATGCAGCGTTATGCAGGGGCACCCGAAGACGCGAGGGGAATCATCTCCCCCAACTCCAAAGTGACAGAACTGCGCGAGGCTGAAGAAGCGTTGCAGCAGCTGCAGACCGAACTGACTCAGGCCCTGAAGCAACGTGAACGCCTGGCGCAACTGGGCGGCGCGGTGGCCAAGGTGAGCCACGATCTTCGGAACATACTGACTTCGGCACAGCTGTTTACCGACCGGATCGAAACCAGCGATGATCCCTTGGTAAGGCGTATGGCGCCCAAGCTGGTGAATTCGATCACACGGGCGGTGTCACTGTGCGAAAGCACGCTGGCCTTCGGGCGCGCGGAAGAGCCCGCGCCAACCCTGACAATGGTACCCTTGCACGATATCGCGGCTGATGTCGTGGCCAGCGAACAGCTGGCTGTTGCGGATGCCTGCGTCGAGATCGTGAACGACGTGCCCAAAGACCTTGTGGCCCGGGCAGACCCTGAGCAGATTTTCCGTGTCATGATGAATCTTGTGCGCAATGCGCGTCAGGCCCTAGTGGCATCCGGGAAGCCGGGAAACATCACGATCGCCGGCTGCGAGTATAAAGACGATTGGTGTGTTGAGATCAGGGATAACGGACCTGGATTGCCGCCCAAAGCACGCGAGAACCTGTTTACGCCATTTCAGGGCGGGGTGCGTAAGGGAGGCTCTGGGCTGGGGCTTGCCATCTCGCAGGAACTGGTGCGTGGGCACGGCGGGGACCTGATATTGGCCCATAGCGGGCCCGAGGGGACGACCTTTGAAATCAGGCTTCCGCGGGGCGATGGGACTTTTTGAAAACTTTTTGAAGAATCGACTTGCGTGTCCCGAACACCGGGTCTAAATACCGCCTCACCAACGCGGACCGATAGCTCAGCTGGATAGAGTACTTGACTACGAATCAAGGGGTCGGGGGTTCGAATCCTCCTCGGTCCGCCACTTTTACTGCATAAAAAAGTGGCGGCGCTTGGAAATTCTTTAAAAAACAATGGCTTACACCCTGGATTGACCGCCTATTTTTCGAGCAATCCCGCAACATTGAAAATCCCGCAACAATTCCCGCAACACTACGAATTTTCGGACGCAAAGTAGCGTTTGGGTATTCCTCGTTAGCCGTTGCGTTTTGCCGCACAAAACTTCTATCGACGTGAGACATTTTTCACGTAATCCTAGTTGAAGATTTGAACCTCCATTAACGCGTAAGAAGAATGCTTAGCCCATCCGAAAAACTGAAACTGAAGAAATCTATTGCAGCAGAACTTGAAGATAAGGAGTGGGCAGAAATTGACCTCACTCTTGAGGAATTTGGAGGCAACACTCAGAACACGTGGAGTGGTGACAGGTATTCGTATGTTCTAAGCATGCTCAAAGGCGTCGCCGATGAGCTACTTGTTCAATTGTCACAGCACTTCGGGTTTTCTGGACCTAACAACGACATCGCCGGAAACGCAGCGTCGAATGATCAAGAATGCTTGTATATTTTTATCTCACACTTAGCGAAACATAAGGTCTTTGCGTCGGAGCTGCAGTCCGAGATGGCAAAGCTTGGTGCGAATTGCTTCGTAGCCCACGAAGACATCGAACCAGACGCAGAATGGCAGGCAGAGATTGAACGCGCTTTGCGGGAATGTGATGCGTTAATTGCCCTTCTTCACGATGGTTTCAGCGAAAGCACTTGGACTGATCAAGAGGTCGGATTTGCTCTCGGGCGAGGCGCGCCGGTGTTTTCTGTTAGGCTTGATGTAGCTCCATACGGATTGTTCGGTAAAAAACAGGCGTTCAATGGCAAGGGAAAAAGCGTTTCAGAGATCGCAGGAGAGCTTTGGGAAGCCTACAAAAAACATCCCAAGACCACAGTAAAGGCGTCGGATACGGTTGTCGCTAAGTTTTGCAAGAGTGGTTCGTTTGCCGAAGCCAAGGCGAACTGCGAGCAAGTCGAGACCCTGGTCACTTGGACACCTTCATACACATCTCAGTTGAGGGAGGCAGTGGGCGCAAATGAGCAGATTAAGTATTCCTGGGGTGTGCCAGATCGGATTGATCGCTTGCTTAAGCAGCGAGACTCTTCATCGGTTGGAACCGCATCGCCTGTCAATGAGGATGTAGATTCAGAAATCCCATTCTAAGTCGCACAGCAAATGGAATCATCTATCGTCGAGCCGGTTAAGTTCGAGGGTTGAGATAAATCCCGCAACAAATCCCGCAACATTTTTTCCGCAGAATGATTGTAAGATATTGAAAAATATAGCTTCTATAAAACGGCTGTCTCTTCCTCGGTCCGCCACTGGTTTACTTGTAAGGCGACACATAGTTCTGCCACCAGCGACAGAACCTTGCCATTTTCGCCTCACTTCCTTCATCCAGCACCTAAACTGATTTCATTGATCCTGACTTCCTTTTGGGAAAATCAGGGCTGAATTGCAGATCAGACGCCGAAGGCGCCTGTTCCTGCTGATCTGCCACGTGGCGAACGCGGATGGGGGCGAGGCAATGCTATTCGACGATAGTGGTGCGGCCCGCAGGCGTAGCCGAGGACACGGTGTTGTCTAATAGGGTTGCCCGAGGGGGAAGGCAGCGTCTTACCCCTAATGGCTAGGGGTGTTTAGCTTGTCCAAATCCCGCTGGCCCCAAAACAAGTACGACGGAGCAGGCCGCGCCTTTACTATTTTCGCCAGAACGCGTTGTTATTCTAGTAAATCGGCGGATAACGTAGTTCGCTGCGGTGCAAGCAGTACTTTGAGTGAGGCTAAGAGCCGACATCTCAAAATGTGTGTGACTCACGTACATTTAGTACAAAAGGACCGCGAACTTCGGCCTCTAAAGTCAAATTGGTGATCCGGTTCTATACTTTACTGGGCTATTGATTTTGTTGTGTTCGGTCATAAAGCTCTCGAACAAAAGGTGAGTGTGAGCCTTTTCTGAAGACAACGTGTAGCTCTTCTTCAGCTCGAGTTACAGCAACATAGAACTCGCGTCTTTCGGCACTTAGCTTTTGGGGATCGTTCCGGCTGTACAAGTTTGGAATGATGTCATTGTTCATGCCAAGTAAGACTACTGCCCGGAACTCTCGGCCCTTTGAGCTGTGAAATGTACTTAGGTTGATTGCGCCAGAACCGGACGTGTCGCCGCAAAAATGAGACATCTTTAGGTCTACGCCATTTTGGGCAATATCTGTTCTTTTGATCATCTCATCTAGATTTTCCCACTGCTCGGAAATTGTACGTTTCCTTGCAATCCATGGTGAGAAAATTTCACACTTGAACTTGAGCAACCACGCATGTGTTGATGCCCCTCCGTCCATTGGCGTAAGGAAGTTGATGAGCTCGTGCTCAAGTTGCCGTTTTTCATGTTCTGAAGCGTCCGCGCCAAAAACCAGAGAATTTGCATCGTGGCAAAGCCGCTGAAATCTTGGATCCGCTGTTTTCCATCCGCCCACAACCCATTGAGCACATCGTTCGACGAACCTTGAGATTGGAGAATTCCTTTTTATCAGGGCTTTATTATCCGCTCGCAAAACAGGGACGCCTTGAGCTTCAGACAACGAAACAAGCTTGTCGCTATGCTTGGCCCAGCGGTAAAGCACACCGATTTCGCCTAGCTCGTAACCCCTCGATTGTAGATCAGGAAGGATGGTATCCAACAAATACTGCGCCTGAGCATATTCGTCTCCATCGACTTGATGAAACTTGATAGAACCTTTGCCTGCACCGTCTGGCCCAACATACCCGCGCTCTGCACCCAATGCCGCCATGGAGGCATCGATGATGTCTGTACCGCACCTGTAATTAAATCGAAGGCGAATGGTCTGAACATCGGCTCGAGCTGACAGGCCTTCTAGCAGCGAAGGTTCCGCCCCTGCGAAGCCATAAATTGATTGATCGATGTCGCCGACGGCAAAGAGCCTAATGCCACTTTCAAAGCAAAGTTTTAGAACCAGCTCATGCAGAGCATGGCCTAGGTCTTGGTACTCATCGACGAACAACACTGGAAATTTCGCCTTGAGCGCCTCAGAAATCCAAGGAAACCTCGAAACCATGGCGTAAGCAAGCAACGGCATACCGTCAAAGTCGATTTGATTGCGAACTTTCAAAATGCCTTCGTATGCTTCGACGAAGTCGGCAAGTTCGGGGTTGTTCCCTCGCCATGACACGTTCGACCTATCGACTATAGATTTTCTCTTCTCCTCAGCAAATTTCCAACGTTTTTGAGGATCGCCGAAACCACCAATTGATGCATAGGCCTCAGAAATGACGCTTTTCCTATCCGGTTCCGAGATCACAGTTACATCAGACCGCCAATCCGGAAGAACACATCGCGCAAAAGGTAAAATTATCTGAGTTAGAGCAAAACCGTGTACAGTTCCGATAAATGCCCTGTTCCCTCGCTCCAAACCAAGCACCGCCAAGCGTTTTTCGAGTTCAAATGCACATTCGTTGTTGTATGTAATGCAGGCAACTCCGCGGGGTTCTGATACGTCCTCCAACAGTGTTCTTAACATTGCTGTGGTCAGCGTTTTCGTCTTGCCACTTCCTGGTCCAGCAAGAACCACACAATGATCTGTAGCGTTTGCCGCCAACAATTGCTCAGGGTTTTGAGACAGCGACCCGATTGCACCCTTAAGAGCCCTAACGCTGGACATCAAACTTTCGCAACCACGTTTTCTATAGCTTGTTTAATGTAGTCTGGTGGTTCTATCCCTCCAATTCTCTTAGCCAGTTCACGGGAAAACCGCCCTTTTCCGACATATCCGATCATCAACATCAGCTTTTCTGGGACAATCTCAGAATGGTTTGCTTGATACTTTGCAATTCTATTTTTCAAAGTCTGGCCAAAAGAGGTTTGCTCTGACAGGATTGATAGAAGAACACTTGCGAGATCTGGGTCTTGCGCAAGTTCAGTTTCCAACGTCGTAGTGTTCAAATAAATGCCATGGTTCCGTGCGCTGCCGCGAAGGAAATCCTCTTGAGCGTCGAGGCGTGCAATTTGTTCCGGAGTCGCATCGACCTTGCCACCAAATGCACGATTGGTCAGCAGAAGTTTTTTTGCCCGCGCCCATCCGAGAGCGTTGCCTCCGACGGATGGGTCCCAATCAGTTATGACGCTAAATGGAATGTCTAGCATTGTAGCAAGCTTGACGTATGGCTCAAAGTCTACGCCATCTACGCTACAAACAGTAATACCTAGAGCATCTAAATCATGACCCAAAGTCGCAGAAAATGCGGGCAGCAACGCTTCTTCCGAAGGCCCTTCTACAAAGATGATGCCACTCGAAAAGAAGACTTCGGCTCGGGTCGTAGTGAGATAGCCCTGAAGGTCATCTCTCTCGTGTTCTGCCAGCACTAGTTTTGCCAAAGAATGCGCAACAGTTCCTTTGTCGCCTTGGCTTCGAAGCAAGACAATTTGATTGAAAGGCGTGACACTAGCGATGTTTGGCGAGTGCGTGGTGACGATAAGGCTTTGAGGTGTTTCCAGACTCTCCTGAAATAGGGTGCTAAACACTTTGCGCTGTAGCTGAGGATGCAAGTGCGCTTCAGGTTCTTCTATTGCGATGATCGTAAAATCTTGTTCGTTTTGCGCTCGCTTCCATTCATACTCTGCCAACTGAAGTGTCAGTAGCGCTAGATTAGCCGATCCAAGACTCGCGTCTCCGATGTCACGCGAGCCACCATCTATAAACAATTTCAGAATGTTAGCTAACCTAGACGGATCGGTAGACAAAATTCCGAATTTCGCATCAATGTCATTGCGTGGACCACCAATCGCAAGCAGTTTGTCGCGCAATGTAGCCTCAAGAGAAGTAATCTCGGTTAGCTTGAGTAGAGCCTCCCCAGCACCTTCAATCGCGCTTGACACGCTCACCAATTCACTGTCGGGAACCCTTGAAAATGCATCTTCAACTAACGGTCTGAGTGGGGACTTCCTCCAATTTGCAAGATCTGACTCGGCGTCCCGAAGTGCATGCAATACATCAAGAACTATTCTCTTTCTTGTCTTTGAAGGTACCGATCTGGTTTCGTCACCGCCTCCAAAAATAATGTAATCAAAGTCCGCTTCGCTCGAGGGCTCGCCCTCGCAGTCAGGGCGGAACCGATAACTAATTCGTGCAACCGTATGGTCGCCAGCCACCCGAAAATCTGCAAGCAACGCATGAGTTGCAGGGTTTGCTTCAAACCCTACAAAATCGACGTCGATTTCGATAGAACTTCCGCCTTCGGCAAACGGATCTTCAATGCCATCCCAAAAGTCCGAAATTTTGAGACCACGTGATCGATCAGGGAGAGACGTGTCCAGAACGAGTCTCAAAGCATGTATGAAGTTGCTTTTGCCGGAGCGATTTTCTCCAATTAAGACCGAGTTTTTTGACATCGGAACGTCAATGCTCTTGAAATTACGGAAATTACGAATTTGAACTCTCGAAATGTGCATGGGCAATCCACAAAATTTGTTTGTAGAACCAGTCGGCTCTCAATCTTAACGTGTATTGAAAGTCTCGTTCCTGTGCCACAGCTAAGTGGCGTGCCTTACTTAGCTTTTGTACGCTGTGCACTAATGCCGCATCGGTGTAGTGTACTATCATCATTCATGTGTTTGGGCCGTGCTGGATCAAAAGAGCTGGCCGCCTGTGCCCGCCGTAAATGTCCCAATCAGATCGACGTCGGAACGGCTGCCGCCTCCGCCCAACGCAAGTTTGTAGCCTTGGCGGCCCAGGTCAAAAATCTCTTGAAGTACTTCGTCTGCTGATCTCACCACATGTCCCGCACCAGAGCCGATTAGGTGGATGTTCTCAAAGAGATCGTCGCAAGCCATCCCGTCGGCGAATTGCGCAATCTCCATCGGTATGCTTCCAATTTCCGAAAGGAAACCGGGTGAGGGCATGCTGATGCGAACTCTTGCCTTGCCCATGATCAGACCCTTTGATGAGTTGATCGAAACGAAGGCGCGAAGGTCGTCGTGTGGAGAACGCACGACTAGTCTTTCGATACTCAAGTGGGGTAGATCGTCGTCGTTCAAACCGTTGTGTTTCAGGGCGCATGTCAGCTTGCCGTTAGCGTTTGCGACGAAATCGAACTCGCTGTCGAAAATGCTCTTGGCTTCATCCTTGATGAAGCCGCTGAGCATAAAAGGTTCGCTCGGCTCGAGGAGCCCTTCGTATTTCATTTGCTGGAAAACGCGGGCATGGAACACCAGCTCCACCAAGTAACGCGTTAACGTCATCGCGTTGATATCGCGCACTTCTTGAAACCCGAAAATACGAAACAACGGTAGGTTTGCCTGATTGCAAATCGAATTCTTCTTCTTGTCGTTGGGCGTGCTGTGTCCTGGTCCATCAAATTCAATAGCGACGACTGCGTGTTGGTTCTCGTCGATCAGAACGAAATCGAAATGGGACTGCAGTGCGTATGTGCCTAGCTCGCGTCGATCTAGCATGTCGACATTTACGATGTCTGCGACCCGGACCTTTTCATGCAGTTCAGCTCCGTGACGCCCTATAACCGCGCGGATTTGCTGTTGAATGCGATCTTCACTGAAGTTTCTGAATTTGCGTAACATTAGTCATCTCTAGCACGAGAGGAGCATTAGCGGATATTCCAGTTATCATCGGACCGGTAGCATTGCCCGTGAACTGTTCGCTTCCGAAGGGATTATTCGGGCGCAGCGAATGTCTGGATCGACGGGCTGCGCCGCAGCATTTTGACGGGATTGTGGAGGTCGGCTAAGGGCCGCGCCGTGACTTATCTAGGTTTGCTAGAATGCCCCTGAGGCGCATACGAAAAACCTAAGGCGGCCGTGATGATTTTGAGAGTTTTCTCGGTCGACCTTTGTAACCCACGATCAGCTTTTCATCCTCGAGCAGACGTAGCGCCGTTTCCCAGCGGATTTTGAGTTTTCGCGCTACCCTGTTGATTACTTGGGTCTCTGTCCAAATACGGCGCAGCTTATGTTTTGGCACTTTGGGCCTGCGAACCCCGCGCTGCACCTCAAAGCCGCGTTCCCTAAAGAGTTTGGACAGCGTTGCAGGCTTCATTCCGTTTGCGTTGGCGATATCTGAACAGGTCTTTCCCCTTTCATGCTGCCTATAGAGGCGTTGAACATAGTCGACGCCAAGCAAGTCTAGGAGCCGACGCACAACCATAGGGCTAATTCCGAGCCGCTCAGCAAATTCCCTATGGGTTTTGCTAAGTTTGAGTAGAGCGAGGAGTTTGCGGCGCAGGTATGGCTGCCACGCATTTGGCGTCTCTCGCAGGAAAATAGTCGGAACTCTGCCGCATTTTATTTCGACTACTGTGTTCAAGCCTTATCCAGTTTCTTCAAGGTCATAGATCTTTGTTTGCATCCGTTGGCGCAAAGCCCTCGGCGTTACAGCAGCTTAACTGATGACGGCCTGACATTGCATTGAATTTTTGAGGCGCAAATGTGTAAATATCAGAAATTAAACAATAAAAATGACACCTGTAAAGTCATTTGTTAGGTTTCGTTAACTGGAATCAGTCGGAACATTTCACATGACAGGGAATTTGATTGTCGATCTCGCCAAGCATGAGCAGATCAAGTGTGACCTTCGGCTTAAAGGCAGTTCATTGGCCAAGCTGAGCCGTGACATCGGTCGTTCCATTAGCTCAGTGTCTACTGTGTCACAAGGATACAGGCGCTCCGCCTATGTTCAGAAAGCCATAGCAGAGAAGCTTGGGACAACGTCCGAGGCTCTGTGGCCGGTACGTTATGAATAACGGAGGTGCCTGCAGATGAATTAGCAACAGCAATAATAGGAAGAAAGGGTAAGGCCCCGAGGGCGGCAACCCACGAGGCCTTTGAAATCAGTATCGATACGCAACCGATACACCTTCTTCCCCCGCCATGATCGCAAAGTCAACAGTTTCGTCGTCGCTATTGGCGATGAGGTGGCTTGGCTTTGCCCAAGGAACACCAAAAGAAGGTGGAGAAGCACGATCGCCCAAGCTGGTCGGCGCTCCAAATCAAAGACATGAAAGATGAAGAGTTCACATTAACGGGCGAGATGTCGCCTGAGCCCAGCCTTGCAACACGGGGTATTCCAAGGAGGTCGACACATAGCTCCAGAGGCGGAGCTGTTATGCAATTGCCTGGGCAGATTCGTCCGAGGATCGTTCAATATGAAAGTAAGCTGGAAGAGCGGGTGTTTTTCCTGGTGCTGGCTAATCCTGCAGTGGCAAACTTGTGGGAGCAGCCACAATTCATCAGCTACCGCGATCAATCAGGAAATCGCAAAACCCACTTCATTGACTTTTTGGTTGAGCTAAAAAGCGGTCGTCGATTGGCCATAGCGGTGAAGCCGTGGAAGGTGGTGTTGGAGAAGAATTTCTTACGCGAGCTACAGCAGATTCGCGCGGCCATGCGCAAGGATTTTGCCGATGACATTGTGTTGGTGACGGAGCGCGATTTCACCCGCGCAGAGGCTCTCAACGCACAACGTTTCGTTGAGTTCTCAAAGACGCGAAATTCAGCGCATCAGGCTCATCTCAAATCCATCATCCGTGACGTTTGTTTTCCAGTAACGGTCGACGAGCTGTGCCAGTTGTTGGCGCTCGGAGGCGCAGGGTTCAGGAGCATCGTGATCGCGGTCTTTGAAGACGTTCTAGCGGCCGACAGAAAGCATCTGATTGATCTCGACACTTTGCTTTCGAAGGGAGGTGCAAAATGAACCTGCCTTTCAGAGTGAGTGTCTTTGGCCTGCTGACCGTAGATGGTCGGAAGTACAAATTAGAACGGAAAACCGACTTTGGTTACCACTTCGAAGATTTTGATGAGACTGGCCGAAACCTGTCTCTCACATTCGATGAATTTGCCGACCTTCTTCAAAGGTCCGATGTGACCTTTGATCCTGGGTATTCTATACCGGAGCGTCAGGATGTGCGTATGAGTGCGGGTGTTGAGGCAATTGCAAGCCTGCCGGATGACGTGAGATCTGAAGTAGTATGGCGCTTCTCTTGGGTCGACGGGTTTTACCAGTTCGAGCGTGATGATGAGGCGAAGCGGACAGATTTCTCACTTCAGAGTGTCATTCCTTCCATCGAGGCCCATGTGAACAAACAGGCACGGGCTGCCCAAAGCAATTGGCGGAACCCGAGGGCTGGGAAGAAAAACGTTTTCCGTGATCCTCCCAGTCCAAGAACCCTAAGAGAATGGGTTAAACGATACGAGAAAGCAGGCGGCTCTCCGCTCGGGTTGATCCCGGGTACACATAGGTCTGGCAACCGGACTGCGCGGTTCTGCCTGGAGGCTTCGAGATTGCTGGGCGAATGCCTCGAAGCCTATTTGACCCGGAAAAGACTAACCAAGAAGAACGTCGCGGATGTGTGCCGGGACCGGTTTAAAAGTGTGAACGAGCAACGAGCGGTGGAGGGTAAGCCGGAGCTCACAATTCCTTCGCGGCGCAAAGTTGAGCGCGCACTTTCTGAGCTTGATCCGTATTTCACATGCGTCCAACGGCATGGCGTCGACTACGCCAATCGCAAGTACGCGCTCTATGAAGAAGGTGTCGCAGCAAGCTACCCAATGGAGCGTGTTGAGATCGATGAATGGTGCGTTGATCTAATCTCGATATTGGCCGAGCGCGGGGCCCTGGACCATTTGAGCCCCGAAGAACTTGCAAAGCTGCACCGTGGGCGTCGCTGGCTCTATCTCGCGATCGACTGTGCGACGCGATGTGTGGTGGGGATGAGACTGGCGGAAAAGCCGAATTGCCAAGACGCCATGGCTCTGTTGTCCGACATCACACGTGACAAAACGGACCTTGCGATAGCGGCTGGCTGTAAGTCGACCTGGCATCACCATGGCGGTTTAAGTTCCCTGGTAACCGATTTGGGCGTTGCATTTGTGGACGATGCGTTTCGAAGTGCTGTCTTTGATGCGCATGGGGTTGTTGAGACGCCACGCGGAGGGCTACCGCGTTTGCGAGGGCGCGTGGAGCGGATCTTTCGAACCTTTGGGACGGCCCTGATGCCGCTTCTCGCGGGTCGCACTTTTTCCGATCCTAAAGAGCGAGGAGACTATCCTTCAGAAAAGATGGCCTCTCTTTCAGATGATGTGCTGATGGAAATCCTCATCCGCTTTGTTGCAGACGTGTATCACAACATGCCGCACCGCGGGCTGAACGGCGAAACACCCAACAATTGCTGGAAACGCCTCGCCGAGAAAATGGGCGTTGTCACCAAGCTCGCAGAAACCACCAGGCGTCGAGCTTTCGGTTTAAAGTACAAACGGTGTGTCACAGGCAAGGGTGTTGAGTTATTTGGCATCGACTACACCTGCCAGGCACTGCGTGAGTATTATGTGCACGACCGCCGCCGTCACGTTCATATCAAAGTTGACCTGAACGATCTTGGTTGGATCATGGTTCAGATCGGAAAAAAGTGGTTTGCGGCGCGCGCTCTGCAGAAGTGCTTCGATGGAGTATCTTATGAACAGTGGGAAGCGACTGCACGTCAGCTGCGGCTGAAGCACAAGGCCGAGGCCGTGCTTCAGGAGAAGACTGTCTCTGACGCATTGCATGCCATCATCCAAAAGAACTCAGAAGAAGAGCGTCGGTTCGGGGCTGTCCTGAAGCGTCAGACACCGGCTGGGCTTAGACGAGCTAGGGAAGATCTGTTCCAGAGTTTGAGCATCGAAACGGATGATCCTGAAGGCTTTGACCTTCCGCCAGAGCCAGATCTATTCGGCCATGTCATCCCGTCATTGGACGAAGGAGAAAACACCACCGAAGTTACAGCTGGTCAGGGGCAAAGCCCCAATGGGGATCGTCCCAGACCTTCGAAATGGAGGATTGAAAATGACTGATCTCCCTGGCGATCCATCTGATGAGATTGACGCTCAGATTGCGCGTCTTCGAGACATGTTCGTTTCGCATCAGGTGTTCCACGATCTCAAACTGGTTTTTGACCGTCATCTGCGCCAAAGACGAGCGGCTATCCGATTGGGTAGTCGCAGCGAGGCGCGCGGTATTGCTCTGATCGGGGCGTCAGGCTGTGGGAAATCCACTCTCGTAGACCGCTTGTTTGACAATCATACTGACCTGATCCTGCCAACGGAGGGCTTGGACGTGGCGGAAGTGATCCGGCTATTGGTGCCGTCACCAGCGACGCTAAAGAATGTTGGCACGACGATCCTGTCCAGTCTGGGATATCCGCTCACTCGTGACAAGTCGGTGGGCATCATATGGACGCAGGTGCGTCAGTTTCTCCAAATGCGAAGGACCCTGTTTGTGCATCTGGACGAGGCTCAGGACCTCTACATCAGCAAAGGCGTCAAAACCCGCAATGACGTGGTGAACACCCTGAAGTCTCTGATGAACGATAAGGATTGGCCGGTTGGACTCGTTCTGTCTGGCACGCCCGATCTGATCGAGATGATCAATTCGGATGTTCAGCTTAAAAGGCGCATAGATGTTGTGCACCTGGGTGCAGTGAGTTGGATTTCCCACGAACCCGAGATCACAGAGATCTTTACTGAGTTCGTTGGGAAATCTGGTCTGATACCTTCCATCGAACTTCAACAGAGAGAGTTTCTCAAGCGGCTGGTCCATGCAGGTGGCAATGAGTTTGGATTGTTCATCGAAATGTGTCTGAGCGGGATAGAAGAGGCGCTCTATGACGGGGAAACCAAACTCCGACTTGGACA
This sequence comes from Ruegeria sp. CDSC054, assembly GCF_059610645.1. Classification (NCBI taxonomy): domain Bacteria; kingdom Pseudomonadati; phylum Pseudomonadota; class Alphaproteobacteria; order Rhodobacterales; family Roseobacteraceae; genus Ruegeria; species Ruegeria sp. CDSC054. Next base: position 703,604 of record NZ_JBXWOA010000002.1, on the reverse strand, counting down.
CTTTGCAGAGGCATTCCGGCGCAAGTCGGGGTGTATCCCTGCATTCAACCCGTTCCTTGCCCAAGACTACCTGAGCATTGATGTCAGAACCATTATGGGCTGGTTGGATCCTGATGACCCTTCGCCGGATGGAGGAGTGTCATGACAGCACTACTCGCTCTGACTTTGACTCATCATCACATGGAAACCCCTGCCTCTTATGTCGCCCGCCTGTCACGCCGCAATCGCAGTATTCCGAGGGAGTTCTGTTCAGATCTGGGTCTGAGATGGCCCCATATCTGTTCGGCCCATCCGGATCAGCTGGAGCGACTGTCTCAACTCGCTGGGGTGCCACTTGAGGCGTTGGAATTGGCGGCATCCAGATTGGTTGGCCCTTGTCGGTACCGCGTCGGGTATTCCTTTGCCACCACAGGTTCGTTCCGCCGGGCTACCACCCGAACCTGTCCCAGGTGTATTGTGGATGTCATTGATGGGTCGGGTCCCGAGAACGCGTTTCAACTTGTTGAGTGGTTGGTGCTTCCGATTGGGACCTGCGCAAAACACGGCGTTCCGCTGCTCCAGCTTCCCAACGCGTCATACGTACATCGCACCTATGATGTGGTTGAACAAGTAACGCGTCACCAATATCTGATCTTTGAAGCCGCTCAAGACGCAACATCGCTTGGGCGATCCTCGTTTGAAACCTACCTGAGCCGCCGAATTGAGTTTGGGGTCGCTGGTGACTGGTTGGACTCGCTGGAGCTGACGCATCTTCATCAGGCCGCTTTGACATTAGGTATGGCGATTGCCATGGACCGCGGCGTCGGCCGCTCGGATTTGGACTTTGAACAAGAGCGTACTTGCATGTCGGCTGGTTTCGAGGTTCTGAAGAGTGGGCCGGAAGCCCTGAAATCTGAGTTGGAGCGTGCCAGGCGCCGGTCTTCCACCAAGCGGTCCTATTTCACGACAGATATGGGCGAATTCTACACCTGGCTTAAGGAAACTGAAGAGGACCCGGCGACAGCAGTCCTCAGGGCTTGCGTGCAGGATTTTGTGCGTGAAAACTATCCGCTGCAGACCGGTGCGAAAGTTCTGGGTACGGAGATCTCAGCACCCAAACTCATTACGCTTGAACGCGCGCGGGAGCTACATGGGGTCGGCGAGGTTCGGGTGCGAGGTATTCTCGCCCATCTTCGCGGTAAAAATGCGAGTGACCTGTCAGACATGAAAGATGTCAGCCATGAGGATCTGGCCGCCGTGCTCGATTTCTGGTCCGGATTGCAGAATATCAAATCCACCGCGAACCAGCTGAACATCCATCCGGTCCAGGTGAAGGCGCTGATCCGGCATAATGTTCTGGAATCCTATCGTTTTGGAACGTCTCTGCGCTATGTGCCAACATCTTCAGTACAGGACTTGCTGACCCGGCTTGCAGGTCTGCGCATTGCCTCTCGGGCACGTCATAGGCTGCCCCTCTCGGAGTACAGCCGACAGAGCAGGGTGGCCCTGGCTCGCGTTGTCGCCGATTGGGCAGCAGGCCGACTGACCGGCGTTTGGAGAGATCCGGACGTAGAGGGGTTGGCTGGAATCCTTATCGACTGCGCTGAGATCCTGGAGAAATCGGAGCGCGTGTTTTCTGGCGATCTGTCGCTTCTGGATGCGGCGGCGCGCTTGAGAATTAGCATCGGCTCAATCCGGCTATTGCGAGATGGTGGATACCTGAATCAGATAAAACTGCGAAATCCGGACACGCAGCATTATCGTTGCTACATCACTGAAAAGAGTATTCAGACTTTTGAAAAATCCTACGTAACGCTGGGCCAAATGGCAGAGCAGTTTGAGATCGCGGCGATCCATTTGGCTCCAGCGCTGGACCGAAGGGATGTTGAGACAATCCCCTGTGAAGCTGGGTTTGTTCGTGCTTACCCGAACGAGACACGGGATGTGGTTCGGGAACTGGCGAACTGAGTAACGAGTTAATCTGGTCTGATGATCTCAACGGATATTAGAACCAGTGCGCGCGGCGGAGTTGGCCAGATGCTCTGCCGCGCATGCTCACCAATAATAGTGGGGTTTGGGACATGATAATGCCGCCTCCGATGGCCATAGTTCCGCGGTTGCTTGCCTAGTTCCTGTTGACAAAAACTGTGTTGTACCTTCCCAGATGGCTGTCTTGACACTGCGAGAAACACGATGACCCGTCCAACTTTCACCTCTAGCGTTTCGCCTGAGATCGAGCAGGTCATCCAATCTAAGCTTACCGCTTTGGAAGCGGATTATGATGTCCGAGTGCTGTTCGCCATTGAAAGCGGCAGCCGTGCTTGGGGTTTCCCGTCCCCCGACAGTGATTACGATGTACGCTTCATCTACGTACATCGGCCAGACTGGTATCTGAGCATTGAACCCGGCCGCGATGTCCTCGAACTGCCAATCGAGGGCGATTGGGACATAAACGGTTGGGATATTCGTAAAGCACTTGGTTTGTTGATCAAACCTAACCCTGTGATGTTGGAGTGGTTATCCAGTCCTATCAGGTACAGATGGAATGATACGATATGTGAACGGCTGATTGCCTTCGCAGCCAAGACGACCTTCGTTGAATCCTGTCTGCACCACTATCGCAACCTGGCACAGAAACAGTGGGACAAGCATGTTGGTGAGAGCCTGGATGTGAGCTTCAAAACGTATTTCTACATCCTGAGACCCGCTTTGGCGATCTCGTGGATCCGGCAGATACCCGACACGCCACCGCCCATGAACCTGCATGATCTCATGAAAGATCAGGACCTGTCTCCCAACCTAGTAGGGCACATTGACAGGCTTTTGACTTTAAAAAGCAAAACCAAGGAAATGGGTCGTGGACAGCGCATAGCGGTCATTGATGAATTCATACACGATCAAATGGCGTGGGCATCCGTAGTGAAAAAGAACGAAGATCGCCACGACCTCATGACCGAGGGCAATAACTTGCTGCGGCACATCGTGAGAAAAGAAGCGGGACTTGGTTTGTGATCTAACGATGGCCGCAACGGGCCAAACTGCTTCGGTCGTCTCAACGGCCACCTGAGTCAAAGTGCGCGGCGGAGTGATGTGATGCTTCCGCCGCACATTCTCACCAATAGTAGTGGTGGGGTTTGCGCCCATCGGGCCAGACTAGGTCGTCAGGATCAGCGCCTTTCAGGATGCCGAACGCAAGAGACTTGGATTTGCGTCTCGTTGGACGCGTGTGAAAGGTGATGTCGTGACAGCGTGGCCAATTGCCGAGCCAGCGGACATCATCCGGGTCTTTTCCGAGACGACGGCTCAGACCTAGGCGTGAGTACCCGTTCCCAAGCACGGTACGGGGACGTTTGCGTTTGTAATGGGCCATGTCATTGGCCTTTCATGCAGTTTCTGAACTACATGGCACCCTCCATCGGTTGGCTCGTTGGTTTTGGGCTGGGCTCGGATAGACGGCGGAAAACGCAGCCGGTCTGAATATCGGACTGGGCGAACAAGATCAATGGGGCGGGAAAAAGCCGCTCAATGTGGTGTTAGGTGATTGAGCCGGTAGGCTGTGGACGGACGGTCCACTCAACCAGAGATCGCTTCACATAACACCCGTTCAGTGATGTTCATATTTTGTTACGGGAGCGCCAAACATCCTTGGGCTGCGAAATTCCGGACGCTGCGACGGACCGGCAGCGCCCCGGCTGGCGCCAAACTTCTAACTGTCGTCACCCTCACTCTTGGCGAGTGACCTGTTGCCACCATTCCCGTTGGGTCGAGCTGCTTGGGGAGCAATCGGCGGATTGCAGCCTGAAGCGAACATAGTTCTGAATTTAATTTTTTTGAAAGCAAACGTTTATTGAGGTAGATGCAATTCGTCCCTTGTGGGCGAGAACTTCTGTTCACGGCTTTTTTAGCCGATTGCGAGACCGGAGATCGACATGGTAATGCGTTTTGACCGAACCGCGAGCTTTGCAGCCGTTGAGAGTTTATTATCCAATGACCGTGGCCTGTCCAAGCATAACACTAGTTTTCTATTGAGATCTCGAATGGATTTTCACTAACCAAATATATGGCGTAACCGGCTCCAAAATGAGCGACATCATCGGCGAAGCTGATGCGATTATTGGAACTAGACGTCGCGATGCCAGTTTGCAGCTATTCAACGATGGTCTGACCTGGAAGGCACTTGCGAACGCCATGCGTAAGCCAATTCAACGACAAAAAGTGATGGTCGTATTACCCGGATTTACACAAAGGAGATGCATTAATACCTTGGATCAATAACCTGGACGAGCCATCCCTTTGCCCAAACGGCTCCAATTGCCTCAAAGCACATGGCTTCTATCCATTTAATAACAATGCAATATAAATCTCGATCGAAGTGAAACAAACTGACCCCACACCGGTTTCAATTCCTGGCGCCCAGTCAAAAGTTGAAAGAATCAGTATTATTTACTATCATACGTAATATTAACTTTTCCGATTTGACGGAGATTTTGTTGTGAAATTAGCTTTGGTATTTGTCGTTTTGCTCGCTTTGCTGTTTGCAGCATCCCCTTCTTCGCTGCATTCACAGGTTGGGTGCGACCCTTCGCGCGAATCGTGCCGATAAGATAGCGATGTAACATCATGTCTACGGACGGTATGCACGACGTTGTCGCGCTGATTTTTGGCGTCGGCATAATCATTGCGTTTTCTCATGAACGTTTTAACCGGATTTCCTACGAGACCGGCAAGCGTCTTGATCGGTTGGTCTTGTTCCTGACGCCGGATAAACTGCGCGCGCGTCGACAGGTTACATATGCCTATTTCATCTACACGCTTTCGCTGATCATCCTCTATCTGATCCTGTGCGCCTATGCCGAGGTTCTGTTGCCCCTGATCGGCGGCCAAAGCCTGTTGCCCGAGATTGGGGCCAGCACGTTGCCGACCGAGGCGTCGACAAGCACGGCCCCTGTGTCAGACGCCTCATCCGAACCGACCACGGGTTTTGCGCCGATGGGAACGTCAGCGGTCGAATTCTGGATAGAAAGCCTTAAACCCGCCGTGAGTTCCGAGCCCGCGGACGCCAGGTCAGGCATCAATATCGCGCCGGAAGTGTCCATGGGACTGGCCCTTATCATGGTAGGGCTGGCACCATCCATTAAGGCGCTGGTTCGCGTGGATGAATGGCTGCGCATGTTTGCGCATCGCGTTGCAGGAATTCCGACCTGGGTCATCGACACCTCGGACGCATTGCGGTCGAACGCCAAGGTTCTGCGGTTCTTCACGGATGGCGAAGAAGATTACTCCAGCGAATATTTGATTTCGGAACCCGAGCGCAAACGGGTCATGGACCTGCACGTCAAGGCCAAGCCCTTTCTGGGCAATTTGGATGATTTCATCCTGAATATCGAAGTCATCCTTGTGGCGTCGGCCTGGTTTCTGGATGAAAAGCTGCGGATCACGGGGGCTGGTGACAAAAACCGTTTCGAGGAAATCGAAAATGAACTGCGCCGCCGCAAGAACGAGTTGTTCAGTTCCGCGAACAACCCCGATCTTTCCTATGAAGACTGGGATGCGATGGCCACCGCTGCGGATGAGTTGGCCAGCGATTTCTGCGTGCTGATTGCCCTTTACGACGAACAGGACGTTATTCAACCCTATGATCAACGCCCTGCTCCCACCGAAAGCCAGCGCCGCGCGCGGGCCAGACTGCGGCAATTTGTAGACGTCCTTTACAAAAACAAGACCGAACCGCTGATGCAGCGTCGGGGCAACAATCTGGCACTGTTCTGGACGCTGGCAATCGTGCTGATCTGGACGATCGCCTGGGCCGTACTGTGGCCGGGGCGTGCGGAATTCAACCTGACATGGGGCTTGCTCAGCAGCGATACATATCTCAGGATCAGGCTGTATTCAGTCAACGCATTCAACACCTACTGCATCGCCACAATCGTTGCGATCACCATTCGCTGGGTCCGCATGACTTCGGTCGCTGAGGACGGCCAGCGAAAGTGGGAAAACATGCGCTATCCCAACCACTGGACGCGATGGCTGCCGCAGGCCCTGGGCCTGTTTTTGATTGCCTTCCTGGTTTCTACGGCATTGAACATCGCGGTGCAGATATGGCTCACGGAAACCCGAACCACCGAAGCAGAAGCCTGGCGCATGACATTCGAAGAGTTCATGACCTCGATCCGCTGGCGGTTTGAATACATGGGTCCGATTTCCTTCCGGGCGGCCTGTCTGGCGGTGCTTGTGATTGTACTTTTGGATGCAAGGCAACGATTGTGGACGGATGCCGGGCGGTACGAGCAGAGACAGCGCAAGGGGCGTCCCTCTAGCGACCAGCTGAAATCGAATGCTAAAATCTGGCGTCAGCTGTCGTTTCTGGACAGTCTGGCCTGGGTCGCGATGGGTGTGATTATGATGCTGATCATAACCCCTGTCATGCGCTATCTGTCTTTTCTGGCAGCTTCTCAGGATTATCCGCGGCCGTTCGATCATATTGACGCCGGGCTAATGATCTGGGCGACGCTTTATACCGTTGTTCTGGCGGCTTTGGTGATGTTCTGCCTGTCCGAGGTTCTGACCCGTCGTGCGTTCTATCGTGCCCCGAAAGAGACCGCAGACGGCATACCTTCTGACGTTGTGGGGGCTGAGAAATGAAAGCCATTGCCCGGATCACCCTGCTGAGCCTGATCTGCCTACCTGCGCTTGCGGTTGGACAAGATACCCAACCTGAGGCCGTTGAAAACGAGGATCGAAACGTCATCATGGGCGCGCGCACCGATGTGCCGCCCTTTATCTGGAAAGACAAAAAGAGCCAAAAATACCGCGGGCTGTTCTGGGATATCTGTGTCGAGGCACTCGTGCGTTCAGATCGCCCGTTCGACACCGTGCCAATCTCGGCCGGGCAAAGGGCGGACCTTTTTTCCAAAGGCAGTTACTGCACAAATGAGAAAGAAAAATACGATTCATGCACTGCCGAGATCGGGACAGTGGACCTGTTATGCGATCCGACCACTGTGAACCTGAAACGGATGCAGACGTTCACGGAAATAGATGCCGACCAAACAGGTGAAAGCCTGCACCGGTTTGTGTTTTCTCCCATCCTTTATCTGGCAAACGGGTCGTATTTCCAGTTGGGGTATCCCAGAAGGGTTTATCGGGAAAAGCTTGCGAAAGAACTGGAACGTCGATGCGATCAGTTTCCGGGGTTGGACCCTGTCTTTTGTGGCAAGCGCGAAAACCCCACCGGCCTGGAATGGCTTCGCCGACCCGATCAGTCGTTGTTTGACAAGAAGCCAAGTATAGACTGGAAAACCGCCTGCGATGCTATCCTGAACGCCATGACAACAAATCTGGAGTTGCCGGAATCTACCGAAGATCAGAAGCGCAAAGTTTGGCCTCCGCAAATCTGGCCAGAGCCGGACCCGGTAGAGCCTGAGTTCGAAATTTGGGGGTACCTCGACGGGTCGACCATCGGACCATCAGTTGTCAAAGCCGCCGAACTGGCGCCTTCGTCCGTCGGCATTTGCACCCAAGCTTTTGACTCACATACCTTGGCGACCGAGGCGTTCTGCAACGGCAAGATTTACCGCTATTTCGGAGATGTCGATCTGGTTCGGGCAGCGGTCGACACCTATCGCGCCAACAACACGGACAATGACTGCCTCGCAGATGAAACGCCATCTTCCCGCGGGACTTATGAACCCTATGCCTTGGTTCTTTCCAACGAAAACAGCGGCTTCCCCGAGGATTTCACGCTGGCGCTATATTCCATGTTCACCGACGGCACGATTGCCCAGATGTTCAACGGGCGGTTCGGGGAAAGACGGCAATCTCAATACTTAGAAACATTGTTCAGAATTAACAGCATACCAACCGGCAACGTGAATCCCGAGGAATAGAACGGCAAAGTTCTCGCTATCTATCTGGCTGTTTTGAATAAAAACCCTGCTGCCTCGTAGGGACAATGAATTTTCCCGGACCGCCACGGTCCTCGTTCTGCATTTTGATGACCGGAGAAAGAATTGTGCCTGGTGCTATAGACAAAAAGTTCATTACAGCGCGCGGTGTCCGCAAGGACTGGGTCGATTTGAGGGATCAACCGTTTGTGCCCGGCCTGTCCATCCTTTTGGACAGTGTGTCACTTGACCAGAACCTAACGGATCCCATCCCTGGCACGGATTTGAGGCAGCCGATCTTTGGCGTCCGCAATCAAAAGCACACACAGCGTTGCGTCGGATATTCGCTGGCCGCTTTGATCGACATTCAACGCTGTTTGCAACTGCTGCGCCGCTCCGACGGACAGGCCAAGTTGGATCAGAAAAAGGATACACTTCGCACGGATATCGCCAGCGCTGACATGCTGTACCGGATGGCTTATTTCCATGACCGTTACCCGGACAACAACGAGCAGCAGGAAGTCGCGGGCATACGCTCGCTCCGTTCTGCCGTAAAGGGGTTCTACCATCACGGTGCCTGTCTGGACTGGCCCATGGACACTCAAGCCACTGAAGAAAGCAGGTGGCAAAGCACAAGCTATTTCCCGCAAAGCAAAAACAATCAAACCTATTACCCGTCTGTCGCCCAGGCGAAAAAGGCGCGTGAAATCGGGTTAGGGGCCTATTTTCGCCTCGCATCATCGCTCAACCACTATCATTCGGCGCTCAACCAGGCCGAGGCTGTATTGGTCTCGACCCAAATCCATGACGGCTGGCTGAACGTGACAGCAGCCAACGGAGGCATCATCCCTTGGCCCCCCAAGGAAAGCTTGATTGGATATCATGCGGTGGTTCTGACAGGATATGACAGCAACGGGTTTCATGTTTTGAACTCTTGGGGTTCGGACTGGGGCGGGTACCGTGGACAAGCGGGCATCGCACTTTGGTCGTACGCGGATTGGGCAAAAAACATCATTGACGCTTGGGTTCTGCGGCTTGGTGTGCCTGCACCAAAGGCCTTTGACGTCTCTATCGGCGAACAAGGGTTAAACGGGCTGTACCAACCCATTCAATCCGGTTCGACACCCTGCTTCGAATTGGTCGGCCATTTCATGCATCTGGACGATGGTCTGCACGTATCGACAGGATCCTATCCCTCGTTCGCTTCCAGTTGGGGAAAAACCTGCGACTACCTGAAAAGTACCTTGACACCCAAGCGGACAAAGGCCGCGAAATCAGAGCACCCGTATAAGGGTGTGCTGGTCTGGATACCTGGCAGTCTGGAAGGGATAAAACCTGCCTTCAATGCGGCTGCGGCGCGCAAGCGTGCGATTAAAAAGCTGAATCTGTATCCCTATTCCATCTTCTGGTGCAACAGTTTCGCAGAAACCTCGCTGGAGGTTTTTGACGTCCTCTTTGACGACTGCGAGCAACAGGCCGGAGAACGCGCTCAGCATCTGGACGCGCTGATTGAAGAGCGCGTGCGCGGCATCGGCCGGGCCTTTTGGCGGGAAATCGAAACCAGCGCAAAGAAAACCTTGCGCGGCCCCACCGAACACCCGACCGAACCACAGAAAACCGACGATCATTGGCCGGGCTATGTAACCTGCTTTCTGCGCGGACTGATGGAGTTGAAGGACGAAACGCAGTGCGAAATTCATCTGGTCTGTGAAGGCGCCGGCGCGTTGGTCGTTCACGAAATGCTGTTGATGATTGCCGAGGACAGAAAAAGACCGGCTGAACGGCAGCTTCTTCCTAGCCACGATGCCTCGGCCCTTTTCGATACGCTGCATCTGGTTCATCCGGTTATCGGTCTCGGGCGTGCCAACCGGTATCTGACACCCTGCCTTGAGGCGATGAACGGCGGACAGACCGGCAAGCACCGATCGCCCAGTCGGTCGCAAACGCCAACGGTCACACCGCGGGTCGATTTGTCCGACAAGCAACTGTCGGACATCCGGGGCCGGATTTACGTGCCCGCCCCGAGCCTTGAGAAGAACCTGCGCTTTGGCCGTTACAGCAAGCCGCTGCTGCATCTGGTGGCGCACGTCTTTGAAGACCCCAACTATATCCTGTCGGAAACCGGCACTGTTCAGCGCGGTCAGCATCGTGATTTTCTGGGTGCCGCCAATATTGCGGGTAGTCAGGATTTTCCGGCCCAATCGGCGATTTTCCAGCTCAACCGCATATCGAACCAATCCGAAACCGGCGATCCGGTAACGCAATCGGACCTGATGCGGGACCCCACAATTACCGAAAGCATTTTTCAAACCATCCGGGACTGCCGCAGGTAGCCCGGTGTATCAGCAGGGAGGACGCTGAGAATGGCAAAAATTTCCGTTGAACAACTAATGGCGATAATGGCCGACCCGTCGATTGAAGAAAGCGAACTGGCCCAGTATTTCACCGTGGATCAGGAAGCCTCGGGCGCCTTTGCGCCGCAGTTGAAGATCAACCCGTCCACGGTTCAGATTCCGCGCAGCGCGGATGCCGATCAGCGCACGGCGGCTTTAATGAATTCCGCCAACTGGTTCGCCCGTCTTCGTCGACAATCCCGGTTCCGCAAGGCGCTGTCCAAGGGGTATGACGGGCCGATCATTGTTTCAGAAGGAGACAGCTGGTTTCAGTACCCGCTTTTGCTGAAGGACACGATTGATCACCTGATGGACGACTATGCCGTGTTTTCGCTGGGCGCGGCGGGCGATTTGCTCAAGCGGATGGCGGACAAAAGCGAATATGTCTCGGCCCTGCGCGAAACGGGGGCGGAAATTCTGCTGTTGTCCGGTGGCGGCAATGATCTGGTTGCCGGCGGCGCGCTGGCCTCTCATCTGGAAGAGTTCGATCCCGCGCTGCAGCCCGAAGACTATCTGCTGCCGTCCTTCCATCGCCTGCTGGACGATGCGTTGCAACATTATGGCCGCATGTTCCGCGAGGTGCAGACCAAATTCCCGCATGTTTCGATACTGTGCCACGGTTACGACTATCCGGTGCCGAACAAGGACCGGTGGTTGGGCAAACCGATGGAAAGCCGGGGCATTCGCAGCAGGTCTTTGCAAAAGGCCATCGCAGCGCGGATGATGGACAATTTCAACCGTCGTCTGCGACGGCTGGCAAATGCGATGCCGCATGTCACCTATCTGGATTGCAGAGGTGTAGTGGGCGATCATCGCTGGCATGACGGCCTGCACCCAACCGACGAAGGCTATGGCGACGTGGCAAAGAAGTTCCGCCGCGAGATCGAGGTGCTCGCCAATTCCCGCAGCGGCCCGTCGATGATCATCAGCGGCCCGTTCGGCAGGGCGTCGGAACTGTCGCGCGCGATGGCAGCGCCGCCGGTCATTGCCGGTGGTCAACCAAATGGTATGTCGCTGCATGTCGGGTTGAATACGGTCGATCCCAATCACTATGACGGGTGGGACGGCCAGTTGACGGCCTGCGAAGCGGATGCGCAAGCAATGGAGGCGCTTGCAACAACCGAAGGCTTTGCCCCGACCCATCTGCTGACTTCAGATGCGACGCGGGAAAACGTGACCGAACAGATCCGCCGCGCTGCGCGTGACCTGAAAGGCGGCGACATGTTCCTGATGACGGTTTCGGGCCACGGCGGTCGCCTTCCTGATTTCAATCAGGACGAAGATCACGATGGCGACGTCAAGATGGATGAAACGCTGTGCCTCTATGACTTCCAATTGGCCGATGACGAGCTTTACATGCTGTGGTCGGAATTCCGGGCGGGCGTGCGGGTTCTGATGGTGCCCGACACCTGCCATTCGGGATCGATGGTCAGGTTTGGCCCGGCCGGTCCTTCCATGTTGTTCGGACGCCAGATCGACGCACCGCTTGGGGTGCGCGCGATGCCTCTTAACGTGGAAGACCGGGTCTGGCGCGCGAATGAGGCTGTCTACCGCGAGGCGTCGCGGTCTTACTCGGCCCTCAAGGAAAGCGTGATGACAAATCCGCTGTCGACGCCGGTCAAGGCATCGGTTCTTAATCTGGGTGCCTGTAAGGACGAGCAGTTTGCCATGGACGGCGCACACTATGGCGCATTTACCGGCGCATTGCTGAAAGTCTGGAACAACGGTCGGTTCCCAGGGGATTACCGTGCGTTCCGGGCTGAAATCGACGCCGAAATCGACAGCCCGAGCCAGACACCACAACTGTTCGAAAAACTTGTGTCCGACCCCGACTTTACCGGCGACAGGCCCTTTACCCTGCGTCCCGGAGGGGCCGCAAGTGTCGCGCATTCCCCAACAGCGCCGGTCACTATGGCCGAGGATGAAGTTGAAGGTGACGGTGAAGAAGCTGATCAGATTGATCAGGCACTGGCCGACGCAATCCTGTCCGCCAAACATCGCGGTGCGGGGTTCCGGGATTCACAGGCGGCGCTGACATGGTCCGAATATGCCGATTTCGACGCCTTCATACGATCCCTTGGCCTCAGGCATTTTTCCACCGACGAGTTTCTGATTCTGGGTGGTGCCCACAGAACGCCCGGCGGCAATTGTCAGGGCAAGAACACTTACCCGCCACGCGCGCTGTGGACAAATATCGCGGAAACGGCCCGCGTGCTGGAACATCTGCGCGAACGTCTGGGCAAGCCCATCGTGATAACCAATGCCTATCGGGGACCGGCCTATAACGCCTGCATCGGTGGCGCCAGCGGCAGCCAGCACATGAAGTTCACCGCGCTTGATTTTCAGGTTCGGGGTATGTCGGCCCCGGATGTGGCGCAGGCGCTGCGTGTGTTGCGCGACCGAGAGCATTTGTTCAAAGGCGGGATTGGGCGCTATAACAGCTTCACTCATGTCGACACACGCGGGAACAATGCCACCTGGCCACCCGCCTTCCGCAACAGCGCCTTGCCCGCCGCAACCTCGATGGCACCCGCAGGGCCGCGGAACCTGACCGAGCGTCTGGCCATGCTGAACAGCCTTGAACTAGCTCCGATGCGTGGAAGACGGTCCAAAACCGCAAGCTCAGCATTTGCTGATCCGGTTGTCCGGTCCTCTAACGCCTTTGACCCCAGTTCCGAGCTTGCAGAAAAGCAGCAAACCCTTGCGGCCGCTGTCAGCGCGTCCAGCGTCATTTCCTTTGTCGAAAACCTGACGCCGGGCCAGAAAGAGGACGTACTGCTGTCAACGCTGTTTGCGCAGCGTGCTGCGGACAGTCAGTTTGATCCGGTCAATCAGCGCGAGGCATGGTTTGCCCGGTATATGGAGATACTGAGCCTACTTGGCTGGGTCCGAGAAGAAGCACCCTTTACCACTAGTCAAAAAATGCAGGGGAGTGGCAGCTTTGACAAAGTGATCCTTTCCACTCTGGCCCAGGTCGCAACGGGAAATCAGTTTGAGATTGTCAAAAGCGCGATCGAGGCCCTGCGCGGTTTGTCGAATGATGATGGAAAGATCAAACTGTTCGACCTAGAAACCTCGCAAACGAAGGGTGGCAATTTTCAGATTGGTGCCGCTGAGGCGGCCGGGGATGTGATCAACATTGCGCTTGGGGCCTTCAACTTCACTTATAAAGATCAAAAGCAGAATATTCTCTTTGTAGCCTGGGGTAGCAATGAGCTCGACTACTGGCTGGCCGCGCAAAACCTGTCGCTGAGCACAACGATCTACGATGCCGTGCGCGAACTGGTAAAGACCCGGCTTGCAGATACACGCAAAACCTTGATCGCAGATATCCCGTTAAGCTAAGTCTGAGCTTGCAGCTAAACTACGATCTTTCTGTGTGGTGATCCCTGACACAATCTTGCCCGGCTTCTTGCCGGGCTCTTTTTTGGCGAACAACTATCTCCAAAACCTCGAACTAAAAGGCATCCAAAGCAACAAGACGTCCTGGTCTCATTTTGAAGCGGTCATTTATTAGCATCGCGGCATTTCGCACTTTGTACTCACTGCCGACCTAAGCCGCAGCGTTAGTGAAATGCTGCTGTCTTTGTTGGGTCAGAAATGTTTGACGTTTGGGTCAGAATTGAATGACGCAAATTACCCATTTGTTGAGGTTTTGCGAGTCAATTGAGTCAGAAATAAGTGACGTTCCACATTTCCTGTTGAACGTCACACGAACCTGACCCAACCGTCACAGTTGGACCAGAAAAGTAGTGAATGTTTGACATCGGATGGCACCCCCGATGTTGGACATCAATTGATTTTGGCCTTCGCGTCTTAAACTGACTCAAGTTTCCCATTTTAATACTCCCGCAGAGAATTTCGTTTGATCTGGCTTCCCTTTTGGAAAATCAGGGCTGATTTGCAGATCAGACAGCGAAGCTGCCTTTTTCTGCTGATCTGCCACGTGGCGAACGCGGGAGGGGGCGAGGCAATGCTATTCGACAGGGGTGGTGCGGACCGGAGGCGCAGCCGAGGACACGGCCCTGTCTATTAGGGTTGCCCGAGGGGGAGGGCTGCGCCCTCACCCTGACGGCCAGGGGTGTTTGGCTTGTCCAAATCCCGCTGACCTAAGAAAGGAAAGCGTTAGTACCAGCAGATCGCTTTTGCGTCGGTTGTGTCTGATCAAAACGCGTAACGCATACCGAATTCGGTGTAATTCTAGTTCAATGTCAGGTCGGCTTTTTTGCTTTCTCTGAAGACAAGTTCAGCATTCGGCAGATCGATATTTGTCGCGCGTTGCAGGGCGGCTTTTGGGTCAAACCCATGCTTGATCCAGCGGTTTTGCAGCCTCCTTTCAATCTCCTCCAAAGTCGGACTGATAAAAACCGTTGCGGCATAGACATCCGACAATTTTCTCCACGGGTCGCTTTTCATCAGAAGGTAGTTTCCCTCAACGACTATAGTCGGAGTTTCTGGGTGAACAGCAATCGCGTTGGCAATGGCCAGATCCATTTGGCGGTCGAATTTGGGGTGAAAGGACTCTTGTTGTGTAGACTGCAGTCCTCTGATTGCATTGCAAAACCCAAATCCGTCGAAGGTTTCTGGCGCGCCTTTTCTCGCTAGCAGACCACGCGACTCAAGTACGCGATTGTCCAGATGATAGCCGTCCATGGGTACCAGCGAGGCTAACGGAACCGCAGAACATTGTTGTGCGTTCAGCGTTTGCACAACGGTTTCTGCCAGATTCGACTTTCCGGATGCAGGGGGGCCGGCGATTGCGACAATCGTCCGAACCCCAACCTGCCTCCGGGAGGAGATCAGGTCGCACACGCGCTTTGCGTCCTGCTCGATCACGCGGCGTCTTCTTTTGGTGGTTCTTTGGCGCCGGTCATAAAGGCCACGGCGTCGGACATCGTGTAATCCTTGGGATCAATGGTGCAGAGCCTTTTGCCCAGCCGATGCACATGGATGCGATCCGCGACTTCGAAGACATGTGGCATGTTGTGACTGATCAGGATGATTGGAATGCCACGTGCGCGTACGTCTTGGATGAGTTCAAGCACCTTGCGGCTCTCTTTCACGCCCAAAGCTGCTGTGGGCTCGTCCATGATGATAAACTTGGTCGCAAAGGCGGCTGCGCGCGCAACGGCAACGCCTTGGCGCTGGCCGCCGGACAACGTCTCTATCGCCTGGTTGATCGACTGCACGGTCATCAGGCCAAGCTCGGTTAATTTTTCGCGGGCGAACTTCTCCATAGCTGGCCGGTCGAGCTGACGCATGTATTTGCCCATGAAACCCTTTTTGCGGATCTCGCGCCCCATGAACATGTTGTCCGCAATTGAAAGGGCAGGAGACATGGCAAGCTGCTGATAGACGATTTCGATACCCATATTGCGGGCGTCGATTGGAGAGCTAAAGTTTACCTTCTTCCCTTCGATCAGAATCTCGCCCTCATCCGGGATGGTGGCCCCGCAAATCGCCTTGACGATGGAAGATTTACCCGCACCGTTGTCCCCGATAACTGCAAGGATTTCTCCTTGTCGCAGTTCAAAGTCGGAATGGTCGATGGCGGTGACGTGGCCATATCGCTTCACGATCCTGCGCCCTTGGACGACTGGAGTTGTGTCTGACATTAGCCCGATACCTTTCTGATCCACTGGTCGACTGCGACCGCTGCGATGATGAGAAGACCGATCAACAGGAAGGTCCACTGTGCATCTGCGCCCAGAAGCCTCAGCCCCAGAGTAAACACGCCAACGATCAGAGCTCCGAACAACGATCCCAGAATGGATCCTCGCCCGCCGAACAATGAGATGCCCCCGATCACAACCGCGGTGATACTTTCAATGTTGGCCAATTGGCCGGAGGTCGGCGAGACCGACCCGATGCGCCCAATCAAAGCCCAGCCCGCAAAGGCGCAGATCAATCCGGACAGCATGTAGACGGACATCAGAGTTCTGTGGACGTTGACACCGGAGAGCTCGGCAGCCTCTGGATCGTCTCCGACCGCATAGACATGCCGCCCCCAGGCCGTGTGTTTGAGTGCATATGCCAACACAAAAATCAGGACGAGCATGAAAACGACGCCAACTGTAAAGGTCGCTCCACCAATGCTGAACTTGGTTCCAAAAAACTGAAGGAACGGCGCGTTTGCCTCAATATCCTGACTGCGAATGGTTTCGTTCGCAGAATACAGGAAGTTTGTAGCCAGAACGATTTGCCACATTCCAAGCGTGACGATAAATGGCGGGAGCTTAACTCGGCTGACAAGCCACCCGTTAAGGGCTCCGATCAAAGTTCCGACTGCAAGCCCGCACATAACGGCAATTGGCACTGGAATACCGTACCGAAACGTAAACTGCCCCATGATGACGGAAGAAAAAACCATGATCGCACCGACGCTCAGATCAATTCCGGCCGTCAGAATAACAAGGCTTTGCGCGGCAGCCACGATGCCCACAATCTGGACCTGTTGAAGGATCAAAGTCATTGCGAACGGAGAGAAGAACTTTGAGCCCAGAAGCAGGCCAAAAATCAACATTGCACTGACTAAGACAATAAGAGGCACAAAGGATGGATTGACGTGAAGAAGATGCTGCAACTTCCCCAGAACGCCACGCCGATGGTCCTCAAAAGCCGCAACAGTTTCTGTTCTGCTAGCAGCGGATTCAAATTCCTGGGCGCTTTGGTTTGCTTCGGACATATCTCCCCCTTTTCGCGGGCGGCGTAACGCCCACGAGATCAGTGTACAGGAAGTTTCGGTTTGCTGGTGAAAGGAGTGATGAGGCGCTCTCATGCGCCTCATTCATTAGGTCTTTTTAGCCCCAGCAGAGTTCTAAGCCTTCGGCGACCGAGATCGAATCCACGCCATCAACAGGTTGGTCCGTGATGAGCGCGACTCCGGTATCGTAGAAGTCTTTTCCGGGCGTGTTTTCAGGCTTTACGCCTTCTTCAGCCCACTTTTTGATAGCCTCGACGCCAAGCGAAGCCATCAAAAGCGGATACTGCTGGCTTGTGGCACCAATAACTCCGGCCTGCACATTTTGTACACCGGGGCAGCCACCGTCGACCGAAACGATCAGCACATCGTTTTCACGTCCAATAGATTTCAATGCCTCATAGGCACCTGCCGCCGCCGGCTCGTTGATCGTGTGAACCACGTTGATCGTCGAGTCCTTGGCCAGAAGGTTTTCCATGGCACGGCGCCCACCTTCTTCGTTGCCGTCGGTCACGTCACTGCCGACCAATCGAGCATCAGATTCATCGCCGATGACATTGGGGTCTGCCAGGTCCACACCGAAGCCGTCGAGGAAGCCCTGATTGCGAAGAACGTCCACGGTTGGCTGACTGACGTTCAGATCAAGCGTCGCAATTTTGGCGTCAGCCACTGCGTCGCCCATCTTTGCCTTCGCCCATTGTCCGATCAACAGGCCAGCTTTGTAGTTGTCTGTCGCAAAGGTTGCGTCAGCGGAATCAATCGGGCTTAGCGGCGTGTCCAGAGCGATAACCAACAGGCCAGCGTCACGCGCCTGCTGAACAGCGGGGACAATCGAGCTTGTGTCCGAGGCCGTCAGGAGAATTCCCTTTGCGCCGTCGAGAATACAAGTTTCAATGGCCTGAACTTGAGTTTCATGGTCGCCGTCGATTTTACCGGCAAAGGCCTTCAAGGTCATGCCAAGCTCTTCGGCCTTGGCCGTTGCGCCTTCCTTCATCTTTACAAAGAATGGATTGGTATCTGTCTTCGTGATCAGACAAACGGTTTCTTCGGCTGCGTGAGCAGATGCAGCAGCTACCGTAAGCGCGGTAGCAGATGCGGCAATCTTGAATAGATTTTTCATGTAGTCCTCCCAGAAAATTGTTGATGCCCCGCATGGCAGGCCAACGAGACTCGCCCTCATCCTCCAATGAAGGTCTATTTCAAGAAACTGTGATTCTAGTCTTTCTGTCAATAAATAAATAAAGTTTATTTATTAATTTACTGGAGTACCTTTTCATAAGAAAACAAGGTGTTTATGTTCAGGCTTATGGAGAGAGAAGCGCTCAACACACTGACCGGTGGGGTAAGTCAAAGCGGGGTTCGCGATCACAACGAGCGTCTGATTTTGACAGTTTTACAACGGCATGGGCCCGCCGCAGGCGCCGACGTCGCGCGATTAACGGGCTTGTCTCCTCAGACTGTATCAATCATTCTGCGCAAGCTAGAAAAGGACGCGATTCTCAAGCGTGGTACTCCACTGCGCGGGAAGGTTGGAAAGCCCTCAACCCCTATGGAATTAAACCCGGAAGGCATCTTGTCGGTTGGGATGAAGATCGGGCGGCGTAGCGCCGATCTGCTCTTGATCGACTTTACTGGCACGCCGCGCCGCCAACTTTCCACGACTTATGACTATCCGCTACCAGAAGTCATTTTCGGTTTTTTGGAGTCTGGTTTGGAAACGCTTCTGTCCCACGAGCCTCAGAGGCTTCGTGATCGTGTTTGTGGGATCGGGATCGGGACTCCATTTGAACTTTGGAAATGGCACGATCTGTCTGGGCTTGCTGCAAAAAAATTTAGGTCTTGGAGAAACGTGAATTTCTTTTCCGAGGTCGCCAAGTTCAGCGATTTGCCGGTTTTTGTGGTCAACGACGCGACAGCCGCCTGTCACGCAGAGCATCTCTATGGACGTGGGGCAGAATACCGTGACTACTTCTACTTTTTTATTGGCTCAATGATCGGCGGCGGTGTTGCATTGAACGGCACCGTGTTCGAAGGCAACCAAGGCAATGCCGGTGCATTGGGCGCCATGCGCACGACCGGTCCTTTGGGTGAAAGCCAACAACTGATCGACACGGGGTCGCTGTTTTTGCTCGAGGACCGATTGATCGAAGCGGGTGTCGACCCGGGGATTCTATGGGAGAAGCCGCAGGACTGGAGCAGCATTTCTCGCTATGTCGAGCCGTGGATTGGCACCACGGCGCAAGAATTAGCTAAGGCCGCTCTTTCAATCTGTGCTGTCATCGACTTTGAGGCCATTTTCATCGATGGCGCGTTCCCGCCTGAGGTTCGGGAAGAACTGGTGTCTAGGGTTCGCCGTTACTTAGTCAATCAAGACAAACGCGGCTTGATTCCTCCGGTCGTTGAGGTCGCTGCGGTTGGGGAAAACGCTCGCGGCATTGGGGCGGCTAGCAGCCCAATTTTCCGCCAATTTCTATTGAATACCAATGCTGGGCTTTCTGGGATGTAGAGGAAGCTCGTCGTCGTCAAACTTCCTGATCAAGAAAGAATCGCGGATCCTGCTCAAGGAGGCGGCCTTTGATGGGCCGCTTTGGCGAGGTTGCAGCGCAGTATAGAAAAAGCAGCGGAGGACCGGATTGGGCCGTCTGCGTGATCAGCTGTCGGCGAGGCAGGAGCCTGCGCTGAAAAGGCACCGAGGTCCGTAATGAGCCCATAGTGTTCGCGTCTGTTATTTTGCGTTTTGGCAATGGTAGTGTGTGAGCAGTCTGATAGTGATGATGTTTATTAACCAACTCGCATTCACGGTCGATTGGACACGCGAGCTCTACAAGGATCTCGTGCAACGAAGCACCCTGAAGGTTGCGAGTTGAGTTCATGGTACAGATCGCGGCTTGCGCCTGAACCAACTGGCAGGCGACCGAACGAGGCTCTTTGACGTTCAAAATCAAAAATCGCCGCAGCCATATGGATCGCAAGACAAACCTTGCACGGCCTGGTCTGAACTGGGCCGAAGCCAGCAGCGTTGATGGCGAGCAATTCAAGCTTGAAGCGTTCTGCCGGCTCGCAATCTCACCGGACCCGAAGAACACACCGTTTTTTCAGTTTATCGAAAACCCATTGCTGAATTTGGCGCAATCCAGCGTCACCCTGATCGGCCTGCGGACGAGGATTGTTTTCCAAGGAAGGTCTGTCCAATTTTTCTTGGCAGGCAGCGCATGGAGTAGAGTTTTCGCCGGCCAGATGGATGATTCTTGGGTTCAGACGCGTGCCAAAATGTGCATTTTCGGTTATTTGGCATTTTTTGTCATAAAAATGGATGAAAATTCAATTAGTTATCTCTGCCTACGGGAAACCCCCAATTTCTGAATGCAGGTCGATTCGTTAGGGTTAATGCATCCAAAGAATTACTGCGGACAATACCACTTTTCCCCGATGAGGGGCTGGCTACTTACCCCCTCGGCCGGCCCCTCAACCGCCTTCCCAAATCCCCCTGCCAGCAAATTTCTCCGCTATCCCTGCAATGCCTCCAGGACGAGTGCGGGTAGTTTGTGCGCGTCATCATAGCTGAACCTGTGTGGGATCTCTTCCACCGGAGTTTTTCGGTAGCCTTCCGAAAACAAAAGAAAGGGCACGTTTGCACGACGCGCAGTTTCGGCATCCACTTCGCTGTCTCCGACATAGAGCCGGGGTCCAGCGTTGGCGACCGCGTTGAAGCTTGCCTCAAGGTGCGCGGGGTCTGGTTTGCGAACGGGTAGTGTGTCGCCGCCAAACACTGTTTCGAAGTGATGCGCCAGATCCAGTGCGTCCAGAATATGACGTGCGGGCGCCTCAGGTTTGTTTGTGCATACGCCCAGAACGCAGCCCAATTCGCGCAGTTGCGTCAGAGCTTGCGGGACGCCTGGGTAAGGGATTGTTTTGTCGCTGGAGGCGGCAGAGTAATGGGCGAGTGTGAGTTCGGTCAATTCGCTATGCTGTTCGATCGGCAGGTCGTGATGGCGGATCATGCGTTCGACCAGTTTTGGCAGGCCGTTGCCCACAAATTGTTTGATCGTGCTTTCCGGCAACGGGGCGATGCCGATATCCAGCAATGTCCGGTTGGCGGCCGCTGCAATGTCCGGAAGACTGTCCACCAGCGTTCCGTCCAGGTCGAACATGATTGTTGCCGTCATCGGTTTCCCCGTCGGTTAATGCGTGTGAGCCAGACCTAACCTGCATGAAATCCTTGCGCAATCACCCCACATTCGCGGTTTCCATCGAATAGGGTTGACATACCTGACTAAATTAATCAGATTAACGGAAAGACCCCCTCAGCCAACCCAGTTCGGGTCAGCCAAGTTGTTGAAAGCGCGAACAAATTAAGGCCCTTTGCCCGAGAACCTACTGGAGTTGTCCTGATGAATGTGCAGACCCCGAATCCCAGCCAGTCCTATGCGGTGTCCATGCTTCCGGCACATAAGGCCGAAGATCTGACCAAGGGTGGCAACCTGGCCCATATCGAACTGGGCGATCAACTTTATACCTTGCGTATCACACGCGCCGGCAAGCTGATCCTGACGAAATGAGCACGCATTCCTCTCGCGGTGGCGCTGCGGTTGGGCGTCTGTCCGACCTTAGCCCAATCGAAGCCGGTGCTGTGATGTATCTGCGATTGTGGAGCGAAAGTCCCGAGGCCCGTGCGGATGCTGCAAGCGACTTCGAAATTGCGCTTGGTCTGGATCAGGGGCGGGCGGCAATGATGACGCTGGATCGTTTGTGCGGGCTGTGTGCCCATCACGGCCGTCGCCCATTGGTGCGGCACGGGCTTGGCTGTTCCTGCCTTGGCGCAGACGAAAACTGTTTCGCCCAGATGATTGCTGCAGCCTCGGAAGGGGCGCGTGAAGACGCGATGATGATGGCAACGCTGATCGTTCGACCCGACTTTGCCCCGGCACTGGCGTCACTGTCCGAAGAGATGGGTATGGTGCTGCGCCGGATGACCGCATCGATTCCCCTGCCAACCACCGGGCACAGAACCCCCTCGGCCGTGCTGCACTAAGCGGCAGGCGACTTCAAAACCCCGGCCTGTCAGAGCCGGGGTTTTTTGTTTCAGCAACACCCACAGCCCGCGTGGTGGTGGTCATGATCGCAGACCGAGGTGGGGGCGTAATCGCCGACCTCGGATAGGACCTCGCGTAAAGCCCCTAGGATCATGTCGACATCTTCAGCCTCAATCGTCAAAGGCGGGCGAATTTTCAGGATGTTGTCCTTGGGTCCTTCGCTGCCGATCAGGATACGGTGATCGCGCATCCGGTTTTTGATATAATTGCAGATTTCGGTGCCTTCGGATCCGTCCGGATTGATCAGTTCCACGCCCAGAAACAAGCCCATACCGCGCACGTCACCGACACAGGCGAAATCAGCCTCGATCTGACGGAGCCCATCCATCAGCTGCCCACCCATGACACGGGCGTTATCTTGCAAGCCTTCGTCATCGACGATGTCCAGCACCTCTTTGCCGATCCGGCAGGACAGGGTGGAGCCGCCAAAAGTCGAAAAGAACTCGATGCCGTTGTTGAAACTGTCGGCGATGGCTTTGGTCGTGACCAGTACGCCCAGCGGATGGCCGTTGCCGATGGGTTTCCCCATGACAACGATATCCGGCAGCGCGCCTTGGTGTTCAAAGCCGAAGTAGTATTGGCCCAGACGCCCCAGCCCGGTCTGCACCTCATCAGCAATACAAACCCCGCCGGCCGCACGGATTTTGTCGTAAACGGCTGGCAGATACCCTTTGGGTGGGATGATCTGGCCGCCAACCGAGGGGAAGGTCTCGGCGATGAAGCCAGCCAACCCTTGGCCTCGGTCCAACAACGCAGCAATTGCCGGGTCAATCAGATCGGCAAACTTCTGTGCCCGATCAGGATCATCACGCTTGAACGAGCCACGATAGTCGTCCGCGACTTCCACCAACTCGACCCAATCGGCCTGACCATTTCCTCCCGGTTTGTTGAACTTGTAGGCAGAGATCGCCACCGCCGCATTCGTATTGCCGTGGTACCCGTGGTCAGGCGTTACGATGCCTTTGGCCCCGGTATGCGCGCGCGCCAGACGCAAGGCCAGCTCGTTGGCCTCGGTGCCCGAGTTGACGAAAAAGCACACCTCGAAATGATCCGGTAGCTTGGACAGGATTTTGTCAGCGAAGGCTGTCTGCGCCGGGTGCAGGTAGCGAGTGTTCGAATTCATCCGCTTAAGCTGATCTGCCGCGACCACTTGAATGCGCGGATGAGCGTGACCCACATGGGGGACGTTGTTATAGGCGTCCAGATAGGGGCGCCCCCATTCGTCGAACAGGTGATGTTTCCAACCGCGGACCAGCATGACCGGGTCGTCATAGGTCAAGGATAGGTTGCCGCCGAAATGGTCATGCCGACCTTGCAGGATCGCTTGCTTGTCGGTCGGGCGATAGAACACCTTGTCGTCCGGCAGATTCAACAACGCTGCCGGATTTGGACAGACGGCGTGCCACAGCTCCATTTCGTCAGGATCACCAACGCCGGGCCAGTCGTTTTGCATGCCATTGGTTGTCAGGGCCAGTTGAAAGTGCACATGCAGAGCCCAGCCGCCGTTTTGCGTAGCATCCCCCAATCGCGCAAAAGCCGCGCCCTGCGCCACAGGATCGCCCGGTTTCAGTCGGTCGCAGACTTCGGGGTCGAGATGACCGTAGAGTGTATAGAACGGATCGCCCTCGGGTGTTTCATGATGCAGGATCACGACGCCGCCATAGTCCAGATGCGCGTCACGGTTTTCGACCGCTTCGACCCGACCGCTCATCGGGGAATACAACACGGTTCCGGCTGGGGCGAACACATCCACCGCCAAATGCACTGTCCGTCGGTCAGAGGCTTTCCACGGCCCTTTGCGGAACGCTGGCTCGGCATAGATCAGGCGCGGTTCGTTGTAGTAGCCCAGCCAGAGCCCCTCACCGAATTCCTCACCGACACGCGCGGCTTCATCCAGAGGCATGTGGAACGGGTTCTGGGGCCAAGTTGAATTCTCGACCGAAAGCGATCCCATCGGAACATCGCTCAGGTCCTGTTCGAACATCTGCGCGAATTGACCGCGATGTTCGGACAGATAGGCGTGGATACGTTCGGCCCCGTCGGTTACCGGCAACCCGCAGGCGGCGCGCAGCCGGGCGAGCATCAAGCCGCCATTCACCCTGTCGTTTTCCAAAAACCGCCAAGCGGGGGCCTGACTGATGGTCACATAAGGGTCGTCCGGATTGTCCGCCGCCATCAGGGTCGAGTTTACCACGGACACGGCCAGCCGCATCCGCAGCAGCGGCCAGATCAAATCGACCTCGTCAGCACGCAGACGATTGGCGGCGTGATAGCCGCGGACCAACGCCGTCAATGCCGGCTCGGGTTTTGGGTGGTCCAGGACGATATACGCCCCGGCTATCGCCAGATCGCAAATACGCGGTGCGGCGCACATGTCGCCCAGGTCGATCAAGCCAGAGACGGTTTGCCGCTGACCCAGTTCACCGTCGACCAATATATTGTAGTCGTTGGCATCATTGTGGATCGCTTGCTTCGGCAGGCCCGCCAGAGAGCCCGAGATCGCATCGAATTCAACGCAAATCTCTGACAACATTGCCTGCCGCGCAGGGTCGGCAATGGCATCCAACTTGTCCGAAATCCAGCCCGCCTGTGTCAGGTCCCATTTGAAATCCGCGCGGTGTAACCCGTCGTGAGTAAACTGTTCCAGTGCCCGGTCGGTTGCGCCTAGAACGCGGCCCAGTTTCAGGATCAGTTCCTCGGATTTCGGCGCTGCCTTGGCATAGCATTGGCCAGGCAGGCATTCGAGCAACCAAACCAGTCGCGGCTGCCCATCCTGATCAGAGATTTCCGGGAGCAGCGTACCGTTGATATCCGGAAAAACACTGGGAAAGGGCAGTCCCGGTGCCTCGGCAGCGATGTGTTTCAGCGCCTTGATCTGCAGGTCAATGAACTCTGCCTCGCAACCCGCGCGCATGACTTTCAGTACGTAGTCCTGACCATTGGTGGCCCTGACCAGAAAGTTGAGGTCATATTCGCCGTCCAGCCGGTTCAGTTTGGCCTCAAGCCCCCAATGGATGCGCAGGGCGTGGGCCCAGAATTCGGTCAACTCGGTCATCAGTGCGACGGTCCTTTAATCCAGCGCGCGCAGGCGTTTGATCAGCGAGGATGTGTCCCAGCGTCCGCCGCCCAGTTTCTGAACGTCCTTGTAAAACTGATCGACCAGAGCGGTCACAGGCAGTGAAGCCCCCGTTTCATTGGCCGTATCCAGACAGATGCCAAGATCCTTACGCATCCAGTCCACCGCAAACCCATGTTCGAAATGGTCATCCAGCATTGTCTCATATCGGTTTGCCATCTGCCAACTGCCTGCCGCGCCCTGACTGATAACTTCAACGACTGCGCGGCCATCAAGGCCCGCCTTCTCGGCAAAGTGCAGCGCTTCGCTGAGGCCCTGCACCAGACCGGCAATAGCGATCTGGTTGCACATCTTGGTCATCTGACCTGCACCGCTGTCGCCGATACGACGGCATATCTTGGAATAGACCTGCATAATCGGTTCAGCCGCGTCATACGCCGCCTGATCCCCACCGCACATAATCGACAGAACCGCATTTTCTGCCCCTGCCTGACCGCCCGAGATCGGAGCGTCCACAAAAGCAATACCTTGCGTTTGTCCAGCTTGGTACAGCTCGCGCGTCACCATGGCGGAAACAGTGGTGTGATCGATAAAGATCGCGCCGTCGGACATGCCGCTGAACGCGCCGTCTTCACCTGTACAGACCATCCGCAGGTCGTCGTCATTACCAACGCAGGCCATGACAAATTCCGCACCCTGAGCGGCCTCGCGCGGTGTGGCCGCCATTGCGCCACCATGTTGGGCGACCCAGGCCTCTGCCTTGGCGGCGGTGCGATTATACACGGTGACTTCATGCCCGGCGGCCTGCAAGTGACCGGCCATGGGATAGCCCATGACACCTAGACCCAGAAACGCGACTTTTGCCATTTGGAGATCCTCTCTGCTGTCCGGTGTCCGTCTTTTTCGGCGGGCCGGATTGTTCAGCAGAGACAAAGCAAAGCTGAGTCCAAAGGGCAACCCCGCGTCACGATTTGCCGCCCAAATCCTGCAGGATCGGGCAATCGGGCCGATCGTCGCCTGCGCAAGCGTCGATCAGATGGCTGAGAGTGTCCCGCATGGCTTCCAGATCCGCGATCTTTGCTTCGATCTGGACCATATGCGCGCGCGCGACTTTTTTGACATCGGCACTGGCACGGGTTTCATCCTCATAAAGCGCCATCAATGTGCGGCAATCCTCGATCGTGAAACCCAAGGCGCGGGCGCGGCCCAAAAAAGTCAGTTTGTGCACGTCCTGACTGCGAAATCTGCGGTATCCGTTGTCATCGCGTAGCGGTTTCACCAAGCCGATATCTTCATAGTACCGAATTGTTTTTGCGGGCAGACCTGTCTGGTTTGAAACATCGCCGATATTCATGAGGTCACCGTTTGTGTTGAATGGTCTTGCGGGGCGTCAGGCAGGCTGGCGCGGACGCGTCGCAGGCGCAGCGCATTCGAGACGACAAAGACGCTGGACAATGCCATGGCCCCTGCGGCAAGGGCCGGGGACAGAAGGTGGCCGCCAAACGGGTAAAGAACTCCCGCAGCAACCGGGATAAGCAGGATGTTGTAACCAAACGCCCAGCCTAGGTTCTGCTTGATGTTGCGCATGGTTCTGCGGCTGATCTCGACCGCGTTTGCGACACCGCGCAGATCACCCGACATCAGCACGACATCCGCAGTTTCAATCGCTACGTCTGTGCCGGTTCCGATGGCGATGCCGATATCCGCCGAAGCCAGTGCCGGGGCATCGTTGATGCCATCCCCGACAAAGGCCAGTGCACCAAACGTGTCGCGCAGCGCATTGATCGCGGCAAGCTTACCATCGGGCAGCACTTCGGCTGTGACATGATCAATGCCCAGCTTGTCCGCCAGCGCCTGCGCCGTCCGGGCGTTGTCGCCTGTCACCATCGCCAAAGTTAGCCCCATTTCGTGCAACCGCCCAAGCGCCTGCACAGTGCCGGGCTTGATCGGGTCCGCGACCGCAAGCATTGCAGCGGCCTGACCGTCGATGGCTACAAACAAAGGGGTTGCGCCTTCTTCGGCGCGCTGGTTGGCCTCGGCCATCAGGTCTCTAACGGTTATGTCGTTCTGCTCCATCAATCTGGCCGAACCGATCAGCAGCTTATGCCCCTCGACCACAGCCCGAACACCCAGCCCTGTGAGCGAGTCAAATTCGGATACCTCAGGCAATTCAGATGGTCCGGCACGAGTGATGGCAGTGGCAACGGGATGCTCTGACCGTGCCTCTACGGCGGCCGCCAAACGCAGAACACTGTCGCGGTCAAAGCCGTTTGCGGTCGTAACGCTCTCCAGTTCCGGCCGGCCCAGCGTGAGTGTCCCGGTCTTGTCCAGCGCGACCACCTTGGCTTGCTGCAACTGCTGCAACGCATCGCCTTTGCGGAACAGCACGCCCAATTCTGCCGCGCGGCCGGTGCCGACCATGATTGAGGTTGGTGTCGCAAGGCCCATGGCGCAGGGGCAGGCGATAATCAGAACCGAGACGCCGGCGACCAGCGCCAAAGGCAAAGCCGGTTCCGGGCCGACGAACAACCAAATGGCGATCGTCAGCAGCGCCACGGCCATCACAATGGGCACAAATCGCGCAGTAATACGGTCGACCAGCCCTTGGATCGGTAGCTTCGCCCCCTGCGCCTGTTCGACCATGTGGATGACCTGCGCCAGCACCGTGTCGGCACCAACGCGCGTCGCGCGCACCCGCAGCGCTCCGGTGCCATTCACCGTACCGCCAACGACCTGATCCGATGGCGACTTGCCCACCGGCACCGGTTCGCCGGTGATCATGCTTTCATCCACATAAGAGGTGCCGTCCAGAACCTCGGCATCCACGGGAACCCGTTCGCCCGGGCGGATCTGCAGGGTATCGCCTACTGTTATGTCAGCGATGGGCCTGTCTATGAAGTTCCCGTCCTGTTCGACCCGTGCCGTTTTGGGCTGCAACCCGACCAGCTTGCGGATTGCGGCCCCGGTCCGGCCTTTGGCGCGCGCTTCCATGACCCGGCCCAGCAGTATGAGAACCACGATGACCGAGGCGGCCTCGAAATACACATTGGCGCTACCCTGCGGCAGGATCTGCGGGGCGAAGGTTGCGGTGACGGAAAACAAATAGGCGGCCCCCGTTCCCAAAGCGACCAGTGCATTCATATCGGGCGATCCGCGCATCAGTGACGGGATCCCTTTGGTATAGAACGCGCGCCCCGGGCCAAACAGTATGGCTGAGGTCAGTGCGAACTGGATGAGGTGGCTGGTTTGCGTGCCGATCGTGACCTGGACCCAATGATGGAAGGCTGGGATCATATGCCCGCCCATTTCCAGAATGAATACAGGCAGAGTCAATACCGCTGCGAAGATCGTCGCGCGGGTCAGCGCATGCGCTTCGTCGGATTTCGTGTGGTCTGTTTGGTCAGCCGTCATGCTGTCTGCCACGCGCGCAGGGTATCCGACTGCCTCAGACAAACTGGCCAGCTTTTGCGGATCGGTGGCACCATCGATAAACGTGACCACGGCGGTTTCGGTCGCAAGGTTAACTTGTGCGTCGACGACCGCAGGATCAGCAGTCAGCGCTTTTTCGATCTTTGCCACGCACGAGGCGCAGGTCATCCCGCCAATTTTCAGGGTCGTCTGCTTGCTGGCCGCCGGATACCCGGCGTTGCTCAGGGCGTCAGTCAGTGCGTTGATCGGCCCGGTATGTGTGACCTGCGCCGTTTCGGTCGCGAAGTTGACCGAGGCATCGGTCACTTCTGGCACCGATTGTAACGCGGCTTCTACACGCCCCACGCAGGAGGCGCAGGACATGCCCGAGATTTTGAATTGTGTTGTTTGCGGTGTAGCCATGTGACTCGTCCCGATGTCTGATCTGCCCTCCAAATGGGGGTTCCAGTCACGGGAAGGTCAAGGGGTATCGCGGATTTTCTTTTTGCAACCCGCGTGTCGGCGTCACCTGTTCGCAAACATTTCTAGCAAGAGAGAGTTGTAGGTATCCGGCGGCGGCGATCTGACGGCCTCGGGGGAGGCGAAGAACGCAAGCGACACTGCGGCCGTGGTCAGCGCGATGCCTACAAGAATGAAACCGGCCATATTCAATGAAAATCGCGACATGGGTAAAGTCCTGGTTCGAGAGGTTCATCAGGCGCTGTTGGGTCAGGGCCGTTTTGCCAGCTCTTGCTTCAACCTGTCGTTTTCGGCCTGAAGTTGCGCCAATTGCTGCCCTAGCGAGTTCAGATGTGGACGAAGCTCCGCCTCGGTAAAGCGGGGCGTGATGTGGCGCGGGCAGTTCCAGTCCAGCGCTTCGACCCGGATGATGACGGCGCGTTCAGCCGGGGCATCGGCACCGTCAGGATAAAGGCTGGTTGAGGCATCTTCGCCCTCGGTGAACGCGACCCGGCCAAGAATTTTCAGTCGCCGCCGATTGGCGTAATCCATCAGGATCATTGCAATCCGGTCATTACCATCCAGGTTACCACGCGAGATATACTGTTTGTTGCCCGAAAAGTCGGCATAACCGATTGTCTGCGGTCCCAGAACTTTGAGAAACCCGGTCGGTCCGCCACGGTATTGCACATATGGCCAACCCGTTTCGGACACGGTGGATTGATAGAACCCATCCCGCGCTTCGATAAAGGCCTTTTCAGGCTCGCCGATTTCATGACCTTGCTGCGGGCCACTTTCGATGAATTTGGCATAGGTCTTGGCAGATCCCATCCGTTCCTGATGGGCTCGGACGGCAGGTGTGAAGGTCAGTTCGGAAAAGGCGCGGGGCATGAGTATTCCTTTCAAAGTCCCAGATCGGACAGGCTGGGGTGATCGTCGGGACGGGGGCCTTGCGGCCAGAAAAACAGACGTTCGGTTTCCGCAATCGGCAGGTCGTTCAGCGACGCGTGCCGTTCGGCCATTCGACCATCTTCGGCAAATTGCCAGTTTTCGTTGCCATAAGACCGGAACCACTGGCCGCTGTCGTCACGCCATTCATAAGCATAACGAACCGCAATGCGGTCACCGGAATAGGCCCACAACTCTTTGGTCAACCGATAGTCCAGTTCCTTGTGCCACTTGCGTGTCAGAAAGGCATGGATGTCTGCATGGCCGCTTAGGAATTCTGCCCGATTTCTCCACTGGCTGTCTTCGGTATAGGCCGGGGTCACGACATCCGCATCACGGCTGTTCCAGGCGTTTTCTGCCAATCGCACTTTTTGCGTTGCGGTTTCCAGGG
The DNA here is from genome assembly GCF_059610645.1 of Ruegeria sp. CDSC054. Classification (NCBI taxonomy): domain Bacteria; kingdom Pseudomonadati; phylum Pseudomonadota; class Alphaproteobacteria; order Rhodobacterales; family Roseobacteraceae; genus Ruegeria; species Ruegeria sp. CDSC054. The sequence continues at coordinate 673,274 of NZ_JBXWOA010000002.1, read as the reverse complement.
TGAACGGGGGCAGCGGAGGACGGTTCATGCGCGGGTCTTTCAGGTCAGAGAAGCCGCCATCAAGGCGATGGTCAAAAGAAGGGGGATGTACTGGTGCGAGAGAGGTCTGGTGCGGGGTCTCATATGTTCGCTCCTAAATTTACTGATCGGTACACTGTGCCGTGAATGTGTACAGATCGGTAACCTTTTTCAAGTGTTGAGTTGGATTTATTTGAACTAACATTTTTCGTCTCCTAAGGAGAGTAAGTGAAAACAGCAGGTTAGGTTGTGTCTGTTGCAGCCATCGCTGCAGTGTATTATGTACCGATCAGTACATACAGGAGCTGACAGATGCGCCCGAACAAACGTGACGAGCTGGTCCGCAAGGCATTGCAGGTCTTTTATCGTGACGGATTTCACGCCACCGGCATGGACAAGTTAGTGGTAGAGACGGGCGTGTCGAAAACGTCGATGTACAAACATTTCCGTACCAAGGAAGAGCTGATCCTGGCGGCGCTGCGGCTGCGAAACGATAATTTTCGCGAATGGTTCATGTCACGGATTGATGCACTTGCCGATACGCCTGCCGAACGGTTGATCGCCAGTTTCGATGCGCTGGGCGAATGGTTCCAGGAGGACAGCTTTCGCGGATGCATGTTCATCAAAGCGGGCGCAGAGTATCAGGAACAAGATCACCCAATCCATGCGCAGGCAGCCGAACACAAGCATCTGATGCTCGAGTTTCTCACCGATTTGGCCCGCAAGGCAGGCGCACGTAATCCCGATGCATTGGGATGCCAGCTGCTGCTCTTGCAAGAGGGCGCAATCGTAACGGCCGTTCTGGTAAAAAGCTGCGATCCTGCGCGAGATGCAAAGGCAGCGGCACAGGTTCTGCTGGATAATGCCCTGGCTTGACCGGGTTTAAACCTGTGAACGTAAGGTCTTGTACGAAAAAGACGTTGCGTAGCAATCCGGTGGATGGGTTGGTTTGCGCGGTGCCCAACGCTACCCTGATCGAAATTCGAATTGGGAGAAGCCTACATGTCGCTATTCAAGTCAACCGCCAACTGGGTCACTGACGAACATCAGATGTTTGCCGAAATGGCAAACCGGTTCATGGACGACGAACTTGTGCCCAATATCGAACGCTGGAACCAAAACGGCATGGTCGATCGCGAGTTCTGGAACAAGGCAGGGGAAATGGGGCTGATGGCCGGCGCTATTGCCGAGGAATATGGTGGCGTAGGCGGCGGGATCGGATTTGACGCGGTCACGTTGTACGGCCAATCCGCACGCGGCGATGCAGGCTGGGGATTTGGGATTCAGTCTATCGTTATCCATTACCTGAACGCATACGGCAGCGAGGATCAAAAACACAAATGGCTGCCCCGTCTGGCATCCGGTGAGATGGTCGGCGCTTTGGCCATGACTGAGCCCGGAACAGGCTCGGACGTTCAGTCCGTTCGCACCACCGCAGACATGGATGGAAATTCCTATCGCCTGAACGGATCCAAGATCTTTATCACCAACGGCCAATCCGCCGATTTGATCCTGGTGGCCGCAAAGACGGATAAATCGCAGGGATCCAAGGGCGTATCGCTGATCGCCGTAGAAACCGAAGGCGCAGAAGGGTTTCGTCGCGGCCGTAACCTCAAGAAATTGGGGATGAAGGCCAACGATACGGCCGAGCTGTTTTTTGAAGACGTCAAGGTTCCCATGACCAACCTGATCGGACCCGAGGAAGGTCAGGGCTTCTATCAGATGATGAAGCAATTGCCGTGGGAACGCCTGACCATCGGTATCATGGCGCTGGGTGCGATCGACTTCGCGATTGCCGAGACCGTGCGTTATACGCAGGAACGCAAGGCCTTTGGACAGCGCGTTATGGATTTTCAGAACACGCGGTTCAAACTGGCCGAGTGCAAAACCAAGGCCGAGGTTCTGCGCAGTTTCGTCAATGACTGCATCGCACAACTTGAGGCGGGCACGTTGGATGCGGCGACGGCCTCGATGGTGAAATACTGGGGTTCGGAAGTGCAGAACGAGATCATGCACGAATGCCTTCAGTTGTTCGGTGGTTACGGGTTCATGATGGAATACCCGATCGCCCGGCTTTATGCGGATGCGCGGGTGCAGATGATCTATGGCGGCACCAACGAGATCATGAAAGAATTGATCGCCCGCTCACTGGATAAGTAACGCACCCAAAGGGCTCCCGCCTGTCGTCAACGTTTTTGGAAAACGTCTCCTCCCGTTGGGCCGGGCAGGTGCGGGCGCAGCCCGCACCTGCCCGGCCCCTCTGCCGTCCGCAGGACGCAAAGCCGGAGGCTGCGCAGTTTGGGATCAGAATTGGCCAACCTGACCTTGCAGCCATATCCGAAACGACCGTAGCGGTTCGGATTCCGGTCGTGACTGTGGCCAGACCAAAAAGAATTGCCCAAGGCTGATGCGGGGTCCGTTCCATGCGGGAACCAACCTTTCGGTTTTCAGTTCGTCTTCGATCAGATAGCTGGGCAATAGCGCCGCTCCCAGCCCGTGGATCGTGGCCTGCACCATGGTCGAGAACTGATCGAACAGCATTCCCCGCATCCCTGATACGTCACGCCCTTGTGCCGCAAACCATCGCTCCCAAGCGTCCGGTCGAGTCTCTAGATGTAGCAGGGGAGCCGTCATTAGCCAGCCCAAGTCCTGCTCCTGATCGGGCAACAGGTCCTGCGCGCAGACCGGAACCACATCTTCACGCATGATCGGCAGGTAGTTGACGCCCGGCCAGTTCTTTTGGCCAAAGTGGATGGCGGCATCAAAATGTTCGGTCTCGAAATCAAACGGCTTGAGGCATGTGCTCAGGTTTAGGGTTACTTCCGGGTGGCGACGGGCAAAATCCTGCAGGCGCGGCGCCAGCCAGTGCATTCCAAAGGCGGGCAGGATGGACAGGTTCAGCGACCCGCCTGTTGGGTTGGCCTTCAGTTTCAGTGACGCTTGCGCAATTTGGTTTAGCGCTGTGCGCGCCACCTGAACATAATCTTTCGCGGCGGGGGTCAGGTGCAATCGCATCTGGTTTCGCTGAATGAGCGCAACGCCCAGTTGGTCCTCCATGGACTTCAACTGTCGGCTGATCGCGCTTTGGGTCAATGACAGCTCCTCGGCTGCAGCCGAGGCACTGCCGAGGCGATCAACCGCCTCCAGTGCCAGAAGTGAGGGGATCGAGGGTAGAAACCGACGGGGCGCAATCATATTACAAATCCTCATACCTTTCACACGGAATATCACTGGCAATTGCCGTGCACCAGCCCGATACAGAGGCGTGGAATCCAATGTGGATGTGGATCAATGACCCTAACGACCAGTATTCAAGAGTTTCAGCCCGCCGACCGGCTGGACGGTATTGAGCTGTCAGAGATCGTTCGCATTTCCGAACAGGCCGCGCGCCTTCGGGCGCAGGGTGTCGACGTGATTGCGCTCAGCACTGGCGAGCCTGATTTCCCAACGCCGTCGCATGTTGTTGAGGCGGCCCACCGCGCAGCTATTGACGGGCAGACGCGATACCCCGCAACGGCAGGAACGCCCACTTTGCGATCAGCGATCGCGACTGAGGCTGGCGCGCATCCCGAGAACGTAGTCGTTTCGACGGGTGCCAAGCAGGTTTTGTCCTGCGCAATGATGGCAACTCTGAACCCCGGCGATGAAGTGATTATGGCTGCGCCATTCTGGACAAGCTATGCGGATATGGTCAGTTTGGCTGGCGGTGTCCCCGTAGTCGTCAGCTGTCCGGCGACGCAGAAATTCAAACTGACGCCGGATCAGTTGGAAGCCGCGATCACCCCGCGCTCGCGTTGGCTGCTGCTGAATTCCCCGTCCAATCCAACTGGCGCGGTCTATTCCAAGGCGGAATTGCAGGCGCTGGGCGCGGTATTGCAAAACTATCCTCAAGTCTGGGTGATTTCTGACGAGATTTATCAACACCTGTCTTTTGTGCCTTTCACGCCCTTTGTGCAGGCCGTTCCCGAATTAGCGGAACGAACGTTGATCGTAAACGGCGTGTCCAAGGCCTATTCCATGACAGGCTGGCGCATCGGGTGGGGAATTGGCCCTGCTGAGTTGATCAAGGCGATGGTGGCTGTGCAGGGGCAAATCACGTCGGGGGCGTGTTCGATTGCCCAGGCTGCAGCATTGGAGGCCATCACCGGGCCGCAAGGCTTGCTGGCAGAACGCCGTCGGGCAATGCGAGCGCGCCGCGATCTCGTCGCCGAAGGGCTAAACGCCGCTGGTCTGGAATGTGCCGTGCCGGATGGCGCGTTTTACGTCTTTCCCAAAACTCATGCGAAAATGGCCACAGACCATGAATTCTGTCGCTTTCTGCTGGATGAGGCGGGTGTGGCGCTGGTGCCAGGGCGTGCGTTTGGGATGCCGGGGCATTTGCGGCTTTCTTTTGCCTATGCCACTGAAAGCCTGCAAGAAGGTATGCGCCGTATCGCGGACGCTACCGACAAGTTGTAACCAATAAGACCGGAAGACACCCAATGGACCGCGCCCAGATCGTTCACGAGAATTTCCTGACCCGGGTCGCCAATCGCGACTTTCCCGACGGAGCAAAGCCGCGGCAGGGTCTGAGCAATACCGATGCGGTGTCGCTTTTCCGGTCACAGGTCCTTAGCCGAGCGTTGGACAGGACCAGCCGGGCCATGCAGAAGGCGGGGCAGGGGTTTTACACCATCGGATCATCCGGCCACGAAGGGATGGCCGCCGTGGCGCATGCCTTGCGCCCGACCGATATCGCCTTTCTTCACTACCGGGACGCGGCGTTCCAGATCGCGCGGGCTGAGCAGGTGTCGGGCCAGCAGATCGCGTGGGACATGCTGCTGAGTTTTGCCTGTTCGAAAGAGGATCCGACCTCGGGCGGGAGGCATAAGGTACTGGGGTCCAAAGCGTTGACGATCCCACCGCAGACCTCGACTATCGCTAGCCACTTGCCCAAGGCGGTGGGCGCTGCGTATTCGCTAGGTGCCGCGCGGAGACACGATCCTGAACACCGTGACCTGCCCTTGGACGGGATTGCGATGTGTTCCTTCGGAGATGCCTCGGCCAATCATTCTACAGCGCAGGGCGCGATCAACACCGCAGGCTGGACCAGCGTGCAGTCGACGCCTTTGCCGCTGTTGTTTGTGTGTGAGGATAACGGGATCGGAATCTCGGTCAAAACGCCCAAGGGTTGGATACAGGCGTCGATGGAGCATCGCCCCGGGATCAAGTACTTTCAGGCCAACGGTCTGGATATCTACGAGACCTACGCAGTGTCCAAGGAAGCCGCCGAGTATGTCCGCTCCCGCCGCAAACCAGCCTTCCTGCACCTGAAAACCGTCCGCCTTTACGGACACGCAGGCGCAGATGTGCCGACTACATACCTACCAAAATCCGAAGTGGAGGCGGACGAGGCCAACGATCCCCTGCTGCACTCGGTGCGCTTGCTGGAACAGGCCGGGGCGTTGGCGCCGGAACAGGCGTTGAAAATCTACGAAGATACCTGCGCCCGCACGGACCGCATCGCGGCGGAGGCCGCAACCCGTCCGCACCTGACTACGGCGTCCGAGGTCATGGCCAGCCTGATCCCGCCAAAACGGATCTGTAAGCCCACTTACGGTCCCAGTACCGAAGCGCGTGCCAAGGCCTTTGGCGGCGACATGCGGGCAATGGATGATCCGCAATCCATGAGCCGTCTGATCAACTGGGCGCTGACCGATCTGATGCTGGAGCACGGCGAGATCGTCTGCATGGGCGAAGATGTCGGCCGCAAGGGCGGCGTCTATGGCGTGACCCAGAAACTGCAGCAACGCTTTGGCCCGGACCGGGTGATCGACACGCTGTTGGATGAGCAGTCCATTCTGGGACTGGCCATCGGCATGGGGCATAACGGGTTCATTCCGATCCCCGAAATCCAGTTTCTGGCCTATCTGCACAATGCCGAGGACCAGATCAGGGGCGAGGCCGCGACCCTGCCCTTTTTCTCGAACGGGCAGTACACCAACCCGATGGTTCTACGCATCGCGGGGCTTGGGTATCAGAAAGGGTTCGGCGGCCATTTCCACAATGACAACTCGCTGGCTGTCCTGCGCGACATTCCGGGCGTGATCATTGCCTGCCCGTCGACAGGCGCAGATGCGGCTAAGATGCTGCGCGAATGCGTTCGTTTGGCGCGCGAAGAACAGCGGGTGGTGGTCTTTCTGGAACCGATTGCCCTCTATCCGATGCGCGATCTGCACGATGCACAGGACGCAGGCTGGATGACGACGTATCCGTCGCCTGGCCAGAGTATCGCGCTGGGTAAGGTTGGCGTGCATGGCGAGGGTAAAGATCTGGCCATCGTCACTTATGGCAACGGGCATTATCTGTCGAAACAGGCTCGGCCCGAGTTGGAGGCCGCAGGCGTGAAAACCCGTATCATCGACATGCGCTGGCTGGCACCTCTCCCGATTGAGGCTCTGCGTCAGGCCACAAAGGGTTGCAAACACGTCCTTATCGTCGACGAGTGTCGCCGGACCGGCAGCCAGTCCGAGGCGCTGATGACCTTTTTCACCGAAAACAGTCCCTCTACCCCTAGCGCGCGCGTCGTGGCCGAAGATTGTTTTATCGCCACTGGCCCCGCTTATGCTGCTCCGCTGCCGTCGAAAGAGGGGATTGTCGCCGCTGCGCTAAAACTGACGGGGGGCCGCTCATGACCCGCACAGCAGTCGTCATCTGCCCTGGTCGGGGTACATACAACAAGCCCGAGCTTGGCTATCTGCATCGCCATCACGCGCAGCAGAATGCGATGTTTCGGGGCTTCGACGCGATACGTGCGGAAGCAGGGCAAGAGGCCGTTACCGCATTGGATGGCGCGGCGCGGTTCACAGTTTCCAAGTATTCAAAAGGCGATATTGCCTCACCGCTCATCTACGCAGCTTCGCTGGCGGACGCGCAATCGCTGGCCGATGATATCGAGGTGGTCGCGGTCACCGGGAACTCGATGGGGTGGTATATTGCGCTGGCCGCTGCCGGGGCGTTGTCGCCTGACCGCGGGTTTCGCTTAGTGAACACGATGGGAACACTGATGCAGGATCACCTGATCGGTGGCCAACTGGTTTATCCCTTTGCCGACGACGGTTGGGCGAACGACGCTGTTCGCAAGGCAGAGCTGCTGGCGGATGTGAAACGCATCAATGCGATGGACGGTCACGACCTTGCTTTGTCCATTGATCTGGGCGGAATGCTGGTTCTGGCAGGCAATGAAATGGGGCTGAAGGCGTTCGAGGCGTCGCAACCCACGGTGCAGGACCGTTTCCCGATGCGCCTGCCAAACCATGCCGCGTTTCACACATCCTTGCAGGCACCGGTCGCTGCCGAAGGGCGTGCGCGCTTGGGCGCGAATTTGTTCGGACAGCCTGAACGCCCCCTAATCGACGGCCGTGGAAAGATCTGGTGGCCGGGTGCCACGGATACGCTGGCGCTTTGGGATTATACCCTGGGTCACCAAGTGACCGAACCCTATGACTTTACCCGTGCGATCCAGACCGCCGCGCAAGAGTTCGCGCCCGATATGTTCATTGTTACCGGCCCCGGCGCAACCTTAGGTGGCGCAGTGGCGCAATCCCTTGTTCTGGCGAACTGGCGTGGCATGGGTAACAAGGCTGATTTTCAAGCGAAACAGGATGCGCAACCCTTCCTGATCGCCATGGGGCGCGAGGATCAAAGAGCGCTTGCAACCGGCTGACGCTGCCCTGATGATCCGCGCAATTTCAAGGAGCGCGAAGTGAGCGACCACAACCAGTCCCTTTGGCTGAACACATGCCGTGAACATGTCGAACCCGGTGTTTCGACCGGTGATATCACTGTTGATCTGGCGGTGATCGGTGGTGGGTACACCGGCTGTTCTGCGGCCCTGACTGCAGCCAAGGCTGGTGCCTCGGTCTGTCTGCTTGAGGCGCATGACATCGGTCACGGCGGATCGGGCCGCAATGTCGGGCTGGCGAATGCGGGACTTTGGTTGCCGCCCGTTGAGATTCGCGCGCATCTGGGTGACATGGTTGGGGATCGGCTGGTTGACCTTCTGGCTGCTGCTCCATCAGAGGTGTTCAGCCTGATCGACCAACTTGGGATAGACTGCGAACCTGTGCGCAACGGAACTTTGCACTGTGCGCATTCGGCTGCGGGTCTTCGGGATCTGCAGGCGCGCCATGCGCAACTCAGCGCTGCTGGCGCACCGGTTGAGTTGCTGTCTGCAGAACTGACAGCGCAGCGCACCGGCAGCGCGGCCTTTGGTGGCGCCCTATTCGATCCGCGCGCCGGAACCATCCAGCCATTGGCATATGTGCGTGGATTGGCCCGTGCCGGGGTCGAGGCTGGCGCGTCAGTTTCCACGCAAGATCCGGTTCTGTCCATGCAGCAGATGGATGGAATCTGGGAGGTGAAGACTGCTCGGCGCACAGTGCGCGCCAAATGGGTCATTCAGGCGACCAATGCCTATCACTGTGATCTGACCGCATCGGCCCCCGCCTATGTGCCGGTCTATTATTTCCAATATGCCACGGCCCCATTGTCCGACAATCTGCGCGCTAGCGTTTTGCCGGGGGATGAGGGGTGCTGGGACACAGACCTGATCATGACCTCGTTCCGAATGGATCAAGAGGGGCGGTTTATCATCGGTGCCATGGGTGATCTGGATCAGGCAGGCGGCGGGATTCACAAGAGCTGGATCAAGCGCAAACTGGCACAGCTGTATCCGCAACTGGCCGATCAGCCATTGGTCGAAGGGTGGCATGGCCGCATCGCTATGACGTCGGACCACATCCCGAAGATTACGCAGATCGGTCCCAACGCTCTGTCCGTTCATGGATTTTCGGGGCGTGGGATCGGACCAGGCACCGTCTTTGGCCGCCTTATTGCCCAAAGTCTGTTGCAGGACGACCCAAGTATTTTGCCGGTGCCCGCAGTCCCCGAGTATCAGGAAAAGTGGAAAGGGCTACGCCGCGCCTATTTTGAAACCGGCGCGGCGCTGACCCATTTTGTCAAAGCGCGGTTCTGACCTCAGACCGCACGGGTGATGCCGCCATCCACCCGGATGTTCTGACCGGTGATATAGCCGCCGCCTTCTGACGCAAGCATTGCCACGACCGAGGCGATCTCGTCATAGCTGCGTCCATAGCGGCCCATCGGGATGCGTGCGCGGAACTCCTCTTTCTCTGGCAGGCTGTCGATGAACCCTGGCAGGACGTTGTTCATCCGGATGTTGTCGGCCGCGTAATGATCCGAGAACAGCTTGGTGAAAGCGGCCAAACCTGCGCGGAACACGCCCGAGGTTGGGAAGACAGGGTCGGGCTCGAACGCCGCAAAAGTAGAGATGTTGATGATCGACCCGCCACCTTGTTTCTGCATGATCGGCGTCACCAGCCGGGTTGGTTTGACGGCGTTTAGGAAATAGACGTCCATACCGGTGTGCCAATCCTCGTCCGTCAGCTCCAGCACTGGCGCGCGCGGTCCGTGACCGGCCGAGTTGACCAGCACGTCGATGCGCCCCCAATGGGACATCGCGGTATCGACCAGTTTTTGCAGATCATCCGTCGACTGGTTTGACCCGGTCACGCCAACACCACCCAATTCGTGCGCCAGTGCCTCACCCTTGCCCGAAGACGACAGGATGCCGACCTTAAATCCATCTGCGGCCAGACGTCGGGCTGAATCTGCGCCCATTCCGCTGCCGCCCGCTGTTATCAGCGCCACTTTGGTCATGTGATTTCTCCATTCATTGATGGCATGAAGATGCGCTTTGGCGATCTGATTGACCAATCAGTTCTGCTGGCCTTATGATGTAGAAAAACTACAGGGTGCTACGATGGTGGCTCTTCCCCCTCTGAACGCCTTGCGGGCTTTCGAAGCTTCGGCGCGGCATCTGAACTTTCGCTTGGCTGCCGAGGACCTGGGCGTCACTCAAGGTGCCGTCGCCCAGCAGGTACGCGGGCTTGAGGCACGATTGGCTGTGACGCTCTTTGACCGCCTGCCGCGTGGCCTTGCGCTGACCGAGGCTGGGCGCAGACTCCATGCGCCCTTGCGCCGGGCCTTCCGTCTGATCGAAGAGGCCGTCGAGGATCTTTCTGGGGACAGACAAATTACTATATCTGTCACGCCCAGCTTTGCCTCGAAATGGCTGGTTCCACGACTCCCGGACTTTACGCGGCACCACCCTGATATTGCCGTGCAGGTCGACGCGCGGGAACGGCTGGCGGATTTCCAGGGGGACGGTGTCGACATTGCTGTTCGGCAAGGGCGTGCGCCGTTTGGATCCGGGGTGGTCGCAGTGCCTCTGTTTTCCACAACTTTCATTCCGGTTTGCGGTCCTGAGATGGCGGCCAGAATTGCGCATCCTGCTCACCTGACAAAGCACACTCTGCTGAACGACACCCATGGGCTGTGGCCATTGTTTCTGCAGCGTGCAGGGATCACGGGCAAGCCGAAGATGATGAGTTTCAGCCAGACCAGCCTTGCCATCGACGCAGCCGTGTCGGGCCAGGGTGTTGCGCTTGCTAACGAACCGCTTGTTTCTGCCCAGTTGGCCGCCGGTCAGTTGGTGCGCCCGATCCCGGACGAGCTGGTCGAGGACTTGGGCTTTTACATCGTAACACCCAAACAGCCACGCCAACCCGCGCTGGTCGCAGTGATGAAAGACTGGTTGCTGTCTCAATCCTGAAGCGTCGCTGCGATGGCTTCGATCCTGTCACGCAACCAGCGATGTGCCGGGTCGTTGGAAGATCTTTGGTGCCAGACCATGTAGATAGAGACAGGGTCGCACGCGAAGGGCAGAGGTGCACAATCCAACGCATGTAGCGGCCCGTGTTTCATCAACGCCGTATCAGTTGAAATCAGGTCGCCGCCTTTCACAAATGAGGTAATGGCATTGAAATGCGGCAGGGTAACCGTCGGTGGCCTGATCTGGTTTTGATCGACACCCCGCATAACAGCGCGCGAGCTGCGGCCATCCGCAAAACGAACTTCGACATGTTCGGTTTCACAATAGGTTTCCCAACTGTCCGGAGGAGATCGTCGCGCGCCATCGTAATAGATCATCAGCGGGCTGCTGAGGATGCGTTTTTGAAAGATGTCCGGTCCATCCGGCGGCAAAGGCGTCAGCATCAATTGACACCGATCGCTGCGCAGCAGCTCAGGGTCTGGAACACCTGATGGGATAAACCCCAACCCCAGCCGCACGCCTTCGGTCCGAACCTTTTGCAGCAATTGCGGGAAAATCAATTCCCTCGGCATGTCGTTTGTGGCGATGTGAAAGACCATCTCTTCGGACAGCGGGTCGAACGGGCGATCCTCGGTCAGCGCCCGCATATTGTCCAGAACCTGCTGAACAGGATCTTTCAGGGACAAGGCGCGCTCAGTAGGGGTCAGACCCTGCCCTGATCTGATGAATAACGGATCGCCCAGAACCACCCGAAGTTTGGACAGGGTGTGGCTGATGGCCGATTGTGTCACGCCAAGCCGATCTGCGGCCTTGGACACCGAGTTTTCTTCGAGAATGGTCAGAAAGACCCTCAGGACTTTTCCATCCAGATCCATGAAATCTATTTTGCTCATACCGCTTATGATTATTCATGAATGGATTTACTGTCCACGCCGCATTAGGTGAGACCTAGACATCAGGAGGCGCACGATGGGGATCCGCTTTTTCTCGGACAAGAACCGGCCGGTCCACATGGGGCCTTATCCGTTGGAGCGGTTGGCACGTCAGAGCGTTGTGCCGGACCTGTCTGCCGTGCCGCCGATGCCTGAACTCAGTTTTCACCGGCCGGAACAGCCTGAAAGCATCATCAACGCCATGGGTGAGTTTCAGGCGATGATGGACGCTATTCGTGATGGATTCGCGAATGCTGTGCCCTCTGAAATCCCGGCCGATCCGACCACGCGCGCCCATCACTTTAAGGCTTTTGGCTATTTCAATGACGCGTCGATGATGGGGTGCGGGCCTTTGCCTGCCGAGGCGATGCTGCCCCAGCCGCGTCATAACCCCGACATTGATCGTCTGGCCCATGCGCTGAAGACCCGGCAGACTAAAACGCTGGCGTCGGGCATCGACGTCATCATGGCCGACCTGAAGGAAAGCATGGAGGCCGCGCCCAAGCCGATGGACACCCACCGCCACGCCATCGTCTTTGTCTATGAACACAACCGTGATCCAGACTCGGACGAGCCTGGTTCAGATTGGATCATGGACGCGCAGGACCACCGTTCCTGTTTGCTGGCGACCGAAAATGCGGTGGTGATTGCCAACTATATCCGGTTGTTGGGGTTCGATGCGCGGGCACATACCGCGATGTCCTCTGAAGTTGATCTAGGAAAACTGGCGGTGGCGGCTGGGTTGGCCTCGGTCGAGGATGGCGATGTTGTCGTGCCGTGGCTGGGCAAGCGGTTTGGTCTGGCAGCTGTTACGACAGAGATGGAGATTGCGCATGATCAACCGCTGCAACCCATGGCGCAGCAACCCTGGTTTCGTACACAAGGTCCGGCGTGGTGGCTGGGAACGGGGTTCGCCAAGAACGCGCTGAACAGGGATGCTTACGCCAAACGACGCTACGTGGACGGGGCGCATCCGTTCGAGAAACTTAAGCGCGTCGAAGACCCAACGACCTACATCGACGAAGAAAACGTGGCCCGCGTTCCCAAACGCGCCGACATGTTTGCCCGCGCACAATTCGGGGATATGGGCAAACCGCTGCAGGATGCAGCCAGGGGGGGGCACTATGTGCGCAAGGCCGCCCCCAGTTTCGCCCAGCGCCGCTCATTGGGCGCATTTGTGCTATTGCAGGATGGCGACAGCGCAGATGGCTCGCGCCCGACCGATGCCGCCCGAAATGCCGCGAATATCAAGGCCGCGACCTATTTCATTGGAGGCGATGCCGTGGGCCTCAGCCGTTGCCCGGAATGGGCGTGGTACTCTCACGACGCGACCGGAGAAGAGATCAACCCGCCCCATGATCAAGCCATCAGCGTGATCATCGATCAAGGCTATGAAACCATGGAGGGGTCCAGTGGCGACGACTGGATCGCAGTTGCCCAGTCGATGCGCGCCTATCTGCGGTTTTCGCTGTTGGGCGGTGTAATCGCGCAGCAGATCCGCAACCTGGGTTACAAAGCCAAGGCGCATACGGTCATGGATGGCGAGGTGCTTCAGCCGCCGCTTTTGCTTCTGTCCGGATTGGGCGAGGTCAGCCGGATTGGTGAGGTCATCCTGAACCCCTATCTCGGGCCCCGGCTCAAGTCTGGCGCGGTGACGACCGACATGCCGATAGAGCACGACAAACCGATTGATTTTGGCCTGCAGACTTTCTGCGAAAGCTGCAACAAATGCGCGCGCGAATGCCCTTCAGGGGCAATCACCGCAGGGCCAAAACTCATGTTCAACGGCTATGAGATCTGGAAATCCGACAGTCAGAAATGTGCGACCTATCGCGTGACCACCCCCGGCGGAGCGATGTGCGGGCGTTGCATGAAGACGTGCCCGTGGAACCTTGAGGGTATCTTCAAGGAACGCCCGTTCCGCTGGGCCGCGATAAACATCCCGAAAGCCGCGCCGGCATTGGCGAAACTGGACGATGCCGTGGGTAATGGCGGATTGAACGACACCAAGAAATGGTGGTGGGATATCGAATTGCAAACGGACGGAGCCTATCGTCCGACGAAACATCCGCTGAACCGGCGTGACCTGCAAACGGATCTGGACCTGAAGTACGACGATCAGACATTAGCCGTCTACCCTGCCTATCTGGCCCCCCATCCGTGGCCATATCCCTTTGCGATGGACCGCGAGGCCGGGATTGCGGCCTATCAGGCGATGGTGTCAGCCGAAGAATACAAAAACCGCAAGGCAGCAGGGGATACATCGATCGTGCATCGTTACTCGATCGCGGGCGATGCGCCGGTGATGCGGGTTGCGCTGACCAAGGTCGACAAGATGACGGCGGATGTGACTAAGTATGAATTCTCGGCCCTGAATGGTGCGCCTTTACCGGATTGGACTGCCGGGGCGCATCTGGATGTGCTGGTCGCGCCTGAGTTTCTGCGTCAGTATTCTATGTCGGGGGACCCATCGGACGGGTCAGTCTATCAGATCGGCGTTCTGCGCGAGGATGAAGGTCGTGGTGGTTCGGCCCTGTTGCATCGAATCTTCAGTGAGGGGCGCAAGGTCTTCATCTCGAAACCGATCAACCATTTCGAACTGGATGAGAGCGCAACAAAGACTTTTTTGATGGGCGGCGGGATCGGCATCACCCCGATGATTGCATTTGCTCATCGGTTGCACAGCTTGGGCAAGCCGTTCGCGTTACACTATTCCGCCAGCACCCGCGCTGGGGCTGGGTACCTGGACGATCTGGCGGCGATGCCCTGGGCCGACCATGTGCATTTTCATTTCTCAGATGAAGGAACACGCGCCGATCTGGATGCCGTCTTGTCGGGGTATCAGGAAGGGTGGCACGTCTATACCTGCGGACCGGATCGCTACATGGACGGTGTCATACAAGCGGCCGACAGGCAGGGATTTCCCGAAGAGGCGCGGCACCTGGAGTATTTCTCAGTTCCGGAACAGCCGGAATATGAAAACCATCCCTTCACGTTGAAGCTGGCAAAGTCGGGCAGGGAACTGACCGTCCCGGAAGGCAAAGATGCCGCTCAGGTATTGAACGAGGCGGGCATTCACGTGGATGTTAAATGCGCCGACGGTATATGTGGCGTCTGCAAATGCGGCGTGGTTTCCGGCGATATTGAGCACCGTGATTTCGTTCTGTCCAACAAACAGCGCGAGGGCGCGATCATCTTGTGTCAAAGCCGTGCGGCTGAACCTGACGGTGTGATCGAACTCGACCTCTGATCTGAGGTCTGAAAACGACTTCGATAAACACAAAAATTGGTCGTTCCAGCCATGGACGCCGTGGGGTAGCTGCACTAACGTCCCCTGCGAACCCCAGTGAATCCTGATCAACAGGTGCGAGGTATTTTCATGGATTATCACAGCCCCGCCAGCTTTGCCGAGGCGTCGGCTCTGGCCGCGAATGCGACGGGCATTACCCGATTTCTTGCAGGAGGCACCGATGTACTGGTGCAGCTGCGCTCGGAACTGGTGACACCCGACACGCTGATCGACATCAAAAAGATTGATGGCGTGAGCGACATCAACAGCAATGCCGATGGCAGCTGGACGCTGGGAGTCGCTGCCACCGGTGCAGAAATGAGCGAGCACCCCGAACTGGGCCGGGATTGGCCCGGTGTGGTCGAGGCGATGGACCTGATCGGATCAACCCAAGTGCAGGGGCGCGCAACGCTGACCGGGAACCTGTGTAATGGCTCTCCTGCGGCGGATTCCGTGCCTGCCATGGTCGCCGCCGGAGTTACCGTTACCGTGACAGGCCCGGGTGGCGATCGCGAAGTTGCTGTCGAAGATATCCCGACCGGCCCTGGCAAGACATCGCTGGCCAAGGGTGAGCTGGTCTCGGCCGTGCACATTCCCGCACGGGGTGAGGATGGCGGCGACGCCTATCTGCGGTTCATACCACGCACCGAGATGGATATTGCTGTTGTCGGCGTAGGGGTGAACCTGCGTTTGGACGGCGACACTGTTACCGAAGCCCGCGTGTCGCTGGGTGCTGTCGCCCCGACCGTTCTACTGGTTGAAGACTGCGCGAAGGCCATCATCGGCAGTACGTTGAACGATGCCGCGCTTGATGCGCTGGCTGCTGCGGCATCCGCTGCATGCAACCCGATTGACGACAAGCGCGGCACCATCGCGTTCCGCACCGAGGTCGCTGGCGTTCTTGCCAAGCGCGCCGCGAAAATCGCCTATGCCCGTGCGAAGGGAGAACAAGCATGAGCAAGTTCCACGTATCTACCACTGTAAATGGCGACACTGTCGAATACCTGTGCGATCCGCGGGAGACCCTGCTGGACTGTTTGCGCGACAAACTGAACCTGACCGGCGCGAAAGAGGGCTGCGGGACCGGTGACTGCGGTGCGTGCTCGGTCTCAGTTGATGGCCGGCTGGTCTGCTCATGCCTGATGCTGGGGGTTGAAGCAGATGGTAAGACTATCGAGACCGTCGAAGGCATCGCGGATGGTGACGATCTGCACCCGCTGCAGCAGAAGTTCATCGAACATGCAGCGCTGCAGTGCGGTATCTGCACTCCGGGTATTCTGGTCGCGGCCAAGTCTCTGTTGGAAAAGAACCCCAACCCGACCGAAGAAGAAACCCGGTACTGGCTGGCGGGCAACCTTTGCCGCTGCACCGGTTATGACAAAATCATTCGCGCCGTCATGGAAACGGCAGAAGAACTGCGGGAGGCTTCGTAATGGCACTCGACGATCGCAAATCTGAATTCACTTTTGTTGGCACCCGCCCGAACCGCCCTGATGGGTTGGACAAGGTCACGGGCCGCGCCAAGTTCGGGGCCGATATGTCGGCACCTGGTATGATGCACGGCGCAATCCTACGCTCGCCCCATGCCCATGCGCGGATCGTGAAAATCGACACCTCGAAGGCCGAGGCGCATAAGGACGTTAAAGCCGTCGTGACCCGCGCGGATTTTGCAGACGTCCCGTTCAAACCGGGACTGGAGGGCGAATTCTGGAATGTTCTGGAAAACGTCATGGCAGGCGAAAAGGCTCTGTATGACGGCCACGCTGTAGCAGCCATTGCGGCCACTTCGGCACTGGCAGCGCGCGATGCGCTCAAGCTGATCGAGGTCGAATACGAGGTGTTGCCCCACGTCACCGATGTGGACAAGGCGATGGCCTCTGATGCGCCTGTCATTCGCGAAGGTGCCGCAGACTATTCGGTTCCGGAAGGCATGCACCCGAACGTCGTTCGCTACCATGAAAGTGGGCACGGTGATGTCGAAGCCGGTTTTGCTGAGGCCGATCTGGTCATCGAAGACAGCTTTGTCACTGAGGCGACCCATCAGGGTTACATCGAACCGCATGCCTGTTTGGGTATGTTGGGTAACGATGGCAAGGGTGAGCTGTGGTGCACGACCCAAGGCCACTGGATCGCGCAGAAAACCTGTGCAGCGCTGCTGGGTATCGAAACCTCGCAACTGCGCGTCACGGCATCCGAGATTGGTGGTGGCTTCGGCGGTAAGACGACCGTCTTTATCGAACCCGTTGCCCTGGCGCTGAGCCGCAAGGCCAACCGCCCGGTCAAGGTTGTGATGAACCGGTCCGAAGTGTTCCGGGCAACTGGTCCCACGTCGTCGGCGTCGATGGACATCAAGATCGGCATGAAGAAGGACGGTACCATCTCGGCCGCGCAGGGCGTGTTCCGCCTACAAGGCGGTGCATTTCCGGGCGCGCCCGGCGATATGACCGCCATGTGCGCCTTTGCGCCCTACAACCTGACCAATGTCAAGCAGATTGGCTATGACGTGATGGCCAACCGGCCGAAACAGGCTGCCTATCGTGCACCCGGTGCGCCGATGGGGGCTTTTGCGGTTGAGTCGGTGATTGACGAGCTGTGTAAGAAGCTGGGCCTCGACCCGGTTGATGTGCGCCTGAAAAACGCGGCACACGAGGGCACCAAAGCCAGCTATGGCCCGCGCTATGAGCGCATCGGTCTGGTTGAGACGCTGGAAGCCGCAAAGGCGCATCCGCATTACTCAGCCCCGCTGAAGCCAGGGCAGGGGCGCGGCATCTCTTGCGGGTTCTGGTTTAACCACGGTGGTGAAACTTCGGTCTCGCTATCTCTGTCCGAGGACGGTTCGGCCCAGTTGATGGTCGGTACGCCGGACATCGGCGGCTCGCGCGCTTCAATGGCGCTGATGGCGGCTGAGGTGCTGGGCATTCCCTACGAAAACATCCGGGTGACCATCGCCGATACAGCGACGCTTGGGTACAACGACGTCAGCCACGGCTCTCGCGTGACGTACGCCTCCGGTCTGGCGACCATCAAAGCAGCCAAACACGCAGTCGAAAAACTGTGCGAACGTGCGGCGGCCAGCTGGGGAATTCCGACGGACGCAGTCAAATGGGAAAACGGCTGTGCGGTGCCCTCGGGCCCCAATGCCGGTGATTTCGATCCGCGGCCGTTGGCCGATATCACGGCGCATATGGGTTCGACCGGCGGTCCGATCTCAGGCCACTTTGAGGCGACCCCGGAAGGCGCAGGCGTGTCGTTTGGCACTCATATCGTTGATGCCGAGGTTGATCCGGAAACCGGCAAGACCTCGATCACCCGCTACACGGTCATCCAGGATGCCGGGAAGGCGATCCACCCGACCTATGTGGAAGGGCAGTATCAGGGCGGTGCCGCGCAAGGCATCGGCTGGGCGCTGAACGAAGAGTATATCTACGGCGATGACGGTCGCCTGCAGAACTCGATCTTCCTCGACTATCGCATCCCCGTCGCCAGTGACCTGCCGATGATCGACACGGTGATTGTCGAAGTGCCCAACCCCGGTCATCCTTTCGGTGTGCGGGGCGTCGGCGAGACCGGCATCGTGCCGCCTCTGGCCGCCATTGCCAACGCCGTGTCCCATGCGGCTGGCGTGCGCATGCGTCAACTACCGATGTCGCCGCCGCGCATTCTGGCCGCGCTCAAGGACGATGGTTGAGGTTCATCTCTGGTCCGGCCTCCGGTCATTGACCGGGGGCCAGCAGGTCGTCGAGGTTGAAGCCAAGACGACCGGAGAACTGTTACGCGCATTGGTGCTGGCCCATCCACAGCTTCAAGGTCCTATTGATGCCGGGGTGTCTATCGCAATTGATGGCCGCGTTATCGCCACAGGGTTGACCGAGCCAATCCCTGAAGGCAGCGAAGTTTACCTGATGCAGCGGTTAAGGGGCGGTTAGGCCTCTTGCGACCACGGTTCGCGCCCGACCATGCGGTCGGCCTCGGCAGTGATATCGTTCATATGCTGCTCAAGGCTTTGGCGCAGCTCTTCGATTTGCTCTTCGGATGCTTTGCGCGGCACGGTCTCAGTCCACTCGCGGCATAGAAAGACTCCCGTGTTCCGCCAGGGGCGGGGCATCAGCAGACGATCCCATGTACCCGCTTCGCTGCCATATTGTGCAGAAAAGGTGATCCCGAAGATTCGTTTGCCAGACGTGCGCGCCCAAACCAATGGCACCGTGGAAAGCACACGCTCGGGTCCACGTGGCCCGTCAGCTGCGATGCCGATGGAAACCCCTTGTTTTATCTTGCCGATCACTTCTCGCGAAACGGCGACGTTGCTCTTGTGTTTGCTGGCCATGGCGATGGTGTCCATGCCGAATAGTTTCTGTACCCGACCTACCATGCTGCCGGCCCGCGCAGACGAAGTGATTGAACAGATGCGCCCTTTGTCCAGCGGGAAGAAATACGGCGACTGCGCCAGCCTTTGGTGCCACAGCACCACGATCACCGGCTCACCTTGTTCGGCCAGTTGGTCCAGTTCTTCGTATCCGATGCGCTTCCATTTGGTGTTGCGATTGACCATCCGGATATAACTTGCGATGCGGCGCGCGGCCCAGTTCAAAACGGCTTCGCTGTCGGCGATCTTTTTGCGGATACTCACGGATTGGGTCCCTCGTACTGACCAAACCGTGTCTTATAGAACTAAACGCTGCACGCAACTTGTTTGTCGGATGCATTAGTCGCGCGGAATCTAAAAAAGCCTCTTGAGTCCGCTGCGCGGCTGGCATATTTGAAGCGCACCTTAGGGGTATAGCTCAGTTGGTAGAGCGACGGTCTCCAAAACCGTAGGTCGCGGGTTCGAACCCTGCTGCCCCTGCCATTTCCTCATTGATCTGCGGCCGTTTCATCGTAAAGAACGAAACCCAAGCTAGGTATCCTGCAATTATTTGGGGTGTAATCTGAGGCTGCAGGGACCCGGTCACAAGACGCGATTCTTAACTTTTCGAACAACGCAACTGCCAGGCATTGATTGCTAGAAAAATATGAACTCGTCGACCGAGAGCATACTGACCAATCGACCGTTGTTTGAGCCCTGGTCCGAGGGCGACTTTGTGATGATGTCTTCGAAGTTCGGTCCGTACAGTCTCATAAGCCGAGCTCGCTCCATTTCGCAAAGCAAATAGAACAGCCCTCCGCGTTTGCCCTTTAGGGACTCTGGCACGGTGAGCGCTGCGACGCTCTTAGAATATTTTGACTGCTGCTCTATCTTGGCCACCGGCATTCGCCTTTTTTGCGACCGTATCAACTGAAAGGAAATATGGCAAATATGTGGCGTTGAAAACTTTGCCGGTGTTGCATACGGGAATTTTGAGACCCGGGGGGGTCTAAAGGCGGCTGAATCTGACCGATCCATTTTCTACAACCAACCGGCTTTACGCCGCATGCGAATGTACGAGGCTTCAAAAGACGCCCATTTCGGTGATGAAGTCTGCGTGGGCCATCATATTCTCCTCCATCGCGTGTTCGGTTGTTCATTCCACTCAGATTGGCGGCTGTGTTGAACCTGGGGTTTAGATGGGGTTAACATTGGTTTAGCCAGGTGCCGCGCAATTCGATCAATCCGGTTTCCTGCGCCTTTGGAATGGCCTATGGTCCTGCCCACAACAGACAGGCGGAAGAGGGTTCATGTCGCGTTTTGATGGTTACTTCCTGCGGCAGCTGCTGATTCTGTTCGGCTTTTTTACCCTGGTTCTGGTGGGTGTGTTCTGGATTACCCGTTCCGTCAGCCTATTTGACCGGGTGATCAGCGGCGGCCAACCCGCGATGGTGTTTCTGGAATTCACCGCACTGACGTTGCCGACCCTTATCCGCACCGTGATGCCAATGGCGGTTTTTGCCGCCGCTGTCTATGCCACCAACCGCCTGAGCCGCGAAAGCGAGATGACGGTGATGCTGGCCACAGGGACCAGCCCTTGGAGATTGGCGCGCCCAGTGTTCGTATTCGGCATCCTGACCGGTCTGATGATGGCCGCGATCAGTGTCTTTCTGCGCCCTGCATCGGTGGAGCAGCTAGAGCAGCGCCAGGCCGAGGTTGCCGGAGACGTCACTGCCCAGCTTTTAAATGAGGGTGAATTTCTGCACCCCGCGCAAGGCGTTACGGTCTACATTGGGAAAATTGATTTGGATGGCACGCTGTCCGAGGTTTTCGTGTCGGATCGTCGGAATGAAGAGGACCCGGTAAGCTATTCCAGCAAGACGGCTTATCTGGTCAACAATGGCACTGGCATTCATCTGGTGATGGTGGACGGGATCGCATTGCGCCTGAATCCAGAAGGCAGGACGCTGTCTTCGACACTTTTTGCGGATGCCTCTTATGACATCTCGGAACTCACAAATTCAGACACCAACGCCATGCGCAGTCTTGAGGCGATCCCAACGCTCGAGTTGTTGCAGGGCCGGGAAAGTATTCTTGCGACCGAGCAGTTCTCGGAAGGGGAACTGATCGAAGAGCTGCATCAGCGTTTTTCATGGATCGCCATTTGTATCGCGGTGGCGATGGCTGGTTTTTCAACGCTGATGCTGGGCAGTTTTTCGCGCTTTGGGCTGTGGCCACAGATATTCGGAGCTTTCACGATTTTGGTCCTGTTGGAGGGTGTCCGGGGCTTTGTGGCGCCGGTTGTGATCGATGATCCGAACCTGTGGATATTGCTATACCTGCCAGCGATTATCGGCGTCCTTATTTCGTGCGTGTTCCTGTTGATCGCCGGGCGACCATTGCTGCGCACCCGATCGCGGGGGGCGAATGGAACCTTGTCGCAGGCTTAATTCGCCGCGCGCAGTTCAGTCAGGCAGGCCACCACGTAGTCAAACGCCTCGCTATCCCGTCTGGTCACCAAGTAAAGCGGCAACATCAGATCCATCGCTTCGGTAACCGATACCAAAGTGCCGTCGCTCAACTGATCTCGAATTACATATTCGGGAAAGTAACCCGTACCGCCGCGCCGTAAAACATAGCGCAGACCCATCATGCAATTGCCCAAAAAAAGTGTCTGACCTGCCGCTTTGCGCGCTGCTGACCGCACGTGGTCCTGATAGACTTCGCCCAATTCGAGATTGACGAAAACCGGGTCTTTGCCGGCGTCGGGGGTTTCGACCAACAACAAACGTTCAGGCGCCAGTTCGTGATATAGAACGCGCCGATCAGATGGTTTTTCGTGGGTCAGTGCCGCATCCAATACATGCGTCGCCACGGCCTCGACCATGTTGAGGTCATGATCGTAGTTCAGGGTTAGCAACAGCTGGCCATGGCGCTGTTCGTAACGAACGGCCAGATCGACCAGCAATGGATCCCAAACGCTGAGCTGTGCACCAAGGCGCAGGGCAATCCGGTGCGGTGTCTGCCCCGGTAGGTCACGAGAGGCAAAGGACCACAATGACAACATCTGCTCGGCATAGGGTCGAAACTGCCGTCCGAATTCTGTCAGGTTGGTGCCGCCTGCGCCCCGAGTGAACAAGGGCTTTCCGGTTTCCTCTTCGATCAGTTTGATACGGGCGCTGACCGCTGTCTGTGTGATGTTGAGGTGTCGTGCAGCGGCATGGAAGCCACCGGTGTCTGCAACGCACAGAAATGTCTCAAGGGCTTTGATTTGCATGCTGAAAGTATTTTTTGATCGAAGTGATAAAATCAATTCATTTTTTTCAGCTGCTGTCTTCGGATATGCTGGCCATAGCAGATCAGCCAGAGGAAATATCATGCTGGACAAAAGCCACAAACCCACCTGGACCAGTTTTGAGGAGGCGACCAAAGCCGATTGGGACGCCGTCATGGAGTATGAAGAGGCGTTCAACGCCGCCCTTCCAGACCGAATCCTGGACGCGATCCGTTCCCTGGACGAGGCGTGGACGCCATACCCGGTCAATCGTTACCAGCACAGCCTTCAGGCCGCGACGCGTGCCTATGAGGATGGTGCAGATGAAGAACTGGTGGTCGCGGCACTGATCCATGACACCGGAGATATTCTGTCACCGTATAACCACGGTGAGCTGTCGGCAGCGATGATGAAACCTTATGTCAGCGAGAAAACCCACTGGATATTAAAACACCACTGCGTATTCCAAGGCTATTACTACAATCACCACCTGGGAGGCGATCGTAACGCCCGCGACAAGTACCGCGACAGCCCCTATTGGGAGGACTGCCGTTACTTCTGCCATGAATACGATCAGAAGGCGTTTGATCCCGAGTATCCGACCAAACCGCTTGAGTTCTTTGAACCCATGCTGCGCCGCGTCCTGAACAAGGGCGAAGGCCATATGGAACTGAACGAAACGTCCGAGGGTTAACAGGCAGCCATCAGGCGATAAACGATCTGCGCAGCGGTGAAGTCCCAGGCGGCATTGCCGTTCGGGGCCAGTTCCACCACGTCGAAGCCTACGCATTTGCGGCCTTTCAGGGTGTGTTCTACCAGCCGTAGCGCCTGATAATATCCAAGGCCACCGGGCACCGGAGTTCCTGTGGCGGGCATGATCGCAGGGTCCAGCCCGTCGACATCGAAACTGACATAGACCAGCTCGGGAAAATCCTCTGGCAGGTCGACAGCGTGGATATTGCCTGTGACCAGATCTTCTGCATCCACGTGGAAGATGTGGTTTTTCAGGCGGCTCTGTGCCTCTTCAGTCGAAAAGGCACGGACACCGAACTGAGCCAATCGAACGCCTTCTTCGGCCAGCAGGTGCATGACCGAAGCATGGGAGTGTTTTTCCCCCTGATAGGCGTTGCGCAGGTCGGCATGGGCGTCGATCTGAACTATGCCGATGGGTTGACCTAGCGCGCGGGTCACGCCCATGACGGCGCCGTAACTGAGGGAATGCTCTCCGCCCAAAGTCACTGGAACCCTGCCAGCACGAACAGCGGCTTCGGTGCGCTGGGCAAGGCGCTCCATGATCTCGGACAGGGCGGCGTCGCAATCCACTGGTTCTTCTGTGAAAATCCCCTCGACGCATGGCTCGGCATGTCCGGTAATGCGTTCCAGCTCATTGCTGGCCTCGATGATGGCATCAGGGCCTTTGGCCGTGCCCGAGCCGTAAGAGACCGTGCGCTCCAGCGGCACCGGGATCACGCGAAAACGGGCATCTTCGGTGCGCTCAAACGCGGTCAGTTCACTGTCGAGGAAAATGCTCATGAGAGTCTGTCCTTAAAGTCGTCATAGCCGAACTGCTTGATGATCTTCAGCTCGTCCGTTTCGCTATTCCACAGGGCAATGGTGGGCAGCGGTACGCCATTGAATGTGTTGGTCTTGACCATCGAATAGTGGGCCTGATCCAGGAAGGCAAAGCGTTGGCCGAATTCCAGTGGCTGATCCCACGTATAATCCCCGATCACGTCACCGGCCAGACAGGAGGGGCCGCCCAGACGGTAAGTATGGCCTGCTTCGGCCTCATCCATCAGGGCGGGACGATAGGGGGCTTCGATCACGTCAGGCATGTGGCAGGTGGCCGAGATATCGGTGATTGCAAGGTTCATGTTATTGGTTGGCAGGTCGAGGATTTCGCCGACCAAGATACCTGCGTCCAGCGCGACCGCCTCACCGGGTTCGAGATAGACTTCGATGCCGTATGTCTCGCGGATGTCCCTGATGAACGCCACCAGCCCGTCGCGGTCATAGTCGTCGCGCGTGATATGATGGCCGCCTCCAAAGTTCAGCCATTTGAGTTGGCCGAGGAAGGGCTTGAGTCTTGGCAGGACGGCTTCCCAAGTGCGTTGCAATGGCGCGAACCCTTGTTCGCAGAGCGTGTGCATGTGCAGGCCATCAACCCCGGTCAGTTCGTCGGTCGTCAACTGACTGATTGGGGTGCCAAGGCGAGAGCAGGGCGCACAGGGGTCATATTTTGGGATCTCGCCTTCGGAATGCTCCGGGTTGATGCGCAGACCGACCTGAACGCCAGCGTTCCGAGCTTTGGCAAGAAACCGTTCTTTTTGCGCTGGTGAGTTGAATATGATGTGATCGGATAACGACAGAATTTCATCGACGTCCGCGTCCTTGTACCCGGCGCAGAAGGTCGCGACCTCGCCACCATATTCTTCGCGACCCAACCGTGCTTCGAAAATGCCGGACGCGCATGTGCCGCCTAGATGTTGGCGGACAAGTGGGGCGAGCGAGAACATCGAGAATGCCTTGAGCGCGCTCAGCACATGTGCGCCGGATCGGGTTCCAATATCGGCGAGAATGGTCAGGTTCCGCTCGACGGCTTTTTCATCAACCACGAAGCATGGGCTTGGCACGCGGCTCAGGTCAAAGCTGCGAAAGGCTCCGGCGTCTCCGGCCTGTGTGGTCATCATGTCGGACATGTCCGGCAACTCCCAATTGTGGAGAGGTCGGGGGCTCTGCCCCCGGACCCCCGGAGTATTTTGGAAACGATAAAATTAGAACTCGACCGGACCGTCGAGTTCGTGGACCTGCCACGGCAGGCCGTGCTCGTTCAGCATGTCCATGAAGTCATCCGGGTCGAGCTGTTCCATGTTCCACACGCCGGGCTCGGACCAGTTGCCTTTCAGCACCTGCGCCGCACCGATCATGGCGGGGACGCCGGTGGTGTAGCTGACGGCCTGGCTGCCAACTTCTGCATAGCATTCCTCGTGATCGCAGATGTTGTAGATGTAGTAGGTCTTCTCGCCTGAGCCGTCCTTGGCCTGACCCGTGGCGATATCGCCGATGCAGGCTTTGCCCTTGGTTTCGGCACCCAGATCGCCGGGGTCGGGCAGCAGGGTTTTCAGGAACTGGATCGGGATGATTTCCTTGCCGTCATGCATCACCGGGTCGATGCGAGTCATGCCGACATTTTCCAGCACCTTGGCATGGGTGATGTAGGCGTCGCCGAATGTCATCCAGAAGCGGGCACGCTCAATCTCGGGGAAGTGGGTTGTAAGCGACTCCAATTCCTCGTGATACATCTGGTACATGTTTTTTTGGCCGATGGCGGGGAAATCGTATTCGACCTTTGTGGTCATCGCCGGGCTGGTATGCCATGCGCCGTTTTCCCAGTGGCGCACTTCGGCCAGCACTTCGCGCAGGTTGATTTCCGGGTTGAAGTTGGTGGCGAATTCCTGATCGTTCGAACCGCCATTGGCATCCAGAACGTCGATCTGGCGAATGGTGTCCAGCTTGTGTTTCTTCAGCCATTTGGCGAACACGCTGGTTACACCCGGATCGAAGCCCGAGCCGAGGATGGCGGTCAGGCCTGCCTCTTTGAACCGGTCCTGATAAGCCCATTGCCAGTGGTATTCGAACTTGGCCACATCTTCGGGTTCATAGTTCGCAGTGTCGAGATAATGAATGCCCGCCTCAAGACACGCATCCATCAGCACCAGATCCTGATAGGGCAGGGCGAGGTTCACCAGCAGTTCGGCCCCGGTTTCCTTGATCAGCTTGACCGTGTCTTCGACCTTGTAGGCATCAAGTTCGGCGGTGGCGATGTCAACGCCCACGCGATCTTTCACTGCCTTCGCGATGGCATCGCATTTTGATCTCGTGCGGCTGGCCAGAGTGATTTCGGTGAAGATATCCGAATTCATTGCCATCTTGTGCACAGCCGCGTGCGATACGCCGCCTGCGCCGACAACCAGTGTTTTGCCACTCAAAGTTCCCATGGGGGTCATCTCCTCTCTGGAGTTATTCGTAATAGGTGTAGCCGTTGATGGAGTCGCGATAGGCGCTCATCAGGGTTTTGCGGTCCTTGGCCATCAGAGTACCGGTCGAGATCGCCTCGTCCACCATTTTGCGGAACGCGGCGACACAATCGTTGGGGTCGAACTCGACATACGACAGAACCTGGCTGATCGTGTCGCCCTCTTGCTCGTGCAGTAGGTCAAAGCCGCCGTCCGCGCGCAGGTCGATGGTAACGACGTTCGTGTCGCCGAACAGGTTGTGCAAATCGCCCAGCGTTTCCTGATAGGCACCGACAAAGAAAACACCCATAAGGTATTCCCGATCTTCGGGCAGGGAGTGCACAGGCAGGCTGGGCGAGACACCGTCGGCCAGTATGAACCGATCAATCTTGCCATCGCTGTCGCAAGTGATGTCGGACAGTACCGCGCGACGATCAGGCGTTTGGTTCAGGCCCTGCAGGGGCACAATTGGGTGTAGCTGGTCGATCGCCCAGACATCAGGCAGCGACTGGAACAGTGAGAAGTTGCAGTGGTAGATATCGGCCACTTTCTCAAGCTGATCATCCACATCCGTGTCCAGATCGTCGCTTGCGGCCAGCGCCTTGAGACGGGCCATCAGCGACAGGTAGATCCGTTCGGCGCGGGCCATCTGGCGCAGGTCCACATAGCCGCGGCGGAACAGCGCGCGCAGTTCGTTGCGGTAGAAATTCGCGTCGTTCCAGCATTCCTGCAGTCGGTCGCTGCTGAGATAGCCGTTGATCGCCGCAAGATCTGAGACCAGATGGTGATCGTCCGCTTCGACCTCTGGGCCGTTGGGCGCATCGTAAAGCGTGCTTTCCAGCACGTTGAACACCAGCATCGACGATGTTGCCACCACGGCGCGGCCGCTTTCGGTGACCAGTGTAGGGTGATCCACCTCGGCCTCGTCCATGGCATAGGCCACAGTTTCGACCACGTTGGCACAGTATTCCTCGACCGTGTAGTTGATCGAGTTCTCGGCAGCCTTCTTCTCACCCGTATAGTCCACGCCCATACCGCCGCCGAGGTCCAGATGGGTTAGCGGCACGCCTTCGCGTGTCAGTTCAGTGTAATACCGGCAGGCCTCGCCCACTGCGCGGCGCACATCATTGACGTCCTGCACCTGCGAGCCAAGGTGTGAGTGCTGTAGCTTCAGGCAATGCAGCAGGCCCGCCGCCTTCAGCTTGTCCACCGTGGCGACCAACTGATCGGTATTCATGCCAAAGGCTGATCGATCACCCGAGCTTTCTTCCCACTTGCCGCTGATCTGGTTGGTCAGTTTGACCCGCACGCCGATCAGGGGTTCGATGCCCAGCTCGTTGTAGACTTCGATCACCGTGTCAGCCTCTTTCGGGCTTTCCAACACAATGACCGTGTTGAATCCAATCTTGCGGCTGAGGATGGCCAACTGAATGAATTCGGCATCCTTGACGCCATTGCAGACAATCAACGCCTCGGGGGCTAGACGGTGCGCCAGCGCCACCACCAGTTCGGGTTTGGATCCGGCCTCGAGCCCGTAGTTGTATTTCTTGCCGAACTCGACGATCCGGTCGACCACTTGCGCCTGCTGGTTCACCTTGATCGGGAACACGCCGCGATAGCTGCCCTTGTAACCGGTGCGCGCAATCGCATCGCAAAAGCTCTCGTTAATGTGGACAATCTCGTGTTCCAGATAGGAACTGACGCGCAGGATCATCGGCGCTTTGATGCCGCGTTCATCCAGATCACTGAGAATACCCGGTAGGCTGATTGCTTTAGCCTCGGGTGCCATGGGATTGCGCAGACCGATTTCGCCCTGCTCCGTCACCTCAATGAGATCTTTGCCCCATTTCTCAACTCCGTAGATGGAATGCGGTGCGTCGGGCGTGTGTTTCAATCAAGTCAGTCCTTGTAAGCCGGGGTGCCAGTTTCGCGCCCGCCAATACGGCAGCTATATGATTCTTCCAAGTGTAATCTATGGGGCGGAGTTTTCCGAATTTATGCGGTAGCACGAATTGGGATCAGATGATTGTCCCATTGGCATTCAGACCGGTTGGATATTTGGGCTTTGTTTGTGGACAATTGCCCGATCACACCAGTCCCGGTTGTGAACACAAACCCGTTTGATGCGGTGCCAAGGCCGCAAACATCCTCGTGCAGGAAGACGCCATCAAGCTGTCCATCCGTGACCCGAAAACGGTGCAGGGCATTGCCGCGGGGACAGGTGATAGCGACTGTTTCGCCTGCACCGGAAAAGGCGATGCTGCCCGCATATCCCTGCAACGTACTTTGGTCAGCGTCGGGCGCGCTGAGTAGTAGGGGTTTTTCGCCACGGCGATGCAAACCCAAGAGGGGAGGGTGTTGCGATGAGTCGCCCTGCCATTGCATCGCGAAACCGATCAAACCGTCAGGTCGCACCGCCAGATGGCGGATCGAGTTTTTGTGCAGCTTTTGTGGCAGTTCCACCTGCTCAAGAACCCCGCCATTTTGATCCAGATAGGTCAGGCGCGGTTGCATCACAGGCAGGTTGAGTTTGGTTCTTCCTGTTTCTGGATGGGTTTCGATCCCGCCATTTGCCACAACCAATGTGCGACCATCTGGCATCAGACGCATATCATGGGGACCGACACCGCCCGAAGCGAACTCCCCAATTCGTGTGTAGTCATCCATGTTCCAGACACCAATCACACCCTGACCGGTCTCAAAATCGTTTTCGGTGGTGAACAGCCGCGTTCCATCGGTTGAGAACACGCCATGCCCATAGAAATGGCGGCCTTTCGGGGCTTCTAACACAGCGGTCTGTGTGCCGGTCGCGCAGTCGATGATGATTGCAAATGTTCCCGGACGGCGTGCAAAGGCCACCGCCTGCGCGTGGTGGGGATGCGCCGCCGCCGCGTGCCCGCGCGCGGGCAACGGCAGAGAAAACAGGATGTCGCCGCCCGTATCCAACCCGGCCAGCCGAAAAGTCCCATCCGGGAACAGTGCGGCGGCCAGATAATCCGGTGCGCCGACAGCTGACCATCCACGCAAGGGCGCAAGGCTGGCAGCAGCCAACCCAGCAAGAAAACTTCGTCGGCTCGTCACGGTTCAATCCCCGTCCAATGAGTTGAACCCGGCATTGATGCCCAGCGTGGGGCTAAGCTCGGTCGAGGCAATGGCGCGGATATCGTTGATGGATTGTTGTAGCGCCTCAACGCGGAATCTTCCCTGTGGGGTTGCCACCCCGGCAAATGCCGGATCGTCCAGCGACTGCGCCCGATCGATGGCGGCGGCGAATGCGTCATCCAGATCGGCGGCGATTTCCGGGTGATCTGCCGACAGACGCGCGGCCAGGTCACGCAAAGCGATCAATGACAACTCCACATGGCGCAACGAACGTTCGGAACGCCGCGCCTCGGCGCGTTTGGGGCGGGGACGGTCGAAACTTCCCAATGGGCGACCAAGGCGGGTTTCGGCGGTGAATTCCAGACCGGTCGTCAGGGCCTTGTAAAGCTCTTGCATGGCTTCGTCTTCAGACCGGTACGGACTGTTCTCACCCGGGTTTGCCAATGCGCGTGCGTAGTCCGCCCAATCTGCATCAATTGCCCCGGCATTGCAGTTGATGTCTGCGGTTATGGCCTGCATCAGCGCGCAGCGATACTCGGCTCTGCCCAGATCGGTGAAGCGCGGATCGTAGAGCATCAGTTCCAGCGCGAAAAAACCGCGGCCGGCCACGGAGGTTTCCGCAAAGGCATCCGGGGATTGAATGGCTGTATCCTCAGCAGAAATCAGGCTGGACAGTGCTTTAGGGGTGAATCCCTTGGTATCGGGCCAAAACGCTAATGCAAAGGCGCGGTCCTCGACTTCGGATGGGCCAAAGCGCAGATGACTAACCGAAATCCAATCGTCAAACGCGTCGTTGTATGCATTGCGAAGCTGGGTCGAGTTCGGGTCACAATCCGCCTGCGCAGCATCGGCCAAAGCGTTGGTGGATTCTGACAGGGCGGAATAGCCGGGTAGGATATGAGCCTCGATGGCGTCGGACAGGATCGGCCCGCGATCTTGTGCGTTGGCGCCCAGAGGCAATGTCAGGGAAAGAGCAAGTGCTAAGGCGCGCATGGGTCAAAGGCTTTCCAAAAAACGGATAAGGGCATCGCGGTCAGGCTTAGGCATCCCGACGACCGTGTCACGCGCTGTCTGCGCCTCACCGCCGTGCCACAGGATCGCCTCGAGCAACGATTGCGCCCGCCCATCATGCAGAAACTGCGTATGGCCCGATACCTGTTGGGTCAGTCCGATCCCCCAAAGTGGCGGTGTGCGCCATTCACGACCCGTGGCGCGGGCCTCGGGCCGGTTATCGGCAAGCGCTTCGCCCATATCGTGCAGCAGCAGGTCCGAATAGGGCCAGATCAGCTGAAAGCTATGCTCTGGACGGTCTTCCATACGATGCGTCACGAATGAGGGCGTGTGGCACGATGCACACCCGGTGTCGTGGAACACCTGCTTTCCGCGCAACACCTGAGGATCGTCCATATTCCGACGGGCCGGTACACCCAGATTGCGGCTATAGAAGGCGACCAGATCCATGCCAACCTGATCAATTTCAAAGGTCCGGTCGTCGCCATCACCATGCGGCGCGTTCACGCAATCGACCTGCGAAGTGGTGCAATCGCCGTGCGCTGCCGGGTAGAGGGGGCTGGAAATACCGATATCACCGGCAAAGGCTGCAGCGGATTGCTCCATGATCGTGGGCATGCCCGCCTTATGACCAAACCGGCCCATCATCGGCGCGCCATATTCAATTGCCCATACGATGTTAGGCCGGCCGGATATTCCGTCGCCATCCTCATCTTCCGGGTCCGCATTCGCCAGCAGGTCTTCTACCGGGATCGCCTCGAGCAAGCCTAGGCCGATCATTTGCGGAGCCACGCGGGGGCTGATCATCGCGTCAGGGTGCAAAGGGCCATAACCCAGATCGGCAGCTTTGTAGGTAGGACGCCGCAAAGTGACGGTTTCCCCATCCGACAAAGTGACGGGAACGTCTTCGTAAGTGATATCAAGCCGGTACTCTGCCGGGTGGCCGGGAAGGGCCAGATCCTGCATTTGCCTGCCGTAATTCGGTTCGGGACGGGTGGCGAAGTAGTCTTCGATCTCTGCGTATCCGTCCTCGGGAGTTCCAGGGATAGACACGCGCAGGAACATCGAAATTGCGTTGTCATCGGGGCCGTTGGGAGTATGCCCACGCCCGTCTTTGATGTGACAGCGTTGACAGGATCGTGCGTTATATAGCGGCCCCAACCCATCTGAGGCCAACGTGGAAGACGGGGAAGACACCCAGATCTTCTTGAACAGGCCGTTGCCGACTTTGAAGTCCAGCTCCTGCTCGAAACTCAGGTTGCCTGAGGGCTGCGAGAACGCATCTGCGTCGATGCGCGCGCGGACAGTTGCGGCCCCACCTGGCAGCTCTTCAAAGCGCTGAGGCGCGCTGAATTCGACAGGCGCGGCGGTAACCCGCGCAATCCTTGCTTGTTCGTCTTCAGTTCTGGGAAGGTAGTTGAGGTGAAGATCCCGCAGCTCTGCCGACAGGGATTGGGTAGCCGCAAGCGCGGCCACCGGCAAAAGGGCAAGCTTACTCGCCTTCGTCCATTTTCGATGCGTTGAGTCGCACATAATTGGCTTCGCCAATCCTTTCGTACAGGTCCAGCTGCGTTTCGAGGAAATCGATATGGCCTTCCTCATCCGCCAGCAATCCTTCAAACAGAGACATAGTGACGTAGTCGCCAGCGCTCTGACAGTATTCGCGCGCTTCCTTGTACAAGGCCCGGGCGTCGACCTCTGCGGCCAGATCACATTCCAACGTCTCTTTTGGGGTCTGGCCGATGCGCAACGGGTCAAGTTGTTGCAAATTCGGGTGACCGCCCAGGAAAATAATTCGCTCGATCAGTTTGTCCGCGTGCTCCATTTCTTCGATGGATTCTTCGCGGCTTTTCTTGGCCATGTGACCGAGGCCCCAATCCTCTTGCAGGCGGTAATGCAGCCAATACTGGCTGACCGCCGTCAGTTCATGCCGCAGAGATTTGTTGAGATATTCTATGACCTTGGGGTCGCCCTTCATCTGCATTGTCCTGTGTTACCTCGCTGCGAAGTGCGCGAAGCTGCATCGGGACCTCCAACTTATCGCTGGAGCGCATCGAGTCTAGAAAAAGCGGCATGCACCCGCCACAATCTGCTGATTTTCCAAGGGCATGGTAGATTTTACCAGTTGTAATGACCGCGTAAGGATCAGACGTGCGCATCCAGTCGATAGCTGCGCGGATATCGTGATCCGAGATGTTTGTGCAGTGGCATACGATCATAGCAATCAGGGCTCTGAGTTGTATTTCTTACTGTATTAGTAAGTTAATTTAGAAACGTCCAGAGGCAACAGATCAAAGGTACCTCACAAGATTTGGAGGCGGTGTGAAACTGCCGCCTCCGTTTGGCGCGAACCTTGTATTTTACTGGAAGACCGCGTCTGGGTTGTCCAGGCTGTCCGAACCTTCGAACACGATCTGGTCAAGTTCCAACGTGGTCACAATGCGCTCGATCGTCTTTGTCTGATCGACCAGGCCGTTAACGCCGCCCATGATCAGCACTTCGCCGCCTTCGTTGCCGCGTTCCAGCATCTGGTCATAGGCAAATCCGGCTTCCGCGGTTGATTTCAGACGTCCCAGAGCCTGCATGGTGTTGGCCAGTTTCACCTTCATCTCCGCGTCCAGAGATGGGTCGCTGGCGATCACCAGATCCGACAGCGATGCGCCTGAAACCGGAGTGCCGTCGATGCGGGTGTAGCTGCCCAGATAGACGTTCTGAACGCCGAGACCATCGTAGTAATGGCTGTTATGTGTGTTGTCCGAGAAGCAATCATGTTCTTCCTCGGGGTCGTTCAGCATCAGGCCAAGGCGCATGCGTTCACCGGCCTGCTCACCATAAGACAGTGAACCCATGCCGGTCAGAATGGCGCTGACGCCTGCGATTTCGTCGGCAGTCAGGACTGCGCGTGCTTCGCCACCTTCGGCCCATTGCGCCGCCATCCATTCCAGATCGCTGACCAGCAGGTCAGTCGCAGCGCTCAGGTATTGTGCACGGCGGTCGCAATTGCTGTTTGTGCAGTCGTCACCCTGAACGTAATCGGTGTACGGACGGTCGCCTGCGCCCGCGCCATGGCCGTTCAGATCCTGGCCCCACAACAGGAACTCGATCGCGTGGTAGCCTGTGGCAACATTCGCTTCGATTCCGTCGGCTTCGTGCAGGGGCTCGCCCAGCAGTTCCGGGGTGATTTCGCTGGCGTCGATGGTTTTGCCTGACAGCTCGAACGTCGGGTTGGCGATGACGTTCAGTGCGGCGAATTCGTTCTCGTCAGTTGGACCACCATAGGCTGCGTCCACATAGTCGATTAGCCCTTCGTCCAGCGGCCATGCGTTTACCTTGCCTTCCCAGTCGTCGACGATCGCGTTGCCAAAACGGTAAACCTCGGTCTGCTGGTACGGAACACGTGCAGCAATCCATGCAGCGCGTGCTGCGTTTAGTGTGGCGTCTGACGGATCAGCGATCAGCGCGTTTACTGCGGCCTGCAGCGACTTTGCCGTGATCAGGCTGTCGTCATATTTGGCTTCGGCGATGTTCGCGTAGGTGGTCAGAACGTCGATCTTCGCGGGGGTTTCGGCAAATGCTGCTGTCGCGATCCCAAGGGTCAATACGCTGGTGGCGGCAAAAAATTTGGTCATGGAGGTGACACTTTCCTGTCAGAAAAAACTCACTAGCGCCGCTTCAGCGACGCGCACGCGCCAAAAACTGAGTGAATTAGTAAGGTAAGTCAACCTGAGTCTTATTGTCGGAAATATATGTCGCACCCTTTCCCCATAATTAGCGGGGTAGGTGAGCCGAAGCCGCGATTGCACGGGGTTTTAATCACATTAGAATGGACTGTGTGATTCCTTGTTGGGTGGTACTTTGTTTATGAAATGTGCAGCCATTGCTTTGATGCTGACACCGGCGATTGTTCTATCGCAAGTGCAAGGCCCTGCCCATAAACATGGTACGGGATATGTGAATATCGCCTTTTCTGATCAGGCATTTTCTTTATCCCTCAATGTGCCTTCTGCAGACATTATCGGTTTTGAAGGCCCGGCCGAAACCGATGACGATCGCGCGCAGGTGGCGGTTGCGGTATCAGACCTGTCCAAACCTTTGGGCTTGTTTGTGCTGCCGGAAGAGGCCGGATGCGTTACCGCGTCGGCCAATGTCACACTTACGGGTGAAGGATTGGGGCAGGACAATACCAACGAGTCTGCTGATCAAGATCAACATAGCGACTTTCTGGCCGACTACCTTATTCAGTGCCAGGATATTACAGCGCTGGCTAATATCCGGTTTGCGTATTTCGAACGGTTCGAAAATGCCCAGAAGTTGATCTTGCAGGTGACCCGATCCGGTCAAACCAGAACGTATGAGATAACTCGGAACCAACCGGATCTGGCAATGTGAAATACCAAAACGCGGGCCATACGGTCGGCCCGCGTCCATATACGATGCGAAGGGCGTAATCACACGGGCGCGACGAAAGCGCCATGGACAGCACCCATCGTGCCGTCAGTGTACGAAATGCAGTTCCGAAAAACTCTGCCGCCACTCTGCAACCTCGGCAGCGATATCCGCTCCTGCCAATCCAGAGGTGATCAATGCCGCCAACCGATCAGCGTCCTGAGACGTCATCCCCCATCTGACCAGTTCAGGCGTCCCGAACCGAAGGCCGTTCATGTCCCCTTTCACTTCGGGTGCAGGCAGCCCAATTCCGCAAGCAAGAAACCCAGCGCGGCGCAGCGTTTTGGACGCCGCTTGCCCGCCGCCAAAAGAGTCTGCCAACACAGCAAACTGGTGCGAGTTGGTAAATCCTTCCCGACCCGCAAAGACGGGAACGCCACGAGTGTCCAATCGTTCTGCGAGCGCTTGCGCCATCGAGATCATTTCGGCCGCGTATTGTTTGCCGAAGTCGCGCCAGTCCAGCATTGTTACGGCCAATGCTGCAGACTTGGCCGCGTCGAAGTTTGCCGTCATGCCCGGAAAGGCAATCGCGTCGAGCCTTTGCGCAATCTCCGCGTCATTTGAGACGATCAAACCTCCGGCGGGGCCGCCCAGGCTTTTGTAAGTGCTCATCGTCATGAAATGCGCGCCCTCGGCCAAAGGATTGCACCACGCTTTGCCTGCGATGATCCCGCATTGATGGGCGGCGTCGAACATGACCTTGGCCCCGATCTCGTCAGCGATCTGCCGGACCTCTTTTACGGGATGTTCGAACAGATTGAGGCTGCCCCCGATAGTGATCAGCTTGGGCCGTTCTTTCAGCGCCAACGCGCGTAGCTGATCCAGATCGACCGTATAGCCGTCACCATCCGTTGGCGCCTCAATCGTGCGCAGACCAAACAACCCAGCACACCCCCCAAGGTGATGAGTCACGTGCCCACCAATCGAGGCTGGCGGTGCAATGATTGTATCGCCCGGCTTGCAGGTCGCCATAAACCCATAGAGGTTGGCAATCGCGCCTGACGGCACCCTGATTTCGGCGAATTTGGCTTCAAAGATCTCGGCGCAAAGCTCGGCGGCAATCACTTCAATCTCTTCAATAGCTTCCAGCCCCATCTCGTACTTGTCGCCGGGATAGCCCAGCGATGGTCGGGACCCGATGCCGGATGACAACAGGGCCTCGGCCCTTGGATTCATCACATTTGTTGCCGGGTTAAGGTTGAAACACTCTTGCTCGTGGATCTCGCGGTTCCGCGTCGCAAGATCGCCGATCCGTTTGATCAGCTCATCAGACGCGGCCTGAGACGCCTTGGCGGCGATTTGCTGAACACGGGTTTCGCACTGATCCGGGACCCAGTTTCGGTGTGTGATTGTCATGTCTGTGACCTCCTGCTTGTCACCAGATTGAACAAATGGGGCGACATCGCAAATCAGAATTGCTATTTCTTGGCGTAGAAAAACTGAGTCTAAGACAATGGCTGTTCTACCAAGACGCCCGAAAGGGCCACCTCTCAACGCACTCCGCGCTTTTGAAGCTGCAGCAAGGCTGGGCAGTTTCGTAGCTGCTGCCGAAGAGCTGAGCGTCACTCCCGGTGCGATTTCGCAACACATCAAAACGATTGAGGCTTGGGCGGACGTGACGCTGTTCCGGCGAAACGCGCAAGGGGTTGAGCTGACCGCGCCTGGGCGCCACTTGGCCAGTGATTTCACCCTGGCCTTCGATCAGCTTGCCGCCGCAACGCAGAACCTGCGGAACCTGAGCCCGAGCGTTGAGATCCACATCGCCGCCCTGCCTTCGGTCGCGCAACTTTGGCTGCCGGCGCGTTTGGGGCGCATCCGAAACACTTGGCCGGACATGAAGTTCTCGGTAACGGCCATGGAAACACCGCCTCGCCTATCGCGTGATCTGTTTGATCTTTCGGTCTTCATTGCCGATCCTGATGGGGCGGCTGATCAAATTGTAGTCGCGAAGGATGTCATTTTCCCGGTTTGCGCGCCAGAACTGGTCGAGCGTTTCGACTTTGAAACCACCCCGCTGCTGCACGATCAGACATGGCAGGACGATTGGCGGCGGTGGTCCGAGGAGACGGGGACAATTATCAGCGATCCTACCAAAGGGCCGAAATATTCGCTTTACGGTCTTGCAGTCGAAGAGGCCAAGTCCGGGGCCGGTGCCTTGATGGCGCATGGATGCTTGATCGAGCCTGCGCTGAAGGCCGGGCATTTGGTGCGTGTATCGGCGCAGGCCTGCGAAACAGGCCGGTCGCTGATGATAACCCTTCCGCATTCATCGAGGCGACGCGCGGAACTTGATGAAATAGTTGAGCTGTTGCGGGAAGATTAGTGGCAAGGGAACCAATGATCATTGCCCGCGAAGAGTAACAGAATTTTGCGAGGACTGGTTCGGACGCCCGATTTGGATGAGAACCTCACACAATAGACCTTATAATATATAAGCCCCAATACCCTCGAGGGTTAAACGGAACGGTCAGATTTACCTGCGGTATATTGGTTTGTGGACGGTGCAAGCCCACCGTGCTCGATGTTCCAATAATCAACAACCCGACACCAACGACCGGACACTGGAACATCTGGGACACTTACTCGCCGGACAACGAAGTATCTCTCGTCGCAACCTAATGGCACTGAGCGCGGCAAGCCGCGCCAGTAGCCTACCGTCAAGAGATTTGTACGTGATAGGCAAAACTGTTGCATTGCGGCGGGCCAACAGCACTCGTTCTCGAATTCTACGTACACTCAACTCGCGTCATATATTGTGTACTTTGCAACATGCTAAAACCCATTTGGAAGGGCAGCCGAAAGTTGTTCGTTGCATTCAGAACTTACGGCGGACAGTAGACATCCGCCGCATTTGCAAAGAAGCCATCAGAAAGTGGTGCCAAAAACTTCGGTTTATGCGTTTTTTCATTCTTCAAAACGATAAAAGCGTTTTGCGGTGATATGAAACACGTCGTCATGGTCCGATTTTGAGATGTTCTGTTGGTGACAGGAAACAAGATCTTTGAAAGTTGATGTTAGGCTATCAACTGGGAAATTCGATCCGAACATGCAGCGATCGCTGCCAAATTGAGACAAGCAATTTGAAACGATAGGCGCGACACTTTCTGCGCTCCAGTTGTGATCGAACATTCCAAGGCCGGAGAGTTTGCAATAGACCTGCGGAAGGCTTGACAATGCGGTCAATTCGTCAGCCCACTTTCGCAAACCTGGCGGAGTCCGGTCATACGGTGAACCTGCGTGGCACAACGCCGTCTGGGTTTCCGGAGCTTGCGCAAGGACATCTGCAGCTTGACCCATAAGTTCAGGCAGTAGTTGAAGGTCAAAGGAAAGACCGCGGCGGCCCAGTTGCTTCAGCCCAGCCAAAAACTCTGGGTTTTTTAGCAGCGAGTTCGTTCCAGTTGAGGCATCTTCGCCCGGAGCGCGGCCGATGATCTGACGAACGCCGCGTACAGACGGCAGGGTTTGAAGGCGGTCGAGTTGTTTGTCCAGATCATCAGCGGTCAGATCGCAGAACGCCACTTGCACCAAGGGCCAGTCCGGGAACTGGTCGGCCACTGATTGCACCCATTGCGCTTCGGCCCAGGGGTCAGCCGCGCCCACCTGAATATGTACCGAAGCGCCGAAACCCTCGGCTTCGGCGTCTGCGCGAAATTCCGGCAGCAAATAGTTTCGTTGGATGGGGGAGGGGTCGCCAAAGAAACGAGCGACGCCCTTTTCCATGAGCCAGGGGTAGGTCACGGCAGACAGGTCCCACAGGTGGTGATGCGCATCTATCCTCATGGCGTTTCGACCTCTGTCGTTCGGGCCAGAATGTCGACGCCTTGCCCATTCCAGAAGTGCAGCAAGTCGATGAAGACCCAGTTTTCCGCCAGTTTGTCACCCGCGCGGCGATAAACATCGATCACCCTGAATTCGCCGGGTTTCCCGGTGGCGGGCATTCCCATGAACCCGCCGGACGGAGTGGCCGTGAAATTGGGCCAGCCAAAGAACCCGCCATAATGCCCCTCGGCCATGCGGCAGACATGATTGGTTTTAGATCGGTCCGAGAAGGCGGCCCGGAACGGTCCAGAGTGTTGTTTGGCATAGCGTTCTATCGTGTAGGTCGCGCCGATCCCTTCGGGTCCCCACCAGATCATGTCTTGGTGCCAGGTTTGGGCCAATTCATCCTCAAGCGACAATCCACTGTCCCATTGGCCGAGATCCGAGATCATCGCATTGATGATCGCCAGGGTCTTTTCACCTTCTTCAGCAGGTTGTGCGTTCAGCAGCAGGCCGTCATGGGGTCTTGGTCCGGGTTGCACCAAATGCGCCGCGGTTTGCGGAGGGAACGGATTCTGCCCGGCTTGCACCATCAGGTGCGGTATGTCGAAATACATCGCTGTTTCGACAATCCTGTCACCGGCGACCTTGTAGAACGCGCAATAGCGCAGGAATGCCAGCTTGCCAGTTGGGCGAATGCCCAGCCACGGACGGCCGAACAGCCCCATCAAATGCCCCATGGACACGACCCAGGCGTCGGCCTCGTCCCGCAGCGAGTTTTGCCCCGCAAACAGGATATCTACACGGTTCTGCTGGCGGGTCAGGCTGCTCTTTAGTGGTTGCCAGAACTGCCCGGCAACCTGTTCGGCGCCATTGATTTCGTTGAATGGGTGAAAGCCGCGCCACTTCAGATCCGGGGCGCAGTATTGGCTCATTACCTTCGGGATTTCTTGTTCTGTCGCGGAATCCAACGCGGTGTGAAACGCAGAGACGAGTTTTTTTTCTGTCTGAAAGGTCACGGTATTTGCCATTGTGATCAAAGTTTTACGAGAGGCACGAAGCCGGGTTGAGTCGGGTATTTGCGTCAGTTTTGCATACGTATGCAAAAAAGTCTTGCCTGAATTGACGTATGCGAATTACAGTTTTGCAAACGTATGCAAAATGATTCCTTGCAGGGGGCACCATGGCGGAAATTCAATTGCGGAACGTCGGCAAGCGATGGGGCTCATTCGTTGGGGTTCACAATTTCGACCTGACCATTGCTGATCGCGAGTTTCTGGTATTGCTCGGCCCCTCGGGCTGCGGCAAGACAACGACGATGCGGATGATCGCAGGTCTTGAGGACGTGACCGAGGGCGAAATCCTGGTCGACGGCAATGTAATCAACGATCTGGAGCCGAAGGACCGCGACGTTGCGATGGTGTTCCAGAGCTATGCGCTTTACCCGAACATGAACGTATATGAAAACATCCGCTTTCCGCTGAAAGTGCGCGGCATCGACCCGTCGACCCATGACGAGAAAGTGCGCCGCGCCAGCGCGATGGTTGAGCTGGACGATTTTCTGCATCGTAAGCCTGCCGAATTGTCAGGTGGTCAAAGGCAGCGTGTGGCACTCGCCCGTGCCATTGTGCGCGAACCCAACGTGTTCCTGATGGACGAGCCTCTTTCAAATTTGGATGCTAAACTGCGGGTTTCCACCCGGGCGCAGATCAAAAATCTAAGTCATGAGCTGGCCGTCACCACCATCTATGTAACCCATGACCAGATTGAGGCCATGACCTTGGCCGACCGCGTTGTGGTGATGAAACAAGGCGTGGTTCAGCAAGTGGGTAGCCCCACGGAAATCTACGACATGCCGGCGAACACGTTTGTGGCCAGCTTCATTGGTTCACCCGCGATGAATTTAATGGATGGCAACGTATCAGGTGGAATGTTCCGTGCCGAACACGTCGAAATCCCAGTGGATGCCCCAGACGGTCCTATGACGCTGGGCTTCCGCGCCGAGGATGCCAGCCTTGCCGAAGGGCAGGGCCAGATCACAGCGCCGATCTACACGCTGGAATTGCTGGGCGACGCGACCATGATCTCGGTCCGGGTCGGCGGTGCTCTGGTATCGGTCAAAGCCGATAAAGCCTACCGCGCCGAGATTGGCGAGGCTGTCTCGTTCTCGGTGCCGAAAGAAATCTGTCACCTCTTTGAAGCTGAAAGCGGTGCTCGGATTGGGGACCACCCCCACAAACAGCCCAAACGGGCTTAACACCGGTCCGGACGTCGACGACGGACCGATCCTGACAGGGAGAAACGCATGAAACTCAAGACGATCCTTATGGCAGGTGCCATGTCCATCGCCGCCACCGGCGCATGGGCGGAATGCGCCTTCGAAAACGACGTGCCACTGAAGTCGCTGTCCGCCGGGTTTGAAGCCTGGAAAGCGGTCACCGATGCAATGGCGGAATGCGGCAACTTCAGCGCTTCGCTGGACCAGGAATTCCGCGAAAAGCAACCTGAGGCATTTGCGGCCGATCCAGCGCTTTATCAGATCGGCGGTGTTTCGAATGCAACTCTGGTGCCTTTGCTCAACGCCGGTACGATCCGTCCGCTGGACGATCTGGTCGAGAAGTACGGACAGGATTTGCTGCCCAACCAGTTGATCAA
The DNA here is from genome assembly GCF_059610645.1 of Ruegeria sp. CDSC054. Lineage (NCBI taxonomy): Bacteria > Pseudomonadati > Pseudomonadota > Alphaproteobacteria > Rhodobacterales > Roseobacteraceae > Ruegeria > Ruegeria sp. CDSC054. The sequence continues at coordinate 631,752 of NZ_JBXWOA010000002.1, read as the reverse complement.
GGTGGACGGACAAACCATGGCGATCGCGATGATGGTGAACGCTCAGCACCTGATGTATCGCGACGATGTTCTGGCTGAACTGGGCATCGAAGAGCCCAAGACTTATGGCGATGTTCTTTCCGCAGCTGCCAAGATCAAGGAAGCCGGCGTCATGGACTATCCCATTGGTGGGACGTTCAAGACCGGTTGGAACCTTGGTCAGGAGTTCGTCAACATGTATTTGGGCGAGGGCGGTTCGTTCTTTGGTGACGGCAACATGCCTGCCATCAATAACGAGCAAGGCGTAGCAGCGCTTGAGACATTGAAGGCCATGACCGAGTATATGGACCCGGAATACCTGGTCTCTGACTCGACCTATGTGCAACAGCAGTTCCAGCAGGGCAAGATTGCAATGGCGAACCTGTGGGCCAGCCGTGCCGCTGCGATGAACGATGAGGCCGAAAGCCAGGTCGTTGGCAAGGTGACCATGGCCGCGGCTCCAATGGGATCGGCGGTTCCGGCGACCACAATCTGGTGGGACGGTATTGTTCTGGCTTCGAACATGAGCGACGAAGAAGCGGATGCTGCCTTCCGCGTCGCACTTGAGGGCATGGACACCGATACGGTCAGTGCGAACAACGATGTCGCCGTATGGCTGAGCACGGCCTATTCGGCAGGGCCTTTGGCTGCAGGTGCTGCAGCGTCCGCTGAAGGCGGTGCCAAGGCTTACCCGGCTTCCGGTCCTATGGGCATCATGCACACCTCGTTGGGTAACGGACTGGCCGACTACCTGACCGGTGCCAAAGACGCGCAGACGACTCTGGCCGATATCGAGGCAGACTACGTCACTGCCGCGAAAGAAGCGGGTCTGATCAGCAACTGATCCTCCCTTGGGAGGGCTCCGGCCCTCCCATCCCTTTCCCCCGAGAACCATTAGAAAGGCAGAGCCATGAACTTCCGGACATTTGCTGCTTTTGTCGGTCCCTCTGTCTTTATGATGCTTCTCTTCATCGCGTTCCCGCTGGTCAGCGTGTTTAAGCAGAGTTTCTATGTCACTCAGCCGATCTATGAGACGGTTGAAAAAGAAACCTGTACCCCCGGTTTCCTGACCCAGACCTGTGTGACTGAAAAGGTGTCGCAGCCAAAGCTGGATGAGCATGGTGAGATAATCACGCAAACCCAGTACGTGGGGTTGCAAAGCTATCGCAATGTTCTGGAACCTGACCGTGCATGGCGCGCCATAAGTGATGGCAGCTGGCATGTGCTGTCGACGATCAATTTCTGGAAGGCCCTGCGGTTCACTCTGACGTTTACTTTGATCACTCTGCCGTTGGTGGTCGGTTGCGGGCTTGGGATTGCCATTCTGATAAACAATGCCGCGCGTTCTATCCGTGGCCCGGTGATATTCGTCTCTCTGCTACCTTTTATCATCACTCCGGTGATCGGAGTTCTGTCAATCAATTGGCTGTTTCGCGGCGACGGTATCCTGACTGCGATGATGGAATGGTGGCTGAACCGTGACATAGCCCTGTTTGCCCAGGCTTGGACGATTGAAGTCCTGATGATGATCTACCGCGTCTGGCACGTGGCGCCCTTTGCGGCCATCATCTTTTACGCCGGTCTCCAAACGGTTAATCAAGACAGTTTGGAAAGCGCGGTTATTGACGGGGCAACCCGCTGGCAACGGTTGAAATATATCGTCATCCCGCATCTGATGCCGCTGATCATCTTTGTATCGATGATCCACCTGATGGACAGCTACCGTGTATTTGAAGAGATCGTCGGTTTCTCAAGCCAAGGCTACGTTATCTCACTGCAGTGGCTGACGTTTGACTACCTGACGCCGGATCAGGCGGGCAACCGGTCGATCAGCCGGGCCTCAGCCAACTCAATGCTGACCATGATTGGTGTTGTCATCCTGCTTATCCTTCCGCTGCGCCGCACATGGCGCGATCATAAAGGAGGCCACTGACATGTCCTCGCGCGCGCTTCGCCAACCGCTCAGCCTGCGGCTAACCTCGAACATCTTTCTGGCGCTGTGGTGCCTGATCGCGGCCTTCCCGATCTTCTGGATCGTGGTGATGAGCTTTAAGTCGCCAGTGGATGCCTTCGACAGCAACGCGTTGAACGTGATCTTCGGTCCTGCCACTCTGGGCGTTGGCAAAGGTCTTTCGCTGCTGGACATCATTTTGGGCATCGCGGTGATTTGGGCGACGATTGTGATCGCCACAAAAACACTCCCGTCGATGGTGAAGTCTTACACGAAACCCGAGCAAGAATGGTTTGGCTGGGTGATTGGTGTCCTTGTTGTTCTTGTTGGCTTTCTGCTTGCGTTCTTTGTCGTCCTGCCCGCCGTTCTAAACGTGCTGAACCCTTGGTTCGGACCCTTGGGTCGGGACGTGCTTGGCCTGACCACCGAACACTACAAGACCGTTTGGATTGACCGGGGCTTTTCGAACAACTTCAAGAATTCGCTGATTGTGACAACAGGCGTGGTGACTGTCTCGCTGACCGTAGGCACGCTGGCGGGCTATGGTCTGGCGCGCTCGGGTTCGACCCTGGCGTTCTGGATCCTGATTGTCGCCTTGGTGTTCCGGGCCCTGCCGCATTCGGTACTGGTTGCCGGTTATCTGCCGGTGTTCATCAACTCAGCTGAATGGCTGGCCCCGATCCTGGGTGAAAATGCACCGACACTTTACGGCAAGCCATTTGCGGTGATTGCTGTTCTGGTTGCAATCAATCAGCCATTCACGATCTGGATGCTGCGTTCGTTCTTCCAGAATATCCCGGCTGAACTGGATGAGGCCGCCCGTGTCGATGGGTGCAGCCATTTCCAAGCCTTCCGTCGTGTCATCATGCCGGTGATGTGGCCGGGGGTGATCACCACAGGCCTGTTCAGTTTCCTGCTGGCCTATAACGACTTTCTTGTCACCGCGTTGCTGCTGGACGCGCAGAACCAGACCATGGTTCCCGCCATTGTCGGCATGTTCAACCGCGAGACGACTACAACCGACCAAGTGGTCGCGGTTGCCGCGGCCGTGTCGATCACTGCGCCGCTGATCTTCCTTGTGCTGATCTTCCAGCGCCAGATCGTCAGCGGTCTGACAGCCGGCGCGGTCAAAGGCTGATGAGCAACCATGCACGCCATAACGCCATGTCGCGCCACCCGGCGCTGAACAGGATGCCGAGGGACTTTCTGAGTATTGGGGCTGCGATCCCCAAACTCTCACTCTGGCAACCTGAAAGGACATAGACATGAAAGGTTCCCGTCCCGAACAAGCGGTCCTGACCCGCGACACGGACATGAGCAAAACCGAAGACACGCGCCGCGTGATCGAAACCATGGTGGATGGTCTGAACGATCACCGCATTGATGACATCGGAGAATTCTTCACCCAAGGCTTCCGCTGGATGGGTAATCAAGGCTGCGGCACCAAAACCGGCCTGAAAGAGTTTCAGGAAAACTGGCAGCGCCCGTTTCAGGCGGCGTTTTCGGACAAGACCTGCATCGATGAGGCCCGTCTTTACATGGGCGAATGGGCGGCAGCCTTTGGTCGTCAGGAAGCAACCCATACGGGTGAGTTTCTGGGCATCGCCCCCACCGGCAAGCGGGTCGAGATCCGCTATATGGATTTCTGGAAAGTCGTTGACGGCAAGATCGTCGACAACTGGGTGAATGTCGATTTCGCACATGTCGCGGCGCAACTGGGCGTCGACCTGTTCAACGGCGAAGGCTGGGAAGCATTTGACCGGGGTGAGAAATGTCCACCCCGGCCCGAAAACTGAGGATTGGAAACATGGCAATCGAGTATCTTAAACGCGGCAAATCCGATGCGGACCGGGCTGAAGATGATGCCAAGACCCGCGCCGTGGTTGAGGCGACGCTGAAAGACATTGAAACCCGCGGTGATGCTGCGGTGCGTGAGTTGAGTGAGAAGTTCGACAACTACTCGCCAGCCTCGTTCCGCCTGAGCCAGAAGGAAATCGATGACTTGATCGGTCAACTGACCGATAGGGAACTGGCCGACATAAAATTCGCACAGGAACAGGTGCGCAACTTTGCGCAAGCTCAGCGGGATTCAATGCTGGACATTGAGGTCGAAACCCTGCCGGGCGTGATCCTTGGCCATAAGAATATTCCTGTGCAATCGGTCGGATGCTACGTCCCCGGTGGCAAGTTTCCAATGGTGGCTTCGGCCCACATGTCCGTGGCCACGGCTTCGGTTGCGGGTGTCCCTCGTATCATCGCCTGTACGCCTCCGTTCAAAGGCAAGCCGAACCCAGCAGTGATTGCGGCGATGCATTTGGGTGGCGCTCATGAGATCTACGTTATGGGTGGCATACAGGCCATTGGTGCGATGGCTTTGGGCACCGAGACGATTGATCCCGTTCACATGCTGGTTGGTCCCGGCAACGCCTTTGTTGCCGAAGCCAAGCGCCAGTTGTTCGGGCGCGTCGGCATTGATCTGTTTGCAGGTCCCACCGAAACCATGGTGATCGCGGACGAGACCGCGGCAGATGCCGAGCTATGCGCAACCGATCTGCTGGGACAGGCCGAACACGGATACAACAGCCCCTGCGTGTTGCTGACAAACTCTGAAAAGCTTGCCAATGAGACGCTCTCCGAGGTGGACCGCCTTTTGGGCATCCTGCCGACTGCAGACACCGCGAAAGTGTCCTGGGAGGAATATGGCGAGGTGATTGTCTGCGACACGTATGACGAGATGCTGCAGGTTGCCGATGATATCGCCTCGGAACATGTGCAGGTGATGACGGATCGTGACGACTGGTTCCTTGAGAATATGACCTGCTACGGCGCGTTGTTCCTTGGTCCGCGCACCAACGTGTCAAACGGGGACAAGGTGATTGGTACGAACCACACCCTGCCAACGAAGAAGGCCGGGCGCTACACCGGTGGGCTTTGGGTCGGGAAGTACCTGAAAACGCACAGTTATCAGAAAGTTCTGACCAACGAGGCGGCGACACTAATCGGCGAATACGGCTCGCGTCTGTGCATGTTGGAAGGTTTTGTAGGCCACGCAGAACAGTGCAACGTCCGCGTGCGTCGCTATGGTGGCATCAATGTGCCCTATGGCGAACCCGCGCCGTATCGGGATGCTGCTGAATGAGTGACAAGCATACACAGCATAAGGCCCTGATCGCTCCGCTCAGGGCCGCGATGTATGATTTTTCCGAGGCCGGTGTTCGCGCGGCACTGGCCGAGGTAACGGCCTCGGACGCCGTTTTCCACCTATGCCATCCCTTTGGCGACAGCATTGGCAGCGACGCTTTCTATGACCGCGCCTATAAAGACCTGTTGACGGCCTGGCCCGATCTGGAACGCCGCGACTACATTGTCATGGCCGGCCCGGATGAACATGGTTCGGACTGGGTAGGGTGCGGCGGCTACTACACGGGCACATTCACCGGCCCATGGCTGGACATCCCACCGACTGGTAATCAGATTACTATGCGGTTCCACGAATTTTACCGTTTCGAAAATGGCAAAATCACGGAAATACAAGCCCTTTGGGATATCCCCGAGGTGATGATGCAGGCAAATGCCTGGCCGATGGCACCCAGCCTTGGACGCGAATGGCATGTGCCGGGCCCGGCCACGCAGGACGGGTTCGTTCCCGGTCCGTATGATGAGGCAAAGGGCAAAGAGACCTGTCAGCACATCATCGATATGTTGGAACATCTCAAAAAGCATCCCAAACAGGGTGGCCCCGAGGTGATGGAGATGGAACGGTTCTGGCATCCGCGCATGAACTGGTACGGGCCGTCGGGCATTGGCACCGGGCGTGGCTATGCGGGCTTTCGCAATTGGCACCAGATCCCGTTCCTGAGCGGAATGCCGGATCGTGGGCAGTTCGTGGACGACATCACCTACCACTTCTTCGGCGATGGCGAATATGCGGCCGTGACCGGCTGGCCCAATATGATCCAGACTGTCACCCATGATGGATGGTTGGGCATCGCGCCCTCGGGCAAGAAGATCACCATGCGCAGCCTCGATTTTTGGCGGCTGGAAAACGGGCGCATTCGTGAAAACTGGGTGCTGGTCGATCTTTTGGATGCTTATCGCCAGCTAGGCGTTGACGTCTTTGCCCGTCTGCGGGAATTCAACAAGGCCCGAAACATGGGGCGCATTGATATACCGGATGGAATGAGCTGATGACTGAACTGCCGCGCACCCCCTCGTTTTCCCTGACTGGAAAGACCGCCCTGGTGACAGGTGCCTCTTCAGGCATCGGGCAGGGCTGTGCCGTAGCGCTGGCCGAGGCGGGCGCGCATGTCGTCTGTGCGGCCAGAGGCGAAGATCGGTTGAATGCAACTGTCGCTGCTCTGCAGGCAGAGGGATGGTCGGCCGAGGCGCTGGTTCTGGATCAGGGCGATCTGGATGCGCTAAAGCAGCTTTTTGAAACGCGCAGCTTTGATGTCGTGGTGAATTCGGCCGGGGTTGCACGGCACAGTGCTGCTATTGAGACGACGCCTGAGGATTTCGATGTTGTCACGGGCGTCAATCTGCGTTCGGCTTACTTCCTGTCGGCCTATGCCGCTCGTGCCTTGATCGAGGCAGACAGGCCAGGTTCGATCATCCACATCTCCAGCCAAATGGGGCATGTTGGAGGGGTCGAACGGGCGCTCTATTGTGCGACCAAGCACGGGCTTGAGGGGATGGTAAAATCAATGGCCATCGAGTGGGGCAAGCAGGGCATCCGGATCAACACGGTCTGCCCGACGTTCATTCGAACGCCTCTGACCCAATCCACCTTTGACAACCCAGAACGCGCCGCGTGGATCATGGACAAGATCAAGTTGGGTCGCGTGGGCGAGGTCGAGGATATCATGGGTGCGGTACGCTACCTCGCCTCGGATGCCTCAGCGCTGGTTACAGGCACCTCGATGTTGATTGACGGAGGTTGGACAGCAGATTGATGGCCGAGAAAGTAACATCACTCCAGGTCGCCCAGCTTGCCGGTGTCAGCCAATCCGCCGTCAGCCGCGTCTTCACGCCCGGTGCCTCGGTCAGCAAGAAGACGGAAGAGAAAGTGCGCAAAGCCGCGACCGAACTTGGCTATCGCCCCAATGTGTTGGCGCGCGCGATGGTGTCGGGCAAAAGCCGCATCATTGGTTTGGTCGTCGCCTATCTGGACAACTATTTCTATCCCGAAGCGCTTGAGAAGTTGTCGAACGAGTTGCAGGAGCAGGGGTATCATGTCCTGATCTTCATGGCCTCCAGAACCGCCGGAAACATTGACGACGTTATGGAGGAAATTCTTGATTATCAAGTTGATGGCGTGATCCTGGCCTCGGTCGCGATGTCGTCCGATATCGCAACACGGTGCCAACAAGCGGGTGTGCCGGTCGTACTGTTCAACCGTAGTCAGGATATCGACGGGATCACCTCGGTGACCTCTGACAATTATTCCGGCGGCCGCAAGGTCGCTGAATTCTTTATTGCCGCAGGCCACGGTCGCATCGCTTACATTGCCGGTTGGCAGGGTGCCTCAACCCAGCGAGACCGCGAGGCCGGGTTTCGCGCCGCTCTCGGTGATGCAGGTCAGGATCTGTACGCCTATGAAATAGGAGAGTTCCTGACCGAGAATGCGCGATTGGCCGCGCGCCGCATGTTTGATGTTGAACCGCAAAAACGACCCGATGCGGTGTTCGTCGCCAATGACCATATGGCGCTTGCCGTGATGGACGTCATTCGGTTTGAACTTGGAATGCGTATACCAGAAGATGTTTCTGTCGTTGGATACGATGATGTTCCGCAGGCCGGATGGCTTGCCTATAATCTCACCACCATTCGTCAGCGCGCCAACCTGATGGTGGCGGAAACCGTTGATGCCTTGTTGGACCATATTGAAAACCCGGCAGTTGCCGCAGCCCGCAAGGTCGCGATTGATGGGCCGTTGATCGTGCGTACTTCGGCACGGCTGCCCAAAGGCTGGACCCCGCAAAGGATGAAAACATGAAAGGCTTTGATCCCAAGTTCCGGGATTTTCCCGACTATATCATCGGAATTACCAAAGAGATCTGGGAAGACCGGGGCATCGCAACCCTGCACGAATATTACAGCGAAGATATCGTCGTTCGTTCACCCGGTTCGGTGGTTGTGGGAAATCAGAATGTGATCGGCGCCACGATGGCGACCCTGGCCGAGTTTCCGAATCGGCAGTTGATGGGTGAAGATGTGATCTGGTCGGGCACGCCGGAAGAGGGCATGCTCAGCTCTCACCGCATCCTGTCTACTGCCACGCATCTGGCCGAGGGGGTTTACGGCAAGCCTACCGGTACAAAACTATGCTATCGAATTCTGGCCGACTGCCACGCCATCGACAACCAGATCAACGACGAATGGTTGATCCGCGATCAGGGCGCGATTGTGCGGCAGATGGGCTGGGACCCAAAGGAATACGCCGCTGATCTGATTGCGCGCGAGGGCGGTAAGGACAGCTGCACCAAGCCTCTGACCCCCGAAATCGACCAGCCCGGCCCCTACAAGGGTCGCGGAAATGATAATGCGTGGGGGCAGCGATATGCTGATATCCTGACCCGGATCATGAGTGCCGATATGGGCACAATCGCGGCTGAATATGACCGTGCGGTGCAGTCTGAGTATGTGGGCGGCGTCACGGGGCATGGCTGGGATGCCGTCGACCGGTTCTGGATGGGGCTGCGGGCGAGTTTCCCGAATGCTGAATTCAAGATTGAACACCAGATCGGGCGCGACGACCCGGATATGCCGCCGCGATCAGCAATTCGCTGGAGCCTTTGGGGCAAGCATGACGGCTGGGGCATGTTCGGGGCGCCGTCAGGGGCACAGGTTTATGTCCTCGGGATCAGCCATGCCGAGTTTGGCGCACTGATTGCGGGGCAACCGCAGTTGCGCCGTGAATATACTCTGTTCGATGAAACCTCGGTCTGGAAGCAGATCCTGTTGCAGAGCGGAGAGGTCTGAGTGGCCCGTCCGGTCGTATATCGTATCCTTGCAGGTGGTCTGCGTGAAACCGGAGCCCGTCGACGTTTCCATATGTTCCGTCAAAGCCTGCGGGCGCGGCGACTGAATCTGCGCCCTCCAGGGGAGTGAGCGCCTGTGCCGCCAGAGCACACGAGCTTGCATTCCAGAAAACAAAAAATCGGATCATACGTCATGACCAAATCAGCCATCACTTCCCGCATTGTCCGCTACGGCGAGCTCCAACCCTGTAAAACCGCATTTATCGATGCCCATACGCCGGGCAGCGATCAGAAAGAGAATTTCACGATCATCGGCGGTGGCGTCTCGGAATCGCCAGATCAGCATGTGCACATCACCGACAAGATCGGCTTCAACATCGGTGCCGCAGGTCAGCCGCCGAAATGCCGGAACTCATTGCACAGCCACACAACGGCCGAGGTTTTCTTTGTTGCCAAAGGACGCTGGCGCTTTTTCTGGGGCCGTTATGGCACCGCTGGTGAGTTCATCGCCGAGGAGGGCGATATTTTCAACATCCCGACCGGCATCTTCCGTGGTTTCGAAAACGTTGGCCAGGACTACGGTATGATCATGGCAATCCTGGGCGGTGACGACGCGGGCGGAGGCGTCACTTGGGCTCCTCAGGTCATCGAAGATGCGCAGGCGCATGGTCTGATGCTGGGCGACAATGGCGTTCTGTACGACACCAAGAAAGGTCAGGAGCTGCCTCATAATGTGCACCCAATGCCCTTGCTGACCGAAGAGCAGTTGAAGGGCTACCCTGAGGTTCCGGTTGAGGATGTCGTCGGCAAATATGTTGCACGGTATTGGGATCTGATGGCGTTGTCGGCCAATAAGCCTGCGCAGGTGATTGGTGAGAGCGGGTTGATCAAGGATAAGCCGGGGTTTGCGGTAGACTTCCTTGGCCGGGGGTCCTCTGTGACCGAACCGATTGCGGCGGATAAACCTGTGGTTCTGATGCCAGCCAGCGGTCACTGGCATATCTCGATCGACGAGCACGAAACCACAATTTCGACAGGTGACACGGCTCTGGTTTTGCCCGGTGAATCCTATAGCGTTCAGCCATCAATGACCGGGCAGGCGGGCCTGTACCGGATCACTGCAACCGATGAACCGGCAGGAGCGACCTGGACAGGATGAGCGCAGACCCGAACGACACCCAAGCCATATATGAACGGCAAGCCACAGAGTATGACAAGCGCCGCTCAAAAGCCCTTTTCGAGGCGCGCTGGTTGGCGCGCTTCACGGCCAGCCTCAAACCGGGTGACCACGTACTGGATCTGGGCTGTGGCACAGGCGATCCCATTGCGCGCTGGTTTATGGCCGAAGGGTTCGACGTCACGGGTGTCGATTTTTCCGCAGCCATGCTGAACATCGCCAAAGAACGCTGGCCGGACGGGGATTGGCGGAAAGCTGACATGCGGGATTTTGAGCTGGATCAGCAATTCGATGGGATCATCGCCTGGAACAGCTTTTTTCACCTGACGGCAGATGAGCAGACGGGCTGCATCACCCGCATGGCACGCCATTTACATAACGGTGGAATGCTGATGCTGACCGTAGGTCCACGCGCCGGGGAAGTCAGCGGTACGGTGGGATCAGAGCTTGTCTACCACGCCTCGTTGTCCCCGGCCGGCTATGCAGCGTGCCTTGAAGAGAACGGGCTGCAATTGACCGGTTTTTTGGCCGAAGACCCCGAAACCCAAAGCCATACTGTGCTGATGGCACGAAAACTGTAAGGAGGTCTTTATGGCCGTAAAAACCACACATGTTGGGTCTTTGCCCCGAACACAGGACGTCGTGGATCTTATCTTTGTCAGGGAAAACGGCGAACCTTATGAAGCAGCCGCGTTTGACGCGTGCATGACCGCCGCAGTCTCTGAAACGGTGCGCAAACAGGTCGAAGCCGGCGTTGATATAGTCAGCGACGGTGAGACTTCGAAGATTTCTTACGCGACCTATGTCAAGGACCGCTACACCGGGTTTTCCGGTGACAGCCCTCGAAATGCGCCTGCTGATTTGAAGATGTTCCCCGGCTTTCTGCAGCGGCTGGCCAATGACGGCGGCACGCCGCAATACGCCCGACCAATGTGCACCGGCGAGGTGCGATCAAAAGGGCAGGGTGAGTTAGAGAAGGACATCGCCAACCTCAAGGCGGCTATGGCGCAGCATGGGGTCGAGCGCGGTTTCATGAATGCCGCGTCCCCGGGCGTGATCTCGCTGTTTTTGCAGAACGATTTCTACACCACGCGTGAGGCATATCTGGCGGCGCTGGCCGATGCCATGAAAGAGGAATACGAGACCATCGTGGCCGCTGGTCTGGATCTGCAACTGGATTGTCCCGATCTGGCCTTATCGCGCCATATGCTGTTCACTGACCTTTCGGACGACGCGTTCGTCAAAATTGCCGATATGCATGTCGAGGCGCTGAACCACGCGCTTCAGAACGTCCCGCAGGATCGCGTGCGGGTGCATATCTGCTGGGGCAACTATGAGGGTCCGCATTGCTGCGACATTGCGATGGACAAGGTGTTCAACACCCTGATGGCGACCAAATCGCGCTATGCCCTCTTTGAGACCTCGAACCCGCGTCACGCCCACGAGTGGACCGTGTTCCGTGACCGAAAATCTGAGATACCAGATGACAAGGTTCTGGTCCCCGGGGTGGTCGACACCACCACCAATTTCGTCGAGCATCCCGAGCTTGTGGCCCAACGGATCGAACGTTTTACGGGAATCGTCGGCGCGGACCGGGTGATAGCAGGCAGCGATTGCGGCTTTGGCACCTTTGCGGGCTTCGGCGCGGTTGACCCTCAGATCGCCTACGCCAAGTTGGCCGCGCTATCTGAGGGGGCCAAGCTGGCCTCGGCATGATACCCGTGATTTTCTTGCCGGGCATGATGTGTGACGCCCGCCTTTTCGGCCCGCAAATCGACGCACTGTCAGGCAAGATGCCGGTGATGACATTCCCTTTGTCGCGACACGACAGCGTGCAAGCCATGGCAGATGATATTCTGAAAAATGCGCCGGCTGAATTCGCGCTGGCTGGCTTGTCGATGGGCGGTATCGTGGCAATGGAAGTATTGCGTCAGGCCCCGGAACGTGTTTCGCGCCTGGCATTGCTCGACACAAATCCACTGGCCGAAAAGCCAGAGGTCAAAGCCCGCCGCGCGCCCCAGATTGCAGCCGTTCGCGACGGCAATCTGAGGTCGGTAATGCGGGACGAGATGAAGCCCAGTTACCTGTCCGACGGGCCTAACCGGGGGGCTATCCTGGATCTGTGCATGGCAATGGCCACCGACTTGGGCCCTGACGTGTTCTTGCGCCAATCGCAGGCGCTGATGGATCGCCCGGACCAAAGCGCGACGCTGACAGCTTACACGGGAAAGGCTTTGGTCCTGTGTGGGCAAGAAGATCGGCTGTGCCCCATTGAACGCCACCAGTTGATGCACGATCTATTGCCAGACAGCGCGCTGGAGATCATCGAAGGCGCCGGGCATCTGCCGACATTGGAACAACCCCAAAAAACCACAGCGGCCTTGATCCGCTGGTTGGAGGACACATGACGCCATCCCTTTTGTCCCTGCTTCGCAAGGTCGACACCCCCACGGTCTGCAATGCCATCGAAGTGGCACAGGGCAAGCGCGGGTTCGACGATTTTACGCGCGGTACCATGCTGTGTTCAGCGCCCGAAGAGCCCGCGATCGTCGGCTATGCCCGTACGGCCAAGATCGCGGCGGTCAATCCGCCGACTGAGCCGCCTGAAGTCATCAAGGCCCGGCGCATGGCTTATTACAAATACATGGCCGAAGCCCCCAACCCGTGCGTCGCTGTGATCGAGGATATGGATTTTCCGGATTGCATCGGAGCCTATTGGGGTGAAATCAATACATCCGTCCACAAGGGTTTTGGTATGTCCGGAGTCGTAACCAATGGCGTCATGAGGGATCTGGGCGACTTACCCAAGGGGTTCCCGGTCGTGGCAGGTTCCGTCGGGCCAAGCCACGGTTTCGTCCACGTCCGCGAGATCGATACACCGGTTTCCGTTTTTGGCCTGACGGTTAATCCTGGCGAATTGGTGCACGCCGACCGTCATGGCGCGTTGGTCGTACCCGGTGATGTCGTTGATCAGCTAGAAGCCGCAATCCAAAAACTATTGGTGACAGAACGCATCGTCTTGGATGCAGCCCGCCAACCGGAGTTTGATTTTGATGCTTTTGAGACCGCTTGGGCGGCTTTCGAAAAAGCCAGGGTCTGATTGTATGAGACTGAGATTATGAATGCCGATGGGGTGGATCCGATGATTTACACCTAGGGTCAGGATGCATTGATTTTTGCTGCGCTGGATGATTCACGGTTCGGAAAACTGAGCGGTAACATGAGCTACCTTTATTGACTGACCGACGAGCAGATGGCCAAGCTCCCGCCTTTTTCCCAAAGCCGCACGGCAAGCCTCGGTTATATGACAAGCGGGTGTTGAGCGGGATTATCTTCGTCAGACGCAATGGGTTGCGCTGGCGAGACGCCTCGGAAGCCTACCGACCGCTCGGCTATTTCGTTATGGACACGTCAGTTATAGTTTGCCTGGAAAATCCCACCAAATTGTCTGAAAGCTGCCGCCGCGCTACACATAGTGCCAAATTTTTTCCGGAGTTTGGAAGGGAATTTCCGCACAAAGTATGGAACAATGATGCTAGCTAGCATCGGCTATCAAAAAAATATTTTTTTATTCAGATGGTTATTTGGGGGATTTGATAGCGGAGGAGGGACTTGAACCCCCGACACGCGGATTATGATTCCGCTTCATGCCTGTTTTCTGCTGCTTTCAGGTATGCCTGTTAAGTGCTTGGAAATATGGGGTGTGCGCAGCTATCATGCTGCTCTTTAAAGAGTTTTTAACAACGGCACTCCGTTTTTCTGTGATGTTCACCACAGAAACCAACGACCGTCTGGGACCACGTCAACATTTTTGAGGATGGTACAGAAATGGTACAGAATTTGAGGCGAACAACATGCCGACAGAAGTATGCGAAATTGATAGGCGAATTGTGGCGGATGCTGTGAGAATGGCTGAGGAGGGCGCCACCCAACTCCATACGTTCAAAGACGCTGGCGGACGAGGATTGCACCTGCGGGTTCGAGGGAAGCGCGCCGTCTGGTTGGTTAAGTTCCAACAAAAAACAAAGACAATCGGACAGCTTTATCCAGATCCTTCGGATATGTCTTTGAGAAGCATTCGGGACGCAAGGCAACTGGCAGCGGACGTTCGATCCGTAATGAAAGCTCAGCCGGAGCAGGTAGACAAATACGTAAAGTTTAGACACCAGAACTTTAGTCATTCGGACGCTCTTGAGCGTTTAGTCGAACCGAAGAAAAGCTGGACTTTGGCTGAGTGCTACGAAGTCGCTATTGACGAAAAAAGCTCATCGCATGCCAAAAGGCCTATTGCTGCGACGACCAGGAAAGACATGGAGTACATCTTTTCGTTGGATGCGTGGGGCAAGTTTATCAGGATGCCGGTAACAGAATTGGAGCAAGGTGATGTCGAATCCGTCCGTGATGTCGTGAGAAAAAACAATGGCCTTTCTACGTCCAACAAGGTTATTGCGTATACAAGATCAGTGCTGAATTGGTGCGCCAAACATCATTCAGGAGCCAGTGGCCTCTCAGGGCAAAACCTTTGGTGGCGCCTGCTGTCGACGCCAGCAATTGTAAAGCCAAAGGTGAGAAGCCCATACATCAGGGATATTGTGAGAACCTTGGTTTTGGCGGAGGAGTATTTGGACAAACCTCTTCCTGGTCGAAGTATCCGTGCCAAAGGTGTCGACTCGCTCACACTAGGTGGTCTTTGGTGGGTGGTTCTAACTTGTCAAAGGTCGGGCGCGGCACTGTCTTTGTCAAAAGATGACTTGCTAAGGGAACCTGAACCAGATGGGAGCGGGCGCGATTGGCTACTGGCATCTTGGGATGACAACCAGGTCAAAGGTAAGAAGCGCTTTGTACTACCTGTTCCGAACAAAGCTTGGGCACCGGCGACCAAAGCACGGGGCGCCGTCTCGTTACGTGGGTGATCCCAGCCTTTCCAAGCTTTTCCATGGAAAGCCAAAGCTTGTATTCCCCAGTTTTCCAAGACCCTGGCGTGCCTCGAAATGGCATCTTCCCTAGAAAGCACCGGTGCCGGATAGAATGGCTCCTTGACCAATGCGGGAGCAACCGAGCTGAAGGCAAGCTTTGTGCTGGTTGACGTCGAGGGTTCAAACGATGCGAGCCTGATCGACGCCGTGTTGGTATCAGATTTCGTGGTTGTTCCTTGCCGCGCATGCCGGATGGACGCGCTGGGTGCGGTGCAGGTTCTCAAGCAAGTGCGTCAGAAAAGCCAAGTCCTCCGGCGCAATATTCCCGCAAGCGTTCTGCTCAATCAAACGGAGCCAGGCGCGGTTGAGTTCAGAATTACTGGGGCCGTCAAAACAATTCTTGAGGAAGCTGGCGCGCCGATCCTGAAAACACAGCTGGCGGCACGACCAATTTTCCAGGCAATGATGAGCTTGGGAGGGGACTACCTCAATCTGCCCCGCGAGTTTCAAGGGTCATCTCCGAAGACCGCACAAGCCAACGCATCGGCTTTGACGAATGAATTGCTTCTGACAGCGTTCACCAAAAATCACGAAGCGGCATGAGGGGACGCAAATGACAAATGAAGCAAAAATTCCGGCTGTAGGTAGCATTCTGGAAGATGCAACTCCGGACATGCAGTTTGAGCGTAAAACACCGGTGTCGCCGTCGCAGCTAAAGCTGGCACAGATGAGTCCCAGCCGGCGGAGGGCTGCGCTCAGGACAAAAACGTTCACAGCAGATGTGAACCCGGAGCTCTATGCGGCTTGGGATGACCTGCGCGAGGCCAAGGAGCTTACGGTCGTCCGGGCTCTGGAACTGTCCTTGATTGCGTTCTTGAAAGCGTATGGAAAAGAGTTCGAACTGTGAAATGATCCTCTGGCGCATTCCCGCGCCGGAGGAAACAGCCTTGTCTTGATTTCTCTTGGAGGCCAATTTTCTCTGCCAAGCCGACGAACAAACTCACTTCACGGTAAAGCAATCAGAATGACACCAGAGCAGAAGGTCATCTACAGCAAAATCCTCGGGCATCTGAGCAGGAATGACTATTCGGATGCCCGTCTATTTGAAGGCGCGAGTCGGATCTCACATTCTTGTACCGCAGCTGATTTCGCTGATCTGTTGATGTTCACCGCGAACAGGATGCTTGGGGATCGGTCGCCTGCCGAGGTGGCTCTTGAGCGCGGAGGAGTGTTTGTCTTGAACCGAGTTCGGCCGTGGGAGTGACTGCTAACGGTCATCGGCCGCAAGATGTGCGAAAATTCGGTGCTCCATCCAGGCGCGCTAAAACCCAGTACGGAAGCGTTCAAGAAAAAGACAAAAAATGCTTTGATGTGAGAGTCACACAACCAGAAAGGATTCCGGTGGTCTAATCCGACATCCAAGTCGGCCCGCCGGAACGCAACAACAAACTTCTGGATCTCACAATGAATAGAACCTCGAAACAAGTCCCAGCAAAAGCCAAAATGACGAGCGCAGCCGCCGCGAGAATTCAGTCGGCAACAGCCAAGTCGCGCGACGGGACAGTGCCAGCCAAGAGTTTTGCTGCTCGCGCTCAGCGCGCATCCAGCAAACCCATCAAGACTATGAAACCGTGACAGTACTGGGCGGGCCTTTAATAGGCCCGCTTGTTCACCCGAAAAGAAGCCCAAACTGATGACACTCTACAGCAAAGACAAGATGATCAACGCCCTCGCCAGAGATCTTCGGCGATTGGGATGGCGTTACAGAAGAGGAAAGAAGCATGGTGTACTGACTGCCCCCAATGGGCGGAGGGTAACCGTGTCGACAACTCCAAGTGACTTTCGATCTTACCAGAACTTTCGGCGAGATATTCGCCTGGCCTGTTCGGAAAGGGTTCAATATGCATCCCCTTCTGTGCAGAACGCCGGTAAGTGCAGCAGTGATGAGAAATGAACATGAAAAATGACAATCCAACTGCCAGCTCGATTCGTGCCCGCGTCATTCAATCGCTGACAAATGTCGGTCTTTGGCCTGAGGACGACGCGACAAGAAAGTCATTCATTGAATCGGTCAGAAGTCCAGTAGACAAGAACAAGGACCTTTTTCCGAACCGTGTACCGATGAATGTTTTTGAAAACATCGCGATCCTTAAAATTGCCTTTGGCTTCAATAATACGGGCGTTAAAGACGTTGCCTCCGGAAACACGTCGGTAGTTGAAGGGAAATTGAAAGCGCGGGAGGCAGAAATCACATTTCTGGCCAACGCGTATCAACACGCCAAGTCTCAGTTCCCCAAACTAAGGCAAGCGCTGCAATCCGGTAAGGCTTTTCATGAGATGAGCCTGAAACAAATGATGTCATCGCCGCATACCCGGCAGGCGTCAAATACAAGCGCACCTGCGGCCCCACTTCATATCGTTCGGGCACTCGAAAAGGTTCGATGGAGCGAGGAGTACCAAGAAGGGAACCCCGATGCCATTTGTCTTGCGGCCGAGCACTACCTGGCGGCTGGTGCGATGGAAATTGCTGAACCTTTAATCCAGGAAGTCTTGGACGTGCATTCCGAACATCCAGGTGGCTGGTTTCAGAAGAGCCGGCTCCTACTTGAGAAATCCAAGCAGGCCGCACGAAAAGCGACGCGCTACAAGGTTATGAGCGAAGATGCGGATGTCCTTAGCGCAGCAGAACGGCATTACGAAGAATTGGCCTATGATGAAGCCGATGCTTCAAGGAGTCTGGAGGATCAGGCATTTGAAACCTGTATCAGGGCTTACAAGCTGTTGCCAGACAACAAGACTTATGAACAATCGGCCATCAAATGGTCGCGAGACTATGGAACGCTTCGTGAACTCCGCCACAGGATGTTGCTCTTTATCGTATCCATGGCAGCAAAAAGATGTGATCCCAATGCGTATAGCAGTCCGGTTTTTGAACGCGTCCGGGCTCGGTTAGGGCGTCTTAAAAAATACGATCCCAAAACTGGAGAATTCACACCCGACTTGGACAAAATTGCAGAATTGTCTGCATTGGCGCTGTTTTCTGCGGACACGGATGCACTTGTACTTTCTGCCTACGACGAACTCATGAACAAGTCGCATTGGGGGCATTTTGATAGGACCGCCCTTCGGCTGAACTCGCTGAACTTCTTCCGCCTCTTGGCACCAAAGCCGGTCTATCACGATGAAGTTGAGCAATTTGTCGAGGATATAAAGCGTGGAATACCGGCGAATTCATGCCGATATTTCGGGTATTTTTCTGACCCCGATTGGATAACCGGTTGGAGAAACACTCTGCATGAACATCTTGACGCCGTGATGAGCCGGCATGAACAACGGGAACTCGTGCGGGAACTCCATACGGCATGGATTGCTGATATTGAGAAAGACCGCGACGATGCATTGTTAGCTATCTACGATGACCAACTTCGAATGAAATTTGAGGCCAACGACCCCTTGGGCGCATTCGATGTGGCTGTTCAAGGGGAAAGTGAAGGCATCTACAAGCGTGGCGATGGGCATGGGGCTCTGGTTCTTAGAAGAACCGCGCAGCATGCAGAGCGCGCGGCTGACATAAAAAACAGTTCAAACGCTACAATTCGATATTTGCTACAGGATCAAAGCCTGCAATCTGTTGCAGAGGAGTATTACGATCAGCGTTTGGCAGAATCTGATCCTTTAGATGGCCCAGATCCTTTCCCTGAGTATTTGTTTGAAGTCAATTCGGACTAGGATTTTGAATGGCCACACCAAGTAAGCTCCATCTCTTTTGAGTTAGCAAATGTGTGTGGCCAAAATCTCTGATCCGGGCAATTCGGGGCGAGTGTTCTGATTTCCCTTGCTCTCGAAAGTTGGTTGCTCGGGTCGCGATGGAAATCTGCGTCCGCTCGAAACAGTTGCATGTAAACTTACCTTAAGTCAAAGCACCCCCCGCCGTGGGCTGGGCTAAAATCTGCCGCAAAATGAACAAGTTCCGAAGTGAGACACGGGCTGAGTTAGCTAGGTGATGGCATGTCCCAAGATCTTTCCATGCGTGAGATTTCGATTTTGGTTTGTTTATTGCCTACCGAGCACGTGGCGGTTTGCCGTGTCGAGCAAGCAATGCAAGTCGGACCTGGATTCGGGCGTGCGTGGTATGCCAACCAGAAAGAACATTGGATCGGTTGGCTGGCAGACTACGAAGGGCCCGGAGCTTATGTAAAAGCACCCAAGGTAAATGTTGCCGTTGAAAACGTATATCGTCGGATAGTTTGTACACCGGCACTGTTTTGGTTGGTCGTTCAGTCTGCGTCTATCGAGCGAACTGCTGCGCAAGCTCTTGTCAAATCCATACTGGCAGATCCGAATGCCGCGATGGCGAGCCATAGCGCATTGATACGGCGTACAGTGCCTTGGGATGCCGTTCGAACGGCGCTACTCAATCGTGGGCCGATTTCACGGGGGGAATGGAGCGGCGCTAGCGCTACGCTTCTCGAAACTCGTGAGAAGTTACGCAGCCATTGTTATTCACAAAAGGCTTGGGCAGCGGCACGGGAATTCGAACAGAAAGTAGACGAGGTCGAAATGGACATAGAAAAGATCATCCATAGTTTGCCCCAGAAAAGTATTGCCCAGCGGCAAATCATGCGCCGAAATGCCGAGAAGCTCATGATTGACGGTGCCGATGAACAACGCAATGCGGCAACGCAACTGATCTCTGCGTTGGATGAGCTGGAGGAGCAGGAGCGCGAAACCTTGAATCAAAAACTATCAGGAATGAAGCCGGCCGAAAGGGTAATCCATGCGTTCACCTGCGTACCGCCTAGCGAAACCGAAATTGGACTAATCCGTGTTTTGATGGACCGCCCCGGATCCACATCAACTGAGCTCAGCCGCGCTCTTGGTTGGGACGCACAAACCTGGCATTTGCACTTTGGTACTATGTGTAAACGGCGGGAAGCAGATTTGTGGCCGGCGGACGCTTCGAATATTCGTGATGCAAGCTTCTACAGCGGCATTCTCGCAAACTTTGACAACCAAAACGCTACTTGGGAGCTCAAACCTGAAGTTGAGGCGGCATTTCGAAATCTGGGTATCTAGTTGGTTGAAGATTGTTCAACGCCGATGGCCAGACAGGGGTTGGTGCATCGCTTGTTGCCATGAAACTGTGCTTTTCTGGTAGTTGACCAGCCCTGCCATTCCTTCGTCATGTCAAAACGAAACTCGGACCTGAATGCAGCAAGTAGAGAAAAGATCCTGCTCTACCAGAAGCCAAGTGGAGAACGCCAATTGAAAAACAACTACATTTTGATCGATTTCGAGAATCTTCAGCCAGTGAACCTTGGAGCCCTCAATGGTCACGACTTCAGATTGATCGTCTTTGTCGGCGCCAACCAGAAAAATGTTCCCTATGACTTCGCGCGAGCGCTGCAAAACCTGGGCGAAAAGGCCACCTATCAGAAGATCTCGGGCAATGGCGTTAACGCGCTGGATTTCCACATCGCCTTCTACATTGGTGAACTCTCGGCCAGGGACGAGAACGCCTAATTCCATATCATCTCACGTGGCAAGGGCTTCGATCCGCTCATCGCTCACTTGCGTGAACGCAGGATTTACGCGCTCCGCCACAAGGACCTGTCAGAAATCCCCTTTGTCAGGATATCGAACGCCAAATCACCCGACGAAAAAATCGATGCAATTGTTGCCAGCCTGAGATCTCGCGGTTCTTCGCGCCCAAGAAAAATCAAAACCTTGGCAAGCACGATCAACGCCCTGTTCATGAAGACTCTGGATGAGGCTGAACAGGACACTTTGGTAACGGAGTTGCAACGGCGTGGGCACGTAATAGTCAACAGTCAATCTGTTAGCTACGGCGCTTCGATTGTTGGCCACTAGCCCAGTACAGCACGACTATTCTGCGGCCTCCCAAGGTATCGTTGTGTCAACTGGGTGGATTAGGATGGGTCCTCACAATAGGGCGCAGCGCGAGCACGAACCTCAACCATCGGCCTAATACAGCTCGAAAATGGTGCCAGCGTTGGTAGCGGGGTGGCGGCATCGAGCGATCACATCAGCCACTTGCCAGGAAAAGCAGGAGCGCCCAAAGAGGAAAAATGTATCATATTATTCCCGACATTCATGGTGATGCCGACAAGCTGGATGGTTTGCTCGCATATCTTGGGTTGCAGCATATGCCTTCGGGGTGGCCGGGGGCCAACACCGGAGCAGCGGATCATGTTTCTCGGAGACTTCGTTGATCGTGGTCCCGAGAGTGCCCGCGTATTGGACACCGTCAGATCCCTTGTCGGCAGCAGCAAGGCTGATGCGGTGATGGGGAACCACGAGTTCAATACCATCCACTATCATACGGCGGTAAGAGGAAATGCTCGCCGTGTCGCCACCCGCGACGACAAGACCGCCGAAAGTTTTCTGGGCTCCATCGACATAACATCGATCCGCCTCTGGCTCGGCCATTTGTAAACATGACTGAAGGACGTCCAAGTAATTCAGTGTTCAGCCTAATGTGTCTTCAGGAACATTTTCCACCTCTCTGAAAATAACAAAGATGGTGGCCCGCCGGCGGGAATCGCCACTTTTTCTTTGTGCAAATCCGCATAGTCGGCACGCGCTCGCTCGGAAAAACGGGCTGTCATTGTGCTTGGTTCGATAGCCATTTCCCCCGCGTCGAATAGATTGTGTAGATCGGAGCGGAGTAGGATGCCATTCGCGAGAGTATTGCGTCCCTTTCGGGCAAACTCAACTACGTGGGCCGCCTCCAAAGCGGGCTGCACAGATGTACCGCTAACCGCGCATGCTTTGTATGCACAGAGAAGTGCGGCGCGGAACTGAGTTTGTTCAGGTCGGGTCAGCGCGCTATGATAGCTTTCCAAACGTCTTTTCTCGTCGTCGGTGTCCTCTGAAGCTTTTTCCAGTCGGACTTCCAAACCACCTAGTCTTCGAAGCGGAGCGGCCGCCTGATTTACATTCATATCGTTTGATTTTCTAGACGTGTTTCCTGCTATTTGAGCAACTAGAAATCCAAAGGCTTTCGTCGGATAGCGAATTCCATCAAACACAATATATCTATGATCTGGCTCTTCCCTTCCGGTGCGCTCGAACAACCATTCAAAGCCATCGCTGCTATTCTTCTGCACTAAATGGATAGCTTCATCGATATGCTCGCGTTTAATGAGCTTTCGTGCTTCCTTGAGATCCATTTGAGCTCCATGCAATTGGTCATGCCTAATTCAACTATTACTCGACGCAAGGCGGTCGCAACGCAACGCTTAGGCGATTTAGGTCGCGTTGACAAATGGTGCAACCAGAGGCGTATCTGCGTGATGTTGATAACGCCGAGAGAGCTCTCCTCCGTCTTATCGTACCGGATGGTGGCACTGAGAGCATTCTTCAGCTTTTTGAAGCGGCTTTCGACCAGGTTGCGCATGGTTTCAGCATAGTGCGTTGCTGATCTGTCCCGGATCGCGGTCGGTGCCGGAGAGATCGCCTTAGGGTCAGGACGCATTGATTTTCAACGCGCTGCGTGGTTCACGGCTTCTAAAATGGAGTGGTGACATGAGCGACCTTTACTGGCTGACCGACGAGCAGATGGCCAATCTTTCCCCTTTCTTCCCGAAGTCGCACGGCAAGCCACGGGTCGATGACAAGAGAGTGCTGAGCGGGATTATCTTCATCAATCGCAACGGGTTGCGCTGGCGCGACGCTCCCAAGGAATACGGACCGCGTAAAACGCTGTACAGCCGGTGGAAACAATGGAGTGAGAAAGGCGTCTTACCCCATACGGACCTATGCTACGGCCCCTGTTACAGGTATGCCAAGAGCGGTGTAACGGTTGAGAACGGCGATGCGGATTTGGATCTCTGCGACCTGCCGGTCAAAGTCGCGTGCCATGAGGCTCTAGCCCATCAGTTTCACACAATGCATCTTACTTTCAACGCGGCTCCGGCGGTGGTATCCTGTCAGCCGCCGCCACAACGCCTTGCCCAGGTATTGTGACGCTCGCACTGCTTCGTTTTGAGCGGTGGCTCCCGCGCTCGTAGGCTTCCAAGGTTTGGCGTTCTTACGAGGTGGTATGACGGCATGGGCATCGCGGGCGGCAATTGCGTCATGGCACTTCCGGGTGTCATAGGCGCCATCAGCTGTGACGTTGCTGATGTCCTGATCTGGTGGGATTTGGTTCAGTAACTCGGGCAGCATGGGAGCATCGCCGACATTACTTGTCGTGACTTCCACCGCCCGTACTTCCAGCGTTTCCTCGTCGACCCCAATATGTATCTTACGCCATATCCGGCGTTTCGGGCCGCCATGTTTGCGAGCATTCCACTCGCCTTCGCCCTCCGCCTTGATGCCCGTGCTGTCGATAAGGAGGTTCAATGGTCCGCCGCCGCCACGATATGGCAAGCTCACGTTCAGTGTCTTCTGGCGGCGGCAAAGAGTGCTGAAGTCCGGCACCGCCCAATCCAGTCCTGCCAGACGTAACAAACTTTCGACGAACCCGGTCGTTTGTCGAAGTGGCAAACCAAACAATACCTTTATCGTCAGACAGGTCTGGATCGCGGCATCGCTGAAACGCTGCTGCCGACCCCGTTTGCCGTTTGGCCGAGGCCTCCAGTCCATATCCGGGTCAAACCAGACGGACAGCGACCCGCGCTGCTTCAATGCGGTGTTGTAGGATGACCAGTTCCTGGTCTCATACTTCGTTCGTGCCCAACTACTCATGCACCCCAGCTATCATGCTGGATTCAAACAGTGAATCCCTCATGCCATTTGTGCAACAAAGCCGTTGTTCACCGCCAAGGCCCATAAAATTCAAGTTTTTCCATCAATCCCCCAAAAGACACAGTGATACCGCGAGTTCCTTGATCAGTCTCCTTTTGGAGAGAAAGTGACCTGAACCGTACCTGATATCTCTTGGCCGAAGACAGAGCCTTTTAATTGCACATCCATACGGACTTGAGTGAGCTGGTAGTCTGGTGGAATCAGTTTTTCAAGTTTCCGCGAAATTACCTTGGGCGTTATTTCCTGAATGATTGCACTGGGTGGCTTATCGGCAGGATCGCTCTTTCCGCCTAGGATCAGAATGCCGGGCGCACTTTCCTCCGCAACTTCTTCGAAATCTGATTCGACCAACGTGATTTCAAACTTGCTCATTTGACTGCCCCCAGCTTCACTTCGCAGTTTCCGAAGATGCTGAACCACAAAGCGTAACAGCGCTCCGCAGTAATCTGATCCGGTTTGTGCATCTCACCGGCAAAAGGCCTTTTTAGAACTGCCCAAAGCTCGTGCAAGTATTCGCATTCTTCACGCTGGACCAGATTGACCAGCCGTTTAGCAAAATCCACACCAGCACGGGCGGCGATGATAGAGGATGGCGACACGACCGTACAGTCGCTCGATTCAACAATTGATGCGCTCATGCCCACATCTCCATTTACCGAGCGACCGCCAGCACAGGAAATGATAAACAGCAAGGAACCCGCCGGGAACCGGTGGTTGAAGCAATCATCAAGCGAAAAATGCACATCGGAACAAAGACGCAAACCCTTTGTCGTTTCGTGCTCACAAATCCAGCTAATAATTCTTTTGTTTGAGACGGCGCTGGTCAAATCGCTCACCAAATCAGTGAAATAAACCTCTTCTCCCATGCCTTTGAAGATTTCCGACACTTTCTTTTTTTCAATACGCTCAAAGTCACTGTCCAAGACAGGATCAACGCAGACAATGCGTCCTTCAGGTTCGGGCGCTTTTTCAAGATTGTCGACATTTGTCTTGGTCGGAATGCGCGAAATGACACAATTGTCGGACAGAAACTCTCCCTCCCCTGAGTCAGGATTGTAAAGCGCTTCCCATGGTATCCAGTGCAGATTCGTCCAGATTAGAAACATGTCCGATTGCGCAGCATGCATCCAAAGATCATTGCGCTCTTCATCCGAGAATAACTTACGCGAAATTACTCCGCCTCTCGTTTTCAGATCATCAAAAAAAATCTTCCGGTCCCGGTCGGTTCCGTCATCAACGGTACCCTTCTGGATGTTCTGATCGACATACTCCCAATAGGAGACAATTTCCTTCCTTATTCCCTCCATTTCCTCGAACGACACAGATCTGTCCATGATCGGATACTGAGCTGCGGGGTTTACGCCCCCGCTTACCTCTATGCGAAGCTTTTGCGTGTCTTCTTCATACTGCGCGCGACAATAGGCAACGATCTTTCGCTTCATGACTAAATCTTCCTCGTAAACAACGGACGGCTGTCGGCAAAAACGGTCAGGGACGCTTCAGGGAAGGGCCTTTTGAAGGTCACGTCCTCGAACACCACTTCACCCAAGTAGAAGTCCCGGTCCGGGGCTTTCTCTAACGGCCATACTCGTTCAACTTCGTCAATGCCGCCCTCAGGTTTGATCCACGCCATCAAAACGTCAGGCTCTTCATCAAACTGAAGATCAAGCTTAGCCTGAAAATAATTCTCTCCCGCAGGCTCCAACGTTTCTGGGAACCTAACGGAGAACTCACCAAATTGGCCAAGCTGCCAAGACTTCTCCTGTTCCTCGACGGTGCCGCCGGAAATATATGACTTGTCAATCAACACATCGCGCAGCTTTTGCTCCAGCGCGAATACTTGACCTACGATTTTGTCCAACTCAGCATCCAGACTCCTGGCCACCGCTTCGACATGCTCACTTTTTGCATAAAGGCCAATTCTTGCCGTCTCCTTCGCTGCTTCGACAACGTGCCTGCTCAGCAGACCAGCGTGCAGCACAATCCCACTGATTTGTGCGACGTTCCGTGATTGCTCGATCCGGTCGATTTCAGCTTTTTCCTGCCGCAGCACCCGGCCCAGATATTCCACAATAGATCGCACGCGCGACTCAAACTCGCGGGTCGTTTCCGGCTCCCATCCAATGTGACTGAGTGGAATGTCAAAAATTAGCTCGTATAGATACGTCCGGTCGTTCACAAGCTGTTCGCAGTAGTACTTGCCCGATTCAGTTATTGATAGATGGGATACGAAACGCACATCGGTTTCATGTTCTGGCGAGGTCAGAAGTCGGGCTTTCAACATGGTGCCGATGGCATGATCGACCAGCGCACGATCATATCCGACACTGGCAAGCCAAGTCTGGACTTGCCGGCGTTCTGTCAACCCGCGAGAAAAATAAAATGCCGATAGGACTCTGTAAATCACGCAGTAGTCTATCGTATGCTCTACGGAATCGAAGAAATACAGGTTGAAAATCGGCGAATTCACTCGCGACTCAAAGTACCGTTTCCCACCGGTGAGCAACCCTTTCAAAAAGTGCTCGTTCCAATCGTGCTGCCGCCTTTCCACCGCCTGTTCTCTATTGTCTGTTACTACGACATCAAAGAGCGACCGGTAGTCCAGTTCGGAGAACCTCAGAAAGCGATAAAAGGCGGCGAGCGCCTTGCGCACGTTATTGCAGGCAATCCCTCGGATAAGTAGGTCTTGGTTCCACTCTGTCAGAACGTTTCGATTCAGATTTTCCAACGCGCGCATCGTGTTGGGAATTTGCAACCGAAAACCCGAATTCGGGTCATGTATCGTGAACGAACGGCCGCGCCCCCGCATGACCCGCCGCAAACGGTTGTTAATGACCTCACGGATGTTGGGCGAGGGCAGCGCAATCTGGAAAGTGTAGAACGCACCCTTGTTTGCATCCACTTCTATATGCGTGGCAAAGGTCGGCGGGCGCATGCACAGGATCATGGTTGTGCGGGTTTTTAGGTAAATCCCTCGCGAGAGATGCGAAATCTTTGCAACCGCTGAGGACGCCATTTGATCGAGATTGTCGAAAATGACGACCGGCTCCACGTATTCGGGCAGAATATCTCTTAGAAGCGCGAAGTACTCGACAATGGTGGTTGAACTTGGTTGGATACCACGTTCCGAGTATTGCTCTCTCTCATAGTAGGCCTCGATCTGGGCGAGGATTCCGGATGGTGGCTTCTCGTCCAGATTGTTGTTGAGTGCCTCATAGCAGTCCGTATGCAATCTCTGAAACAGTTCTGAGTAGACCGGATCATCGTCCCCGATGTGCAAGCCATTAATGATGATCGGCATAAACTTCTGAAGCGATGGGCATTTGTCTCTTAACTCGCCAAAGACAAACTGCATGAACGTGGATTTTCCAATCCCAACTGGACCGATTATGGAGAGTACCCGGTTTGATCTGGAATTGATTAGAAAGTTAATCAGATCAATCTCATAGAAGGCTGGTCGTAGATCGTCACCGACCACAAAGTCTCGCAAAACGTCCACCACGTCTTTCGGCAGATTGGCAGTCAGCGCGCTGATTACCGATTGGTCCGCCGACGTTACGCGGTTACACACGTAGTGCGATCCGCTTTGGTCAATCAATGGGCGGTCATCACCAACTAGAGCATCGGATATTTCGTTTTCCAGGGCAGCAAAAAACGCATTATCGAGAGAAGCGTTTCCGCGACGAGACACTCTGAATACATTGGGGCTCAAAGAGAGTTCGCTCATATCCCAGCCTCTCAACTAATGTCTGAAAATAACTTAGAGTACGAATAAAAGCTTAGCGCGGAACCTTGGCGCTACCAAGGACAAATGCTCCTTGGGAAGAATAGTACCTCGAACGAATTCGTACTTGAGTACATGGCGTGACTCTGTTGCGCAAATCGGTTGAGGGTCGCAGTTCCCCTTTCCCTGGGCGGACTTATCCTACAACCTCGGTAACTGGAATGCCAAGTGCGGTATAGCGGTTGAGGACGGCGACGCGGACATGGAGTCCCGCGACCTGGCGGTCGAAGTCCCGTGCCATGAGGCTTTGGCCCAGCAGTTTCACACAGTGCATCTTTGTTTCGACGCGGCTCCGGCGGTGGTATCCGGCCCATCGTCGCCAGAGTGCGCGGCCCAAGTATTTTGAAGCCCGGAGTGCCTCGTTGCGCGCCACAGCACCAGCGCTGCTGGGCTTCCAGAGCTTAGCGTTTCTGCGCGGTGGGATGACAGCGGTAGCCCCTCGATCCGCGATGGCTTCGTGGCACTTGCGGGTATCATAGGCTCCGTCCGCGGTCACTGAGCCGATCTCTTGGTCAGGCGGTATCTGCCTGAGCAGTTCGGGCAGCATGGGTGCGTCACCAATGCTGCTGCCGGTGATCTCGATAGCCCGAACTTCCAACGTTTGCTCATCGATCCCGAGGTGTATCTTGCGCCACAGGCGGCGTTTGGGGCCACCGTGCTTGCGCGATGCTACTCGCCTTCACCTTCGGCCTTGATACCTGTGCTGTCGATCAGGAGATGCAGCGGGCCTTGTGATCCGCGATATGGGATGTTCACAACCAACGTCTTTTGTCGCCGGCACAAGGTGCTGAAATCCAATACCGTCCAATCCAGACCGATCAGCCGAAGCAAACTTTCAACGAACCCGGTCGTCTGCCGCAGCGCCATCCCGAACAACACATTCATCGTCAGGCAGGCTTGGATCGCAGCATCGCTGTAGGTTTGCTGTCGACCTCGTTTGCCGGACGGTTCCGCCGCCCAATTCATCTCGGGATCGAACCAGATTGTCAGGGAGCCACGCTGCTTGAGTGCTGCGTTGTAGTCCGGCCAGTTCTTGGTCTTATAGGTTTGTGGTATTGGTCTGCTCATGGACACCAGCTACCATACTGGGTTCATGATATGAATCCCGCCAGGTGATTTACGCAACAGAGCCCCAGTTCACTGGTATCAATGTCATAGTCCTAGTGCGCCCATAGTTAATTGGCCAACCTCGCCATCTGCCACTAAGCCGCTTGCAATTTGAAACGCCCTTACAGCGGCTTCTGTGTGCGGTCCAAAAATACCATCGACATCGCCTGGGTCGTAACCTTGCATTTTCAAAGCTGATTGAATCTGCCGCACCTTTTCGCCACGCATAGGTGGATAGGTCAGTCTGAAGATCAATGACGCAGGAGGAGAATAAACTGATCCTGAATCTTCAATTTCATACTCCAAAAGCGGAACTAGCATAGCCAGATCCCACCGACGACCGTCGATCTTGTCCACAGTCACCCCTCTTGCTTTGGAGTGCGCTTCAATAGTAGAGCCGTCACCACGCGACAATGCCACATGACCAATTCCTGACTTCGCTGGGCGTCTAATCAACACAGCACCCGGAACGGATTTCGCTTTTCCGATGCTAACTCTTCGCGGGCTTGACTTAGCATCTCTTGCCCAGGCCCCGGAATACGCGTCTGCATAGGATGGATTATCCGAATTGTCGGTGCACCCAACAACTAAACCCGCCATCTGGAAAGCCAGCCAAGAAGCGAATTCAGCACAATCCCAGGGGCCGCTCCAATTTTGATTGTCTTTAGGAACCTTCACACCCAGCATATAGCTTTCTCCACGATGTGACTCCGCGAGACTCACAAGATCTTGTCCACTATTCATCAAAATTCTCCCTCAAACTACAATGAAAGATTTAGCGATGATCGAAACGCTGAATACAGAGATTCAAAGAAAGAATTTATAGCCGCTTGAACGGTGGCTTGAACAATTGCAGAAAGCGCTGCGGCCTCTGACCGAAGAGCCCTCTCGTTTTCCGTTAGTAGAAACTCAGCAGTTTCCCGAGAAATTTCCCCACTCGCCACACCTATTGCTATAGTGCGAAGCGTTTCCTCATTTGCTTTGAAACTCTCTTTTACCCAAGACTTTGCAGACTTTCCGCCTTTCTTGGCGATTTTCACTGCGCCATCCAATGCATCTTGGAAACTTTCGTCAAAGTCAAAACTCATTTCAGCCCTCCATTTGGAAAGATAGAAAAACAACTACAACCCAATCGCCTTCGCATTTTCCGCAGTTAAAGCTGATTTCAAATGTCTCTCCAAAATTTGACGCTGTGCGGTCAGAGATGCGTCTGAGAGATCAGAAGCAGAGCCGGTACGGTTTCGGCTATGGAAATTTTCCCATGATGTTAGCAGGTTTTGCGCTGCTTCAATGCTATCACTGTTTTTGGGCCGCGCCTGCTCCGAGAGTAGATGGACTCTCATGTTTGCGGTGATTTCGTCGTAGTCGGACGATAGGGATGAGATTTTTTGCTTGCGCTGGGAGGCAGGTGTGGAACTGAGCGCTTGATAGTAAGAAATGACTTCTTTGGAAATCGCCGTAATTCTCTCAACGGATTTCTCATTGTATCCCGTAATGTATGAGACACATCCAACTAGTAATACGAAAGTTAAACTTGCTCCATAGGCACGCAAAACACCGAATGTAATCAAATCAACGCCCCCGCAAAAAATATTCCAAACACCACACGTCACTTTTTTAATGCAAAGTGGTGAATCAAAAGAAGCCTTAGAATCTAAAGATCAACCTTACCATGTTTTGTAAAAAAATCAATATTTCCATTTTGAGATGAATTGTAACGAGAAATGTTTTAGCTAGAAGTGGTCTTCATCGGTCACATCATCAACGTTTGGAGATTGTGACAGAATATGCTACGCTATTGCCAATTTTTTTGAATCTTGAGTGTTCTTAGAATGACTTTTAAACTCGGAATTGTGGTAGGCCATACCGACGCAGCCGGTGGTGCAGTAGGCATCAATCTTCCAAGGGAATATGATTTTCATAAAGCAATGGCGACGGACATGCTCGCGTTTGCACAATCCGAATTCGATCATAGCGCGCTTGAGGCGAGAGCATTTTTTCGAGACGGTATTGGAGTGTCGGGGGCTTATGGCCAAGTAAACGACTGGGTAGGAGCAAATGCGTCGCGTGCAGCAACCGTTGAATTGCACTACAACGCCGCGTCCCCTTCGGCTTCTGGTACGGAAACACTGAGTTCCGGTTCCGCTGGCAGCATGGCTCTTTCGGAACGGGTGCAGGGTGGGCTCTGCCTCCTTCTTGAGCGGCCGGGCCTGTCACGCGGAATCAAGATTCGCAATAGAACGAACAAGGAGCGGGGCTGGCTTAGCCTTGTGTCGGGTACACCGCCCGCCATCATCACTGAACCAGCATTTGGAAGCAATTCAAACGACGCTGGTCTTTTAAAGGACAAACAATTTTTGATTGGCCACGAAATCGTACGCCGCGCTATGCGGTATTTCGAAGAAGTTGTTGGAGATTGAGATGACAGGCGTCAAGGACGAAGCTGGAACTGAGCTGCTGCCGCCAAACAAACTTGAGATATTGAGAAATCTTTCGAAGCTAAGCCTTATTGGACTCGCAGTGCCGTTTGTCGCCATCATGACGCCAGGGATCGCTACTACTCTCGGCGCCCCGGAACACGTCCTGAACGCACTAATCAACCTTAGCTGGGTTCTCGTGATCTTTGGTGGCTTTGCATTTCTGGTCGTGTCATTGTTTTCAGCAGCGGTGTTGTTTCGCGTATTCAACATGCACGACAAACAGCAATCTTTAGGATTGCCTCGCAATTCTATTCGCAGCCTCCTTACATTCCTCGTATTTCTAATCCTTATGGCTTTTATTTTTTACTCGACACAGGTCGTTTCAAGCCAAAGCTCTGAGGGAATCGCAATAATTCCATTTGTTCAGGCAGATGAATTGCAAAAGACAATTTCGGCCCTTGGAATAGTGGGGCAAGTTACCGGCTATGAGGTGATAGGCGAGCCAGGCCAACAACAGACGCAGGTTACCTTCCTGGTCGAAGGTAAAAGCACGGCGATGGAGTATTTTGACCGCATTTTGGTCGCATTGCTGGGAATTTCCAGCACCATCATCGGTTTCTACTTTGGTTCCCGCACGCGAGAGGCGGCTGACGAAACTTCCGACAACAAGGAAGAACCCGAGGGCCAAGAGGAAAAACAAAGCGATTCAATGGGCGACGTAGCCGTTGATGAAACCGACAGTCTTGAATGGTCGGTCAAATCACAAGTTCTCAATCTCAAACCTTTACAAGATGGTGGATTTACTGGTGTGGTCATGGTTAACCCCTCTGACCCCTTTGGAGATCGTGAGTTTGGTGCTCGGTTGGTACCGCCCGAAAACCATGACCCCAAGATAGATGCAGCAATCGTCGAGGTGACCCGAACAGCTGACAAACTGCAACTAAAGATTACTGGTGTCGAACTCGAAAAACTCCGCGAATACGACCTCGAAATGTCAATCTTTTATCGCGATGAAGAGGAACAGGCCAAGTCTATTCCAATCGATTTCACACTGATGGAATAGGTGGCTAGGTTCTGGACCCATTAAATTTGTTGCTGCTGTCTCGGTTGCATGATTCAAGCCCCTGAGTTTCAGAGGTGTATCATGAGCAATCTATTCTGGCTGACTGACGAACAGATGGAGCGCCTTCAGCCCTATTTTCCGAAGAGCCATGGCAAGCCGAGGGTTGACGACCGGCGTGTTCTAAGTGGGATTATTTTCATCAATCGCAGTGGGTTGCGGTGGTCTGATGCGCCTCGTGAATATGGGCCACCAAAGACGCTGTACAATCGCTGGAAACGATGGAGCGATATGGGCGTGTTCGCTCGGATCATGAACGGACTGGCTGCTGAAGGCACGGATCACAAGACGATCATGATTGACGCAACATATCTCAAAGCGCACCGCACGGCCTCCAGCCTGCGGTTGAAAAAAGGGGGCGCGGCAGGCTGATCGGGCGCACCAAGGGTGGCATGAATACGAAACTGCACGCTGTTACCGACAGCCTCGGACGCCCCATCCGCTTCTTCATTTCCGCAGGCCAAGTCAGCGACTACACGGGGCAAAGGCTCTGGTGAACAATCTGCCATCAGCTGACTGGCTACTGGGAGATCGAGGCTATGACGCAGACTGGTTTCGCGAAGCCCTTAGTGACAGGGGAATTAAGCCCTGCATCCCAGGTCGAAAATCACGCGACAAGCCTGTCCGTTACGATAAACGCCGCTACAGCCGCAGAAACCGCATCGAGATCATGTTCGGACGCCTGAAAGACTGGCGGCGCGTTGCAACCCGATACGACAGATGCCCGAAGGTCTTCCTATCAGCCATCGCGCTCGCGGCTACCGTTCTATTCTGGCTGTAAATCAATGAGTCTGGAGCCTAGATGCCAGCTTGAACCATGCCAGTTCTCCGATATGATTCTCGGCCGTCGACATTGCAATAGATTCTGAACGTAATCGGTTTCGGCTCTGACGATACAATTGTGAATGTGAGATTAAATGGTACAGATATGGTACGGACGGCTGTCTAGAGAATGTGCGCGAACCAACGACATCATCAATAACCATATTTTCAAGGATTTAGTGGTAGCGGAGGAGGGACTTGAACCCCCGACACGCGGATTATGATTCCGCTGCTCTAACCAACTGAGCTACTCCGCCATGAGTGAGAGGCGATTTAAGCGAGGGGCCGGAAAGGGTCAAGGGGGAAACACCGACTTACGGAGATTATTTTTGCCCCGATCAATCTGCTTTGGTTGCCTGTGGTGCGGCGACCCCAGCAGTATCAGCAATTCTACGAATGAAGGCCGCGCAGGCGTCGGGTGCGGTGATCGGGATCATATGGCCCAACCCTTCGATCTTTTCGTCGCTCAGCCCGAACCGGGTCATGGGGGCACCGTTGGCGGTGGGTGAAAGTATGGTGTCTTGTGCGCCGTACAGAATGCCGCCGGGTACGGACAAGTCGGTATAGCGGTCTACCTGGGCTCCGATACTTTCATCCACCCCTACAACATCCTGCGACGCGGTAATGAAGGCCGAAGGGCGCAACCCCAGCGCACCGCCGGCGCGGTCCAGAAAGTCATCTGGCGCGGGTTCCGGATAGAAAACGGCTCCCAATGTATGCGGGGCGGTCTTAGCCGAAATGGGGACGGCGATCGTGTTGCCGATAAAGTTGCGCAACCACTCGGTACGTATTTCCAGCGGTTTGAAAACTTGCGGCGTGTTCGACAGCTTTTGCGTCAACGGGGCGAGCAAAGCGAGCGCTTTGGTTTTCTCCGGGTGTTCCAACGCCATGGCCAGCGATACGGCCCCGCCCAATGAGTGTCCGACCAGAACGGCGTTGGAAATGCCTTTGGTGTCCAGAAACTCTTGAATCATGCGGGCCTGTTCGGGCAGGCGCCCAAGATCGGCGCTATCGCGGGTTGAGTATCCGCAGCCAGGGCGGTCGACTGCGATGACGTGATAGTCATCCGCCAACAGGTCCATCAGAGAATAGGTGAAATGCTGCAACTGCCCCGCAAGCCCGTGGATCATGATGACTGTCTGTTTAGTGGGGTCGCCCTTTTCCACGTAATGAATGCTGCCGCCGCGCACCGGGACAATCTGTCCAAGTTGCGGGACGCGCTGCAACCCCTGCCGGGTCAGTCGCCGGGTCCACAGGTTCATGCCGACAAAGAAGCCGCCGACCAGAAGGGCGATAACTAGAATTGTGGTCATCTCATCACTTTCCGCCTGAGGAAGGGGCAGGTTGGTATTGTTCCAGCCCCGATTGCGCCATGCGCTTTTCATACTCTGAAACGGTCCCGGGCCAAAGCGTCGTGTTCCGGCCCTGTGCATCCTGATACCATGAGGCGCAGCCACCCACCTGCCATACGCTGCCTTCGTGCCGTTCGCGCATTTCCTGTTCGAAGGCTTCCTGGTAGTCCGGGCGGGGTGTTATGATTAGTAGTCCGTCGCGGTTCATCTGGTCCAGCACTCGGCCGATGTGGCGAACCTGTGCTTCGATCATCAGCACAACCGAGTTGTGACCGAGGCCGGTATGTGGGCCGAGTAAGATGAAGAAATTGGGGAAACCTGCGATGGCAGTACCCAGATGCGCTTTCATTCCGTCCGACCATGCCTGGCGCAATGTCAGTCCATCGGATCCAGTTATGTCGAGGCGCTCGACCACATCTGTGACATGAAACCCGGTGCCCCAGATCAGAACGTCGGCCTTTGTACGGCTTCCGTCAGATGAATTGATCTGATCGCCCTCAATTGATGCCACACCGTACGGGAGCAACGTCACGTTTTCACGCGCCAGTGTCGGGTACCAATCGTTTGAGCTGAGGATGCGTTTGCAGCCGATACGATAGTCCGGCGTCAGCTGTTTGCGCAGACCCGGGTCTGCGATCGCGCTTGCCAACGATTTGCGCCACATCTTCATGGCAAAATTTACCATCCGTTTTTCGCCGCGGAACACGCGATGGCGATACTCGAAGACCATGTAAACCAGTTTCCGGCGTGCCCAAGGTAACACCGGGATGCTGCGATAAAGGCGGCGTAACCAGGGCGCGATTGGGCCATCCGGGCGGGGCAGGACATAGGGCGCGCTGCGTTGAAAGATTGTAACGTGTGCAGCAGTTTTCGCAATCTCTGGAACAAACTGGACAGCGGAAGCGCCGGTTCCGACAACTGCGACGCGTTTTTCCTCAAGCGGCGTGTCGTGATCCCACTCGGCTGAGTGAAAACAAGGCCCGGGAAAACTGTCCGCACCGGGTAAATCGGGGATGCTGGGCAGATGCAGCGCCCCTATGGCCGAGACCAGAAACCGCGCCGACCAGCGCTGCCCACTTTCGGTTTCCACTTGCCAGCGCATGCCGTCCCAGCGGGCAGATTTCAGCTGTTGATCGAAATGGCACAGCTCGTAAATCCCCTCATCAAGGCAGACCTTTTTCAAGTAGGCCTGAATTTCAGCACCGCCCGCATAAGCCCGGCTCCAGTCCGGGTTCAGATGCGTTGCCATGGAATAGAGGTGCGATGGGATATCACATGCGACACCGGGATAGGTGTTCTCACGCCACGTCCCGCCAATCTCATTCGCTTTTTCAAGGATCGCAATATCCTTGATGCCGCGTTTGCGGGCCTCAATCGCCATCGTAAGGCCGGAAAACCCGGCGCCGACGATTAGCATATCGGTTTGATATTCCATGCGCCCGTCCCTCCCAAAACGACCGATCTGTTTGGGTCAGACTATAGGCGTTGGAATGCGTGAGAACAGCTTCCCGTAGGGTCAGGAGCCGTTCACGGTTTATTCAGCCGCGTAGGATTTCACCATTTGGATCAAAAGGCGGCTCGGACAGAATGGTCGCCTTGTGCGGATGTCCCAATACCATCACCTCGACCTCATCCCCTGCTTTGGCATCGGTTACAAAGCCAAGCGCCAGAGACATGCTGACGGAATAACCATAAGCGCCAGAGGTCACGCGGCCGATACCCTGACCATTTTTGAAGATTGGCTCACCGCCAGTCGCGTCGGCGTTCGACGCGCTGGTGTCAGCCTCATCCAGTTGCAAAAGGACAAGCTGTTCGCGGGCAGGGTTGGCTATAACGGTCTCGGCTGCGTTCTTGTTCAGAAAGTCTTTGCTGAACTTGCACAACCGATCCAGACCTACCTCATGCGGCCAGTATTCGGGGCTGTATTCGCGGCTCCACGATCCATACCCCTTTTCGACGCGCAAAGACATCAACGCCCGGCTGCCAACTGGACCCGCGCCGAATTCCTGACCGGCTTGAAGCAGCGCGTCATACAGACCGGCCTGATCTTCGGTGGCGCAGTGCACCTCCCACCCCAGGTCACCCGTGAACGAGACCCGCAGGGCCAGCACCTCAATCCCGGCCAGTTCGATTTTCGCTGACCGCATGAATGGAAAATCCTCGGTGGCGAGTGAGGTATTAGTGAGTCGTTGCAAAATCTCGCGCGATTTTGGGCCCGCGACGTTGAACCCGCACACAGCTTGGGTCTTGCTTTCGAAAGTGGTGCCCTTGGGCAGAGGAACCTGCTTGAAGAACCGCTTGTGATAGCGCTCCGCCATGCCTGAACCGATGATCCAGAATTCGTCCTCGGCCACGCGGGTAACGGTGAAGTCCCCAGCGATTCCTCCGCGTTTCGAGATCAGCGGCGTCAGGCAGGACCGACCTACCGCTTTAGGCATCGTGTTGGCGAAAACTGCGTTGAGCCAACCCTTGGCCCCGGGGCCTTTGCAGACATATTTGGCAAAGTTCGAGATGTCGATGATCCCTGCGCGGTCACGCAGCATACGGCATTCCTCGCCAACCGGTCCCCACCAGTTCTGACGCGTAAAACCATTGGTGTCTTTGGCACCCGGAGTGTCTGCGAACCATAGCGGATGTTCCCAACCAGCATTCAGGCCGAAGACCGCACCCATTTGAGCCTGCGTGTCGTAGACAGGGCGCGTACGCGCCGGACGACCTGCGCTGCGCTCTTCGTTGGGGAAGTGAATGGCGAACCGGTGGGCGTACTGGTCCTGAACGCGGGCCATTGTGAACTCTTTCGTCGCCCAGTCATCGAACCGAGCCATATCCCAGGCGAACATATCGTACTGCGTTTCACCCTCGATGATCCATTGCGCCGCCATCAGGCCCATGCCGCCGGATTGTGAAAAGCCGGGGATGATGCCATTGCAGCAGAAATAGCCGTCGACCTCGGGCACTGGTCCCATCAGCACGTTGCTGTCGGGCGACCAGATCATCGGCCCGTTGATAACCCGCTTGATTCCGGCTTCACCCACGGCGGGCAGACGTTCGATGGCGTTCATCATATTCTCTTCGATCCGTTCCAGATCGTCGGGGAAGAGATCATGCGCGAAGTCGAGTGGCGTGCCATCCTCGGCCCAGAATTTCATGTCTTTTTCATAGGCGCCAACCAGCAGGCCCTGACCTTCCTGCCGCAGGTAGTATTCGCCGTCGCGATCACTGACCGAAGGCAGGCGCGTGCCGTGCGCGGCTACGTCCGCCATGGTTTCGGTCACGAAGTACTGATGCTCGGTCGGTTGCAGGGGCAGCTCGATGCCAGCCAATCTGGCGACTTCGCGCCCCCACAGACCGGCGGCATTGACGACCCAAGGGGTGTGGATATCGCCTTTGGGAGTCCGAACAATCCAAGTGCCATCTTCTTGCTGGTCGGTCGCGGTGACTGGGGTGAAGCGATGAATCTCGGCCCCGCGCTGCCGGGCGCCCACCGCATAGGCATTTGTGACACCCGAAGGGTCCACATTGCCGCCGTCAGGTTCGTACATCACGCAGCGGATGCCATCGTAGTTGACCAGCGGGTTCAGTCTTTGGGCCTCTTCGATGCTGATCTTATAAAAGTTCATGCCGTAAAGCTTGGCCTTAGCGGCCTGCAACTTCAGCTGATGTTCGCGTTCTTTGGTCTGCGCCAGATACAGCGAACCAGGCTGGAACACGCCGCAGCTCTGGCCGGTTTCGGCTTCAAGTTCTTTGTACAGGTTCATCGTGTAGTGCTGAATGCGGCTGATATTGGTGCTGTCGTGCAGCCCGTGGATGTTCGCCGCGGCGTGCCAAGTGGACCCGGATGTCAGTTCATCCCGTTCCAGCAGAACCACATCCGACCATCCCAGTTTGGTCAAATGATAGAGGATCGAACACCCGATCACCCCGCCGCCAATCACCACCGCCTGTGCATTCGTTTTCATGAGCCTGCCGTATCAAAGTTGGTCCCGCCGCCATGTGTCATCATCGCAATGGCACCGGCAACGGACATTAATTTCAAGTTGGGTTGAGTGAATTTAATCTGAAGCTAAACTCAGAACTCCAGCTTATGCGTGCGGCCATGCGCGACCAGCCGCTGGTTCAGCGCATCGGCTTCAGGCGCGCCGGATTCCAGTGCGAAAATGAAGGCATGGGTCAGGTAGAAACAGGCGGCGTCGATGTCCCGCGCCGTTTCGCGCTCATCCGCGGCCAGCGTATAGTACCGGATCAGGTCGGCAGGATCGTTGCGATCATGAGCGTCCAGCAGAAGTCGATCCAGTTCCTGTTTGTCCATAGGTGTCCCTATTTGTCGTCGACCGGCCAACCTCTGACTGGCTGGCCGATCCGATAAGGTTAGCCTGCGCGGCCGTTTTCGACTTGCGTCGCGACCCAATGGTGGAAGTTATGCGTCGGCCCGTCCATGGCGGGCGAAAACCGACCGCCGTCGAATAACATACCATGTCGGCCTTTCTGCATGCCTTCGACGACAAAGACATCCTCTTCGAATACCGTCTTCCACAGCTGCGCGTTCGAAGCACGCAGTCCATCATGCTGCGGAGTGTCATCAGTGCTTTTGGCGTAGTACAGCTCGATATGTTCGACGGTGTTTTCCTGATCGACTGCCTCCAGCACAATGGCAAATGCGTGATCGCGTTGCACACCCAGCAGAACGTTTGGATAAACCGCAATATACTCAGCGCCTTCGTTCCACTTGTCGCTCAGCCCGTCAAAATCCGGGAAGGTTGCGCCGTCCTGATCTGTCAGTTGGCGGTAAACCAGGGTTCCTTGGCCCGAATACTGATCGCGCTCTTCGATGTTGTAGTGATCCTCCAGCCGCGAATAACTGTTCAGACCGGGATGCACCCATGGCAGGTGATAGCTTTCGCAATAGTTCTCGACCGCAAGCTTCCAGTTGGTCTTGACCTCAAGCTTGAATGAGGACGTTTCACCGCCGTGGAAGACGGGTTTCTCAAATTCCTTCCAACGTTCCAGCAGGGGGCCGTGTACCTCTTCGAATTCCGGTGCTGTGCCGTCAACATTCACAAAGATCACATCCCGCCAGACGTAGGACCGCACGCGGATCAGACCCAGGTCTTCGCGATTGACGTCTTCGTGCTTGTTCTGGCCGGGACCACCCACATGCGGGGTTGCGCGCAGCTCACCTTTCAGGCTGTAGCACCAGCTGTGATAGGGGCAGCGGATTGCGCCGCCGATTTTGCGCGGCGTGTCTACCAGAATCATCCCGCGGTGGCGGCAGGTGTTTTGGAAAACGCCAACCTCGCCGTCTTTGTCCCGGACAATCAGCAGCGGCATGCCCAGAAAATCGACTGGTTTTGCATCGCCTTCTTCCGGAACATCCTTGCCGAAGCCGATCCCGGACCAGTTGGCATACAGCACAGAACGCTTTTCTTCGTCAAAAACGGTCGGATCGATGTAATGTTCGTTCGGCAGGCCATTTGCGACGTTTACATCGGCCAGAACGGAAGACAGCGCGCTATGCTTGTTCATCGGGCTCTCCTGAGGTTTTGCTGGATGCCATTAATCCCTATTGGCGGATTGAACCTGTTGGTCTCAATATCAGAAAAGCTCATCAGAGAGTGATTTCACCTAAACCGAACCTTCCTGAACCTCTTGAACGATCCAGTTCTTAAGGGCGCGGGCACTTTCTGAGAGCTCTTCGTCCGGTCGCCCGACCAAATAAAACTGGTTCGGCGCGGGCACTTGATGCGTGCCAATCGGCACCAGTTTGCCTGATTGCAGCATGGGTTGGATCAGCCGCTGCCAACCCAGCGCCAGCCCGGCACCCTTGCGCGCAAGCTGCAGCGCGACGGAATAGCTGTTGACGCGGGATTCAATGGGCACTGTGCCATTATATCCCAACTGCTGGAACCATTCGGGCCAGGTGGTCCAGGTGCGGTCTTCTGACTCCAAATGGATCAGCCGTTCAGAGGTCAGATCCTCAAGACCGGCATCCGCAAGCCTTTCTGCCATCTCTGGGCTTCCGACCGGGACTAGCTGGTCGCGAAACAGCGGAGTGTGTGACAGGTTGGGATCGCTGTCCCGCCCATAGCGAATGAAAAAGTCGACGTCAGGCCGATCGCGAAAGGGGCGATCCTGTGACAGTTGATCAACATTGACTTCGGGCATGTCCCGCCAGAACCGAATGACAGCCGGAGACAACCACAACGCGGCAACCGCGGTTGTCGATCCTACGGTCACCTTTCCGGCTGTCGATCGGTCGCGGATCATGCTCAGCGTTTTCGAAATGCGGCCGAAGGACGTGGACAGCGCGTCATAAAGCGCCTTGCCATCCTCGGTCAGATCAACGCCGCGATGCTTGCGTTGAAACAACGGTGTGTCCAGATCGCCTTCTAGCGCCTTGATCTGGTGGCTGACCGCACCGGGTGTAACGGACAGTTCAACGGCGGCGTTCTTAAAGCTCAGGTGGCGGGCGGCGGCCTCAAAAGCTGACAAGGTTGTCAGCGGCGGCAGGTTGTAGTGTCGTCTGGACATGGAAGCTGGTGAATCGTTTTTCGGGTTAGTTTAATTTTTATCAACTCAGTTTTAGTTTTTTTGAAGGTGAAAGCTATAGCGCTTTTGATGATTTGATGTTTTTCTGGCTCAAGTTAAAGGCGGATGTCGCATTTTTCGTCAATGCGTCGGTTCTGGCCGAATTTTGAACGGAGCGCCACTATAGTCAGTTCTACCAACAAACTTTGTGTTTTTCGGGCTTTTCGAGAGAATTTTCCGGGCGTCGCAAGACGGTACTGCGACACAATGATGTCCCGAACTGACAAACGGGAAAGGTCGAAAGGGGACGTGAAGGAGGCGCGAACCCATTCCCAGTTGGTAAGACCGAGTATCGCCTGATTGCACGGTGTGTTGAATTCAATGCAACTCAGAAGGCGTAAGACCATGCGGCGGTGCCGCATTTCTGAAACACAGAAACGAGACAAGAAAGAGCCGATACGTCTGCTGCAGCACCTTCCCCATCGTTCGAGGCGATTGGGCGAATTGCGTGAAGTGCAGAGACAGTATCGCAATTGATACAGCACCACGGAGGAGCAACATGTCGATACCCGAACCCTTTACGGATCTAGAGATAGAAACGGCCGATGCCGGATTCTATGAAAATTACAGCGTCCCAATCGCCCTAATCAGTAAGGGCATCATGGTTGCCCTTGTGCTATGGGCACTTGTCTTTCCGGCCAATGCCAATAGCACACTTGGCAGCTGGAACGGAAAGTTGCTGGAAGTCTTCAACAGCTTCTACGTGGTCATTGTCGGCCTGTTTGTCATCTTCCTCGTCATTGTTGCCATCCTTCCAACGACCGGAAAGCGGGTTATGGGAACAGCGGGCGAAAAACCCGAGTTTTCGAACTTCTCCTGGTTCTCGATGATGTTCGGAGCGGGTCTGGGTGTCGGCCTGATGGTTTTTGCCACCGCTGAACCTTTGGGCCTGTGGGGATCGAACCCCGAAGTCGTGGCCGGTGCAGTTGCAGGCAATGATCCAGAGTCCGTTCAATCCGCGTATCGGTATACTTTCCTGCATTATGGCTTTCATGCCTGGGCAATTTACGTGGTGACCGGCCTGTCGCTGGCCTACTACGCCTATACTCGTGACATGCCTCTGACCATTCGCGCGGCTCTTACCCCGCTTTTCGGTCGTCTGATGAACGGTTTTCTCGGCCACGTCGTTGACGTTCTGGGTGTTGTTGCAACGATCCTGGGTGTGTCTGTTACGATCGGGTTTGGTGTCAGCCAGTTCATCGACGGTCTGTATGCAATCACCGGCATGGAATGGATCATGGATTTTGGTGGTGAAGTACCTACGCCAAGCAAAGTTGGTCTGATCGCAGGTCTGGTTGTCATCATGGGTCTGTCGATCATTTCGGCGGTCTCGGGTGTTGGTCGCGGTGTTAAATACTTGTCGAACCTGAACCTTGTTCTGTCGATCATCCTGCTGGGCACCTTTGTGATCTTCGGCTCGTTCGTATTCGCCATGACAACCTATGGCACAGCACTGTTTGACTACCTTCTGCACTTCCTCTCGCTGAGCTTTGGTGCATACGGTCCGTTGTCGACCGAAGCGTTTGCAGCGGCTCTGCCTGCAGAAGCGCAGGCGCATGCTGCTGATCTGGTGGGTGGCGCAACCAACGCATGGGGCAGCTTTGACGGCTTTAAGAGCGGTCTTGAAGGTGCTGCGGCGGAGTTGAGTGACGACACGCTGGCGGCTGTTTACGCCGCAGGCGAGCAAGGCCGTCAGTTTGGCTGGCAGTCGGGCTGGACCACCTTCTACTGGGCTTGGTGGATTGCGTTCTCGCCGTTCGTGGGCCTGTTCCTGGCGCGCATCTCCAAGGGTCGGTCTGTGCGTGAGTTCATTCTGGGCTGCGTACTGGCGCCGGCGCTGGTTTGCTTTGCCTGGATGACTGTTCTGGGTGGTACCGCGATTGATCTGGAATTGGCTGGTGCAGCAGAAGGCGCGATCATCGGTGCGTCGAACACCAACAAGCTGTTCGTGACGCTGTCTTACATGATCGACGGTGGGCTTCTGTCCATGCTGAACGTCATGTGCGTGATCCTGATCATGACCTTCCTGGTGACTTCTGCGGACTCGGGCATTCTGGTTATGAACACCATCATGTCCGGTGGCAGCCAAGAAACCGGCGTTAAGCACCGTATCATCTGGGGTGTTATCCTGACAGCTGTGATCGGTGCGCTGATCTTGGCCGCTGGCGAAAACAACCCGATGGACGCGTTGCGCAATGCGATGATCATTGGTGCTCTGCCCTTTACTGTTGTCATGGGGCTGATGATGGTTTCGCTGACCAAGGCGCTCTATCGTGATGGTCGGCGCGACAAGCACACCGATGCTAGCACGCAGGCCGCAGAATAAGCGCAGGTCTTAATGCCAAAACAGACGCCGCCCCATTTGGGGCGGTGTTTTTCGTTCCGGGTGTCTATGTCGTTTCCTGCAAACAGATATCGCAATCAGTGAGGTGCGCCGGCGCCGAATCCGTCAGTCTGATTAGCAAGATTGGAGGATTGCCCCGTGAACATTCGTACTGCGACACGCTCGGGCGGACGCTCTGCCCGCCGCGCCCTGCGCACTGCCCCGAACTTTGAAATGCTGCCTGGCCTGACCAGAGGCATCCCCTTGTGTGAAGTGATGGATAGCGCTCAAGTCGAACGCATAGACAGTGCCTCGATGGACATCCTTGAGAACGTTGGCGTTCAGTTCCGAGACCCCATCGCGCTGGAAGATTGGAAGAAGGCCGGTGCCAAAGTCGATGGCGAACTGGTTTACCTCGACCGCGGGTTGGTGCGCGAGTTGATCGCCACCATACCCAGCGACTTCACATATCACGCGCGGGATCCGAAAAAGAATGTGCGGCTGGGCGGTAAGCACTCGATCTTTGTGCCTATGACCGGCGCCCCATTTCTGCGCGATCTGGACGACGTGCGCCGAAATCCGTTGTTGGAAGATCTGGCGATGTTCCACAAACTCAGTCACATGATGCCCGCGCTGCATTCCTCGGCCCATCACATCGTGGAACCCTACGACCATCCGATCAGTCAACGGCACCTGCGCATCACCTATTCGTCGATGAAGCATTCGGACAAGACGTTCATGGGCATGACCACTTCACCCAAGAATGCCGAAGACGTCATGGACATGTGCGGGATCTTGTTTGGCGAGGAATTTCTTGAAGATCACCCGGTGACCACCGGTAACTGCAACGGCAACTCGCCGTTGGTGTGGGACGAAACCATGCTGGGTGCATTGCGGGCCTTTTGCCGTCGCAATCAACCAGTGCTCTGCTCACCCTTCGTTCTGGGGGGGGCCAACACGCCTGCATCTGTTCCGGCCACTGTGGCGCAGCTGAATGCCGAGGCGCTTAGCGCGCTGGCCTACACACAGGTCATTCGCAAGGGTGCGCCGGCGATCTATGGGCACTACCTGTCGACCGTGTCGATGAAATCCGGTGCGCCGATGGCGGGTACACCCGAAATTAACCTAATGAATTTCATGATTGGCCAGATGGCCCGGTATTATGACGTCCCTTGGCGTACTTCGAACACGCTGGGTGGTGCCAAAACCTTTGACGCCCAGGCCGGATATGAATCTGCCACCACCTTGCAGGCAGTCATGCATGCGGGCGCTAACTACATCTGGCATTCAGCCGGATGGAATGAGGCCGGGATGCACTG
This sequence comes from Ruegeria sp. CDSC054, assembly GCF_059610645.1. Taxonomy (NCBI): domain Bacteria; kingdom Pseudomonadati; phylum Pseudomonadota; class Alphaproteobacteria; order Rhodobacterales; family Roseobacteraceae; genus Ruegeria; species Ruegeria sp. CDSC054. The sequence continues at coordinate 587,106 of NZ_JBXWOA010000002.1, read as the reverse complement.
TTCCGTGGCCAAGTTTATCGTCGACGCCGAACAATGCGCGATGGCCTATCGCATGGCTGAGGGGCCGAGATGGGATGATTTTGATCAAGCTCTTGCAGCAGTGCCCGATGTCGGGCCCGGCGGGCACTATCTGGGACATCCGCACACGCAGGACAATTTCCAGAGCGCCTTCTTCATGCCTGAACTGTTCGACAACAACTCGATCGAACAATGGCAGGCCGAAGGTAGTGTCGAAATCACGGAACGCGCCCTGAACCGCGCACGCGCGTTGCTGGCCGAATATGAGGAACCCAAACTGGACGAGGCGAAAAACGAAGCCCTGCTGGATTACATCGCCCGGCGCGAGCGCGAGATCCCGGCGGCTGACGAGCTGAACCAGAGTTACTAGGATTATCGCCCCCGAGACTTGCCCGCCCGACACCAGGGCGGGTTTTTTCCTTTCAAGACACGATGGAATATCTGCAGTGAAAATTACCGAAATTCACATCTATAGCCACGATCTGCCGGTCAAGAACGGCCCCTATACAATGGCCAATGCCGAGGTCTGGGCGTTGGACGCCACACTGGTCAAGTTGGTGACCGACAACGGATTGGTCGGATGGGGAGAGACTTGCCCGGTTGGCCCCACGTATGCCGAGGCACACGCTGCTGGTGCGCGTGCCGCTCTGGCCCAAATGGCAAATGGGTTGCTGGGCGCCAAGGTTTCGCTGCTGGGGCTGCACCGTCGGATGGATGGTCTTCTAAACGGCCACAACTATGCCAAAGCGGCCATCGACATTGCAGCGCATGACCTGCTGGGCAAGCAATTTGGGGTCAGCGTATCGGAACTGCTCGGCGGTGCCGAAGTGGACAAGGTTCCGTCGTATTACGCGACTGGTGTTGGGGCGCCGGATGATATCGCCACACTGGCAGCAGGAAAATTGACCGAAGGCTATCCGCGACTGCAAATCAAGGTTGGCGGTCGTCCGGTTGAGGTTGACATCGAAACCATCCGCAAAGTGTGGGAGGTCATTGGCGGGTCCGGAATGCGCTTGGCCGTGGACGGAAACCGAGGTTGGACAACCCGTGATGCGTTACGCGTCAGTCGCGAATGCCCGGATATCCCTTTTGTCATGGAACAACCCTGCAACACGATTGAGGACCTGCAAAAGATACGGCCACAAATTGGCCATCCGATATACATGGACGAGAACTCCACCGATCTGAACACGGTTATCTCAGCGGCCGGCACTGGCCTGGTGGATGGGTTTGGTATGAAAGTCACACGGATTGGTGGCCTGCAGCCAATGCGCGCGTTTCGAGACCTCTGCGAGGCGCGCAATCTGCCTCATACCTGCGACGACAGTTGGGGCGGGGACATTATCGCCGCGGCCTGCGTGCATATTGGCGCGACGGTCCGACCCGATCTGCTGGAAGGTGTTTGGCTGGCTGCACCATACATCGAAGGAAATTACGATGCCGAGAATGGAATCAGCATAGAGGGTGGGTATATCCAAGTTCCAACCGGGCCGGGGTTGGGCGTCGTTCCCGACGAAACCCGCTTTGGCGCGCCCGTCGCATCTTTCTGATGGAGCATATCATGGAGTTTGCAGGAAAATCGGCTTTGGTCACGGGCGCTGCTGGGGGGATCGGAACCTCTCTGGTGCGCCGCCTACGTGCTGCCGGCGCGCAGGTTGCCGTTGCTGACCGCCTGACCGACGGGATCGAGGCTGATGCCCATCTGCCCGGCGATCTGCTGGACCCGGTCTATGCCGATGCGCTGCCGAAACGGGCGGCAGATGCGCTGGGCGGGTTGGACATTGTTGTTAACAACGCAGGTGTCATTACGCGGGGTGCCGTCACTGAAACCTCGGATCAGGATTGGTCTCTGTCTCTGGGCGTGAACGTCGAAGCCCCCTTTCGAATTTGCCGCGCTGCGATACCGATAATGGCTGCGAACGGAGGCGGGGCGATCGTAAACACCGCATCCTGTTGGGGTCTGCGTCCTGGCCCAAACCATGCGGTCTACTGCATGACCAAGGCAGCGATCGCCTCTCTGACCCAATGCATGGGGATGGACCACGCCCATCAGGGCATCCGCATCAACGCCGTTTGCCCAAACGAGGTGAACACGCCTATGCTGCGGTCCGGGTTCGCCAAGCGCGGGTTCGATCCGGATACCGCGGTGGCCGAACTGGGGCAGACTGTTCCCCTGGGCAGAATTGCCGAACCTGAAGATATTGCCGACGTGATCCTGTTTTTGGCCTCGGATGCGTCGCGGTATGTGTGCGGTGCGTTACTGGAAGTGAATGGAGGCAAGCCGGTATCATGACCCGATTTAATGGCAAAATCGCCCTTGTCACCGGAGGACGCAGCGGGATCGGTCGGGCCATTGCTGATCGACTGCGTCAGGACGGGGCGCAGGTGTTTACCGCACAACGCGGGCAAGATCCCAGGTTCGAAGGGATCGAGGCAAATTTTGGTGATCCGAGCAGCCCGCAATCTGTGGTAAATCAAGTCGTTGAGCGGGCAGGGCGTCTGGATATCCTCGTCAACAACGCGGGCATGATGCAGGAAGCCCTTGTCGAAGATATGAGCCTGGAGGATTGGCAGCGCAACCTGACAGTCAACCTGACGGCCCCTTTTTTGCTGATCAAGGCGGCATTGCCCCATCTGCGGCAGACGCAAGGGAACATCGTCAACATCGGCTCGATCGAAGGATTGGGCTGTAATCCGGGCCATGCGGCCTATTGTGCGACCAAGGCCGGGTTGCACGGCTTGACCCGTGCCGTCGCCGTGGATCACGGGACGGAGGGGGTCCGCTGCAACGCGGTGGCGCCCGGCTGGATCGACACTGAACTGAACATGGGTTTCATCGACGCTCAGCCGGACCCGGATGCATTTCGCCGCGACATTGGCCGCATCCATCCCGTCGCCCGGACTGGCCGACCAGAGGAGGTCGCGGCAGTGGTGGCGTTTCTTGCGTCTGAAGAGGCCAGCTTTGTCACCGGTCAGATTTATACGGTGGATGGGGGTCGCATGTCCAAGCTCAGCCTGCCCTGACAGGTCATTCCTTTCCGGAACGCCACTCTTTCCAAATCAGATAGCTGTTTGCACCCAAAGATGCGAACGGCTCGGGTGGTAGGCGCGGCGGCATCGGCTGGGTCAGGAAATGATCCGCAATGTATGATCCGCCCTGCGTGACCAATTCCGCCACCGCCATGCCCTGCAATGTCCCTCGGGCAATTCCCAAACCGTTCTGACAACAGGCCGAGAAGACGCCCGTGTCCAACTCTCGGAACGCCGCTGATCCGTTTCGGCTAAGGCAAAGCATTCCAGCCCAACGATGCTCCATTTGCACATTGGGCAGATGCGGGAATCGTTCGCGGAACTTGCGGTCGTGCACCCACCCTGCATTACGCAGGCGCATTGGGCTGGTTTCGATTGTCGGGTGAAATGTTGAACAAGACCGGATCAGGATCCGGTCGCCATAGCTGCCCGAGACCCGCCGGACCGAGGTGCCCATCGGATCAGCCGGAGTGACCGACCAGCGGGATTGACCGCCCAATGTCGTGACCTGTTCAGGCGTCAAACGCTCGGTGATCGACGCGTAAAGGCAGATGTGCATCAGTCGGCGCTCGTAGAACCCGAAGCTTTCCAAATGGCCGTTATTGGCCAGAATGATCCGACCTGTTGAAACTTGCGCATCGGGTGTTTTTACCAGCCACCCCGCGCCTTGTTTTTCCAAGGCGGTAACGGGAGAGTTTTCGAACAGATCAACTTGTGACGATAAGTGGGAGGACAGAGCCCGAATGTAACCGGCGGGCTGAATCATCACCGTGCCAGGCGCATAAAGGCCCGAGCTGTAGTGCGGGCTGCCCGTGATCTCTTGCATCTGTTGGCGGTCAAAAAGCGTGCTGGGCTCTCCCAACCGATCCAGATGTGCGGCGAATTCGCGGTTGTGCCTGTCCCCGGCTCGTGTGGCAGCGGCGTTGAACTTGCCACATGGGTCGAACATTTCCTGCGGCAGCTCGCATTCTTCAGCCACGTTCGTTGCAAATCTTATTGCGCGGCGGTTTAGGGCTATGGTTGCGCGGTCCGCTTCCAGCCCGTTTCCGGCGTAATTGTCCGAGGCCAGATCATGAGGCAGATCGATCATGAAGCCCGAATTGCGACCAGCGGAACCTTCGGCAAAACGACCGGCCTCTAGCAGAACAACCTTGAGCGCTGGGTCAACCTGATGCAGCCGGCGCGCAGCGCTCAGCCCGGCAAACCCGCCACCGACAATTGTGACGTCGGCTGAGATGTTCTGTTCAAGTCGGGGGAGCGATGTTTGGGGCGGCAGAATGGCGTTCCACCCCGCCGGCCCAGTCTGTCGTGGCAGCCGTTTTGCAGTATAGGCCGTCAATCGATCGCCTCGTCCGCGTCATCGGCCAGATCAATCCAGATGGTTTTCAACTGGGTGTACTGGTCGTGGGCGTGGACCGAGTTGTCGCGGCCACCAAAACCGGATTGTTTGTAGCCGCCGAAGGGGGTGGTGATGTCACCCTCGCCAAAGCTGTTCACCGTCACGGTTCCGGCGCGGATCGCCCGCGCGCCGCGGATGGCTCGCTTGGCGTTAGCCGTAAAGATCGAAGCACACAGGCCATAGTCGGTGTCATTGGCAATCTTGATGGCCTCGTCAAAGCCAGACACTTCGATCACCGACAGAACGGGACCAAAGATCTCTTCGCGCGCCAGAGTGCTGTGATTGCCGGGCACTTCGACCACGGTCGCTTCGACAAAACCCTTGTTGGCATTGCCACCAATCACCACGTTTTCGGCTTGTTCTAAGTAGCCGCAGACCTTGTTGTAGTGGCCTTCGCTGACCAACGCACCCATTCGGGTTTCCGGGTCCAGCGGATCACCGATGTTCCACTGCTTCGCGTGATGGGCGATCCGCTCCAGCAACTCGGCCTTTACGTCCTTGTGCACGATCAGACGGGACGAGGCGGAACAGTTCTCACCCATATTCCAGAACGCGCCATTCACGACATGGGCCGCCACGCGGTCAAGGTTCTCGGCATCATCCATCACGATGGCCGGGTTCTTGCCGCCCATCTCCAACACAACCTCTTTGGCGTTGCTTTCCGCCGAATAGGTCAGGAACCGTTTGCCAGTGACGGTCGAGCCGGTGAAAGAGACCATGTCGATATCCATGTGTCGACCAATCGGCTCACCGACATCAGCGCCGCCACCGGGCACGATGTTCAAAACGCCGCGCGGCAGGCCCGCCTCCATCGCCAGTTCCGCGAGGCGCAGGGCGGTCAGCGTGGTTTCGGTCGCCGGTTTCACCACGACGGAACAGCCCGCCGCCAGCGCTGGCCCGATCTTCCACGCCAGCATCAGCAGCGGGAAGTTCCACGGCAGCACCAACCCCACAACTCCGATGGGTTCGCGCACCACCATGGCGATGTGGTCGTCGCTGGCGGGCGAGACCTGATCATAGATCTTGTCGATCGCCTCGGCATGCCATTTCAGGCAGTGTATCGTTTCGGGGATATCCACGGTTTCGCAGTCATAGATGGTCTTGCCGCTGTCGATACTCTCCATCACTGCCAATTCACGGGCATTGCGAGTCATCAACTTGGCCAGTCGGATCAGTATGTCCTTGCGATCCGAGGGGTGCATTCTGGACCAGCGTCCATCGTCAAACGCCTCGCGCGCTTTTTCGACGGCAAAATCCACATCCGCCGCGTCGCAAGCGGCAATATCGGCCAGATTCTCACCTGTAGCGGGGTTCACCGTCGCAAAGGTCTTGCCTGAGATAGCCGGGCGGTAAGCGCCGTCGATGAAGGCCCCGGTGGGCAAGGTCAGGCCCGCAGCGATGGATTTGTATTCGTCCTGTGTCAGCAATTCCATGCCTTAGCCCTCCGCCACGATATCTGCGATTGTTTTCTTCAGCACGCGCGTCACCTGTTCCAAAGCGCGTTTGTCATCCTTGTTCAGCCCCTTAAGCGGGGGCCGCATCGAGCCTGCGTTGATCCCGTTCATGGTGACGCCATGCTTGATGGTCTGGATGAACTTGCCGCCCTGTTCCAGCACCCGCATCAACGGCATCATGGCGGACATGATGCGGCGGCCCTTTGCGAAGTTCCCTTCGACAACGCAGGCTTGATATAGTGCCACATGTTCGGCTGGCAGGAAGTTCGACCCACCGCAGACCCAGAACGGTGCGCCCCAGGCGAAGAATTCCAGCGCCTGATCATCCATGCCGCAGCCAAGCTGGATATGCGGGTAATCCCGCGCCAACAAATGCACCCGGTTGATATCCCCTGAGCTTTCCTTGATGCCGCAGAAGTTTCGGCTGCGCCCCACGCGGTCAAGGAATTCTTCCCCCATCATTGTACCGGTGCGGTGCGGGTAGTTGTACAACATCACCGGCAAGTCAGCGGCCTTGTCGATAGCCAGCGCGTTCAGGGCGTTTTCCCGATCGGTCGGCACAGAATAGGGTGGGCTGGCCAGCAGGATCGCGTCTGCGCCAATCTCACGCGCGCCCGAGGCCAGCGCGATGGAATCCGGCGTCAGCATCGCTCCAGTTCCGACAACCAGAGGCAACCGGCCTTTCAACTGCTTATGCGTGAACGACGCCAGTTCCAGCCGTTCTTCGACGGTCTGGGCATAGTTTTCACCCGTTGACCCGCCCGAGATCAGCCCGTGCACACCATTCTCGATCAGGTATTCGATCACGTGGGACAGGGCATCCCAGTTCACGCGGCCATCTTGGTGATAGGGCGTGACCACCGGGGTATAGATCCCCTCAAATCTGAAAATCGGGTTCATTCCGTCCTCATGCAGGTTTCGAAAGGGGCGGGATACCCATCGGGATATCCAGCGCAGCAGGCATCACGAACAGTTCGATTTGGTCGCGTGACAGGTTCCAGTGGTCCTCGGCCAGCTGCGCAGCAGCCGCCTCATCGCCCGCCTCGATGGCGGCGATGATGGCGTCATGCTGGCGACTTGCCTCGGACAGGTTTTCGGTCTTGTGCGCGGATTGGGGTCTATAGAAGGTCATCCCGATCCGGGCATGGTCGATCAGCAACCGGTTGAATGATGGCCGCAAGTAGACATTGTCTGACATCTCTCCGGTCACATCATGAAAGCGGTTATTGGCCAATGCCCGATCTTCGGCGGATCCGGATTGCAAAGCGGCCTTGAACGCCTGTTGCGCGTCTTTCAGGTCGTTGATCTGCGTCCGCGTGGCGTTCTGCGCGGCAAGTCGCAAAACTGCGCCATAGACCATGGGTGCCGCCAGAAAGAAGTCACGCAGGGTGGTATAAGACATCTCGGACACCCGGGCACTGCGGTTGGTGCGCAAGTCCAGATAGCCTTCGCCCGCCAGTTGCCGGAACACTTCGCGCAACGGTGTCCGGGACAAGCCGAAAGCGTCGGAAAGATGCGCCTCGTCCAGATCTGTGCCTGGTTGCAGGCGCAGCGTCAGGATCGACACCTTCAGGTGCTCCATCAACTCTGCCTTACGGGACTTGGCGTCGTCTTTCATCCGTTCCTCCAACAGTCGCTGCGCGAATCGTGCCGGCCATTTCGTTCATTCTCTGTATTCCAATAAAATACAAGTTGTATACAGAAAAGAATCGTGCAGCATAGGCCGTCGACCACGTCAAACTGAATCGGACGTCTATGCGCCAACCCCGTCACATCACTTTCATCCTGATCGAGGAATTCTCACACCTCGCCTTTTCCTGCGCGGTCGAGCCGCTGCGCATTGCCAACCTCGTCAGTGGTGAAAATCTGTATGAGTGGTCTTTTGTGTCTGAACACAGCAAGCAGGCCGTCTGTTCCAACGGGTCGGTGACATTGGTTCATGGTGGACTGGATGCGCTGCCAAAAACAAACCAGCTGTTCGTGCTGTCGGGTATTCATATGCGCAACCATGTCTCGCGCCCTTTGCTTGCAACCCTGCGGCGCGAACGGGCACGGGGAACCGCCATCGGCGCCTTGTGTTCGGGCGCGTGGTTGCTTGCCGAGGCAGGGTTTCTGGATGGGATGCAGGCCGCCATTCACTGGGAGTACCACGATGCCTTTATGGAAGCCTTTCCCGAGGTGAACTTGGTGCGCAGCGTCTTTGTCGCCGATGAAAAGCACATCACTGCCTCGGGTGGCACGGCGACCGCCGACCTTATGTTGCACCTGATTGAACGGGACCACGGCCAAGAGTTGTCCATCGCGGTTGCTGACCAGATGGTCTACAACGCCGTGCGCAATGCTACGGCTAAACAGCGTGTGTCTCTTCAATCGCGCAACGGGATGCGTAACGCGCATCTCGCCAAGGCAATTCATATCATGCAGGACTGCATTGAGGCACCGGTTTCCCCATCTGATATTGCCGGGGGTCTGGGGATTTCAACGCGCCAGTTGGAACGGTTGTTCGGCAAATACCTCAACACGTCGCCCAAGAAGTACTTTATGGAGCTTCGGCTGGAGCGCGCGCAGAAGCTGCTATTGCAGACCGAAGCATCCGTGACCGAAGTGGCAATGGCCTGCGGGTTCGAAAATCCGGGACATTTTTCGCGCGTTTACCGGTCGAGTTTTGGTGTGACGCCACATGCCCAAAAGAACAAGATAGACTAAGTGATAAGGACGGGGGGAGCGTCTCTGTCCTAAGGCGAGCCTGGCTGAACAGGCGCTCACCCCCTGATCCTGCTTCGTACCCCCTCGTTAAAACTTTACTGGTAAACTGGTCAGCAGGATTGAGTATTCATACATATCGAAGTGGGCATAACTATTACAAGATCGTGTCAGATATGTGTGCTTTTTGTTTAAAACATTAACGTTTGCGGTGTTCACCAGTTGACCAAATGGCTCAAAACAGGCCAACTTATAGGGTGAAATGTATAGACAGACTCTGAAGTTGGCCAAAAAAGACGACAAATCGGGAAATTCTGACCGCAATTCCCATGCCGGCGATGCCGTCAGATTTTATATCTTCATCACAAATTGACGGTGGAGGATATCAATGCACTTGGAAATCGGTAAATCTGACTCCCGCTTCGCCAACGGCGCGGTTTCTCGTGCCAGTCGCGAGCGTCAGATTTGCGATGCGGCCAAATTGGCCGAAGCTGCCTTTTCCGAACTCACCGCTGTTGCAGACCGCGCGCCGGATATGGCGGCGTCCAACGGTCAGGTTTTTCAGGTGTTCCGTTGGTTTTTCTTGTCGGCTTATTGCACGCGACTGCTGACCAACGCCGCCCATCGCCTAGAGCGTCAGACTTTGCAGGTCTCGATGGATGTATTCAGCGCAGTTCGAATGGCCCTGCCGGAGTCCGAGGTTGAGGTTTCCATGGCCTTGGCTCGCGATAAGGCGACAACTCTGGCCGCTGCGCGCACGAACAAAATAGGATGCCGCGGACATTCTGCGGGCTGGATCGCCGCAAAGATGAAACAGCAAGGCCGGAACATCCCGTCTGAGATCAAAAGCTCACTAGCTGGTGCATTGTCGGCGTCGGAACGGCGCATTTGACGCATTCAACGGTACCGTCGCAAACTGGGTGATTTCTAAAACGGGCTTTCGGGCGTGAACCGCACAGCCCTGGTTTCGGGCATTTGTGGCGCAACCAGCGCGACAACCAGATTCCACATTCATAACAAAGCAGCGCTTGCGTTTAGCAGTGGAGATTGGATGGTGCTGCTGGAGAGAATTGAACTCTCGACCTCTCCCTTACCAAGGGAGTGCTCTTAGTGACGCTGGATCGCGTTGAATATATAGAACTATATATATTATATATATTTTTACTAAAGAGAATTGCGCTATGTTGCGATGATTGTCTAGTGTTGTGGTCGCCATGTGGTCGCCATTAAGGAAGCTGGCTTATGTCCCGTTCTACACCCAAGATCGTCCAGATCGCCCCAAAACCACGCAGCCGACGCCAGACCCTAACCGAAGCTAAGGTTCGCGCGGCAACACCCCGCAATCAACGATACGAGATTAACGACACTGACGTCCCTGGCCTTGCATTGCGCGTAGGGGCTGAAGCCAAGGTTTACATCTTACGCTCGCGCCTTGGGACCGGTCGCGCAGCCAAGCGTGTCCAGATCAAGATTGGCGACAGCCGTGCGATCACGCTCAGACGAGCGCGCGACTTAGCGCGCGCCCACACCCTTGATTTGCGCAAAGGAATCGACCCGCGCGTTCCACAAATTGGTGCGATCCTCACGGCTGAGCTTCTGGACCTTTACGAACAGGACCTAGTTACACGCCAGATTGTCCGCACCAAAGACATGATGCAGTCGCTGCGTGCGAACCTTCACCCGCACCGCACCCGGCCCATCGGTGATCTGACACGGCTCGAACTGACCACGATCATCGACCGCATCGAGCATTCCGGTCGACCCGGCGCTGCCGGGTACTTCCGCAAGAACACCACCGGCTTCCTTAATTTCGCCGCGGATAAGGGACACCTCCTAGCCTCCCCCCTTGCAGGATACCGCAGACCCCGTCCAACGCGTGCGCAACGCCTGACATATGATCAATGGACCATGAATGAGCCGGACCAAATTCACCGTTTCCTAAAAGCCCTCAGCGCCTCCCGCGACCCGGTCTTCCAAGCATTTCTGCGTTTCGCCCTTTTGACGGGTCAACGCCGCAACGAAATCGCATACATGCGCTGGGCAGAGCTCGACAAAGAAATTTCAGTGTGGAACCTGCCCGCAGGGCGAACCAAGACAGGCAATGCACACGCTGCTCCTCTCGCCCACCTGTCTAGGGCATTGCTGATAGATCTCGCCAAACTGACTGGGGCAAAACCAGGCAAGACCGACACACTAATCTTTCCCAGCGCTCGCAAGCCAAATTCTGCTATGTCTGGCTGGTCTAAGCGGATTATCCCGATCCGTATGGCATACGGCGACGACCGCCTCAGTATCCACGGTTTGCGGCGCACATATCGCACTGGCTTAACTGAACTTGGGATCGACTTTGATACTGCCGAACGCATGATCGGACACAAACGCCCCGGTCTAGCGGGCACATATGACAAATCCTCAATCCTCGACCGCCGTGTTGAAGCGCAGGGAATTTGGGAAGAGCACATTGGCGTTTTGTGCTGAAGCTGAGATGATCCGCGAAGATCGGTTACCTTGGAGCCGTCTGATAGGGGCTCCCACCTGTGTCGCTTTGCCTTGTTAAGCGCGGCTACAGGTCCGCTGCCAAGCTAGATATACGCTCGCGTTAGTTTCCGCCACGCCGTCCAATCACCCTCCTGAGCCTTGGCCCAAGCAGCCACTAGGGCGGCCTTTCGGATAAGGCCGTTCGTAACGCCCATCGTATCGGTGGCCAGCCATTCGGGCGTTCGCACTAGGTCCGGCGGTGGTCGATTCCCAATAAGCCACTCGCGGGCTGCGCGCGCTGCACGGTTGGGGCTTGGCTTTCCCGCCAGTCTCCGTGCCCCGTGCTTGATGCACCTCGACGTGCCGTACATGGCCCAGCCCCGGCAGGGGGTGCCGTCCATTTTAGTGGCGCCGCATCGCTTGTGCTTTCCGCTCCCGAAACCGTGCCTGCGGGCCATCTCACGAGCCAGTTCCGGATCGCGGCTGACTGGGCGCAAATTGGCCAGTTGTCGTGCCCGAACCTGGGGATTGGTCGCCAGCGCCATGCTTCTCCTCTCGTCGCTGCTTCACAAGAAATATTAGGGGCTTGCCTATCTTTTACTTCGTCAAAATCACCCATTGTAGGTGCATTAAAGCAGATGAAGCCTGACTTTTTGATAGTTTATGTGCGTATTCGCCAAAAGAGGCTCAATCTGCGCCTCGGCGTGAGTTGGCTCTCCTTCGATGGTTTCTGCCCCTTTACCATCATGCCCATCAATGATCGTACATTGGTGGAACTGATGGTACGGAACCGAGGGCGAGCGGGGTGTGGTGTGCGCTGAAGGCACACCTCCACCCTTGTATAGGCCGTAGAGCTGATCGACGAACTACCATCATCATTTTTCTATAGGGGTAGGACGATGGTAGTATCGCCAATTTCTGCTCCCTCTCACAGGCTGATTTGTTCTCTTCCAGCATCCGAAACAACGGCAGCTTGAACCTTCCGGATCTTGTTCTGTGCTCTGGGGTTTGGCTTCTTTTCCATGATGACCAAACCCCGCTCCCGGATGGCCTTCTCGAAGCTTTTGGCATCGTGTTTCACCCCGCCGTCTTCGGCGAACGCCTCATTGCAGACCTCCTGCACGATCTGCGAGAGTGTCGGTGCTGTGGTATTCTTCTTTGTCGTTTCCGCGAACAGTACGATTTCCTCGGCATCGATCCTCTCGACGACGCCGGGCCAGAGCGACATGTGGAAGCCTGAAGTGGTCTGCGGCGGCCACCATTCGGCTGCGGCCTGTATCTCGAAGGATTCCCCGGTCTTGTGGTCCGTAAGTTGCACTGGTTCGATCCGGAAGAAAAACCGCCCGCCATCCGGTCCGAGGCTGACCTTTCCGGTATCCAGAACGCGGATCACCTTCCGATCCTTCTCTTCCACATGCCACTTCTGAGCCTCGTCGTTCGTCAGGCGTCGGAGGGTGACGGTTGCTCGGGATGCATTTACGAGCGGCAGGCCGCCGCTGATATCCTCGGGATTGGGTGCTGCGGAGTTCGATCCCTTTCGCATGTGGTGCACAAGCAAAATGGCCATGTTTAGTTCTTGCGCGACGGACTTCAGAGCGTTGGCGATCATGTTCATCATCTGAGGCGAGAGTTCGAAACCACCTGACAAGCCGAAGAGAGGATCTATCATGAGGAGGTCCATCTGATTGGCGCGGACGACTTCCTTGATCCACGAAATTGCGTCTTCGTCGATTTCGGGTTGGCGCGTTTTCGAGTCCACCCCGATAAGCTTGAACCAGTTGGGGAGCTTGTCATACCCGAAGACGCTGAGCCGATCCTCGATGTCAGCCTTGCGCCAATTGTGGGCTTTCGACGTTGCCGCGACGAGACGCCTGACCTCTTCGGTCTCATCCTCGGTGCTGATGTATCCGACGTGGAGCGCGCCCTCATGTAACTCGATCCCGAACCTCTTCCGACCGGCTGCGGTAGCCATGGCAAGCGCGATGCAGATCGTGCTCTTGCCGATGCCGGAGACCGCTCCCATGATGCAGAGTTTCTGGCGGGCGATGATGTTACCGAGCAGTAGGTCGCGTTTGGTAACGAAAAGGTTGGACAGATCGATTACGCCTTCGGCGGCGGTCACCAAGGCGGCCACTTTCCAGTCCTCGGGCGCGACCTGCACCGGCTCATCCTCTACGACGATACTTACATCCTCCAGCCCCTTGGCCCCGAACACCCAATGCCCGTTCTTGCGCACGACCGTGTAGCCGTACTCGGCAGCCTTGTCCTGTATGACGGATGCAACGCCCTTGGCTGAAGTGACAATTTTCTTCGCGGTTCGCTTGAAATCTGCCTGTTTTGTTCTGTCGTTACGATCCTCAAAGCCCAAATTGCACCTCCCGGAACGTGTCGGCCGCGATCTTATGGGCACGGTCGGTTTCGTAGTGGAGCATTTCGCGGGCATCAATCCCGCCGAACTGGGCCATGGCATTGATAAGCACGAAGGCGGTGTCGTAACGGTAGCCGTTGCAGATGAACCGTGCGATCCTTTGCAGGGCCTCTACGTCGCCGTCGAAGGCGGCATCCATCAGGGCGACCATTTCGGCGCGCGGATTGCAGATCACCGCGTTACGATGCGGCGACCATCCCAACTCGCGCGCGATGTAGAAGAAGGTTCCGGGCCCGATTTCCCGGACATCGTGAATGCTGTTCCAGAGCCGTGCAGGGCTCGATCCATCCTTGCGGCCAACTCCATGTGCTCGACCCAGCGCTGACCATTCGTAGAACGCCTGCTCGATGCTGATTGCGGTCGCGGGATCAGCTTCGGCGGCCGCCGCCCAGCAGGCGTGCGCCATTCTCACCCACTCATCCCGTCCCAGTGCCGGGTTAGGCAAAATCGCCAGAATGTCGGGGATCGCCGTCAAATCGTACAGGTCTTCGGGCAGAGCCATCCGCAACCCCTGTCGCGCCTCGTTTGATTTCACCTCTACACGGCTTGAGACCACCCTACGGGTCTCGGCCGCGCCGTTGATGCAGGTGGGCGTTCCCGGTACGTGGTTGAACGTCAACAGGATGAAGCGGGCATTGCTGCCATAGAGCCCTGCGCCGTTCCGCTCCCGGGTGCCATTGTCACCCTTTGCGCGGGCGCTGAGGACGTGAAGGCCGGTGCCGGAGGTAACTGACCTCTTTGTAGCTTTCAGGCGCCTCCAGCACCGGCCCGAGCCAGTCTGCGGTGATCTCGCCAGTCTCCGGGTCGCGGACCTTGTCGAAGTCCATGACGACCATGGCGCTGTCCTCGCGTGGCAGGTAGCCGATCCCGAACCGAACGACGGGATCGAAGCGATCCGCCTCCTCCCGCCCGGCGTTGACCCTGTCGATGCGGGCGTTGATTTCGTTGATACGACGGTTTAGGCCATTGGCCTTCTTTGCGGCGGCCTCTTGGTTGAGGATGGCCACGCGCTCGCGATCCGCTGGCAATCCGACCTGCGCATTCACGGGCACCTTACTGTTCGTGGTCGTGACGGCCGCTACGCACCAGTTCTTCTCAACCTTCGCGGCGTCCCAAACAGGACCTTTAGGTAGCTGCTTCATCTCCGATCAGGCCACGTGATGTTCAACTACATCGCCGGTTGGCAGTCCGTCCGCCCAACGCAGAATGTCTGCGCCGCGGTACCGGATTTTGCGTTCTCCGATGCGGACGTACAGCGGACCTGTGCGGTTTGCGCGCCAGCGCCGGACGGAATGAACCGACACGCCGCAAAACGCAGCAACATCGTGGTCGGCGTAGAGGTGGTCCGGGTGTATTGGCATTGTCTTCTCCTCTTGGGAGAGCAGACAATCTCAGCACACTGCACCCCCATATTTTCAGGGTAGGTGAGGGTGCCGATTGGCCTCATACAAGCTATGCATATTGCATAGCGGAAGCAAATGGTGTCGTCAACGAACCAAGAGTCACCATTGGCGGCGTTTTAATTGCAACATGCAAAATAGAGCGCACCCGGGCGCGCTAGACACGGAAATTCCTCGCAGAAATTGATCCTACTCTCGCGGAAAGGTTCCGATTGGAGACCGAAGAGTGGTAGCTTTAGAAGGCGAGATTTGGTGACAGTTCTTTAGATGAAAAGATCTTTTACGGCAGCGGTCCGCTACATAGCGGACATCGAAATAAGGGCATCTTGTGACCGCATGGAGCCCTCAGTGAACGATGCGGCGCGATCAACCGACGACGGCTATGCGCAGAAAGCGGGCTTTGCATAGTTCGGAATGCGGCCCAAGCCGGACATGAGTTCAGAATTCATTTGTTGCGGAGGGTTCTCCAAAGCTGCCGTTCACACGCGGCGCTTCGTTCACATGGTCGGCATGTTCGCAGCGCAGGTTCACCCGACATTCGAGTTAACAGAAAGACGTATCCAAGCGGAACGCCCTAATATCAAGGCCGGTTTAAAACAAAGTTCGGTACTATCCCTGCCTTCATGATCGCTGCTTCAACATCATGCCCTGCGAAGAAACCGAATCCAGAGATGAGCGCGGAAGCTATGCCTGCATTTCGTGCACCTAGAATGTCGGTGTGCAGGCTGTCGCCAACCATCAGAACCCGGGACTTGTCGATGTGCCCCAGGCGGCTGAATGCAAGATCATAGATGTTGGCGAAAGGTTTTCCAAAGAACTGAGGGGTGACGCCTGTCCGGTCTGCTAGCCGGTGCGCGTAAAGACCGGGTTCTTTGGAGAAACCGTACTCGCGCGGAGCGACAATGTCAGGATTACCCACCAATACCGGGCGGGGACGCTCCAGCAAAGCGGCCTCTAACATGGCTTGTCGCGTTTCATTCCAAACAGCTGACCCAATCATCAAAAATCCGTCGACGGTTTCGTAGGGCTTCGGGTCATCCTCCAGGTAGGATAGATTCAACTCCTCCAGATCGCGAAGGCCGGCACTTGGAGTTGCCATCAATCCCCAATGTAACTCATTTTGGCCATTTAGCTCAGACAACAACGTGGCCCGACTGGTGATCACGTCTTGTGGCGCGAAGTTGTAGCCAAGCCCATAGTATTTCTCGATAAGAGTTGTGTGGGGAAACCCTGCAGCATTCGATACGACCAGAACACGTTTGCCGGCGGCTGTCAGCGACCTGACCCGATCTGGTGTACCTGGGATTGCCGTATCACCAATATTGAGAACCCCGAAGGCATCGAGGAGGAACACGTCAAACTCGTGAGCGATATCCTCCAGCGTGTCCGCCTGATGATAGCTCACTTCAGTAGATCTGGGTTGCGGAAGGCGATGTCTTACAGCCTCGTAGGCCTCAAAAGCCTCTTGCGCAGAGAAACCAGTCAAATGATGGCCCCTCTTACTTTCGCCGAAACCCATTCGCTTATCATAACCGCGACCAGAATTACAATCAGGATCAGACTAACTTGGGGCCAAGCCAGAACATTTAGCGAAGCTGAAAGTTGCAACCCTATCCCCCCGGCACCAACCAGCCCCAAGACAGTGGATTCGCGGATGTTGATATCCCAACGGAAGACAGCAATGCCTGCGAAAGCTGGTAGGATTTGCGGAACGATCCCGTATGCCATGACCTGCCAGCGCGACGCACCGGTTGCCGTGATCGCCTCGACCTGCGTGCGATCGATTTCTTCTATGGCTTCATAAAGAAGCTTTGCGCAAAACCCTATTGAACGGATGGCGATTGCTACAACACCGGCAAAGACGCCAGGTCCAATAATTGCAATCAAAAGCAGCGCCCAGATTAGCGAGTTGATTGAGCGGGTAGAGACAATGACCAGCAGCGCTACGGGCCGTATGAACAGGGCCGACGGTGTGGTGTTGCGGGCTGCAAGAAAGGCTACCGGCACAGCCAGGCACAAGGCAATGATTGTACCCAGTGTAGCTATGTTCAAGGTGTCCCAAATCGGGCGGCCCAGCTGAGTGATGTAGTCCCATTTCGGAGGCGTTGCACGGGTCCAGATATCGTTGGCAATGCGGGGTGCGTCCCAAACGAAAAACCACGTCGTCGACTCCGAGATGAGCTGCCAGCAATAGACGAAGATCGCTACCCCCAACAGCCAACCGAACCATCGAACCAAACTCTGACCGGTCGTCCGCCGGCGCCAGATTTGCGTATCGTCGCGTTCAAGTACCGGCATTACTGAACCCTCGCCCGGATAACTCCCGAAAGGTATTCAAGAGCCATGACGATCCCGATGATAAGGGTCAGAATGGCCGCAGCCGTGTCGTATTCATAGCGATCAAACGCAGTGTTCAGTGTCGCACCAATACCGCCAGCGCCCACGAGACCAAGAATTGCGCTTTCTCGGAAATTTATGTCGATCCGGTACATAGAAAGCCCTACAAGTCGCGGCATCACCTGAGGCTGAACTCCATAATTGATCCATTGCGGCCAACGTGCGCCGGAGGCCTTGATCGCCTCGGCCTGAACCTTGTCCATCGCCTCGATATCTTCGGCCAAGAGTTTTGAGAGAAACCCAATGGTCGCGAAAGAGAGTGTTAGAAACCCTGCCAGCGGACCAAAGCCGAAGATAGCCACTAGCAAAATCGCCACGATAATCTCTTGCAACGCCCTACTTATCGCGACAATGCCCCGGCAAATCATGTAGATTGGCAAGGGGGCAATATTGCGTGCGGCCCCCAGACCAATTGGGATCGAAATCACGATACCCACGACCGACGCAGCCACGGTCATAATGATACTCTCGAGCAGACCGCTCCAAATGTCTGACCACCGCGAAACGAAGTCCGGGCTGGTAAATGCAAGCACAAACGCCCAACCCCTGTCCAACCCTTCATAGACGCGGCCCCAATCAACTTCGATGGTCATGAAAGCCGCTATCAGATAGGCGAAAAACCCAAGAAACAATGCCCACCGGAGCAGTGGGTTTTTGACAAAGGCAGGCTTACGCCAGCCCTTTCCCAACATGTCGTCCAATTCTTGATGGCTCATTCTGCAGCCTCGACATCTTCATCTTCGTCCACTTTTTCGATTGTCGCTTCCCAGTCTTCCTCCCCATAAATTTCGGTCAGCTTCTCGGGGGTGAGGCCTGTCGGAAGGCCATCATATACAATTTCGCCAAAGCGGAGACCGACGACGCGAGGAACAAACATTTGGGCGAGTGCCACGTCATGGATATTGATGATCGCCGCCAATCCGCGCTCCTGACACAGCTCAGTGATTAGCCGCATTATCTGACGGCTGGTCTTTGGGTCCAGCGACGCAGTTGGCTCATCAACCAGCAACAGTTTCGGGTTTTGAATCAAGGCGCGGCAAATACCAACCCTTTGGCGTTGACCACCCGACAGTTCATCTGCCCGTTTATCCGCCATGTGTAACAGGCCAACCCGATCAAGCAATCGGAAGGCCTCATCTACATCTGGCTGGGGATACCGCCGCAGAAAGCTGCGCCAGAACCCGACGTAACCCAACCTGCCGGACAACACGTTTTCCATTACCGTCAGGCGTTCGACCAGGGCATATTCCTGAAAGATCATACCCATTTCACGACGTGCTTTCCGCAGCGCACCTGAGCCGAGCTTGGTCAGGTCCACGTCATCCAGAAGGACGCCGCCGCTTGTGGGTTCAACCAAGCGGTTTATGCAACGGATCATGGTCGATTTGCCCGCGCCCGAGGGCCCAATCAACGCAAGAACCTGTCCCTTAGGCACCTCAAGATCAATAGCTTTCAAAGCCTGATCCCCGGTCTTGTATGTTTTCGTCAGCTTTTGAAGACGCAGCATGAATTGCCCCAGATTAGGGTGGACAGCGGGCCCGTTGAGGCCCGCCTGATTATTGGAGTATCACTGACAGGCGTAGGAAACGCCATTTGCTGCATCAATCTTGCGAATGACGTCCCAGAATTCCTGGTAGGTCATTTCAAGAAATTGGCCTTCGTTCGACTTTGAAAACTCAGCCTCAAGTGTCGTGCCCTCCCAGTCGAAGCTGAAGAAGGCATTGCGGATTTTCTCCTGCAACTCGGGTGTCAGATTGTAAACAGTGCCAAATCCAGTTGTTGGGAAAGTCTGCGATTTGTAGATCGTGATGACGTCATCTTCGTTGATCACATCGCGCGAAATCATTCGCGATTTTACCGAGTTCGCAATTGAAGCCGCTAAGTAGTCTTTGTTGGCAACACCTAGGATCGAGTTGTCATGCTTGCCCGAATAGACAGGCTCAAAATCGCGTTCGGGCAGAAGATCAAAGTCGCTTTTCAGGATCGCGGAAGGCGCCTTGAATCCCGAGTTCGATGTAGGGGATGTAAAAGCCAGTTGCTTTCCCTTGATGTCTTCAACCTTTTCGATACCCGAACCCGGATAGGTGATGATTTCCATCTCGTAACCAAAATTACCGTCCTTCGAAGCCATTATTGTGAATGGACGGAACCCTGCGCAGTTTACCGCAAGTGGGTTGGAGCCGGTGTTGAATCCCGCAATATGCAGGCGCCCTGAGCGCATCGCCTCGATCTGGGCTGCGTTGTTCTGGACTGGGAAAAAGACAACTTCCTTGCCCGTTTCTGCTTTCAAATGGTCGAGAAAGTCTGACCACGCAGTTTTGTATACGGCCGGGTCTTCAACCGGCGTGTAAGCAAAGATCAAGGTGTCTGGATCTATTTGCTCGGAAGGGTCTGTAGGGATATCCGCGATCAAATCCCCGTCGGCATCACAAAAACGCTCGTCCAAGTCACCGCGTGGACAATCCTGCGCCGACGCTATTCCACTCATCGACATGAGTGCGATTGCAGATGCCCCAAGCAATAGTTTGATATCGATCTTCATGTTTTCCTCCCAGTCATGTGCGGTGCTTTTTGTCCGCTGTTAATCAATCATTTTATGTCAACCCGGCGACAAGAACGTCGACCTCGGCGCCCTCAATAGCGTTACGCAATTCTCCTGTTGGTTTTTTGTCGGTGACTATGGAATCCAAGTCGTTAAGGTCTCCTACTTGAGACAAGCCTTTCCGGCCGAATTTCCCGGAATCAACCAGAAGGTGCCGTTTCTCGGCACGCGTCAGCATCACCGTTTTTACTGCCGCAAAGCCCCGCACTGTTTCTGAAGGACCTTCTGTCGACAACCCAGAGGCACCGATCATGCACCTGTCGACGTTGAAACGGGAAAGAAATTCCAGCGTCTCGGTTCCGATAGTTGCAGACTCAGTTGCCAAATATTCCCCTGGGCATAACAGGACTTGTGCAGCCCCATGGCCAAGGGTCATAGCTACGGGAATGGAATTGGTAATTACCGTGCAAGGCGTACCAATATAAGCCAGTGCACGTGCCATTTCGATTGTGGTCGAGCCGGAATCAATCATGACCGTTTCACCGCTCTGGATCAGTTCTGCAGCAATGGCACCTATCCGTTCGCGTTCCTCAACCTGAGCGTTTGTTCGTTCATCCAAACCCGGATAGTGCCCTTGCGCAGCGGCTGATGCCCCCCCGTGTGCCCGGGCTATCAACCCGTCGTTCGACAGAGCATCGAAATCTCTACGTACCGTTTCGTTGGAGACGTTGAACCGCTGTGCCAGTTCGGTGATGCGAACGTGCGGGCGCAGCTTCAGCTCCAACAATATCTGTTGGCGCCGGTCGGACTTCTTTACCCGGCTCTGGTTCTTTTCAGACATTTTGCCGCGCGTTTTTGTTTTGGACATCCGACGACCCGACTAGGCTTCGCAACCTACTTTTGTGGGCTTTCGGTCATATTGCAATATTTTTTGTTGCATAACCCTCAGAAAGTTGTGAGAATTCGAGCGAACACAAGTAATTCGAAGCGCAAAGCGAAGATGCACAGGTTGATCAAATTCAGAATACGAGCCAAGGCAAAGCGTTAACCGGCCAACCTGCCATTCAGACAGCTTCCTTTTGGTTCTTGATCGTTTGGCATTGAGGGGTGGCATGGGCGACAGCGAAACGGCAGATCAGATTGCGGCGCTTCCGATGCGCTGGGATAAGACTGGCAAGTTGCGCGTTCTTATGGTCACTTCGCGGGATACCGGTCGGTGGGTTATCCCAAAAGGATGGCCAATGGACGGCAAAAAACCTTGGCATGCCGCAGAAATAGAAGCTCAAGAAGAAGCAGGCGCAGTCGGTACCATATCGCAACGGCCAATCGGTCATTTTTTCTATGATAAACGATACGAGGGGCGAAGCAGCGTTCGCTGCCGCGTTACCCTTTATCCTCTGGTCGTCGAAAAGTTGAAGCGACGCTGGAAGGAAGAAGGTGAACGAACGCGCCATTGGTTCTCACCGGCAAAGGCCGCAAAGTTAGTTCAAGAAAGAGACCTGTCAGATTTGCTGCATAATCTAACGGACGATCCA
This sequence comes from Ruegeria sp. CDSC054, assembly GCF_059610645.1. Lineage (NCBI taxonomy): Bacteria > Pseudomonadati > Pseudomonadota > Alphaproteobacteria > Rhodobacterales > Roseobacteraceae > Ruegeria > Ruegeria sp. CDSC054. The sequence continues at coordinate 565,722 of NZ_JBXWOA010000002.1, read as the reverse complement.
GAAGTCAAAATTGTTATAAAGAAACTTCGAAATGCTGCATGAGGAAGGGCATGAAAGAACCGGGAAACCCGGACGTACTAAGCTCAAAGGGAGGAAAAAATGAGGAAATTGACATCCACTGCGGTTGGATCGGTGATTGCTCTGGCTGCGTCACTGTCGGCGGCACAGGCCGATAAGCTGACACTCTATTGTTCGGCGCAAGAAGATTGGTGCCAGCTCATGGCGCGAAGCTTTGAAGATGCGACTGGCATCGACGTCAATATGACCCGGAAATCCTCAGGCGAAACCTTTGCACAAATCCGAGCCGAAAGTTCGAACCCGAAGGGTGACGTTTGGTGGGGTGGCACGGGTGACCCGCATTTGCAGGCCGCCGAAGAAGGCCTGACGATGGAATACATGTCGCCAATGCGCGACCAGCTTCATGATTGGGCGATATCTCAGGCGGAAAGCGCCGGCAACAAGACGATCGGTATTTACTCGGGTGCGCTTGGGTATGGCTACAATGCCGACCTTGTCACCGCAAACAACCTGCCCGAACCCGCCTGCTGGAAAGACTTGCTGAAGCCCGAGTACAAGGGCCATGTTCAAATGGCGAACCCGAACTCGTCCGGCACGGCTTATACGACGCTGGCCTCAATGGTGCAGATCTTCGGCGAGGATGAAGGCTTTGAGTTCATGAAAGGCCTGCATTCGAACATCAATCAGTACACCAAGTCTGGTTCAGCACCCATCAAGGCCGCCGGTCGTGGCGAGAATACCATTGGTATTGTCTTCATGCATGATGCTGTGAAACAGGCCGTTTCGGGGTTCCCGATCAAAGTTGTCGCACCATGCGAAGGCACCGGGTATGAAATTGGCTCAATGTCAATCATAGACGGAGCTCGCAACGAGGATGAGGCGAAAAAGTTCTACGATTGGGCCCTCTCGCCCGAAGCTCAGAACCTTGCTCTTCAAGTCAACGCCTTTCAGGTGCCATCAAACAAGGGCGCGGAAACTTCGGACAGTGCGCCTGACATGAGCCAGATCAAGCTGATTGACTACGATTTCAAAAAGTATGGCTCCTCAGACGAACGGAAGCGTCTATTGCAGAAATGGGACGAAGAGGTTTCGACTCTGCCGCAATAAATGACTGACCAGAACTCAAAAACGACCCATCCGGTCCTGATCTTCTGGATCATCGCCGGGTGGGTCGGATTCTGCCTGTTGCCCTGGTACATGGTCGACGGCGGCCTGTGGTCGTTCGAGTGGCTTTTGGACGGCTACCCTTTCAATGAGGATTATGCCCCCGCTGCGTTTCTGATTGGGCAGGGTGAAAAACTCTGGCTGGCGCCGCTCTTGATCGCTCTGGCGCTGCCGCTTTTGGTGTTGAAACGCACCAAATCTGATCCACTTTATGCCCGCATTCTGATCCTGTCCGGCGCGCTCGGTTTCGGTTGGTTGATTGCCCAAGGGTTCAGCATCGGCATAAGAGGATTCAATTTCGATTGGCTGGAAGCGTTGTTTGGCGACCTTGGCGATCGTCAGTTCGGTATGGGCTACGGCGCAATGATATGTGCCTCGAGCTTTCTGTTCCTGCTCACTCAGGGGATCGCAGCAAGAGGTGCCATTAACGGTGACGTCTTTGTTGTGAGCGCCATCGGCGGCGTGATTACAATTGTTACCGCGTTTGTCTTTTTCCCAATTGCCAAAATGCTTTTCGCCGCCTTTATCACCGAAGATGGTGCGTATTCCATTGCGGTATTCTTCTCGAAGTTTTTCGATGATCGACTGTGGGGTCTGGGGTGTTTTCAGGGTGCGCGTTGTGGCGCGGCCTGGAATTCACTGTTCCTTGCCATCCTAGTTGGCGTCATCACCACCGCCCTAGGTCTTTGCTTTGCACTGGTCGTGACGCGTTCAGGCTTTCGTTACAAGCGTGCGCTGCGAGCTCTGACCGTTCTGCCAATAATCACCCCGCCGTTCGTGATCGGCCTGGCGCTAATCCTGCTTTTTGGCCTGTCCGGGTCTGTCACCCGGTTCGTTGCTGAACTATTCGGCACGCAACCGACACGGTGGCTTTACGGAATGCCGGGCATCCTGATTGCGCAGACACTTGCGTTCACACCAATTGCGTTCCTCGTACTGATCGGCGTGGTTGAAGGCGTCTCTCCTTCGATGGAGGAAGCTGCCCAGACCCTCCGGGCCAGCAGATGGCAGACCTTCAAGACCGTATCCTTACCCCTGATGCGCCCTGGTCTGGCTAATGCGTTTCTTCTGGGCTTCATTGAAAGCATGGCCGATTTTGGCAACCCGCTTGTATTGGGCGGCAATTTCGACGTGCTTTCGACCGAAATATTCTTTGCTATCGTCGGCGCTCAATACGATCAAGGTCGGGCGGCAGTTCTAGCCATGGTTCTGCTGTTCTTTACACTTTCAGCCTTTTACGCGCAGCGTGTCTGGTTGGGAAAAAAGAGCTATACAACTGTTACCGGCAAAGGCGATGCAGGGGTTCACCCGCTTATGCCAACCGGCCTTTCGGTTCCAGTGCTGCTCATTGCTTTGGGCTGGGCGCTGTTTACCATAATTGTATACGCGATGATCATCTACGGCAGTGTAGTCGAGTTATGGGGCGTTGATAACTCGCTGACGATCAAACACTACATCACTGCATTCTCGGTTCGCTTCGAAGAAGAGGGTATTCGCTGGACCGGGGCGGCTTGGGACAGTTTCTGGACCACCATAACCATTGCGGCCATTGCAGCACCATTGACTGCGGCCGTTGGATTGGTGACAGCCTACCTGCTGACCCGGCAGAGTTTTGCAGGCAAGAACGCATTTGAGTTCGGCACCATGCTGTCGTTCGCAATTCCCGGAACAGTGATCGGCGTCAGCTACATCCTTGCCTTCAACGTTCCGCCAATCGAAATAACTGGGACTGGCGTTATCCTGGTTGTCAGCTTCATCTTCCGCAATATGCCGGTTGGTGTTCGCGCGGGCATCGCGAGCATGTCGCAACTTGACCGCAGCCTGGATGAATCCTCGCTGACTCTTGGTGCAAACTCTTGGCAGACTTTTCGAAACGTCATCTTACCGCTGCTGCGCCCCGCGATACTTGCCGCGCTTGTTTACAGCTTTGTCCGTGCCATGACGGCGATCTCGGCAGTCATCTTTCTGGTTAGCGCTGAGTATGACATGGCAACCAGCTATATTATCGGTCGGGTCGAGAATAACGATTATGGCCTTGCTATCGCCTATTCGACAACGCTGATTTTCGTAATGCTCGCGGCAGTCGGCTTATTGCAACTTCTCGTCGGTCGGGTCCAAATTGGCCGACGTACGCAGCACGGAACGGAGAGATCGCCATGACCGACACCAAAATCGGTTCCAAGGCCGCGCCGGTATGCTTTGAGAACGTGTCGAAAGTGTTCGGCAAGGATGTCGTCGCCGTCGACAGCATCAATCTTCAAGTAGACGCAGGAAAACTCGTCACGTTGCTTGGTCCGTCAGGCTGCGGAAAAACAACTACGTTGCGCATGATTGCCGGGTTGGAGATGGCAAGCTCAGGCAAAATCCTGATTGGTGACCGAGACGTGACCAAACTGCCGGCCACCGACCGCGATGTTTCCATGGTGTTTCAATCATACGCATTGTTCCCTCATATGAGCGTGTTGGAAAACGTGATGTATGGCCTCACATTCTCGGGCTTTGCAAAGGATGAAGCCCGCGGCCGCGCTATGTATGGATTGGAACTGGTCGGTCTTCAGGGGTTCGGCAACCGTCTTCCCTCTGAACTGTCAGGGGGCCAACAACAACGTGTTGCCGTCGCCCGCGCGCTGGTTCTTGAGCCTCAGGTTCTGCTGTTCGACGAGCCGCTGTCCAATCTCGATGCCAAGCTTCGCCGTCAGGTGCGAGAGGATATTCGGGCAATCCAGCAAGATCTTGGTTTGACGGTTGTTTACGTGACCCATGATCAGGAGGAGGCACTGGCGGTCTCGGACGAAATTGTCGTCATGCGAAACGCAGCGATCGCCCAAATGGGCACTCCACGCCAGCTTTACGATGCCCCGGACGACCGATTTGTTGCCGATTTCATAGGTGAGGCAAACCTTTTGGATTGCCAAATCGTCGATATCAGTGGCGACGTAGCAACGATAGAAATAGAAGGCTACCGCCACACGCTGCCACGTCGCGGTTTGTCCGAAGGAAACGCAACGATTGCAGTGCGACCTTCACGTCTGGTGATCGGCTCAGACCAAGGCATACCAGCCAAGGTGGCGAAGGCGACCTATGTTGGCGTTCGGATGGAATATACGCTGATCGGTGCATTCGGTCAGGTATTTGCCGTACACGATGACGTCGATGCGCCGCTTGATCCCGGCACCGAAATCAGAATGGGTTTTGCTGACAAAGGACCCGTTCTTCTGCCGGATTAAATGCCGAAACTCATTATCATCACTCACCCCGAGGTCTCTATCGATCCGACCGTCCCGATAACTGAGTGGGGCTTGAATGCTGTGGGCCGTAAGCGCGCTACTGAATTTGCATCCAGTGGAATCTTGTCCAACGTCACTCAGATATGGACCAGCGACGAGCGGAAGGCCCGCGAAACAGGCGAGATTCTTGCTGCACCACGAAAGCTGTCAGTGAAATGCAATTTGGATCTTGGTGAGAATGACCGCAGCGCAACCGGTTACTTGCCGCTGAAAGATTTCGAAGCCGCGGCCGATGCTTTCTTTGCTCAGCCGGAAAGTAGCTATCGCGGTTGGGAACCAGCGATCGAAGCACAGATACGCATTCTTCGGACAGTCACTAAGATTATCCGGTCGCATAATGCCGGGGATCTTGCAATTGTAACGCACGGAGCAGTGGGCAAATTGCTTTGGTGCGCACTCTCGAATTGTTCGATAGACCGCAAGCACGACCAACCCTCACAAGGCCATTTCTGGCAGGCAGATTTAGTTACGCTCAAGCCTGATTCATGTTGGGTCTCTTTGACGTAGGTGCTATCCGTTCCAAGCGTTCTCTGCGATCTCACGCAACGTCTCGAACACATCTGGTGTCCCCACGATCACGCGCCCGCCGTCTCGGATCATCTCATCGGCGTCCTGATCCTCGACAACGCCACCCGCTTCCGAGACCAGCAATTGCCCAGCAAGACAATCCCATGCATTCATGTGCTCCTCCACGTAACCCAACAGGCGCCCGGCAGCGACGTAAGCCAATGAAAGCGCTCCGCTGGCGTTTCTGTGAAACATCGCCCCGTGCTCGATCAGATCCTCGATAACAGGTAAGACATGATGGCTCTCAATCCGGTTCGAGTATCCCACAGCCACTGTTCCATCTTGCAACGGCACTCCTAGCGCGACGCTTATCGGTGATCCGTTAAGTGTCGCAGTTTCTCCGCGAGTTGCGACAAAAGTTTCATCCACGTTTGGATCGTGGATCACACCAATTTCCGTTTGGCCCTCAGTGACACCAGCCAGAACAATGGTCCATGCAGGAATACCGTTCACGAAATTCGTGGTCCCATCAATCGGATCAATAACCCAGTCAAAGCCACTCTCTCCCGCTGCCGCGCCATGCTCTTCACCGTATACGCCATCGTTGGGCCACGCCTCCGCGACCCTTTGACGAATGAAAGTCTCGACGTTCTTGTCCGCCTCGCTCACCCAGTCCTGAGCGCCTTTTTGATCAACTATAAGATTGACCCGATCTGCAAAGAACTTTTTGGCAAGTAGCCCAGCCTCCTCGCAGACTTCGGTGGCAAAGTCTCTGCGTTCTGAAAGTCGAGGCATAGGTGCTCCTTTTTCGGTGGGAGAGTTTCCCAACAACACTGTAGGCCAAGCGAAGACTAGGCAACCACATAGTCTTCTCGCTTGCTTCAGGTGCCAATATTGGCTCCATAAACCTTGAGTTACTAGAGTCTACAATCTTCTCCGCGATGAATCTCCCGATCGATAGTTCTCTAATTTCTGTTTGGATTGGATGTAGAACCGACTTGCGTTAGCGCAGCTAAGATCCTGAGACACCGACCCTTTGAATGTCGGCTTACTTGCCGGCGTTCAATTTGGTCTGCGCGCAACAAAGTTCGGCTCTCCATTCGAACCGCAGATCTGAAATGTCCGCTTTGGGCCGGGTGCGGGCATTGCCTTGCGCTGAGTGGACGGCAGCTTTGTCCGCAAAGTGGACGTTCGTGAGCAGCGCAGCGAACGTCTGCTTCGAGCCCAAAGTGGACACTGGTTCGCTACGCAGCATTCATCAATTTGGGCGGAAACTGAACCTTCGCTGCACATTGCGCCATTGGTCGCTCCATTGAGGCCTTACTACCTACGTACCGCTCAATTTGCGAAACTTAGATGGTGAAATTCCAAACCAGCTGGCAAATGTGCGGCGGAAGCTGTTGACCTCGCTGAACCCAAGATTGAAGGCAACCTCCGCGACAGAAAGGTCAGTGCCCGACAACAGCGACCTGGCTCGATCTGTCTGTTCAGCCACACGGATCTCTTTGAAACTGGTGTTCTCTGCAGTGAGCTGCCGTTGCAGCTTGCGTACGCTGACACCCAATGTGGCCGCCACCGTTTCGATGTCGGCGTGCCCCATGGCGAGTTGCGCGCGCAAGGCGTTCCCAACCACCTCTTTGGTGGTTGAGGGCGTTTGCCCCGACCGCACATCGCGGATGCCTGCCAGGGTCATCGCCAGCCTCTCATCGGTTGTCCGCGGATTAGGGGTTTCGATTTCTGACAAAGGGATCGCAATGCTGGCGGCGGATCCCCCCACGCGCACCTCTGCATTGTAGATGTACTGCAGCGCGGTTTCGGTGCCTCGGTGCACCTCTGGCATCTCCACCCAGCTCGGCCGCCAGCGGCGTCCACAGAACTCGCGCACCACAGACTGCAGCACAAACGGAAGGTCCTGATCGATCAAATTTGCCCCGGCGATTCCGCCGAGCATGGCATCAAACCCAAGCACAAAATGATCGCCAACCACGCGGGTGCGCATAACTGACCCCCGTTGCAGGAACGGCAAGATTTTTTCGGCCCGCGCCAGGGCCACATCAAGTTTCGGCGCGCCGAGCACATAGTCTGCGTAGGCCCCAAAGGAGGCGTAATGGAAGTCTTGCGTGATATAGGCACCGATGTGTTTTTCGGAGATCTTCAGGCTGGCGGATTGCATGAATCGCGCCTGAAGCCGATAGGGGAGGAACACCGTCGGGTCTTCCATTACCGCTCGCGACAGTCCAGCTTCTTTCAGGGCATGTTCGGACACCCGCGGCGATGCAATTTGGTCAAGCCCTTGTAGCGCGGGGCGAAACGCCAAGGTGCTTTGCAAAACCGTGTCCATGACGGACAGTTTGTCGTGAAATGATCACTTTTGGAAGTGGCGCGGCCTCCCCCCACAAATTACCTCCAGTTTAGCAAAACGAATGACCCAAACTGAAAGTTGGAGACCAAACATGAAACGCCGTTCCGTCCTGAAAGTTGTTCTGACAAGCGCACTGATTGCGGCTCTTTCGGTGCCTGCAGTCGCCACCGCAGACAGCGCAAAGCCCGTGATTGAAGGTCTGCCAATGGCGGCGCGGACCGCACCGGTTCCTGCGGGCGTGTCCCCGGAACTGGCCGGGCTCATCGAAAGCCGTCAAGTTGGAACGCATGCCGAAACGCCATCCTCCACCGAGCAATGGCTTACGTTGCAAGCCGAGTTTGACGCTGCCTCCCTGCAAGGGGTCGCACGTTTGCTTGAGATGACCGGCGCTCAATTCGCCATCGAGAACGTGGCGGGGGTGACCACCTACCGTGTCACGCCAATCACCATTGATCCCCGATGGGCGGACACCGTTTTTGTGCATGTGCACGGCGGGGCCTTCGTTTTTAATGGTGGTGAGGCCGCCATGGCCGAAGCGATCTGGATGGCGCATGGTTTGGGTGTTGAGGTGGTGTCTGTCGACTATCGCCGCCCACCGCTGCATCCGTTTCCTGCCGCAACAGATGATGTGATCGCCGTGTGGCAGCAAGTTATCAAGGACTATGATCCAGCCAAAGTTGCGATGTTTGGCACATCTGCGGGGGGCAACCTGGTGTTGTCGACGGTTTTACAACTGCGCGACATGGGCACCCCTTTGCCTGGGGCCATTATGGCAGGCACGCCTGCTGTGGATCTGGCGCAGACGTCGGACAGCTGGATCACGTTGCAGGGTCTTGATCCGCTTGGCGCCCGCGAGGGTGTGATTGAAGGCACGTTTGACATTCATGCGGACGGTACCGACCGCACCGATCCGCGACTGTCCCCGATCTACGCCAATCTGGACAACCTGCCGCCGGCGGTTCTTCTGACCGGCACACGCGACCTGTTGCTGAGCGACACGGTGCGCATGCACCGCGCCCTGCGCGCCGCCGGAGTTGCCGCCGATCTACATGTCTACGACGGCCAGTCACACGGCGACTACATGGCAGGTTTCTTCGTGAACGCGCCGGAGACTCATGACGCTTGGCGTGAGCTCAACACCTTCTTTGACCTGCATCTGGAGTGACCAACAATGACCGTTTTTGCAAAACTCCCGCTTCTGCTGTTGGGTCTTCTAATGACACACAGTGCCCATGCAGAGCCTGTTAAAGACTTCACCAACATGCTCGCCGCAGAGACATTTACCGGACGGATAGAGGCCAGTGAGAGCGCCCTGGTGGCCAATTCGGTGCGCGGCATCCTCGCGGCGGTGCATTTCAAGCCGGGCGATACGGTTGAGAAAGGCCAATTGCTGTTTGAAATTGCGGCCCCGGCTTACGAACAAAAGCTCGCCGCCAGCCGTGCGATCGAAAACCGTCGTGAGGCCGAATTGGCAACAGCGGAGGCCGAGGCGCAACGGCAGGCGAAACTTGGCGCGCGCGATGCGGTTTCCGAACTGGCCGTTCAAAACGCTACGGACCGGCTGATACTGGCCAAGGTGGCGTTGCAAGAGGCGCAGGCGCACCGTGCATTGGCAGAGCTTGAGCTGGCTTCGACACAGATCAGGGCGCCGATTTCGGGGCAAATTGGGCTCGCCCAAAAACAGGTGGGCACTTATCTGGACACAGAAAACGGTCAGGCGCTGGCGCAGATTGTGCACACAGACACGGTCCGAGTTGTGTACGGAATGCCGTACAAATCCCTGATCGCGCTGGACCAGCCGACGCCAGAGGGCCTGAGTGCTCTGATAGAGCGCTTTCAGGTCGACTTGCATTTGCCAGGTGACGTTCAGCCACTGGCACAGGGTGGCCGCGTGCTTTTTGCTGAAAGCGTGCTGGCCGCGAACGAAACCCTGCGCATCTGGGCGGAAATCCCAAATCTTGAGCGCGGCCTTATTCCCGGCTTGAACGTCGAAGTCAAAGTCAGCTTTCCAAACTAAAGCAGGTCGCGCGTCAGGCGCGCCCCACTTTTCCTCTCTTTCCTGGAGCAGTTCCATGGCCCGATTCAGCGATCAAATCCACACCCTGAAATACCTGTTTATCGCGGTCGCGGCGATACAGCTGGTGACTGCGGCATCGGGTACCATCGTCGCGCTCTATTTTGCCCAAACCGGCGCGTCTCAGGAAATCGCTGCGCTGGCGCCCGCTGCTTACTCGTTGGGATTCCTGATCGGCTGTTTCTACATTGCAGGCTGGATCACCAGCATTGGACATATTCGTGCATTTTCTGCGGGGGCGGCCATATGCACCGCTGCCGCCCTGCTTTTTTCCGTGACTGAGAACGAGCCCACGCTGCTAATCGTGCGCCTGATGACCGGCGTTGCAACCGCGGGCCTTTTTGCCATCGGTGACGCCTGGATCAGCGAAACCGTCGACGAAAAATCGCGGGGCCGATTGCTTGCCGTGTTTGCCATTGTCCTCGGGTTGATGTCGGTTCTCAGTCAGGTTCTCGTCATCGTTACACCCGACGACCTGAACCAGTCTTTTGTGCTGATGTCCTTGCTCTACTGTCTGGCAATTGTGGTGATCGCCGCGACGCCCAGCACGCCGCCCGAGGGCAAAGAACGGGCGAATGTACGCTTCAAGGCGCTGTTTCAAGACGCGCCCACTGCCGCTCTCGGCGCGCTCACCGTTGGTATCGTGTCCACAGTGTTCATGAATGTTGTGCCGTATCGGGCGGCTGTCATTGGCATTGATGCCACGGATGTGGCTATTGGCATCGCTGCTATTTACGTCGGGCGTATCCTGTTTCTCTATCCGCTTGGATTTGTGTCAGACCGCATGGATCGGCGCCGCGTCATTGTAGTGACGGCGACAGTCGCAACCGGCGCCCTTGCGGCCTTCGCCACTTTCGCCACTGGCGACGGTGCGCGCTACTCAGCCATCGTGGGCACACCACTTTACATTGCAATGCTCGCCGGATTGATCCTCCTGGGCGGATCAATGCTCACCCTCTACTCGCTGCTTTTGGCTCACGCGATGGACCGCACTGTGCCCGTCTATGTCGCGTCCAGTGCTGTCACAATGCTGTTTGTCTTCACCATCGGCGGCATTGCAGGCCCTCTCATGACCAGCGCGCTTTCGGCGGTATTTGGCGATGCGGTCATGGGCTGGACGCTTGTACTTGCGATGGCCGCCTTCGCGGGCTTCACCGCTTTCAGGATCAAAACAGTAGCCCCGGCAGCCAGAGCGGAACAAACCCGCTTTAAGGCGACCGAAACCACTAGCCTCAAATCCGTCCCCACCCAGAAACGGTAAGGTAGGAGACCACCATGATCACCCCCTCAACAAATCTCTTTCGCGCAGAAAAAGCGACTCTGCTCATCTTGCTGGTATTTGTTGCCTTGGCCATCAACGCGGCAAGCGCGATGCTGATGGTACGCGCGGCTAGCGGTTAAACCGCCAAAACAGCCTGAGGATTCACTTTCCGCACAATCTACAGAAATATGAATGTCTGCGGCGGGGCTTTAAATGGTCATTCAGGCAAGTAGAGCTAATGTCGGTTTTGTCCGCACCTAGGACGTAGCTCCGTCTTGTGTGAACGCCCCCTGTCGGGCAGAAGCGGGCATTCGTCCCGAGCCCCCATTTCGACAGCCTTCAAAGAACAGTTAGAACCTTACCTCAGAGAGGATGGGCCTTTGAAAATCATGCCTCGCAAAATCGGCGAGCCTCACTGGCATGCGCACGGTTGACTGAGGGGGTAGGCCGGGGGGCGGGTTCGTCAGATAGGTGCAGCCGATTATCGAATGCTCAGGCCAATCGGCGCAACGTAGCCACCGGCTTAGGGATCCTGTGCGATGGTCGCCATGTGGTCGCCAGTCCCCTGTGGGGCCACGTCGACAATCCTCTAAGTTTTTGATTTGATGGTGCTGCTGGAGAGAATTGAACTCTCGACCTCTCCCTTACCAAGGGAGTGCTCTACCTCTGAGCTACAGCAGCGCTGTGGGCGGGTGATTAGACTCAAACGAAACGCGGCGCAAGGGTGTCTGGACGGTTTTTTTTGTCTCCTGTAGAGAAAGACAATGGCAGACAAAAATTCACCCAAAAAAGACGGTAAATCCGGGGACGCGCGCGAAGAACGGCTTAAGGCCGCGCTCAAGGCAAATATGGCGCGGCGCAAGGCGCAGGCCAAGGCACGAGCGGCTTCCGGAGGCAAGGCCGGCAAGGACGAGGGATAAGAGCAGATGGATTCGATTTTGGTAACGGGCAACGGGCCGCTGAACGGACAGATACCGATTGCGGGGGCCAAGAACGCATGTCTGACGCTGATGCCCGCAACGTTGCTCAGCGAAGAACCGCTGACGTTGACCAATGCGCCACGGCTGAGTGACATCAAGACAATGACTGCGCTGTTGCAATCGCTGGGGGCCGAAGTGTCCTCGTTGCAGGATGGGCAGGTGCTGGCGATGTCCAGCCATGACCTGACCAGTCAGACGGCGGATTATGAGATCGTGCGAAAGATGCGGGCGTCCAATCTGGTGCTGGGTCCGTTGCTGGCGCGTTTCGGGCAGGCCGTCGTGTCGCTGCCCGGTGGGTGTGCCATCGGCGCGCGTCCGATGGATCTGCACGTCGAAGGACTTGAAGCGCTGGGCGCAGAAATTAAACTGAAAGACGGTTACTTGCACGCCAAAGCCCCCGGAGGGTTGAAAGGCGCGGTGCATGAAATGCGCTTTGCCTCGGTGGGCGCGACCGAGAACATCGTCATGGCTGCGACGCTGGCCAAAGGCACGACCGTTCTGAAGAACGCTGCACGAGAACCTGAGATCGTCGATCTGGTCGAATGTCTGCGCAAGATGGGTGCACAGATTTCGGGTGAGGGGACCTCGACCATCGAGATTCAGGGCGTAGATCGGCTGCATGGTGCAACACATCAGGTGGTGACCGACCGGATTGAATTGGGTACCTATATGCTGGCCCCTGCGATGTGCGGCGGCGAGGTTGAGCTGTTGGGAGGTCGTATGGCTTTGGTCGAATCCTTTGCGGCCAAGCTGGATGCGGCAGGCGTGCATGTCGAAGAAACTCAAAATGGCCTGAAGGTTGTCCGCAAAAACGGTCGTGTCAGCGCCGTGGATGTGGTGACCGAGCCATTCCCCGGCTTTCCGACCGACCTGCAGGCGCAGATGATGGCACTGATGTGCACGGCCGAGGGAACTTCGGTTCTGGAAGAACGTATCTTTGAGAACCGCTTCATGCATGCCCCCGAATTGGTGCGCATGGGCGCAAATATCGAAGTGCATGGCGGTACAGCGACCGTGACCGGAGTTGAACGCCTGAAGGGAGCGCCCGTGATGGCGACGGATTTGCGGGCCTCAGTCTCGTTGATTCTGGCCGGAATGGCAGCTGAGGGGGAAACGACCGTCAGTCGGGTCTATCATCTGGACCGCGGATATGAACATGTGGTGCGTAAGCTGGAAGGCGTGGGCGCAAAGATTGAACGGATCAAAGGCCAATGACAGATGCAAGTTTCGAAGACGGACGCGAAGCCCCACTGAATCTGGGGGCCGAGGACGCCGATGACCTTCAGGTGATCTCGACCCTGGCGCAGGATGCGATTTTCCCAATCACCGAAATGACGTGGCGACCCTCTGAACGCCGCTTCGGTTTACTGCTGAATCGCTTCCGCTGGGAAGACAAGGACGCTGCCGCGCGCCGGGATCGGCCATTCGAACGGGTGCAGGCGGTTTTGGTTGTCGGCTCGGTCCTGTCAGTGGCCAGTCAGGGTGTCGACCGCAGCGATAAGGACATGGTGATGTCTCTGCTGTCGATCGATTTCGAAGCCGGAGAAGATGGCGCCGGGCAGATTACGCTGACGCTGGCAGGCGACGGTGCAATCCGTTTGTCGGTCGAGGCGCTGGATGTCACCCTCAAGGACGTGACCCGGCCGTATCAGGCCCCATCCGGTCAGGCACCGCACCATCCGGAATAAGCGCGGCATAGCACAGGCATTCACCGGACCCCCACAGGGTCTGGTGCTGCGCCGTGCGACCGTTTTCGATGTGTTCGATCTGAGCCATGTTCTGATCCGGTCAATTACCGAACTTTGTAAGGCGGACCATCAGGATGATCCTGAGTTGATCGCGCAATGGACCGCAAACAAGGATCCGGCGACGATCAGGGGTTGGATCAGAAACGGCGCACAAATCTGGCTTGCCGAACATAACGGGCAGCCTGCGGCAGTTGGTGGGCTGACCGAAGCCGGAGAAATCACGCTTTTGTATATCGATCCAGGTCACATTGGTTGCGGTATTGGCGGTGCTTTGTTGAAGACGCTAGAGCAGGAACTAATCGCTCTTGGCTGTACCGAGGGGCAGCTTGAAGCCACCCGAACGGCACAGGGTTTCTATGCGCGACACGGCTGGAAAGCCACCGGAGGATGCAGTCAGCGCTGTGACTTATCCTGTCTGAGTATGCGCAAATCGCTGCACCTACAGGACTGAGGGTTGAGGCCGGCCCATCTGGGCGGTATGTCCCGATCAAACGCTCCGGAGTGCCAGAACATGCCTGTTTTCCTCGACACGACGTCGTCTGAATTCGAGACCGCCTTCAAAACACTATTGTCCGCCAAGCGCGAGGACAGCCCGGATGTGGACGCCGTTGTCGCTGAGATTATCGATGACGTGCGGAAACGCGGCGATGCGGCGGTGATCGAACTGACCGCCAAGTTTGACCGGCTGGAGCTGACCCCCGAAACATTGGCCTTCAGCGCTGAACAGATCACTGAGGCTGTGGATCAGGTCTCGGCCGAAGATCGGGCCGCGCTGGAATTGGCTGCCGACCGTATCCGGACCTATCACGAAAGGCAGATGCCTGAGGATCACGCGTGGACCGATGAAGCAGGCGCAACGCTGGGGTGGCGCTGGTCTGCAGTGTCGGCTGCTGGTCTTTATGTGCCCGGCGGGCTGGCATCTTATCCGTCATCAGTGCTGATGAACGCAATCCCGGCCAAGGTTGCGGGGGTCGAGCGTTTGGCCATCGCGGTGCCAACGCCGGACGGGCAGGTGAACCCGTTGGTCCTGCTGGCGGCGCAGCTTTCCGGTGTGGATACAGTCTATCGTGTAGGCGGTGCACAGGCGATTGCCGCACTGGCCTATGGCACCGACAGTATCGCGCCCGTCGACAAGATCACCGGGCCGGGCAACGCCTTTGTCGCCGCCGCCAAGCGCCGCGTTTTTGGAAAGGTTGGCATAGACATGATTGCCGGCCCGTCCGAGATTCTGGTGATTGCCGACAAGGACAACGACCCCGACTGGATCGCGTTGGATCTGCTTAGCCAAGCAGAACATGACGAAAGCGCGCAGTCGATTCTGATTACAGATGACGCCGGGTTTGGGCAGGCTGTCGCCAAAGCCGTCGATAAAATCCTTGAAACCCTGCAACGCCGCGCAATCGCGGGGGCCAGCTGGCGTGATTTCGGCGCGATCATCACCGTGCGTAATTTGGACGAGGCGGCGGCATTGTCGAACCGCATCGCGCCCGAACACCTTGAGTTGTGCGTGGCCGACCCGGTCGCGCTGAGCGCCAAGACTGTCCACGCTGGCGCTATCTTCCTGGGCCAGTACACGCCCGAGGCCATTGGAGACTATGTTGGCGGCCCCAACCACGTACTGCCGACGGCCCGTTCGGCCCGCTTCTCCTCGGGTCTCAGCGTGATGGATTTTCTCAAGCGCACCACACTCAGCCAAATGACACCAGAAGCCCTGCGTGCAATCGGACCAGCAGCTGAGCAACTGGCACAATCCGAAAGCCTAGAGGCGCATGGGCTGTCTGTCACGGCGCGGCTGAAGCGCCTGAATGGCTGAAGGTTTATGGCTATGGGGTCACACCTGCTGTGAACCTGTATTGGTTTTCATGGATTGGGCTTGAAACATATGGGTGTTCAACGGCGCCCTAGCCGCAAGACGACCCGGTACAAAGGAGCCAGACTTGGAACGCGTGGCAACACTCTGGATCGGCAAACGGTTTAGTTTTCTAGAGCATTTGTGCCTGAAATCCTTCGCGGATGTGGACCAGAAGCCGATCGTCTACCACTATGGCGACCTCGAGGATATTCCGGATTACATCGAGGCGCGTGACGCACGTGAAGTATTTGATACGTCCGAGATTTACTGCGACCCGATCACCCGATCCGTTGCCGTTCATGCGGATCTGTTCCGCCTGAAGCTTATGCAGGATACCGACTATATCTGGGTGGATGCCGATGCCTACGCGAACAGACCGTTCGAGACCAAACAGGGTTACTTGTTTCCTAAGGCGAATATGAAACGTCGACGTATGATGAATGGTGTTGTTGCCTTGCCAAGCGACAGCCCGGCATTGAAAAAAATGTGTGATTTTGCTTTTGACAGTGACCTTGTTCCGCCCTGGTGGGCAGAGGATCGGCGAAAGAGCTACATCGACATATTCGGCAGATCAACTGTCTGGAGTTTGCCGCTTTCGACCTTTGGGCCACCTTTGTTCTTTCACTACATTTATGACACGCCGGAACATGATATGTGTTCTGCCCGCGCCGAGCTTTACGCGATTCCTCTTAGGTACAGAAAGCACTGGAACGATCCGGATATGTCGGCGCTCGAGTTTCTGGACTGGCAGAACAAAATGTCCGTGCATTTCTTTGGATCTTGGTTTCGGAAGATTTTTCAGGGTCGTGAAATCGCCAAGGGCTCGCTTGTCGACACCCTGCTGCGGAAGCACGGAATCGACCCTTCGGATCACCCGTTGTAGCGAGTTTGTCAGGAAATGGTCTGTGTGCGTTGCCCATTTAATTTTGTTGCTATAAGTCTGTCCCGACCTGAACGGACCACGCCTTATGACTCGTATCTCGCACATCGAACTTGACGACCGAAACCTGCCTCCGCCGACCCCCGAGATTGAGCAGGAGCGTAAGGTTGCGATCTATGATTTGCTGGAAGAAAACAGCTTTGCGCTGCCGGTGCGCGATGACCGTGTCACGCCTGATGGACCATACCGTGTGCAGCTGTCGATCCGCGATAAGCGGCTGGTCTTTGACATAGCCACCGAGGCCGAGGAAAAGGCAGCTGAGTTTCACCTGTCGCTGGGGCCGTTCCGGCAAGTGGTCAAAGATTATTTTCAGATCTGCGAAAGCTATTTCAACGCGGTAAAAACCCTGCCGCCCAGCCAGATCGAAACCATCGACATGGCCCGTCGCGGCATCCACAACGAAGGCAGCCGCGTCTTGCAGGAGCGACTTGAAGGTAAGGCCGACATAGATACCGATACCGCGCGTCGCCTTTTCACGCTGATCTGCGTGCTGCATTTCGGGGGCTGACGCGTGAAGCCTTTACCGCAGTCGGTCCTGTTTTGTTGCGACCATAACGCGGTTCGGTCCCCTATGGCCGAAGGGCTCATGAAAAAGTTCTATGGTACGGGCACTTATGTGCAGTCCGCCGGTGTGCGAAATGACCTTGAGATTGACGGATTTTGCATTGCTGTCTGTCAGGAAGTCGGCGTTGAACTGTCCCGCCATCGGTCCCGCTCGTTTGATGAGATGCAGGAATGGGGTGACGACCTCAGCTCGTTCGACTTGATCGTTGCGTTGTCTCCAGCCAGTCAGCGCCAGGCTCTGGAATTGACGCGCATTTTTCACTTGGATGTCGATTATTGGCCAATAATGGACCCTACCGGACTGGGCGAAAGCCGCGCAGACAAGTTAATTCACTACCGACAGACCCGCGACCAGATCATTCAGCATCTCAAAGGTCGCTGGGGCGAACCTACGGAGTGACCATGAACCAGACCGTCAAAACCTATTTCGACGCTTTCAATGCCGGTGACGTCGACGGCATGCTGGCTTGCCTGTCAGATGACGTGGCTCATCACGTGAACGAAGGCCAGATCCGCACTGGCAAGGAAAAATTTGCAGCCTTCTGCGCCCATATGAACCGCTGCTACAAGGAACACCTGACGGACATCGTGGTGTTTGAGGCCGAAGGCGGCACCCGCGCTTCGGCCGAGTTCACTGTGAACGGCACCTATCTGCAAACGGATGAGGGTTTGCCCGAAGCCCACGGCCAGACCTATCGCTTGCCCGCTGGGTCGTTCTTTGACTTGAAAGACGGCAAGATCACCCGCGTTACCACGTTCTACAACCTCGCTGACTGGACAAAGCAGGTTTCGAATGGCTGAGGTTACAGCTGTCCGCCCCCTGACTGGCGCGGCGCTGACAAATGCTTTGGACGATGTGGCGCGTTTGCGGATTCTAGTGTTTCGGGCATGGCCGTATCTGTATGACGGCGACATCGATTACGAGCGGAAGTACCTGCAATCTTACCGTGACAGCGACAAAGCGGTCGTTGTTGGAGCGTTCGATGGTGACCGCCTGATAGGCACTTCAACCGGTGCCCCTCTGACCGATCACGCTGATGATTTCGCCGCCGCCTTTGAAGGCTCGGGCCTGGACCTGACCGACATCTTCTACTGCGCCGAATCTGTCCTTTTGCCGGACTATCGGGGGCAGGGGGTTGGGCATAAGTTTTTTGACCTTCGCGAGGCACACGCGCGCAAGCTGGGCTACAGAAAATGCGCCTTTTGCAGTGTACAGCGCGCCCCAGACCACCCCATGCGGTCCAATAATTATCGCCCCTTGGATACCGTCTGGCGCGCGCGGGGATATGAGCCGCTGCCCGGTGTGATCGCGCAGTTTTCGTGGAAGGATGTTGGCGAAGAGGGCGAGACAGCAAAGCGACTGCAGTTTTGGATGCGGGATCTGTAGATAGTTTTCGTCTGCTCTGCGGACAAATCGGTCTTTTGCTGTTCTTGTGCCTTGTCTTAGTCGAGCCTGAACCCGATTTTCATAGCGACCTGGAAGTGACCAACTTCGCCATCCGTTATGTGACCTCGGATATCCGAAACTTCGAACCAATCAAGGTTTTTAACTGTCTCAGCCGCCTTTGAGATACCCGACCTGATAGCTGCATCAACAGATTCCGTTGACGTGCCGACGACATCGATTTTCTTGTAAGTTGCATTCGTCACTTTCATTCTCCCTAAGCTGAACTGGATTATTGGGTGCGTGTTTGATGGCCCCTCGGAACCGACCCTCAGGCTCTCTCATCATTGCCAAGACATCAACTGAATCTGTCTCTTGCAGACTGACAGATGGTTGTATGCTGACATACCAGCACTTTAAAATGAATTGTGTGCTGGTTCACCGGTCAACAATGACGGTTTCGTTGGCCGCTCATTTCCGACAAGAGCAAGGATTGGCAGTCATTCATGCATCCTGCGGCATTTGACAGTTCGGGGTCATAGCGGAAATGGTCACTCAAAACCCAAGGTGTCAGGATGGGGCTATACAGCCCGCGAACTCACACTTAAATTCGCCCGAGTTTGGACCGCAAGGATAGCCCATGAAAGTCGCTACTGCCGCCTATAACCTCGATTGGCTCGACAGCTGGGCGCAGTATGAAGATAAGCTGGACCGCTGGGTCTCAGACGCCGCGGGGCAGGGGGCGGACCTGCTGGTTTTTCCTGAATATGGCGCGATGGAGCTGTCTACGCTCGACGGGGCCGAGGTGGCGGGTGATCTGGAGCGGTCGATCCACGCGGTCTCGGATCGGATGGCGGATGTGCGAAATCTGCACCGGCGCCTCGCGCAGGAGTACAAGACGTACATTTTGGGCGCATCGGCCCCGGTTCTGGATGGCCCTGGTCGACCTGTGAACCGGGCTGCATTCTATGCCCCAGATGGCAAACAGGACCACCAGGACAAACAGATTATGACCCGGTTCGAACGCGAGTCGTGGGATATCGCCCCTGGCGGCCCATTGAAACTGTTCGATACGGCGCTGGGCAAGATCGGGGTGTTGATCTGTTATGATAGCGAATTTCCGTTGCTGGGTCGTGCTCTCAGCGAGGCAGACCTTATCCTTGTCCCCTCGTGTACCGAAGCGCTTTCGGGTTACTGGCGCGTTCGGATTGGTGCTATGTCAAGAGCGTTGGAAAATCAGTGCGTTACGGTTATGGCGTCATTGGTCGGGAACAACGACTGGTCCGAGGCTGTAGATATGAATACCGGAACGGGTGGCATTTTCGGCCCGCCAGACAAGGGCTTTCCGGCCACCGGCGTACTGGCCGAAGGCACACTTAACCACCCCGGTTGGACCTATGCAGACATCGATCTGTCCGCCATCGCGGAAGTGCGTGCCGACGGCCAGGTGCTGAACCGAACGCACTGGGAAGAACAAGCCCCCCGAGTCGAATCGGTCACATTATCCGCCCTTTAGGTGATTCCGCCCTTGAAATAAGCCCCAAATGGGCTCATTTAAGCGCACATCCTCGCAGATTCTGCGAGTGCAACTTAAATGTGGAGACAACATGGCCAAGGAAGATACGCTCGAATTTCCCGGTGTCGTGAAGGAACTCCTGCCTAATGCGACGTTTCGGGTCGAGCTGGAAAACGGCCATGAGATCATCGCACATACGGCAGGCAAGATGCGCAAGAACCGCATCCGTGTTCTGGCCGGCGACAAAGTTCAGGTCGAGATGACCCCCTATGATCTGACCAAGGGTCGGATCAACTACCGCTTCAAGTAACGCCTGCCGCAATGGCGTTTATCTTAGGATCGGGCAGCCCAAGGCGGCTGGACCTGTTGGCCCAGCTTGGCGTGCAGCCCGATGCCATCCGAGCACCCGACATTGATGAAACGCCGCTGAAAGGTGAGCTGCCGGTGCCCTATTGCAATCGCATTACGCGGGCAAAAGTGCAGGCGGTACAGGCCGATGGCGACGATGTAACTCTTTGCGCGGACACCACGGTCGCACTGGGGCGCCGTATTCTAGGAAAACCAGAAGACGCGAGCCAGGCGGCTGAGTTCCTGCATGCTTTGTCCGGTCGACGGCACCGCGTAATCACCTCGGTCGCCGTACGGTGCGGGGACCGCGTTCTGCAACGTGATGTGGTGTCTCAGGTCAAGGTCAAACGCCTGTCAGACGTTGAAATCAACGCTTACCTGGCGACCGGAGACTGGCAGGGCAAAGCAGGCGCTTACGCCATTCAAGGCCCCGCCGGGGCTTTCATCCCGTGGATTTCCGGTTCGTTTACCGGCATTGTGGGTCTACCTTTGTCCGAGACCGCCGCGCTTTTGCAAGGCATCGGCTATCCCCTGTATCGTGAGGTGTCATGAAGGGTCGAACCATCGTTCTGGATCACATCGAAAACCGCGAAGCTGCCGCCCTTATGGTCGACGGCCAGCTGGACGATTTCCTGATTGCAGCTGACGCGCCCGCGCCGGGTACGATTTACCGTGCCCGTGCCGACCGACCGGTCAAAGGGCAGGGTGGCATGTTCCTGACCACGCCAGATGGTCCGGCCTTTTTACGACAGGTCAAAGGGCTCGCACCCGGTGCCCTGATGTTAGTTCAGGTGACGGGCTATGCCGAACCCGGTAAGGCGCTGCCAGTGACCGATCGGGTTCTGTTTAAAAGCCGCTATGCGATCGTCACGCCTGATGCGCCCGGTTTGAATATCTCACGTTCCATCCACGACGAAGATGAGCGTGACCGCCTTCTTGAAATCGCTCATGAGAGCATGGAGGGCAGCAGCCATGGCCTGATCCTGCGGTCCTGTTGTGAGGGCGAAGGTGCGGCTGAAATCGCCGGAGATATCGGCGCAATGCTGGCCCATGCGGATCAGGTTTTGAACGATCCGGGAACTGAGCCCGAGCTGCTGCTGGAAGGTGACGGACCCCATGTTCTGGCCTGGCGCGACTGGACTGACCCAGCTGAGGTTGTGACACAGCTGGGCAGTTTCGAAACGCATGGCGTATTGGATGCATTGGACGTGGCGCGTGGTATTTCCGAGCCACTGCCCGGAGGCGGGTATCTATATATTCAGCCCACCCGGGCCTTGGTCGCTGTGGATGTCAACACTGGGTCCGACACGTCGATGGCGGCCGGAACCAAGGCCAATTTCGCCTGTGCCAAAGGGCTTGCCCGTGCATTGCGCGTTCGCGGTTTAGGGGGGCAAATCACTCTGGACCTAGCACCAATGCCCAAAAAGGATCGCCGTGGATTCGAGGCCTCTCTGCGCGCTGCGTTGAAGGCAGATTCGATCGAAACCACGCTGGCAGGCTGGACCCCTCTTGGCCACTACGAACTACAGCGCAAACGCGGCCGTATCCCGTTGTCGGAAGTGTTGAAATGAGCTGCCCGATCTGCGCAGAAAAGTCTGTAACCGAGTTTCGGCCATTCTGTTCGAAACGGTGTGCTGATATTGATCTGGCCAAGTGGCTGAACGGGTCCTACGCGGTTCCATCGCAGCGGGAAGAGGACGTTGAAACCGAAGTTTCCGATCCCGAAGCAGAGCAACAACGTCCACATTGAAAAAATGTGAAAAAGCCTCTGGACACTGCCTGTAGCAAGTCATAGAAGGCCTCCACCCAACGGCAAACGCCGTTCCCGTGCCCGGGTAGCTCAGGGGTAGAGCAGTGGATTGAAAATCCTCGTGTCGGTGGTTCGATTCCGCCCCCGGGCACCACAATATCTTCCTGTTGTTTCCGAAATCGTTTGATACTAGCTTGTTTTTGCTGGGTATTGCCGTGAACTATGTCTGGCGTCGTCCTAGGTGGTCCAGCTTAATGTACCCCGACAGGGGGTATCAATCTGGGGTACCGTTTCGATCGAAAAAAGAGGTACCCCCATGTCGGTTCTAAGTGACGCAAAGATTCGAGCGCTGAAGCCGAAGGACAAACCTTTCAAGACAGCCGACTTTGACGGGTTATTCCTACTCACAAAGCCTAATGGATCTAAACTGTGGCGCTTCAAGTATCGCTGGTTGGGCAAGGAGAAACTGCTGGCTTTGGGTAAATACCCGGATGTCTCTTTGAAGCAGGCCAGATCTAAGCGCGATGAGGCTCGATCAGTGCTAGCGGACAACCAGGACCCATCGGCAGTATTTAAAAGGAAGAAGGCAGAACAGGAAGCTGAGCATTATGCTACCTTTGCGCGGTTAGCATCGGATCTTTTAGAGAAAAAGCGCAAAGAAGGGAGGGCGCCGGCAACCCTCGCTAAGACAAGTTGGCTTCACGATATGCTGTGCGCAGAAATTGGATCAATGCCTATCGCGCAGATTACTGCTCGCGATGTGCTAGTACCGCTAAAGAAAGCTGAAGCTAAAGGTACTTACGAAACAGCATTACGTATGCGATCAGCTGCTGGAGCGGTGTTTAGATTTGCGATTTCGCAGGGCCTTATTGACAATGATCCCACCTTTGGTCTGAAGGACGCCCTCGTGCGACCCAAACCAAATCACCGTGCAGCAATCCTTGACCCAGAGGGCGTAGGGGCTTTATTGAACGCCATCGATGGATTTGAAGGTCAGCCAACTACTAGGATTGCGCTCCAACTTTTGGCGCTAACTGCTCTAAGACCCGGGGAGCTTCGCATGGCTGAATGGTCTGAAATCGATGAAAGCGGCGCTGTCTGGATAGTCCCGGAACATCGCGCAAAAATGCGCCGCCCTCACGCGGTGCCACTTTCAAACCAGGCGCAATCCAAACTTGCTGAATTGAAGAGTTTGACTGGTTGGGGAACTTACCTTTTTCCGTCTATTCGGTCGTCCAAACGATGTATGAGCGACAACACTCTTAACGCTGCTCTTCGCAGAATGGGTTATGGCAAGGAAGACATGTCGGCACACGGTTTTCGTGCGATATTCTCTACGTTATCCAATGAGGCAACGCGCTGGCACTCCGACGCTATTGAGAGAGCACTTGCACACGTCGAAGGTAACGAGATTCGCCGAGCTTACGCTCGCGGACAGTACTGGGATGAGAGAACTCGGCTGTCTCAGTGGTGGGCCGACTATTTGGACCAGCTTAGAGCGGCCGAGAAGTAGTCTAGGTTCCAATTAAGCCAATTGAGTTAGGTTTAACGAGATCACTATTGTACTAACCAGTTTTACGCCAACATGGTCGGATTAACTTTCCACATTTTGTCCGCGGAAGAGCCAGAACGCAAAGCCCAATGATTGTCTTCGTTGGGCCGACGCTCAACTATGCCGCCTTTGGTTACTTGCTGTGCTAGGTTTTCGTTTCGGACGTCTCTTAGTCGTTCAGTTTCCGAGCGGCTTGCTTTTCTTCATACTTCTTCCACAACCCCATATGTCCATTTTGTCGTGCGCTTGCCAGCCACAGCTTCTTTCGCGCATCAGGCATTTCCATCGATTTGTACTGTCCACCTGAGAATTTTGGCCAATCTATCGCGAGGCCAAGTTTGACCATTTCAGCGGATAGATCACGGCCATCCTCAAGGTAGCACTTTGCAACAGTCCGTCCGTGGCTGTCTTGCTCGGTCACTTCCGCCTTAATTTTTTGACCTTTGCAGAGCGAAACGAGCGCCCATTTTGCCTTTTTTCCATAGGGGTGGCTCATCTCGGGAGCATCGACGCCGAACAGACGAACCTGTGTTTTCTTAATAACCAGTGTGTCGCCATCTACAACGTACGCTGAACCCGTTAGAATCGTGACGTCGGGTTTTGGTAGCCTATGGTCAGGATCGAAACGCTGCGGCGGCTGCGATGTGCGCTGTCGTTGGTTCGTGGTTAATCTAGGTTTTTCGTGCGCACCAGATTGGCTTGGCGGAGTAGTTGTGTCGCCAGGTCTGTTGCTGCGAACTGCCAGATACACCGCGCCAGCCAAAACCAAACCCAAAACTATCAAGATTTCCACGAGACAGCCCCCAAAAGTTAGGTCAATCAAAATTGTCATACTGGATCATGATCGACCCAAGTACACGTTCGGGTTGATACGCTAGGGGCACTTCACATTCACTTAGAGAGATGTGATGGACTTACCTCGCTGAGCGCATTCACGCGCGGGTCAACCAGGCGACCGATCTCTACGCACTGAAACTCCCAGAATAACAACCGGAATTTCAGTTAGTTCCTATTATTCACGTCTACTAGGACTGGTGGCGCAAGTTGGCGGAAATTCACAGAAGACTGGCAGCTTCGCGCAAGCAATCAATTCATAACGTCCAGATGTGCAACCCAGGGTGAAAAACCTCAATGAACGATCAAGTGACGAACCATCGCGTGATGAGTGTGGAGCAAGGTGTAATATGACGGAAAACAAGGATCGCTTGACGGCTGAGGAAGCCAAGGGACTTCGGACCGCTAAAGAACTAGAAGGTCATCTAGCGTGGTTAGACACGTTTACGCCCGCAGCTTTGGGTGTTCTGGCGATTGCATCTGGCATCTACACCTATCTCGGCGTGTCCTCATTGCTCGAAGATAACGGCGCAGTCTCATTCTTTGCAGCCGTTGCGTATTCAATCGCCGTCTCTGTCGGTATCTTCGTCTTTTGGAGCTACATGCTCCGCCTGCTTCCTTCAATGCGTACGGCTAGTGGCTTCATTGGTTTGACGATCTCCACGATTGTTGGCTCTGTCGCCATTATCGCCATGTCTAGCTGGCTGAACGCAGCCGCACTGGCAGGTTCGGCAGCAGTAGAACAACACTTGGAAAACACCGTCCGTGACTACCAAGCTGCTCTCGAGCAAGCTCACGATATAGCTCTGAGTGGTCAAGCGTTGGGGCGCGAGGTGGAACGCGCCCGCCAGAGTTTTGAAGAACTCGCGGAACTTGAGCAATCTGGAGACCTCTCGGGCACGGCCGGTCGAGGTGCAGTGTTTCGTGTGCTGACCCAAAAGGCTGAAGAGTTACGCAACCTAGAACAGCAGATCGCAGCACAGCAAGAACCTATCGAGGAAGCCTTCCAACAAGGCAACGAAATCCTCGCGAAAATGCGTGAGCTAACCGTCGCGCCCGGTCCGGTAGATCGCCGCTCCGTTCAGTTTTCTGAGGAAAGCGTGAAGTTGGCAGGTGTAATCTCGCGCCTCAACCAATACAGCGTCGCACCACTTGTTGCCCGCGCTGCTGAGGACTTGCCATCATCGGTCGTACTTCCAGAGCTTGATGGACGCAGCTCCGACGTACGAGACGCCCAATCATCCACAATCAACTCTGTTTTGAATGCCTTGGACCAACGCAGCAAGACACTCAAGAACGCTGCTGACGAGGTGTTGGACATGGAGCCACCCATCGAAACGGCATACAACCCGATTTCCAGCGCCGATGCAGTGATCAAATACGCCCACAACTTCTTACCTTCCTGGGCAGGAGCCATAGCCATTGATTTGCTGCCCGCCGTGTTAGTGTTTGTGCTGGCTATCACACAAGCCGCAATCCGCAGCGGTAAGGACGGCATGAGCATCGAGGATACTCTGACACTTGCAGACCTCAGAGCCGCAATGAACGCCATGAAGGACGTAGAGGCTACAATGGGCGTGGCAGACGCAGCAATCCTCAACCGCGCCACTCCACAAAAAGATGAAACGTGATGAACCTACTAAGTCGTCTCGATCCTCGTTCTGGGCTGCGCTACGTACTGATACTACAGCTCGCAATCGCGGGCGTTCTAATAGCGTCGGATGTTTTCGGCGTCGTTCCTAGCCCGTTCAAGGAGCGTGTTGAACTACCGACTGGTCCAATATCCCCTGGAGATCAACGTCGAGAGTATCGCACTGATCGTAGCGATCCGTCGCTTTTGCCTCAGGATGGTCCTCTGGATGTACCCGTGCCAGAGACTTTTCCAAACCGATTGGACTTTACTGTGCAGGATGTCGAGGGGTTGGGGCGAGTTCTCTTACTGAGCGGTCAGATAGAGGTGGATGACTCTTCTCGCTTCGCCTCCTTCCTATCGCACATGCAAGACAAACCAGACCTTATAGCTCTTCACAGTCCTGGGGGCGTCGTCACTGAGGCGCTGGCCATTGGCAAGCGGGTGAGAGAAGCTGAGCTGTCTTCTGGCGTTCTGGCTGGTGCGATGTGTGTGTCGTCATGTCCGTACATCCTAGCAGGCGGCGAGGAACGCATAGTTTCACTTCGCGGCATTGTAGGTATGCATCAGCACTACTACGACCAGCCTCGCTTAATACCTGTCGTCTTCGCAGTAGAGGGCATCCAGAAGGGGCAAGGAGAAACGATGCAACATCTGATCGACATGGGTGTGGACCCGTCGCTGATGTTGTACTCACTGAACACTCCACCCGAGGAAATCTATGCGCTTATCGAGGAAGAACTCGTTGATACCCGCATAGCAACTCAAATAGTCGATTAACACCAAACACCGAGGACTTCGCCTTGTTCAAGAAGCTGACCATTGCCTTGGCATTTTTCGCCACGACAGCCGCTGCTGGTGGCCTTCAAGTACGCGACGCAGACACGATCGTTGTCGATGGCACTCCCGTCCGTCTGAACGGTGTGGATGCGCCGGAACTTGGTACTCGCTCTGGTCAGGATGCTAAACGCTGGATGGTGAACTTCCTGCGGGGCAAGAGCATCGAGTGCAAACTTAATGGTGAGCGCACCTATGATCGCTGGGATGGTGTTTGCTACGCGAACGGACAAGACATTGGTGGTGCAGCGATTGCTGCTGGGCATGCACTGGATTGCGCGAGGTACTCGGGCGGTCGCTATAGGCATTTAGAAACATCTGCGGCTAAATCTCGGTTGAGACGGGCGGGGTATTGCAGGTAGGGTACAAGCGCAACGTAGGAAGTGCTCATTAAGGTCAGGATGAATTGATTTCCTTCAAGCCGCATAATTCACGGCTCCGAAAATGGAGCAGTGCATAAGCGATCTTTTCTGTCTAACCGAACCTCAGATGGTCTACGTTAAACCCTTCCTTCCCTAGTCGCATGGTAAACCTCGTGGTAACGGCAAGCGGGCTTTGAGTGGGATTACTTTCATCAACCGCGATGGTACAAGGTTGCGCGATGCGCGTCGGAGTCTTTTGCGACCGCTGTCCTACAGTATTCCTGTCAGCAATCACACTCATAACAACCGTCACCCATTGATTGTGATCCTGACCCTGGAAGCGGAGTTTTCTTTTTGATTCGCGCAGTGTTTTACGTTGGGTAGCCGCTTGCGTGTGAAATGATCAATTTTTGCACAACCTATAGTATAGTTTCTCCGATTTCCTGGTGAGTCTATTTGCAACAGCGTGCAACAAGTTGCAACAACCTGACACATGGCGATTTTCTACCTAAGATATAGCAGCCAGAAATGAGGTAAAATATTGAAAAAAAACATTTTTAGCTAGCATTGAAAATCTGGCAAAGTCTTTTTGTGGCCTAGTTGATTCACCAATTCGTAGGCCGTTAACGATAAGGGTGCTGCAACTTTTGAGCGCCTTATGATTGCACAAGACTTGAAAGGAAACGCTATGAACAAAACTATCGAGCGTGTTTTGAGGCGAAAGGAAGTTGAGGCGGTTACAGGTCTCTCTCGTTCAACAATTTATGCGATGATCGCGGAGGGTGAGTTCCCGCAACCCATCAAACTTGGCAAGCGAGCTGTGGGTTGGACGGAGACGAGCCTAAAGTCGTGGCTTGATGCTCGTCGTTTTGCCGAGATCGAACCATGACCCAGAGGAAAAAAAGTATACTGCTTAGTATTCAGTCTTTGCGTCTGAATTTTTGCAATCTGCTGCCGGGAAATTCGTCACGTTTTATCTCTAATGGCGGCTGCAAATGAGCTACGTTGCGACAGGAGCGGTTCAAAAAAAGAAAATAGGTTCGCCAACTCGAAAAGCAGTGTTGATGTATATGGCGGGCTGCGCGAGCGACGACGGTTCGGGTGTTTGGGCAAGTAAAGCTACCATCGCTGCTGACCTGGAATTGGGGAAGCGGACAGTACAAAAATGCGTTGAAGATTTAGTCCGTTCTGGGCTTATCTCGGAAGTTGGAAGGCGGCCTTGCGCCAATGGTTTCACAATCGAGTATCGCCTGAACTTGAAGGCAATCTCCACCTTGGAGCCGACCCGTGCATTTGCTGCACGGATGAAAAAAGGACATCTGACAAGTGCAAGAGATGCCGGCCAAGAAGTGCAGGAGGTACACCCAAATCTCCCTGGAAACGTAAGTGAACCGTTAGAAGAACCCCCTTTAGTCCCCCAAGGTCGAAAACAGAACCGGGCTACCTCGCTGCCGGACAGTTGGTCGCCCTCTGAGAAAAACGTTCAAGACGCAGTAGATCGCAATTTCACGAAGAAGGAGATTGAGTATGAAGCCGATCGTTTCCGTGATTACCACCTCGCAAAGGGAACCAAGTTCAAAGACTGGGATGCTGGCTGGAGAACATGGCTCAGCAATTCAAGAAAATTTGGAAATCAGCGCTTGGCTTTCACGCCAGACACCTCACGACGTCGACACGGCAGCGGTGTCGCGAGCGTTGTCGCGCGGCGTCGAGTTGAACGTAGTGTATGAAGGCCGTTACCCTAGAGGCCAAAATGGCGAAAGCCTGGGCTCGTACTCAGTGGCAACCTCCTGCACGGCTGTCGGTACAAATGAACAGCGCGCAAAAGCAAGGCAAGATCTTTTGAAGTTCTTTACGCCGGCTTGCCAGGAACAAATTGAAGAATGGATTGCGGAATTGTCGGTGATTACGGCTGGAACAGGGCGCAACGGTTTTGAAGCTGAGCTCATGGTTTCGACTTACACGAGACGCCTTTCGGAATTTCCCGCGGACGTTGTCCGCTACGCTCTGGTGACAAAAACTTGGAAATGGTTCCCAACTTGGGAGGAACTTGAACAAGTTTGCAAAGCCAAAAGCTCGCCCCGCTTGCTTATGATAGGAGAGCTTTCGCGACCGCAGCCGGATCCAGCCCCAACTCGAAAGTCGCCAACAGATGAGGAAAAAGCGGCCATTCAAAAGCTCGTGGACGAAAACTTCCCGCGGCAGTCGAATGGGGTGTTCAAAAAGCCTTAGGTGTCTCCAACCAAAGTGGTGGTAACAGCAGAGCTTCTGGACGGCAATAAACACACAAACCCCGAAGTACAACCTTCGTCATGGGGTTATTCCAATGTGTTAACAAATGATAAGGTTTTTTAAGTTGAGCAGACCGACGAAACAAGAAGTCCAATTACGATTGACCTATAGAAGTGATCCGATTGATTGGTGGGCACTTCGATCACATTGGCGGCTGTGTCCTGCAGAGGCCCACAAACACAGAAACTCCCAAAGGGATTGCTCACAGTGCTGCGGTGCGAACTGCAAGCGGATGGCGGAGTTAGGCTTAAATGATATTGCCGAACCGTTGCCGAAGTCTGCGCGCCCTATATGCGGGGCTAAGACAAGAGCAGGCGGTAATTGCCAGGAGCGTGTAGTCCCCGGAAAACGTAGATGTAGGTTACACGGAGGTCTCAGTACTGGTCCGAAAAGTAAGAAGAAAGCTGAAGCAAAAAAGCATGCCTGTTAGGCAAAAAGCCGCATTACATCAATCCAAGGAAACTACCAGAAACTTGCACTGCGGTTTGCGAGATAGTGTTCCATATTTCTGAATTGATTGCGATATTGTTGGCTTGCGCGAAAGGTGATTCCCTAAAAGCGCCAGCAAAAAAAGACGAGCGGTTATGGCAAGCGGTAGCAAGACTTACATTGATGATTTCAGAACTTGGCTGAAGGCACACCTGAAGCCTAAGGGGCTCCAACCGACCGAGTGCGGTTTTAAGGCGAAGAGGCAGGAGCCAATCGACCCAGGCACGGGTTACTGGAAACACTCCAGCGACAACAGCAAACCGAAGCGCTGGCTTTTTCATTTCACGCTGGATGCAGCCGGTAAGCTAGTGGCGGAACCCGCGTCTTCGGGCATGAACAACATCGCTTTCCAGCAAACAGCTGCGGGAAATAAAGCCGCGTTGCTCGTGCGTATTCTGCCGGTTTTTGAAACCAATCCTGGTCACTACGCCGAAGAGAACGATCTAGAGGTCAATGCGGTCTTTGCTCATCGAGACTCGTTAGAAGCAGGTGGCGGTGCCGACCAAACGGCGTTTGATCCGGCCACAGGTGAAATGCAGCACCGGCCGGAGAAGAAGGCGCTGGTACATCAGCCTTATATTTTTGCGGGATTGCTCGGAATTGAGCCGCGCAGCTTCTCGGCTTCAGTTACACTTAGTGGTCAAACAAAAACCGTGAGCTATGGTGAAGTTGTTGATGCGTTGCAAAACGCCATTCGCGTCGATCCTGATGGCGCTACGCCTTCACAGATTCCAACCTATGACCTGAGTCTGGCGACGGAGTTGGAGAGGCTGCGCAAGGATGTTGAGGCGGCCTATAAGAAGGCTGGTCCTTCGGTTCCCAAACCCGTCGCAACGCCCGTAACAGCAGGAACTGCTTCCACGGCCGATGATGATGACGATGAACCAGAGTATGTTGATCCGGCAGATATCGAGATAGCAGAGCACCCGGAACTTTTTGGCATTGATCCGGCGGTTTATCGTCAGATCAATGCCGCCCTTCACTCTGGCAAGCAGCACATCATGTTTTATGGGCCGCCCGGAACTGGCAAAACCACGTTGGCGAGATGGGTGGCGACCACCCTTACCAGCACAAAGTGGACGATGATCACAGGCTCTGCCGATTGGAGCAGCCAGGATATCATTGGCGGCTATCAACCGATTGGGGATGGTAAAATCAAGTTTTTCCCCGGCGTATTGCTCAGGGACTATGACCGTCCGCTAATCATAGACGAGTTAAACCGCTGCGACATTGATAAGGTTATTGGTCCGCTCTTTACTGTTCTGAGCGGACAGGAAACTTCCCTGCCTTATCGGTTTGATGCGGAAGATCCTGAGAGCGCACAGTACTCGATTTTGCCGCAACCAAAAGCAAAACCGCAGGAGCACGAATTTGCGCCGGGTCGGGCTTGGCGCTTGATCGCTACCATCAACTCCATCGATAAAGCTTCGCTATATCAAATGTCCTACGCGCTCTCACGGCGCTTTGGCTGGGTCTATGTAGACGTACCGCAGGATACGACAGGATTTGTCCAAGAGTTCTTCCAAAAAGAAGATACAAACTGGACACCACCAGCGGCTGGTGCGCCATGTCCTCTTGGAGAGTTTTGGGCTGCAATCAACAAAGTACGAGAAATCGGCCCCGCACCGATCATAGATGCTATTAATGCCATCCGCGCGATGGATGATACAGCAGATTTCTTTTCCGCACCGAACGAAACGATGCGTACCGCGCTTTTGGATGCGGTCGATATGGTTCTGTTGCCTATGTTGGACGGTATCATTGTGCGTGATGCTGATGATCTCACTGAGGCAGCGATCAAGGCCTTCCAGCTGGATGGGGATGAAGAGAAACGCATTACTGAGCGCATGAAATCGGTCGCGGTGTAATGGCCGATGATGCGCGCGCTATCACTGATTATGCCGCGAGCCTATTCCTGAGATACTTCCGTGGCGGCGAATTGGCAGGTGCAGCTTCACCTGCCATCGATCTTCGGCGTGATCTTGATTTGCTACGTAGCCAATGGGCGGTCTCAACACCGGTGCGAGATTTCTTGAGCTACATGCTCACCCATCCGCACGAGGCACAAAGCCTTCTAACATATAGGCGGCGCATTGATGATGCGGTTGCACGCGGTAGGATTGATGCTCGTGCCACAGCCATGCTGCGCCTAACCAGCGGCTTACCATCTGCTGTGGTTGCCGATGAGCCTGTTCGATCATTCGATACCGGTCCCAATCAGCTAGTAGCATGGGTTGTTCGTCACGCCACACTGCACGCATCGAGGCTGTTGGATGAACAACCGGCGGTCTCGGGCTATCGTTCCTTGGTAGAGCCTGCCATGGCGGATTTGGCGACAGTTAAGCGTCTCGATGCGTTGCGCGAACCGTTAAAGTCAGCTTCGGCTGCTCGGCGTCCTGGCGTCGGCGCTATTCGCGATGCATCGAGATCACGCCGCCCGCTCTATAGGCATGCTGTCGCGGCCTACCGGGTGCTATGTGATCTGGAAGCCGGTGATGAAGATACTCTTTTGCAGCTTATTCAAGATACACTGATTGCGCCATTTGATGTCTGGCGACGCTTCGAACTGGCTGTGGCAGTTGGCATTGGGCAAGCCTTGGCGGAAGAAACTAAAGCCCCGATGCAACTCAACATTGTTGCTGACGGGAACGCCAAACCAATCGTGGAATGCGGGCGCTATGCCATCTACTGGCAAAATGTAACCAGGCATTACAAGCGCCCGAATCCTGAACTCTCAGAAATCAAAACAGAGAAGGCTCTAGCTGCCTACGGCAAAGGACAATCCATCGACCGGCCTGATTTGGTTGTGGTGGATGAACACGCTAACCGCGCGCTTGCGATTGTGGAAGTAAAGTATCTAGAGGGCGATACGGCGGGCGCTCGTTTCCGAGAAGCAATGGGTCAGATTGTACGCTACGCACGTGGTTATGGTGGCGCGGCTGATACCGATATGGTTATCAGTCGCTCATTGATTGCGGTGAGCCGAGATGCGCCGGAACTGCTCGATGACAAGGCTCCAGCGCCTATGGCAACGGATTTTCCTACTATGCAGAAAGACCGGCTTTTGCCTTGGGTGCGCTCCCGGCTTTTGGCTTCTTAGTAAGACTGGGCGGGCGTTTTGCCCCGCCATCTTCAAACAATGGCACATCTTCTTCTTTGATTGGCTGGGCGCAAGGCGGCGCGACTTGGTAGATCACATCACGCTGTTTGCCGAGCGGCTGCACTTGCGGAACAAAGCGTGCTTTGCCGCCCATCAAATACTCTTCGGAAAGCTCGCAGCATATCCACTTGCGCTTCAAGGCTTCTGCCACAGCGCCAGTCACGCAAGAACCTCCAAAAGGATCAACAACGGTATCACCAGGATCAGTCAGGAAACGCAAAAAATACTCGGGCAAAGCTGCGGGAAAGCGAGCCGGATGAATTGCAATGTTTTCGTTGCGGCAATGCTCCTGATAGCGCCCGTTTGACTCTGTATTGGCAACAGCAAGCAAGTTTGGAGGTACAGAGCCGCCATTATCCTTCGAAAATTTCTCCGAAATATCATGACCAGAGGGGCGCAGTTTCGCGGTGTATCCGTTCTTGAGCAAATGCTTCATCGACTTGCTGTAAGGCTGCAAAACCCGCTTGTTATTGGCCTTTGGATAGGGCGTTTTGGACAGCCACCAAACACAGTTAACAGCGTCTTTGACTCGAACTCGGCGCACATTCACCCATTCAGCAGGTGTGGGAAGCTTTGACGGGTTCCACCAATAATGCTCCTGACACAAATGAAAGCCGTATTCTTCGACCAGCATGATAAGAAGCTTGAAGTGATACAGGCTCCGCGTGGGCTGGCCAGGAACCCATGCCCCGCCAATGTCGATCACAAGAGAGCCGCTATCCTTCAAGACGCGCTTGAAGCCTTCAGCAAAGGGACGGAACCAGTCGCAATACACGTCAGCATCTTCGTTGCCATAGCTCTTCTTGCGCACCAGACCAAAGGGCGGCGAGGTCATGATGAGATCGACACTGTCGGGCTTTGCTTTGTTGAACAGAAAAGCTCTGGAATCCCCCCAGAGTATTTCGCCGTGCTTGGTCTTGTGGAAGCTTCTCAGCATCGAGGCAGGGAACTCCTTGCGGTAGTTTGCCACCACAGGATCTTCGGCCTGAGGAGTTCCTGCGAAGTTGGTATGCAAGAAACGGATATATTGGCTTAGATTCTTGAAACCAAGCTCGGAGGCCTGAGCCTCGAAGTCGCTTCTTTCTTGCTCTGTTAGTCTGAGATTGGTTACTTTTGAACGCGGGTTTTCTGCTCGCGGGCGCGCCATATGTGTCTGCTCCTTGTCACCTCAAAACCTGATTAGCTGAGGTTTTTATGTAAGACAAGAACCAAAAGAGTTAAAATGTAATACGAAACACGATCCCAATCAGGTGATTGCTTTGGTTTCGGTCAATCTAAGAAGCGTTTTGATCGTGCAATTTCAGATCTCTGGTGCGTGATTTTTAGACAAATGAAGAGGGTGCCGGGTTGGATGCCAGTCACATGTTTTGCTGGAATCTGTGCCGGGCGGACGAAACAAGCATTGTTTTTTGCAATAGCACGGGGGTTTTGAAGGAGATTACTTTTTCGGCTTTCTTGCTCGTTCTACGGACTCTGACATCCATTGACTGAAGCGAATTTTGTCTTTCGCAAAGGCTTCAGCCATTTCCCTAATGCCCCACTCTGCATATTTTTCAATGGTGCGATAGACAGGTTCATCAATGTCTCCGCGAACTAAGCCGACCGCTGTATGCAATGATCTATCCGGATCCAAGGTGCCTACATTAAACATTGTTTCGCGATTTGCACTGGCTGAGTCATAGGCGCCGTGCGCCACGGCGAGAGCCACGCCGAACCGGTAGGCGTCGATGCGATGAGAAAAAACGCCCGCTTCAACCAGGTTGGTAAGTGCTTTTTTTCCCGAAGCACTTAGGCCGACGGTTGTTGGTTCCACCACTTGTGACATCAAAGCTGACCCTCGCTCAGTTTCGATTGCCGAGCACTTACTCTTTCAATATTGTATAGCGCTGAAACGTGGTCGGAAATGATTTGCAGGTCACTATCGCGACTCATTTCCCCTTCGTGAACCAAGAGGATAACTTGATCGGCCATCTCAGGCAAAAAGCTCAGAATGTTCATGCGGTGTTTCTTGTCTAAGCGACCAAATGGTGTGTCCATGACGATCGGATCATTTCGACGTGCCACCTTATTTAGCCCGTTAATGAGTGAAAGGGCGATTACTTGCTCGGCTCCAGCACTTCGCTCAGCAACTGGCCTATCTTCATCGTCTATGATGCTTAAACCATAGTTTTCGTTAATCTCAAGGCGTTTATATTGAGTTTCCGTCGTCAGTTTGGAGAAGGCTTTAGCAGCATAGTTCGCCACTCGATCGCGCTGCTTCGATCTAAGCTTGTCAACGCTGGAGGTAAAGATGCGGAAAAGTGCTCCGTATTTATCAACTAGCGCGCTACTTCTTTGGCGACGAGCTTCTGGGTTCCTAGCTAATAGACGCGCAATTTGCGCCTGCTTGCGCATCAATTCATCTATCTCACTTTCCGCAACGCCGATTTCTTGCTCAATCTTCCCGATTTCTACTTGCAATGGCACTCGACCATTTGTCAGACGGAGGATCTCATCTTGGGCATTTGGGTCAACCTCTTTGCCCAAAGTCTCTAAAACGTTCTCTACTCTGGTGAGTTCAACGCCAAAATTGTCCAGTTCATTTTCAATCTCGACAATACTTTCGTGAGCATTCATGCCCTTTATCTGGGACACTCTTTCGATCTGAGCAGAAATAGAAGACAACTGAGAGATGTCGAGATCGGTCGCTTTCAATTCACCCTGCAGGGCTCCTAGTCTTTGAGATATATTCCTTTTTTTTCCTCTGGGGATCTCTTGTTTGCAAATGTCGCAAGACCCTTGATTGTAAGACGCTTCGAGAAAGTCTAACTCAGCAAGTCGCTTGGCCTTGGTAGTATAATCCTCAAGCAATTTCCTTTGTTGGAGGCGCAACCCATCAAGTTGGGGCTCCAGCTGCGGGTACATCAGGTCTCGCCAAGCTTCTTGAAGCCAAGTTGCTCGCCGACTAAAGAGGTTTTCTATACCTGTTGAAATCTCGCGTTTCCTTGCCTTTGCTTCAAAATAGTCATCCAAACGATCCATTTGTTCCGCGAGTTGTTCAAGTTTCTCATCGGTTTCGGTAATGCTTTGTTCTAACTGTTTTTTTCGCATGCGGAAGCTCGCCAGACGGTTAGATATCTCATCTACATCTGTTTGAAGCCTGAGTTGTTGCTCGGCTTGGCTTCTCATCGACTTAACTTGCTTTAAATCCTTCGCTTGAGCAGTTTGCGCTCTTTGAAGTAGAGTCCCCAATTCGTCTCGGCCGTTGATTAGCGCGGGCACACCCAATATGCGCTCAATCGCTGCCTTAATTCCCTGTGACGGGCTAGGGTCCCTAACTAACGTTTCGTAGTCTTGGAGAAGCTCACCGTCAAAAAGAAAAAAGCGGGAAATCTGCTCGGGAAGGAGTTGGTTTATTTCGTCACCGGTCTCGTCGTGATTCAATTTCACGTTGTCTTTGAACATTTGGAGATCGGTTTGAAAATCGTCGTCCTTTGTAGGATGAGCAACCGATTTGGTCAATTTTAGCGAGCGGCGAAGCTCATAGTTCGAACCACCTGATTCGAACTCGACTTCGACCCACGATGACCAATCCGCACTCTCGGTTACGGCTTCGATGTTCACAATGTCTTTCGCCGGTACGACTCTTCCGTGCCGTGCAACTGCCTTGCCAAAGAAAACCCACCGTATGGCATTCAATAAGCTAGTCTTTCCGCGCATATTATCGCCGTAAATCACGACTATGCCGCAGTTCTCCCGGACCGGAAAATCGATCCTTTGCTCTCCCTTGTACGGCATAAAGTTGTATAAGGTCAGGCTGTGTAGCTTCATTCTATGTGGTCCTTGTCCGCCAAGTCACGATCCACTTCTGCCTCAACCGCGGTACGGATTGCAGCTAACGCTGCATGTCTTTCCTCTTCGTACTGAAGGCGAACCTCGGCAGCGTAAATTTCGATCAAAAGTTGATCACTGACGTCTGCCTGTTGATTTGATTTTGCTTCGAGTAAGACTTCGAGGCCTGCGTCGGAGTTTGCTTTGCTATTAGACACACCCGTTCTCCGCCGCAGCACTTTCCGGTGCAACACTGTCGATCATTTGCCTGGTATCGGCAGTGCTGTAGACTCGGGATGCTACTTCCCCCAATGTGGGATGTTCAAGCGCCTGGCTTGGAGCAACTAACTGGCTTGATTTAGCAATCCTTCGAGTTTCAAGCTCATGGTTTACCCAGCCCAACAGGTCTTTGCCAATCACATGTTCAGCTGTTGGACCTCCTTTTATGAGTTTTTCGCTAGATGGGCAGTCTTCTTGTCGCCCTGGGTAGTGCTGGTTCTTGATCTCCATGCGCTTTTTTCCAAACCGCATAACTATTTCTGTATTATTTTTTGTTATCACATCGTTGATCAGATCATCAGCATCTTTTGATGATAGGTCTGTGCAAGCTTCCAAATGCAACGGATCCGCGAAGCTGGCTTCAATGTCTGATCCGTTAGTCACGAAAAGTGTGGCGCCAGTAGTTGCAAACTTTGTGGTAAGCTCCTTCACTTCCTCATCGGTCATGAAGTCCCGATCTCGGTGCACTATGATTTCGACCCCCTTTCTCATGTCCTTTACAAATTCCGCCAATAAGCTGGCCGCTTTGAACTCACTGCTGCCTTTATATGACCGAATGAGAACATCGTTTAAATCGAAGCCATTGGCCTCTAGGATTGCATTTAGAAAGCCCTTTTTGAGTTTGGTATCTTCCGTGAAAACGATGACTTTGACGTCGCCGTGAAAGGCTCTCTCTGACAGGTCAAGCGCACCCAAGGACAAGAGCATTGATATTTTCTCTTTGTCGGTTTCACTTTGTACCTCGCCACCTTCGAGCCAAAAAATATTAGCTTTGTCCTCGTCGGCGAAGGCATCCAAGATGGTCCTAGAATGCGTAGCGATGACAACGCGGGTTTGACTTTGTTCGGCAATTTTCAAGAGTGCAGCAGCGATTAGTCTTTGGTTGCTCGGGTGCAAGTGAGCGTCCGGTTCGTCTAGCAATAGTAGGGAGGGCCTAAAGTTAACGGTATAAGCTGCAATCTGTAGGAACTGAAGAAGACCCGTTCCGCTTAAGTCGATAGGAAAGGCCGATCCATTTTCTTCTACACGAACGTCGATGTTGGTGTCGTGCTTTGCGTCAAAACTATATGAAATTCTGGCTCCAGGAAAAATTTCGTCGAGCAATTCTTGAAGTTCAGATTTCTTGTTTTCGTCTTTTAGTATTCTCATTAGAACATTTCTCAAAAACAGGTTGGCGTCGCCTCTGGCAATCCCAATACGTACAACACCATCTGACCGAAATTCTTCGTTCGGTGGAATGCCAGCGAGACCTGGAACATAAACAGAGAACACCTCATCGATATCCGAGAGCTTGGCGAATAGGGCGTCTGAACCGTCGTAATCAACAATTGCGGCACCGTCTGTGCTCGCCGTTAGCTTAACGGTCAGGCTTTCCTTCTTTTCGCCTTCGACGTCTGAGTAAACAATCTCCACTGGTGATTCAAACAATCGTTCCCCGTGGGCGAGATCTTGGACGTCATCGGTTGGGTTATAGAGCAATTCTCTTCCACCGAAGCGAGGTCCATGAAGAACTGACGTTTGCAAGAGCGAAACCCCAAAATGTGCCGCCTGCAAGACAGTCGTCTTTCCAGAATTGTTGGCGCCGACCAGAATGGTTATCGGCTCCAGCGGCACGATCGCTTTTTCGACACGCTTGAAGTGCCTTACTTCAATTTCATTTACCACGCAGCGCTCCTTGCAGTAGGTCATGGTTTGGCTAGAAAAGAACCCTATGAACAGTTGGGATCCACTCAACCTGCGTTTTAGCTTCCGAAATAATTCAAAATCCGTTTTTACGCGTCCTCTGCGTCGAAAGGGCCCTTCCGTGTGCGTGCGGTTGGCGTTTTCGCGATCAGGTCCACAACAGTAGGTCAGAATACATTTCTGGGGCAACGCTATTTTTGAGAGCGTCGGGGGTCAAGCGATGAATATGTATTTGTAGTGATTTCAATATTTTGGTGCTTTTGACATGGATCGCATTTGGCGCTGACAGCACGTGGCATTTCATAGGCGCTGAACTAATTATTTGACCAAGGCTGATCGTAGGGTGACGGCGAACCGCATTTTTTGCTACAGCTTTCTACCGCATAAAATCTGGTGGTCTAAATTGATAACCGCCAACTGCTTGCTAGCTGATTCAGGGCAACCGACGCCTGTTTTGGGAGCTTACGTAACCCATGACACTAGTTCTGAGGTGGTTTGCGCACTTTTGGCAATGTGAGATTGGATGGGGGTATCATTGGGGGTACGAAAGAAGAAAGAAAAGGAAAATATTAATATTAACAATATATTGGTGGCCTAGATAAATTCCGCCCCCGGCACCACTTTATCTGGTAAAGTATTGGTTTCGCATCGGCTTTTGACAGTTGGCTGAAACTGCAGACAAGTTCATCAAAAGATACCTACGTGACCGGCGGTTTTTTACTTCGGTCACCACAAAAGACACGGCTATACATTGCCAGCGACTCCCGTTAAGAGGCGGTCTTTAACCTTGGAAGATGCGCTGATTGCAATACCGCAAGGCACGTATCCCCCGGCTGATACAAAGAACACCACCGTGAAACAGACCATCGCAGATGCGCTTGCCCGCAAGGGTTACGATACTTTGACACAAGTCCAACAGGCCGTGACACAGCCTGAGCTGGAAGGGCGCGATATGTTGGTTTCGGCGCAAACCGGATCGGGAAAAACCATCGGGTTCGGGTTGGCGATTGCACCACAGTTGCTGGGCGAAGATGAGACGTTCGGGGCGTCCGGTGCGCCGTTGGCTTTGGTGGTTGCGCCTACGCGGGAACTGGCCATGCAGGTCAAGCGTGAACTGAGCTGGCTTTTCTCTGATGCCGGCGCGTTTCTGGCCTCGTGCGTCGGTGGCATGGATATGCGTGATGAACGCCGGGCTTTGGCGCGGGGGGCGCATATTGTTGTCGCAACGCCGGGGCGACTGCGCGATCATATCATGCGTGGTTCCATTGATCTGACCGCGATCCGGGCCGTGGTTCTGGACGAAGCGGATGAAATGCTTGACCTTGGATTTCGCGAGGATCTTGAGTTCATCCTGGATGAAACCCCGGCGGAGCGGCAAACGTTGCTGTTCTCAGCTACGGTCCCACGCGCCATTGCTAGCCTGGCAACCAGCTATCAGCGCGATGCCGAACGGGTGAGCACTGTCAGCGAGAAAACCCAACATGCCGATATCGAATATCGTGCAATGATGGTGGCGCCGCGGGACGGGGATAACGCGATCATCAATGCGTTGCGGTACTACGAAGCCCCCAACGCCATCGTTTTTTGTAACACGCGTGCGATGGTGTCACGATTGACCACGCGGCTTTCCAACCGCGGGTTTTCTGTGGTGGCACTGTCTGGTGAGCTGACGCAGAGTGAACGCTCTAACGCGTTGCAGTCGATGCGTGATGGGCGTGCGAGGGTATGTGTGGCGACAGATGTCGCGGCGCGCGGGATTGATTTGCCGAACCTCGATCTGGTGATCCACGCCGAGCTGCCCAACAGTCACGAGACGCTTTTGCATCGCTCTGGGCGCACGGGCCGGGCAGGGCGAAAGGGCGTCAGCGCCCTGGTGGTCGAACCGTCATCGCGGAAAAAGGCCGAGCGCATTCTGAAATTCGCAAAGCTCACGGCGGATTGGGGCGTCGCCCCGTCTTCGGATGAGGTGAACGAGCGGGATCAGGCGCGGATGCTCGCCTCGGATGACTGGCAGGTTGAGGTTACCGAAAGCGAACATGACGCGGTTCAGCACCTGGTTGAAAAATTTACCCCTGAACAAATAGCGGCAGCGTATCTACGTCAGTATAAATTGCGCCATTCAGCACCGGAAGAGTTGGCCCCGGTTACGGCGGACCGCCCCAAACCCCGCGCCGCCTTTGGTCCGAGCGTTTGGTTTTCCTTGTCGGAAGGTCGCAACCAAAATGCTTCGCCGCGCCATTTGCTGCCGATGATCTGCAAGGCCGGTGATCTGACCAAAGACGATATCGGTGCGATCCGGATTGCCGATGATGTGTCTTACGTCGAGATCCGCGAAGCCAGTGTTGCGGGCTTTCTGGCGGCTGTTGGACCGGGTATGAAAATCGAAGGTTCGAAAGACGTTGTGCGCTTGGATGGCGCGCCTGACGTGCCAGCGTTTGAGCGTCCAAGGTCCAACCGCCCACCCAAGGGTAAACCGCGCCCGCGCAAAGGGGACACCACCCCCGTTGATTGGAACGATGCCCCGACGCCCCGTAACCGCAAACCCAAGCCCGAAGATCGCAAGCCCAGTAAAGCAGCGGAACGCGGTTTCAAACAGACCCGATCAAAAGAACATGGCTCGACACCGCACCGCGACTCGTCACTGAGCGAGCCGGATGTTAAATTCACGGCAACGAGCGCAAAGAAGAAAACCCACAAAACGCCCGCTAACAAGAGCAAAGACGGAAGCGTAAAGCCCGGCGGTAAACCCACCAAAGGCCCGCCGCCGCCCAAGGGAAAACCCAGCAGCAAGAAAAACCGCGCCCGCGTTTCAGCCGCGAAAGCGGGCAAGGGCGGAGATGCTGTGCCGAAACGGCGCAAGACTTAGCACCGCTCAATGTGGCCGCAGCAACGCGCCAGCGGTCATATTCCCGTCGACGCTCAGGTCCGAGCGTCGACGATTTCGAGTATCCGGTTACGCTGAATCTTACCCGATGGCCCTTTTGGCAGATCACGCAGGATGTGAACCTCGTCAGGGGATTTGAACCGACCCAGCTTGGTCTCACAAATCTCCAATAGGGTCAGCGGCGTCAGCTCGGACCCTTCCCTGATTTTGACAGCGGCCTCGACGGTTTCGCCATAGCTGCGACAGGGGCGTGCAAAGGCTGCGGCTTCGACAACGTCGGGGTGGGAATAAAGCGCCTCGTCAATCTCACGCGGTGCGATGTTTTCGCCGCCCTTGATGATCAGCTCCTTCAGGCGGCCGGTGACATAGACGTATCCATCCTCATCCATACGCGCCAGATCGCCGGTGCGCAGCCATCCATCGGCCGTAAATGTGCCCGCAGTCGCATCTGGGTCCTTGAGGTATTCAAGCATCACGTTCGGGCCGCGTATGACCAGCTCTCCCTCGGTTCCGTGCGGGACGGGCTGTTGGTTCGCATCCCGGATCGCGGCGTCGTTTCCATAGGCGACGCCCGGTGAGCCGATTTTGCGCACACCCGGCGGAAGTGGGTTCGACAGGATCTGCGCGGCGGTTTCGGTAAGCCCCATGGTTTCGACGATAGGAACGTCGAATCGTTCTTCGAAAGCCCGTTGTACGTCCGGTGCCAGCGCGGAAGAGGCAGAGCGCCCGAACCGCAACCGCTGGCGGGTTTGGATGTCCGGATTGGTGTCGGATTGCAGCAGATGAGAGATGATGGTCGGGACTACCGAAAACCAAGTTGCCTCAGTCTTTCCAAGATTGTCCCAGAACCGGCTGGCCGAAAACCGTTCGCACATAGCCAGGGACCCGCCCGAAACGAGGGTTCCCATCACAGTCACGCACAGACCGTTGATGTGATAGATCGGCAGGACGCAGAAACCGCGATCCGTGTCGGTCAGCTCATGTGCGACAGCGGTGGTCCAGCCGCCTGCCAAAAGGCTGGAATGGGTATGAACAACGCCCTTTGGTCTGCCGGTTGTGCCTGAGGTGTACATGAGAAGGGCATGATCATCGGGCGTCAGGTCGTAAAGCTGGGTATCTGCGTCACCAGCACCGGCGACCTGCAAAGGCTTGGTCACGGCAGGGTCGGCTGTTCGGCCAAACAACTCTGATTGATCCGGGTGCACGAAGGCAAAGCGTGCGACGCTGTGTTCAAGGGCGTAGGCCACGGCACTGTCGCCAGCGACGAGATTGATCATGGTTGCCCGGAATCCGCCATAGAGAACGCCGAACAAGGCGATAAGGGCCTCGCGGCAATTAGGATAGACAAGGGCGACGCTTTCGCCTTTTTGCGCCCCAAGGCTGGTCAACATGCTTGCGACGTTTTTGGCCGAGCCGTGCAATTCA
This sequence comes from Ruegeria sp. CDSC054, assembly GCF_059610645.1. Taxonomy (NCBI): domain Bacteria; kingdom Pseudomonadati; phylum Pseudomonadota; class Alphaproteobacteria; order Rhodobacterales; family Roseobacteraceae; genus Ruegeria; species Ruegeria sp. CDSC054. Next base: position 522,730 of record NZ_JBXWOA010000002.1, on the reverse strand, counting down.
GCCCAGCTCAGATCCTGTGCGCCATCGGGAAAAACAAACCCGGTTCCGCCCTGATCGGCTCTTAGGTCGAGCCAATCGCGGACCGTTCCTTTGGGCGGTTCCATCATTGGTCAGCCTCCCTCCAATACGCGCCGAATACGTCCTCGAGCGCGGGTTCGCGTGGGGCTATTTCACGCACAATTTTGGTGGTCTGGACGAAGTGCCGCCAATGCAGGTTGGTATCGATAGAGTTTCCGCCCCAACTGCCGCATCCCATAGATAGAGAGAAAGGCATTCCGTTGGTGAAGCTGCCGCCCGTGGCAAAGGTATGGGCTTGGTTCACGATAACTCGGCAGGTGGGCAACTCTCGACCCAGCTCAATGGCGCGTGCGTCGTCGCTGGTGTGAATGCCGACCGAATGTCCGGCTCCCTGATAGGCCAGGACGCGCGCTGCTGTGGCCTTGGCAGCCGCATAGTCCGACGTCCGGTACAGCGCCAGAACGCGGCTCAGCTTTTCTCCGGACAGGGGATGATCGGGACCGATCCCATCGGTCTCTACCGCCAGAAACTTTGTGCCTTCGGGTGCTTTGTCTGCCATCCCCAACGCATCAAGCATCTTGTCGGCGTCCTGAGCGATCGCGGATCGGTTGAGGTGCCCGTCCGGCCAGAGACGCGCAATGATACCTGCGGCATCGGATGCGGGGACCAGCGCGCCACCTTCGGCGGCCATTGCTGCGACAAAGTCATCATAGACCGCGTCTACCACCACAACTGCGTTTTCGGACGAGCACGAAGTCGCATTATCAAAACACTTTGACGCCGTGATCTTGGCTGCCGCCGCCGACAGATCGGCGGTTTCATCGACAATCACGATGACATTGCCTGCACCAACCGCGACAGCCGGTGTGCCGCAGGACTGAGCGCGGTGGACGTTGTTCTGACTGCCGGTGCAGATCACCCGATCCGAGGTCTCCATCAGCCGTTGGGTTTTGGATTTTGATCCCGGTGCGGGGATCATCTGAACCAGATCCCGATCCAGACCCAGCTTGTCAAACTCCGCGTGGATGAAGCTTAGCAGCTTCTCACAGGATGCCACGCCCTTGGGCGAGGGGGCGACGACGATAGCATTGCCACCCTTCAGGGCATTAATGATGTTGTTGGCCGGTGTCGCGGCCGGATTGGTCGAGGGGACGACCGCACCAACGACGCCGATCGCACGGGCAATTTCAGTGATGCCTGTTTCCGGATCGTCGCTTGTGACGCCATATGTCTTTGCTTCGGCAATGTCGCGCAGCAGACCCAGCGTCTTGCGGTGGTTTTTGGTGATTTTGTCGGGCACATTGCCAAGCCCGGTGGTTTCGACGGCCAGTTCTGCCAGTGCCTGATTGCGTGCAGGCTCCATGATCGCCCAACCTGCCGCCAGCGCCGCCTTGTCATAGAGCGCCTGACTGCCCCGTGCTTCATAGGCGATCTGGGCCTTGCGTGCCCGCGCCACGATCCGGTCCACTTCGGCGATCTCGGGGGCTATGTCGTTCGGAGCGTTCATGTTTATCCTCAATGTGTTGTCCGGGGCGGGCCTGACCCGCCCCGATTGGGGGCGGTCAGAGACCAGCCAGCAGTTCATTCAGTGTCTGTTGGCGCTGCGCCCACATCTCGATCACTTCGTCACGTGTCATGATGTGCATGGGCGAGCCGCCCGCCTCCATCTTCTTGGCGACGCGTGAATTGGCGAACATCTCGGGCACGGTTGCGGCCAGCTTTTCAATCACTTCAGGAGGTGTTCCCTTGGGCACCATCACACCCCGGAAATTGACCGAAGAGTTGTCTACCTCCAGGCCTTGTTCCATCATCGTTGGGACGTCAGGCAGGAACGCGTTGCGCTCCAGATCGGCGACGCCAAGGATCTTTACGTTGCCCGCCTCTTGCGCGCGGAATGCATCGGACAGGTTGTTGATGCCGCCCATGACCTCACCGGCGATGACGGCTTTCATCGCTGCCGCTCCCCCACCTTTGGTCGGGATGTAGGCCATCTTTGTGCCGGCCGCTTTGTCGATCTGCAGCGCCGCGATGTGGTGGCCCACAAAAAGGCCCGCGCCGGATACCGTCAGCTTGCCCGGGTTTTCCTTGGCATAGGCGACAACATCATCCATCGAGTTGAACTCACTGTCGGTACCAACCACGAACACGGCCGGGTCTGCGCCCCAGTTCGCGATGGGTTCAAAGCTGTCGGTCGAGTATTCGACGCCACCCTTAATCGACTGGGCGATGAAATGAGGAACGTTGTACGCACCCAGCGTATAGCCATCTGGATCGGCTTGAGTTGCGAACCAGTTCCAGCCAACGCGCCCACCGGCACCAGGCTTGTTGATGATGGCGATGGGCATCCCCAGCGCATCCTCGTTGCCCGAGGTCATGGTGACGATCCGTGCCTGGAAATCGGTCGCGCCTCCGGCCCCGTAACTGACCATCATCATGATCGGTCGTTCGGGATATTCCTCGGCCATTGCCGCGCCCGTCAGGCCCGTCAGAGCCATTGCTGCCCCTGCAATCAATCGTTTCATTTTGCGTTTCCTCCCTAAGTTGGTTCATCCGCGCATTTGCGTGTTCAGAACAGAATTTCTCTTGGTGTGTAGACGTTCAAAAGCATGGCAAAGAGCCCGTACATCACCGCCACAAAGACCGCTGTGATAATCCCACGTTTGATCCAGGTTTTGGCCTCGTTATGGGGCGCGGGGTCATAGATCGACAGAAGGGTAAAAAAGGCGATGGTTGTCGCGGTGTAGAACCCCAGCGTCTTCGCCGCCCAGAAAACATAGATCAGCGTGATGATCAGACCCGGCAGCATGTTCAGGAACATCGTCCGCGTCACGCCGTTTCCGACCTTGGACAGACCCATAACCGCTTTGCCAAATGTCCATCCGGCCAGAACCACAAAGACCGTTGCGATCAGGCGTGGGAACAGGAATGCCTCGGCGGGTTGTTGCGTGTAACTAACCCATGCGACCCACAGGCCAACTGCAAAGACCAGACCTGACCCGAATACGTGCTGTGAGCGGTTCATGCCTGTGCCTCCTCTTTGGTGGTGTAGCGGCGGCTGCGCAGTTCCATCCAAACCGAATAGGCGATCGAGGCCAGTACGACGGCGATCAGGAACAGGTTCAATCCACCGGTCATGAAGTACGAAGCCTTGCCGACCGTCGCGTCGGCGATCATTCCACCCTGGATGAAGTTGGCCTCGGCGATTGGCCCGAGGATCAGGCCCAGTACCAACGGTGCAGCCGAGAAACCGAAGCGTTCCAAAAAGAACATGCCGATGCCGAGGCACGCCATCACGTAGACGTCGCCCATCGAACCCTGAACCGAGTATGCGCCAAAGACCGAAAGGGCCAGAACGATGGCGGCCATAACCGATTGCGGAACCTGTGCGACGCGTGCGGCAAGACCCGCGACATAGAGGCCGAAGATACACATCAGCACCTGCCCGATCAGCATCGAGTTGATGAAGGTCCAGGCGACGTCGGGGTGATTATCAAACAGGTCCGAGCCCGGGAAAATCCCGTGGATCAGCAACCCGCCCAACAGCACGGCGGCGGTCGGGCTGCCGGGGATGGACAGCGTCAGCAGCGGGACCAGCGAGGGGCCGACCATCGCGTTGTTTGCGGATTCCGCGGCGATGACACCCTCGGAATGGCCGGTGCCGAACTTTTCTTTTTCCGACGAGAACTTCTTGGTCTGATCATAAGCGACAAGGCCCGCGATTTGCCCACCAACACCTGGAATCAGGCCGATGATCGAACCTGTCAGCGTTCCGATGCTCAGCGCTCGGGTGCGGCTGAACAGTTCCCTGAACGCCGCCAGGATCGAGTGGCGTTGCACTTCGATCACTTCGGCGCCTGTGTTGTGCCGCCCTTTGGCAAACATGGTCAGCACCTGTGGGATCGCAAACAGGCCAATCAACGCGGCAATAATGTTTATGCCGCCGCCCAGTGCGGGGTGAAAGATAAAGCGTTGTGCACCCATGATGTCGTCGAACCCGATGGTCGCCAGCCACAACCCGATGCAACCGGACAGCAGCCCTTTGACCACCGAGGCGGAATCAAGTGTTCCGATGACCGTCACCCCTAGAATGGCCAGCCAGAACAGGTGCGACGGGCCAAAGGCAAGCGCCCATTGCGCCAAAACCGGCGTCAGGAAGATCAGCAGCAGAACGCCAAAGATTCCGCCCACGGCCGATGCCAGAAAAGACAGCTGCAAGGCGCGGGCACCTTCGCCTTTTTTGGCCATCGTGTGGCCATCCAGAGTGGTGGCGATATTCGCCGGAGCGCCAGGGATCTTCAGCAGGATGGCACTGACCGCTCCGCCAGCCACGGTCGAGGTATAGGCCGCCCCCAGCAGGATCAGGCCTTGCGCGGCCTCAAGTTGGAAGGTGAACGGGATCAACAGGGCCACCGCCATCGTTGGTGACAGGCCGGGGGTCGCGCCCAGAATTAGCCCTCCGATCGTGCCGCCCAAAAGCAGCAGGAACGACATCGGCGTGAACACATCTCCGAAGTAGTAAATGAATTCCATCCTGGGCCTCCCAACCCGTCCGTTCGCACTTTTACCTTTGTTGACAAATCAGGTTAGGGGATGAAAATAGTATTGCAAATGTTTTCATAAATTTGACCGGGTAGGGTAAAATTATGGCTAACTTTCAAAAGGGTAAGGTGGATATTGTGGCCGTTGCAAAGGCTGCAAAGGTGTCGCCATCTACGGTTTCACGTACCTTCAATCACCCCGATCTGGTCAACCCGGCGACTCGCAAAAAGATCAACAAAGCGGTGCAGCGCTTGGGATACATCCGCAACCGCGCCGCCCAAACGATGCATGGAAAACGGTCGGGAACAATTGGCCTTGTGGTGCCCACAATCAACCATGCCATTTTTTCCGAGGTTATTCAGGCCTTTTCGGATTCGATCGACCAGGCAGGATTCAGCCTGTTGCTGGCGTCGCATGGGTATGACCTAGATCGGGAATACGCGATGGTTCGCAAGTTTCTTGAACATCGCGTGGACGGCGTGGCGCTGGTCGGGTTGGAACATTCCAATGCCACTAACCGCTTGATTAAACAGCAAAAGATTCCCGCGCTGGCAATCTGGAATTACTCAGAAGAATCACCCCTGCCTTGCGTTGGTGCGGACAACCATCTGGCCGGACGATTGGCGGCCGAACACCTGCTAGATTTGGGACACCGTGACATCGGGTTGATCTTTCCCGAAACTCAGGGGAACGACCGCGCGCAGCACCGCCTTTCCGCAGTGCACGACGCGTTGGGCGAACACGGGGTTTCCGTACCTGATGAGCATGAAACCCAAGCGCCGTACAGTGTTTCTCAGGCCAAGCAGGCGGCCTTGGCCCTTTTGACGACGCCGAAACGTCCGACGGCATTGCTGTGCGGCAATGACGTCATTGCGCAGGGGGCGCTGTTTGCTGCCCAAAAGCTTGGTTTAAGCGTTCCCGATGATCTGTCGATAATTGGTATCGGAGATTTCAAGGGCTCAGCTGACGTCGAGCCGGGCCTTACAACCATCCGCATTCCCGCAGAAACCATCGGAGCACTGGCCGGTGAGAAATTCACCGACTTTATTACGTCGGATGACCCCAAGCATTTCAGCATCCGCTGTGATTTGGAATGTGTCGCCAGACAAACGACCCGTTCGCTGGCGACCTGACAGGCCTGGGCAGAATAGTTAGGCTATGATTGCCTCAATCTTATCCAGCGTGGCTGCATTGACTGCAACGCCGTCGGTCTGTGCCTGCCTGCGCTTGCCGCCGCGTCCATCGCCGGGCAGATGCGCTCCGTTCTGTGCACGGATTGCGCCGACCAACTCGCTGATCCCCGAAGTAAACGCATCGCCAGAGGTGGCGGTCGGGTCGATCGCAATGAAGAACTGCCCGGTCTTGGGGGGGCCACCGGCGGTGCCGGAAAAAGGCGCGGCGTTAATGCCAAGGGTCGCGCCGGTCAGGGCTGCGGCCAGTACCTCGGTCAGCAGGGCAACACCGACGCCTTTGTAACCGCCTGACGGTGCCATCGACCCCTTAAGGCCGACATTCGGGTCCGTGGTCGGATTGCCATCTGCGTCCAGAGCCCAGCCAACCGGAATCGGTTTGCCTTCGCGGGCGTGTTTCATGACCTCGCTTTTGGCAATCGTGCTGGCGCTTTGGTCGATCAGCAGGGCAGGCTGGCCGTCCGCACCCGGTGCCGCGATCGAGAAAGGGTTGGTCCCGACGACGGGTTTCGCACCTCCCGAGGGCGCGATCGAGGCCGGAGCGTTGGTGAACCCCAATCCCACCAATCCGGCCTGCGCCAAACGGTACGTATGGTAGCCAAGGACACCGCAGTTATAGCTGTTGCGGATCGACAGCGCCGCGATCCCCTGTTCACGCGCGGCTGGGATAAGGGCCGAAAAACCCATATCAATCGCGGAATGGGCAAAGCCGGTTGCTGCGTCCACGTTCACTGCGCCGGGGCGTGGGCGCGACAGTTCCGGTTGGGCTGTTCCGTCCACTTTCCCACATTGCACGTGCTCGCAATATATCGGGATGTAGGCCAGCCCGTGGCTGGCAACCCCGTCCGCCTCGGTTGCCGCGGTGGCAACGGCCAATGGCCGGGCGTTGGCTTCAGATGTTCCTGCGGTGACAAGCGCGCGGAAGGCGAGATCTTCGATCTGCTCAAGGCTCAGGGTACGGGTTTCGATCATTGGGGCCTCTTTAATCGTTGTCGGATAAGCCCGCTCCGGCCCCGCGCAGGCGGGATTCCTCGGTGGCGGGGGCGTATGTGCGGTGGGCGAACCGGTTCAGAATGTTCCAATCAGTTGGATCAGGTTCCGCCCGTGTTCGACGGGGGACTGGTGCGGTCAGTTGGCCACCGATTTGCACCGAAACCTGTTGTGCCCTATCCGAAAGTGGGGCGTTCAGGGACAGGTCAAATCCGTCGGTTTCTACCTGTGCACGGTCACAGTCAACACTCACGCAGGTCTGTAACACGCGCGCCGCATTTGCCGCGAACGGAAGCAGCAAGGCAGGCACAGCTACGTTCTTTATCTCAATCGGGGCTGAGTTCAGTTGGTGCGCACAATCTGACAGCAATGCGCCAGTCACTAAAGGGCAAAGCTCGCTATCACTCTGCCATTCTCCGCTCAGATCGGCCGGGGAGTGTTGTTTAGGTGCGCGCGTCAATTCCAGTTGCAGCAGCTGAGCCAAAGCACCGGTGCCGTTTTGCCCCCGCGCGCACAGCCAGCGTGTTGCTTTCGCGGCTTCCTCGGCCAGTCCCCAGCTATATCCTGCACCACGCGCCGCGCGCTTTGCGGTGGCTTCGATCTCATTTAGCGAGACGTTCATGAAGATAGCTCCGGGTAAACCCACAAGTCTGCTGTGCTGGTATTCAGGTCTTCAGGGTAAGGCGCGCCAGCGTACATGCAGATACGGACCCAGCGGTCCGAGCGCGGATCAAAATGCGTGGCACCGAAAAACGACAGCTTGGCCCGGAGCATATCGATGGGCATGACGTCTGCGCTTATCGTGTTGTCGCGAAGCTCGCCATACGGGGCTACAACGCCGATCTGCGCGCGCCGCACCGTGTGGCGGTGCTCGGGATGGCGCAGTAGGAACTCGGCTATCGACCTGTCGTCCTGCCAATTCTCAAGATCCGCATAAGCCAGCGCGGCGTCTCTGGCCGGTGCAAGGGGCTGTTCATATTCGGCAATCGGTTCCTCGAACCGTTCACCAAGTCGCGGTTCCAGCTTTTCTTCGGACACGTACCAGGCGCGCGCGCAGTTCGCCTCGGCCGACCAATCCATATCCAGTGCCCAGCCAAAGCGATCGTGGATCGCGGCACGGAGTTGATCGACAGTCATGCCTCCATCAATAACCTGTGCCTGAGCATTCCCGTCAGCCATACAACCGGTCAGGCCATCCACCAGCTCGCCATAGGGTTCCAGAACAAGCGACGCGAGCAGTTCCTGACCTTCTTCGCCAAGTGTGGTTACTGACCAGCGGATGAGCCGATCCCACGGGCGGTCCTGCGTCAGGTCATTTTCGTCCAGATAGCCGGAAATGGCTGTTAGATCGGCATTCAATGAGGCAATCTTTTCAATCTGGACCGGATGCTCGGATCGCCACCACGACATCGATAACTTGCTGCGATCATAGATGTCCCGAAAGTGTCGGGCTTCGTCCTCTGACGCTGATTGCAGAGACCGAACACGTGCCAACGCCTCTTCGCGCGCCATGATCCAGTTGTTGAACAATACCGGGTGATTGACGATGAATGGAGCCATCCCCAATCCGGTTGAGTTTCCGATGCCCAGCCACTGTGCAATCTCGGGGTTCAGTTCAGCCGTCCGCATGCCGCCTTTGGCGAGGGCCATATGTTGCACCAGATCGCGGACAAATGTTCGCGTCAGGTAGACCGACAGCATTTCCGCCTGAAAGGGTGCGTGCAGTTCTGGCCGGTTCGCAATCTTCTCGCGATCCGCGGCGCCGAACTTGCCCGATCCGTAAACGGCTGTCGTCCGCATCAGGTAGCCGACTTTATGGATTTGCTCCAAGTCGGGCTGTTGTCCGGCAGCCAACCTGTCAACCACGTGTTTCCACAAACGCACGGACCGGTTGGCACGAGACAGGGACAGCTCGCTTTCGCTTACGCGCCCTGCCTCTTGCAACGGAACGTTTTCTGACAGGCGTTGGATGTCCTGCTTCGTTGGGATGCCATCGAATAATGCGAAAGTGGCGTCCCACGCCTCAGCGATCACCCGGTCCGACCGTTGTTCGGGCGGCAGGTCATGGGCGAACGCAACCAGCGAATAGGCGCGATCCGGACCTTGCGCCGTGTAGACTGCGTGGCCGACGCCGTTTTCGTCGATCTCAAAAACAGGACGCGTAAAGGCCCAGTTCTCGCGCGCCATACGTCGGGTCAGTTGTCGCATAAAGCTGAGTCTGCACTGATGCAGCGAGCCCAGCCGCGACAGGCGCATAACCTGCGCAGGATCGCGTCGCGGGATATCAGTACTGACGTGGTTCATGCGGTTTTTGATCCAAAGTTCAGATCGAAAAAGCGGTACCAGTTTCCGCCCATGATGCCCGAGACTTCTTCGGCGTTCATGCCAACGTTGCGCAGCCCGGTTTCGATATTTCCGAAGTCGCGATTATCCTCGAACCAGCTGGGCATCGGAGGAAAGCCGGGATTGCTGGCTGAACCTTCGCCGTAGTCGATTTCCTTGGTCCAGCGACCAACGCGCATCCATTCGACGATGCTGTCGGGCTGATCCTGACACAGGTCAGTTCCAATCCCTAGATGTTGTGCACCGTATTTGTCGGCCGTACGGGCAATCATTTCGCAAAAACTCTCTAACGTGCAGTCGGACTTGTCTTTCAAGTGATGAGGGTAGACCGAAAAGCCCAACATCCCACCGTTTTCCGTGACCGCGCGGATCACCGCATCGCGCTTGTTGCGCAGGGCAGGGGACCATTCGTGCGGGTTGGCATGCGTAATGGCGATGGGACGTTCGGAGATCTCGGCCGCTTCTATGGTCGAACGATCCGCCGAATGGCTCATGTCGACTACCAGACCCACACGGTTCATCTCTTTGATGACCTGTTTGCCCATGCGGGTGATGCCGGTGTCCTCGGCCTCGTAACACCCGGTCGCCAGCAGGGACTGGTTGTTATAGGTCAACTGCATGAACCGCGCGCCCAGATCGTGCAGGATTTCCACCAGCCCGATATCATCTTCGATGGGCGACGGGTTCTGGAACCCAAAGAACACGGCCGTCCGCCCGGTTTCCCGGGCGATGTCGATGTCGCTGGCCCAACGGCCTTTCATGATCAGGTCTGGAAATTGCTCAAACCAGCGGTTCCACTTTTCAAAGTTCAGAACCGTTTCGCGAAAGTTCTCGTGATATGAGATGGTGACGTGGATCGCATCCACGCCCCCTTCGCGCAGTTGGCGGAAGATTTTCTCCGACCAGTTGGCGTATTGCAGCCCGTCGATGCGCATCAGACCGGGGTCCCGGCGCTGATGTATGCAGTTTTGACCGTGGTGTAGAACTCCGCCGCTGCCTTGCCCTGCTCGCGTGGACCGTAAGAGCTGTCACCGCGTCCGCCGAAGGGCACGTGATAGTCGGTGCCCGCAGTCGGAAGGTTCACGGTCACAACACCAGTGCGCGCGTTGCGGCGGAAATGGGTCGCGCGGGCGAGGCTTTGCGTCACGATCCCCGACGTCAGCCCGAAATTGGTGTCGTTAACTACGCTCAGCGCTTCGTCATAGCTGCCGACCTTGATGACGCTGGTCAGCGGCGCGAACATCTCTTCGCGGTTGATCCGCATATCGTTGTTGGTGTTCAGGAAAACGCCGGGGGACATGTAGAACCCGTCATGCGGCATCTCAAGCCGCTGACCACCGCAGGCCAGTTCTGCGCCCTCAGATTTGCCCAGATCGACATAGGCGAGGTTTTCGCCCAGCTGCTGTTCGCTGACGACCGGCCCCATCTGAACGCCCTCTTCCAAAGCGTGGCCAACTTTCATCGCCTGGGCACCGGCCACGAGCTTTTCGACAAACGCATCATGCACACCGGCATGAACGACCAGACGCGAGGACGCGGTACATTTCTGACCTGTTCCGCCAAAGGCTCCGCCCAGTGCCAGCGTGACCGCGAGATCGAGATCGGCGTCGTCCATGACGGCCAGCGCGTTTTTCGATCCCATCTCCATCTGAACTTTGGTCAGGTTCTGGATCGCAGCGGCGGCTATACCTTTGCCAACTGGAACGGAACCGGTGAAGGAAATCGCGTTGACCTTGGGGCTTTCCACCAAACGCTGACCGATCGAGCGGCCCGACCCCATGACAAGGCTGAATAGCCCTTTTGGAATGTCCTGACGTTCGATGATTTCGGTCAGGGCCACGGCAGAAGCCGGCGTGATGTTGGCGGGTTTCCAGACAACTGCGTTGCCATAGCACAGCGCCGGAGCAATCTTCCACGACGCGGTCGCAGTCGGGAAGTTCCACGGGCTGATGATGGCAACCACGCCCACGGCTTCGCGGCGGACGTCAATTTCAACACCGGGGCGGACGCTGTCGGCGTTTTCACCGATCTGGCGCAGGCATTCGGCTGCGTAATAGGTAAAGAACTGACCGGCGCGGTAAACCTCGCCCTTGCCTTCGGCCAGCGGCTTGCCTTCTTCGCGGGCCAGCAGGGTGCCCAGCTCTTCGGCGCGCGACATCAACTCGTTGCCGATGTTCATCAGAACCGCTTGCTTGCGCTCGGGACCGTAGGCTTCCCATTCTGCCTGTGCAACACGCGCCTGATCCAATGTGGCCTCAAGCTGATCGGCGCTGGCCTGAGCAAACATGCCAACCAGATCGCTCAGATCCGAAGGATTGCGGTTTTCAATTTCGGTCTCGCCCGCCAGCCATTCGCCAGCAATCAGGTTCAGTTTTGTCACGATGCGCCCCAGAGTCATGAAAATTGGTCTGGCGCAGAATGGCTTTTTGAGTAGATATCAGTCAAACTCAAATAAATTGAGCAAACTTCAGAAAAGGTGAAGCTTGGCGATCAAGATCGAGACCCTGCGATGCTTTTGCACTGTCGCCCAAACCGGCAACCTGATCGAGGCGGCCGACCGGCTGGGCCGGACCCAGTCGGCGGTGTCTATGACCCTCAAGCAGTTTGAAGATGAACTGGGCAAAAAGCTGTTTGAAGGTGAGCGAAAGAACCAACTGTCGCCTTTGGGATTGCAGGTCTTCGAGGTGGCATTGAAACAAGTCCGCCAGTTCGATCAAGCCGTCCTGGATATCATGGCCGCAGCAAAAGCAGAGCACGGGTTGCTGCGCATCGCGTCCGTTCCATCGGTTGCGGCGCTGATTTTTCCTAAGGTTCTGGCCTATGTCACCGAGCGCTTTCCCGGCGTAAAAGTCGAATTGCGTGACACAGATACTCAGCAGGTATTGGACGCACTGGTTGAGGGTAAAGCGGATATTGGCATCGCCTCAGGTCAGCACGCGCTGAACGGAGTTCGGTCGCTTCCATTGTTCGAAGACAGGTTTGGGCTGGTATGCGCCTCTGATCACCGTTTGATACGACAGCCAAATATGCCAACAATTGACGAAGTCCTGACACTTCCGTTTATACGAAACGCGCTGTGCGATCTGATTCAATCGCCCAAGTTCCGGGCATCCGAAGCGCAGGCGGATGTTACTGTTCACAACACCCATTCCCTTATCACAATGGTCAAGACCGGGGATTGGGTAACGGTGTTGCCGCAATCGGTCGCCAGTTTTATGCCCGAGGCGACGGCGTTTCGCGAAATTGCGGATTTGCCCGATCAGCGCCAGGTCTGCCTCTATGTCAGTGAACATGCGCGGTTCAAGCATCTGACCGAAGAGGCGGTCGCTTACATTCTGGAACTGGGCGCTGCCTGATGGCAGAGTACGAGTTCACGGCCAATTTTCGACAAAGCCGAAACATTTCTATGATAATATCGAATTTGAGTGCTTCTTGGACGTAACGCTTGATGGGTGACGCGTCACCATGTTTCAATTTTTCTTGCCGGGTCGGCGCATCGTGCGGCTGACCCAAAAATGGGAAAGCATCGGCTTTCCGACTTTGTTTGCAAGGTGCACCACGGCCCCCGGGCATAGAAAAACAGCGCCGCAGACGTCCAACAAGGAGACACAAATGAAAAAATTAGCCACGTTACTGGGAGGCGCATCCGCTGTGATCGCTGGACCCGCCCTTGCTGCTGATATCGTGATCGGCGTGCCGAACTGGCCTTCGGTAAATGCGACGGCACATATTTTGAAAGTTGCGATCGAACAGAACCTCGGTCTTGAGGTTGAACTTCAGAATGGCACCAACCCGATTGTGTTCGAGGCGATGGACTCCGGTGCCATGCACGTACACCCCGAAGTTTGGATGCCCAACCAACAAAACCTGCATGATACCTACGTAAAAGATAAGGGAACGGTTACGTTCAACGCGAATGGCGTTGAAGCCTTTCAGGGTATGTGCGTCGACAAGGCAACCGCCGAAGCACATGGCATTACGTCCATTGAAGACCTGACAAATCCCGACAACGCCGCGCTGTTCGACAGCAACGGTGACGGGCAGGGTGAGCTATGGATCGGTGCGCCGGGATGGGCGTCGACCAACGTCGAAAAAATTCGGGCCAAATCCTACGGTTATGACCAAGTTTTTGAACTGACAGAAATTGACGAGACAGTGGCTTACGCGAATCTCGACAATGCAATCAAAGCGGGCGAGCCGTGGGTTGGGTTCTGCTACACGCCGCACTATGTGTTTGCCCTGCATGACATGCAGATCTTGGAAGAACCGGCGTACGACGCAGCCAAGTGGAACGTGCTGCAGCCCACAGACGACCCAGATTGGCTGGAAAAATCCGAGGCCGGCGTTGCCTGGGATCTTGCCTACCTGCATTTGCACTTCGCAAAGTCGCTTGAGGAAGAATATCCGGAAGTGGCGACCATGCTGTCCAACATGAAACTGGATACGGACACGGTTTCGGCGATGACCTTTGCATTGGTGATCGAAGGCCAAGAGCCTTTGGCTTATGCCGAGGAATGGGTCGGTGCGAACGAAGATGCCGTTCTGGGCTGGATGTCAAATTGATTGACGCCCACCGGAATTGAAACTCTGGCAGGCCGTCGGGACAGCCCCGGCGGCCTGTTTTGCACCAAAGGGACAAAAATGACCGAAACAGTCGTTAAACTGACGGATGTCTGGAAAATCTTTGGCGCAAAAGCCGAAGAAGCCATGGAAGCCGTCCGGAATGAAGGCATCGGAAAGCCTGAAGTTCTGGAAAGATTCAATTGTGTCGTTGGCGTGCAGGGCGCGTCCTTCGAAGTGCCAAGGGGCGAGATTTTCTGCATCATGGGCCTGTCAGGCTCTGGCAAATCGACGCTGGTACGACACGTTAATCGCCTGATCGAACCGACCGCCGGAAAGATCGAAATTCTGGGGCAGGATGTCTCCAAGATTTCCGAGGCCGAGCTGCGTCGCATTCGGGCCATGCAAATCGGGATGGTGTTTCAGCACATGGCACTGATGCCACACCGATCGGTTCGCGATAACGTCGCCTACCCGCTGGAAATCCGCAAAGTGTCCAAGTCGAAACGCTGGGCAGTTTCAGATCATGCACTGGGGTTGGTAGACCTGACAGGCTACGAGGATCGCCTGCCCAAAGAGTTGTCGGGTGGGATGCAGCAACGTGTGGGGATCGCCCGTGCGCTGGCCTCGGACCCCGAGATTTTGTTGATGGACGAGCCGTTCTCGGCGTTAGATCCGTTGATCCGGTTGCAACTGCAAGATCAGTTCAAGGCGCTTGTGGCGCAGCTGCAAAAGACGACGCTGTTCATCACCCACGACCTGGACGAGGCCATCCGTATCGGGCACCGGATCGCCATCATGAAAGACGGCGTCATAGTTCAGATTGGCACGCCCGAAGATATCGTCATGAACCCGGCGGATGACTATGTGCGTGAGTTCGTACAGGGCATTTCCAAACTCAAACTGGTCAAAGCGCATTCGATCATGGAACCAATCGACAGCTATTCCGGCTCGACTGAGGGCGCACCACGCGCGGATGAAGGGGCGGATTTGGACCAGTTGATCGACCTTGCCGTCAATACGGACCTGCCGGTCATCATTACCGATGCTGGCGCTGATGTAGGCGTGGTCACTAAACCGCGTTTGCTGCGCGGAATTCAGGGGGGCAAAAATGACTGATGCAACCACGGAAGTAAAAGTCACGGCCGCCTCGGATATCGAAGTCGATCGCGACGCATTGGACCGTTCAATCCATGAGTTTGCGGGACCAAACGGCGATTATTACGTCAACGCTTTTCACAAAATCCATGATGCGACCAGTGGCATTCCAAACACGTTCAACATCTGGGCGGCTGTTCTGGGGCCGTTCTGGTCAGCCTCACGTGCGATTTGGGGGATGTTCTGGACTTTCCTGATCCTGGAAATCATCGCCTGGGTTCAGATCGGCCGCGGTGCCTGGGGCAATCCTGGCGCTGATTTGGCCGAACGGGCCGAGCGTCAGCAAACTCGCGCGAACGAATTGTTGGAGCGCGCGGCTGCGGCGACCGAAAAGGCAGATATAGACCGGTTCAACAAACTGGCGGCTAATATCCAGAAGGCGGCGGATTCCAGTTTTGAAAAAGCCGCTGCCGCTCAGTCCGAAGCCGTAGGCATCATGGTTACGGGCCTGTTGATGCTTCTGGTCTTCAAGCTTGCGCAAGGCTTTTATGCGGACCGCGTGTACGAAAAGCAGTACTCCAATTGGCGGACGGATCCTGCCAGCACCGAAAGCGGCCGCTCGACCCGGAACACTGTTTTGGGCGCTGTTCTGGTGGCCGCAATTGGTCCGCTGATCGTGTACAAATTCACTGTAAACGCTTCACTTCCATTGTTGGATGCATTCCCCGAGCAGGAAGTCTCCGCGATGATATTGGGCGAAGGCAACGGAACGTTGTTCTCAAATCTGGCAAGCTGGATGGAGGCGCAAATAGATGCAGCCGCCGCAGCCGGCGGGGATGTATTCGACGGTATCGTGGCGGGTGTGCGATCTGTTCTGGACGCGTTGACGGTGGCATTGATCGGTTCCCCGTGGCCGGTTGTGATGTTGGTGATCTGTGTGACCGCGTGGCGCGCGGCAGGGCCAAGGGTGGCAATCTTCACCGCGTCTTCGTTGGCCTATATCGCGCTTCTGGGGTATTGGGATGTGGCGATGGAAACCGTGGCCTTGGTGGGCGCGGCGGTGCTGTTATGCGTGGTTTTTGGCATTCCGCTGGGCATCTGGTTCGGCAAATCCAAGCGCGCCTACCGGGCGGCCGAGCCGGTGTTGGACCTGATGCAGACATTGCCGGCGTTTGTCTACTTGATCCCAATCATCGCTTTCTTTGGCACAGGCAACCCGCCGGGCATTTTGGCGACGATCATCTTTGGTATGCCGCCAGTTATTCGCCTGACTGCGCTGGGGATGCGCGGGGTTCCGGAAAGCATCAAAGAGGCTGCCGTGGCTTTTGGGGCGTCGAAATGGCAGTTGCTCAAGGATGTTGAGATCCCGCTTGCCCTGCCGTCGATCATGACCGGCGTGAACCAGACCATTCTGATGTGCTTGTCGATGGTGGTGATTATCTCGCTGATCGGCGGTGGAGGTCTGGGCAAGGAAATCCTTGAGGCGCTGCAATACGCTGCCAAAGGTCCGGGCCTGCTGGGTGGGTTCGCCATCCTGTTCCTGGCCATGGTCATGGACCGTATCGTTCAAGGTGCCTTCCGCCGAGAAGACGAGAAACTCTGAACGCAAACGCCCCCGGTTCACATCGGGGGTGTTTTTCTTTCACCGGAGACGCAGATGACCGACCGTTACGAACAGTCTATGATGGACAATCTATATTGGTGGGGGATACCGACCCTATTTCGGTGCCCCAATCAAGGTCCCGAAGGGCAGGACATCGCTTTGGTCGGAGTGCCGCATTCGGCAGGCAACGGCACAACCGAGCGGGATCAGCATTTGGGCCCGCGTGCTTTGCGGCATGTCTCGGCCGTACAGCGGCGGGTACATTCGGTGTTTGAAATTGATCCGTGGAATAGCGCAAAGATTGCAGATGTGGGCGACGTTCCATTTCCGCGGGCAAACGATAACGAAGACTGCATCGAACGGATTACGGCTTTTTACAAAGACATCGATGCAGCCGGTGCGCGCCCGGTGTCGATTGGCGGCGACCACTCCATCACTGGCGGGATAGTGCAAGCGCTGGGTTGCGGTAAACTGGCTGGTGGAGAGCCTGTCAGCTTTCTGCATTTGGACGCGCATACTGACGTCTTCACCAAGGTCGATCATTTCCTGGGGGCGAAGAAATCAGCGGCCCATTGGGGCGCGTATCTGGCGGATCAGGGGCAGGTCGACCCCACGCGATCCATGCAAATCGGACTTAGGGGCCATCCACGAAGCTTGGACTGGCTGCAGCCGTCCTACGACTATGGCTACAACATCGTCACTATGCGCGAATTCCGTCAACGAGGGTTGGAAGACGTCGTGGCTCAGACCAAAGAAGTGCTGGGGGACCGCCCAGTCTATATCACGTTCGATCTGGATTGCCTTGATCCCACTGTCGCGCCTGCCGTGTCCAATCTGGAACCGGGCGAGAAGGGTTTCGATATTGACGAGGCTGTCGGCATTCTGCGTGCCGCGCGCGGGTTGAACATTGTGGGCGGGGACGTCGTTTGCATGATGCCAACCAAGGACAGCCCGAACAACATCACCGCGCTAACGGCAGCTGCGGTGATGTTCGAAATGATCTCGATGATCGCCGAAAACGCCAGCTAGCGCCGTGCGTCAACAGCCTGGGCCAAAACGCAGAGCAGTTCGAACATCAGCGAAATGCCCAGCCACGCGGTGCCTCCGTTCGGATCGAATGGGGGCGATACTTCGACCAGATCAGCGCCAATCAGGTTCACGCCAGACATCTGGCGGATGACCTGCTGCGCCTGAAAACTGTTTGGTCCCCCGATCTCGGGCGTTCCGGTGCCAGGGGCGTAGGTTGGGTCAACAAAATCAATGTCATAGGTGCAATAGGTTGGTGCTTGCCCAACGATACCGCGCACCTCGGCCATCACGTCGTCGATGCCCCGATCAAACAGTTCCTCGATACGGATGATGCGAATACCCTGTGCCTCGCCCCATTCGATGTCTTCGGTGTTGTAGGCGGTGCCCCGGATGCCAACCTGAACAAAGCGTTTGGGGTCGACCAGTCCTTCTTCTACCGCGCGCCGAAACGGAGTGCCGTGGGTGAACTTATGGCCCCCAAAATAGCTGTCGAACAGGTCTGTGTGACTATCGAACTGGATCAGGCCAATGGGGCCTGCGGCGGCAAGCGCACGCAAAACGGGCAGGGTGGTCAGGTGGTCCCCGCCAGCGGTGAGCGGAACAATGCCTTTTGCCTGTAGGGTCGAGTAGAAATCCGTAACCCGGTTCAGAGTATCTTCGATATCAACCGGATTGGGCGCAACGTCGCCAAGATCGGCGCAATTGACCATTGAGAACGGCGCGACGCCTGTGACCGGGTTCATCGCGCGGATCATCGTGGAATAGTCCCGCAATTGTCGCGGACCATGCCGCGCGCCGGGGCGATTGGTGGTGCCGCCATCCCACGGGATGCCGATGAGACCGACCTGAACATCCAAAATCCGTTCGTGATCCAGGTCCAGGCTGGGCAAACGCATGAACGAGGGGATGCCGGCAAACCGGGCCAGCTCCATCGCCGATACCGGCTGAAAAAATGAATCGGTCATGGCCTTATCCTTCGCGCAATTCCCATTGGACCCTAGCGGCCCAATGAAGTGTTGGGAATGCTCTGTGGTTTTTATGTCAGAATGCGGAAACGTTTCCGGATTTCGGCATCCTGTTCGGCGCTCAAATATTCTGGGTGATGGCTGGCCAGAACTTCTTTGGCGTGATGCCGGGCAGATGACCATGCGTCTTTCGCACCATCGTTTTGCCACGTGCGGGGCTCCTGTCGATCGGCGAGTTCAGGGTAAAAGTAATCCCGCTCCATCGCCGCATAGGTCTGCGCGCTTCCCAAGAAATGCCCGTCCCCCAGAACAGAATGGCAGATGGCGTCAAAACCCAGGTTTTCCTCGCTCACCTCAATCCCGCGCAGCGCCCGATAAGTGTGTGAGTGCATTTCGTTGTCCAGAACAAACCCCTCGAAACTTGCGCCTAACAAGGATGCGGTCATTCCCGAGCTTTCATAGATCAGGTTCCCCCCAGCCAGTGCCGCGGCAAGCGATGTCATGCCTTTTTCAACGCCGTACTGCGCGTCGATAGCCTTTGCGTCGGTCATCGATGCGGCCACGCCCGAGGGCAGGCCCAGCCAGTTTGTGAGCTGAGCTGAGGCCGCGTTCAAAACGGCCGTCTCTCCGCTGCCGCCAGCAAAAGACCCGGTTCTCAGGTCTACGATGAAAGGCCAATTGGAAAACACCATCGGAAATCCGGGCCTGATTGCGTGGACCATGACAAGGCTGGCCAATGTCTCGGCCAGCGATTGCGCCAAAAACCCGGCCAAAGTTGCCGGTGCCGTGGCGCCGGCCTGCGCGGCCGTGATGCACGACATGGGAATATTGTGGGCGACGCATTCATAGACGACTTCAACCGCATCCTCCCCATACCGCAGTGGCGAAATCACCGGGCTGATATGAGCCTTCAGAAAGGGGCGTTTGGCGAATTCACCCGGCCCTCCGGCGACGATATCCAGCAACTCGACAATGGGGCCGACATGTTCGGCCAGGGTAAATGATGTTGCCACTGGTTTGGTCGTATTGCGCACTAACGCATAGGCGGTGTTGACGTCCAGATCGAATACATCAGGTACATCTGTGGCCACGCAGCATCGGGTGAACCAACTGACATTGGCCAGCGTGTCCTGCAATCGCGTGAAGTCGTGCAGGTCCTCGAGCGTAGAAGGGCGATAGAAACCGCTATTGATGTCCAGCGTTTGAACGGCCGCGCCACCCGTGCCGAAAAACACGCGGTCGCCGCCAACCTCGATGGAGCGGTTTTCGTCCCGGCCATGAAACACGAAACTCTTGGGGGCCGTATCGATTGCGCGCTGAACTAATACACGTGGGAACAACAACCGGTCTTGTTGACCGACCTGCACACCTGCGGCTTTGAGGTCTGCCGCTAATCTGTCTGGCACGTTTCCCATGCCCAAACGTTCCAACAGCTGCAGTGCTGTATCGTATATCTGTTCGATCTCGCGTTGGCTCAGAGGTTTATAAGCGCCGCCCTTCTGGCCGGGTGGGCAGGGGTCTACGACCGGTTTGGCTGCTCGCTGGGCATGCCGCGCTTTTCGGCCGCTGCGTTTAGAACCCTCTGATGACATCCGGTCCAATTCCTTTTTATCACTTTCCTGCACCGTAAGGGGCGGAACATCCCGGCAACAAAGGCGAATTGCCTTTTTCAGAATCCGAAATCGCAGTTTCGATTTTCCTGCACCCGCATTTGCGCAGTTGTCGCCCCAGCCTTTTCTTCCGCAAGACTTGGACGAAATCTTACGGAGCAAAGCCAATGAAGTCGCGTACCAAAGTCGTTGTGATCGGCGGCGGCATCGCCGGATGTTCGACCCTCTATCATTTGACGCAAGAGGGGTGGACCGATGTGGTGCTGGTCGAACGGAACGAATTGACCTCGGGCACGACGTGGCATTCGGCCGCGCAGGTGACGAACTTTGGCATGAACCAGACGATGGTAGGCCTGAAAACGCACTCGATCCAATTGTACAAGGAGTTAGCCGACGATCCGGATTATCCGATCAACTACCACCACGGGGATGGGGGGATACGCCTCGCCAACACCGAAGGCCAGATGCAGGGCTATCGCCACTTTGCATCCATGGCGCGGGGTATGGATGTGCACTTCGAGGTGATTGACGCGGACGAATGCGCCCGCCGCCACCCTCTGATTTCAACCGACAACCTGATCGGCGGGCTGTGGGACCCCTTGGACGGCGATATTGACCCCGCTCAGTTGTGTCAGGCATTGGCGCGCCGGGCGCGCAAGGCAGGGGCAGAGGTTTATCGGAATACACCAGTGACTGGTCTGGTGCAGCACGCCGACGACACCTGGACTGTGCAGACCGAGCATGGTGACATCGATTGCGACATCGTGGTCAACGCCTGCGGATATCGCGTCAACGAAGTCGGCGCAATGATGGGCGTTCATCATCCTGTTTCGTCGATGGAGCACCAGTACTTCCTGACCGAAGAGATACAAGCGATACGCGACGCGGGTCACCGGATGCCGCTACTGCGTTGTCCGATCAGCGACTATTATTGCCGGCAGGATAAAAACGGCCTGTTGCTCGGGTTTTACGAACAGGACTGCAAGACCTGGGGTATGGACGGGATTGAGCCGAACTTTGTGAACGCTCTTTGTCCCGATGATCTGGATCGCGTGACGGATGTGTTGGAGGGCGCATTCGCGCGGATGCCCGCGCTGATGGAGGTTGGTATTCACACCGTGGTCAATGGGCCGATTACTTATACGATCGACGGGGCTCCGCTGGTGGGGCCAATCCCAGGCAAACGCAACGCCTTTTGTATCATCGGTCTGCGCGCAGGGCTGGGCGAAGGGGGTGGGCATGGGTGGCTGCTAGCCCAACAGATTGTGCATGGTGAGGCTTGTTACGATACGTGGTGCCTCGATCCCCGGCGGTTCACGGGTCATGCAAACGTCGAATTGACCGCGCTCAAGGCCATCGAAGATTATCAAAACGAATTCCGGTTCCACTTTCCGCATGAACATCGCCCTGCAGGACGTCCCGCCAAGACTACACCTCTGACGCCGGTGCTGGCGGCGGGAGGGGCCGAGTTCACCGTGGTCAATGGGTGGGAGAGGGTGGATTATATCAAACCCTCGCCGGAGTTTACGCCGACGCATAGTTTCGGTTTTGACGAAACATTTGATGTGGTCGCCGCTGAGGTTCGGAATGTGCAATCGGGTGTTGGACTGGCCGAGGTGAACGGGTTCAATCGGATCGAAATCACTGGAAACGACCGGCATGCTTTTCTGGACCGGATGTTCTGCGGGCTTGTGACCCGGCGCGAGGGGCGTGTTGGGCTAGGATACCTTCTGAACCATCATGGTATGATCAAAGCAGAGGCTACTGTCGCCAATCTACCGGCCAGCGACCGGGGGGAGGCGCGCGTCTGGTATGGCTCAGCCGCAGCAAGCGAATTTCATGACATGGATTGGCTACGCCAGCACATGCGACGCGATGAAGACGTTCATCTGCGCAGTTTGACAAATGACCAAACCATATTGGTGCTCGCTGGCCCGAAGGCGCGAGACGTCTTGTCGGTCTGCGCCCGAGGGGATTGGTCGGCTGAGGCTTTCCCGTGGCTCAATGTGCGCGAGTGCTTCGTTGGCATCGCTCCGGCTACGGTCATGAACCTCAGCTTTTCGGGTGAATTGGCCTATGAAATCCACGTACCCAACGCCTCGCTTTACGCGGCCTATTTGGCGTTACGGCAAGCAGGTGAGGCACACGGGTTGAAGGTGTTCGGGGCACGGGCTGTTGAATCGATGCGGATGGAGAAGAGCTTTCTTCATTGGAAAGCAGACCTGATCACCGAGTTCGATCCCTATGAAACAGGATTGGACAGGTTCGTCCGATTGAATAAGGGAGATTTTGTCGGGCGGAACGCTTTGTTAAATCGACAATCAGAGGGGCTTCGTAAGAAGCTTGTCGTGCTTCAGGTTTCCTCAACCTTCGGTCCTGCACATCCTGGAGCGTCATTGATGCAGGGGGATAAGGTGGTTGGAACCGTCACATCGGGTGATTGGGGACATCGCACCGGGTTGAATCTGGCGCATGCATTTGTCGATCCCGCCTACGCGGATATCGGATGTGAAATGGATCTGGACAGTTGCGGTCAGGGTGCGCGCGCAACGGTCATTCCGTCGTGCCCATATGACCCGGGCTTTGACCGGATGAAGGCGTAACTGGAACTTTGGCATTGCCGCAAGAGTAAATCTTTGCTTGGCTAGTTTCGAGCAAATCGAAACAATGATTGGCACCCATGTCCAAATCGCTGAGCCTGAGATGGTTGGAAATCTTCCAATTGATCGCCAAATCCGGATCGATCCAACAGGTCGCGTCCGAAACGGGTTTGTCGATCAGCACGGTCTCGAACCACCTGCGCAGCTTGGAAAACACGCTTGGTATCGAGCTGGTCGATCATGGGCGCAGACCCATGGGCCTGACGCCCGCGGGCGAAGTCTTTGCGCGATATGTCCGCGACGGTTTGACTGTTCTGAAACGCGGCGAGGCCGAAATCCGAACGGGCAATTGGCAACATGCGACCGACCTGCGATTGGCGCTTATTGACGATTTCGACAACCAGATCGCGCCTGATATGGTCCGGTTTCTGGCGCAGGCATTGCCGCGTTGCAATTTTCGTCACTATACGCGTCCCAGCCACGAAATCCTCTCCAAGCTACAGGAACATAAATTGGATGTGGGTGTTGCCACCCGACCACCGGGACGAACCGAAGGGTTGATCGAGTACCCGTTGATGCGCGACCCGTTTTTGGTCGTGCTTCCCAACAGTTTTGAAGGGTCGCCAGAAGAGTTGTTTCACCCGGACGCGGACTTACCCCTATTACGGTATTCGCGGGACTATGTGATCGGGAAGCAGATCGAGATTCAATTGGCACGCAGCAAGTTTAGCCTGCCGAACAGGTTCGAACTGGAATGCAACCAGTCGATCATCGGTTTGGTGGCCCAGGGTAGCGGTTGGGCGATCACGACGGCCGCCTGTTTTCATCGGACCCAGCGGTTCCATAACAGTGTCAAAGCCATGCCGTTTCCCGGTAGAAACTTCGTGCGAACCGTGTCGCTGTTCACGACCGAAGTGTATCCCGTGACGACCTCGGAACTGATCCAGAAAGTTATGGTGAAACTGATCCGGCAACATTTTACTCGCCCAATGTGCGCCAAGCATCCTTGGCTAAAAAACGACTTCCGCACGATGGAGGGGGAGGCGGCTTAGCCCGGCGCAGGCTTACCAAGCGACGGTCGATTTACAATTCTCGTCGCCAGTTGTTCGCTAGTCCCGGCGGTTTGGTTCTCGACCATCTCCACCAGTTGCAGGGCCGCTTTGCGCCCCATTTCACGATGTGGCACATGCACGGTCGTTAGGGCCGGGGAAACAATTCTGGCCAGTTCGATATCGTCAAAACCCGTGATCGACACATCGCCAGGTACGTCCAACCCCATCTCTTGGGCCTGTCGCAAGGCACCTGCGGCCAACACATCGTTTCCACACAAAAATGCAGTCGGCGGCGGGTCAGCGTTCATCAGGTCGCGGAAGGCTTTGGCACCGTTTTCGATCTCATAGGATGTTTCGACAAGAGTCAGATTGTTGGCCGCGAGCCCGCTATCAGATATCGCATCCCGGATGCCCTGAACCCTGAGCCGGGCGCGATCATTCCCGTCTACGAGACCCGAGATCACGCCGATCTGTGTATGCCCCAATTCAATAACATGGCTGGCGAGGTTGAACATAGCCGCGCGATTGTCAAATCCGACGGAAGGCAACTTGGAGTCCGGCAAATAGGACCATGCGACCAATGCCGGAATTTTCCGCTGGCTCAGAAAGTCGTAGATCTTGGGATCGCGGTCATGTCCGATCAGCAGCAGCCCGTCGGCCCCACGTGCAATCAGGGTCCTGATTTGCTCTTCTTCGATTTCAGGTTTGTAAGCTGAACTTGAGACCAGCAGCGTATACCCGCGCTGGTGCAGCTCTTCCTGAAAGGCCTGAAGGCCACGCGCGAAGATCGCGTTTTCCATGGTCGGTATGATCGCCCCGATGGTGAACGACCGCTTGGCGGCCATGACGCGCGCCGCAAAGTTTGGAGTGTACCCTAACGTTTCAACTGCAGACAGGACGCGTTTGCGGGTCGCTTCGACAACTCGGTCCGGGCTGTTGAGGCAACGCGACACTGTAGCCGTCGAAACGTCAGCCATTTTTGCCACATCATCCAGTGTCGGCGCCGACCGAGGTTTCTCCATTTCCAAACTCACAATTTGCTTTTGCCAATAACTCTAAACTCAACTGACGCCAGAGGGAAGTGGATATGTAAGCGCTTGCATTTTGCATGTAAGCGCTTACAAAGGGCATTGGGCCGAATCTGAAAGGGGAGTCCAAGAGATGTTTCTGGCTGCGTCCGCACTCGTGTTTGCCATCTATTTTGCGAACGTGGCGCTGGGGGCTTTTGCAAACAGCGCCTTTCTTGGTGACGTCGGAGAGATGTTGGTTCTGTTCGCGGCGTCGATTCTGTTCGTTGTCGCGATTCTAAAAAAGGAAGCCGCTCGCGACGCAAAAAGCGATGGCTGATTTTTTGCTTGGGAGGGCACATAATGAAAAACGATAGAAATGAACTGGCGTCCGTCGAACGTCGTAATTTCCTGAAGCTCAGCGCCAGTGGTTCATTTACTGCTGCGCTGGTTGCAGGTGCCGGTGGCGTTCTGTGGTCGTCCGAAGCTGTGGCGCAGACAGCCAAAGAAGAAAATGAGCGTGAAAAGGCAGCGGACCACGTCATGACGGTCGCAACCGCATATGTATTGGGCGCTTCGCGCAGCTATCCGATCATGCAGCTTGACCTGAAAGAAAACATCCAGAACGCAACAAACGGGAAAGTGTACGTCAAGCTTGCGCCTGGTGGCCAACTGGGTGCCGGTGGTGCTTTGGTACAGAAGGTGCAGGGCGGAACCATTCAGGCGGCGCAGCATTCGCTGTCCAACTTCGCACCGTTCGCGTCGACCGTTGACCTTATCAACATGCCGTATCTGTGCGGTTCGAACCAGCGGTTCACCAACCTTGTGCATTCCGACACATGGCAGAACGAAGTTCACCCGAAAGTCGAAGCAGCCGGGTTCAAGGCACTGTTCTATGTGGTGATCGACCCGCGCGTCGTTGCCGTACGTCAGGGTGGTAATGCAATCATCACGCCCGGTGACATGAGCGGTGTGAAGTTCCGCGTACCCGGCTCGAAAATGCTGCAGCAGTACTACCGCATGGTCGGTGCAAACCCGACGCCTGTTGCTTGGGGTGAAACCCCCTCAGCGATCAAGCAGGGTGTTGCGGATGCGCTCGATCCGTCGGTCGGAGCGCTGTATGTGTTTGGCTTCAAGGACATCCTCAGCCACGTGACCTTTACGCAGGCCGTTCCGGACAGCCAAGTTTATTCGTGTAACCTCGAATGGTTCAATTCGATGCCGCCGGACGTTCAGGAAGGCATCATGTGGGGTTCGGAAATGACCAGTCATCAGAACCTTTCCAAAGTTCCCTCGGCCCGTGCCTTTGCCATGGCCGAGCTGAACAAGGCCGGAGTGGAATTCCACTCGCTCAACGCGGATCAACTGGCCGAGTGGGAAAGCGTTGGGGGCTACCAAAACGCCGATTGGGATCCGTTCAAGACAGAGCTGGCCGGGTCGATGGACGCCTTTGAGAAACTGGTCGAAGCGGCCGGGACACAAGGAAAATACTACGTCCACGACGCATGACCTAAACCGGCGGACGTCTTTTTGGCGTCCGCAATCACTCAACAGCAGTCAGGCCTGAAAGGGCCCAAAACAGAAGGCCGCGCCTGACTGTTCTGTCGCCGAGGGAACCGATGACCTTACTCCAAAACATAGATCGCAACGCCGAGCGCTGGCTGCTGCTGGTGTTCTACGTGATGCTGGTCATCACCATGGCCATCGAGGTTCTGCGACGCGAGATATTCGCCTATTCCTCAATCTGGGGGGAAGAAATCGTCCGGTATTCCTTCATCTATTTGGCCTGGATCGGCGCTGCGGCGGCGGTCAAAGAGCGGGCGCACATCCGGATTGATGTGGTCATGCATTACCTCGGGCCGCGTCCCAAGGCCCTACTGTACATCTTCGGCGATCTGGTGATGTTCGCAGTCGCTGTGATCGCGCTTTACTGGTCGTACGAGGCGGTTCACGTCTCGGCCAAGTTTGGATCAGTGACTGACGGCCTCCGGGTGTCGAAAGTCTGGTTCCTGATGGCAGTGCCGACCGGATTCGCGCTGATGATCTGGCGCCTGATCCAATCGTTTATGCGTGACTTCAAATCCCTTCGCGACGGCACGCCCGTCTTCGAAGGTGACAAGCTGTTTGACTGAGGGGATTTGAGATGCTCTGGAATACTCTCAATCAAACCGTAGAACTGGGCTGGGATTTCTACCTGCCCGTCATTCTGTTCGTTGTTCTGATCGCCATGGCTGTTCCGGTTTGGGCAGCGATTGGTTCTGCCGCGATCGTAATGTTAGTCATGTCGGGCGATCTACCGCTGAGCCTGGTGGGTGAGAGTCTGTTTACCGGGATCGACGCCTTTGCCCTAACGGCTGTGCCGCTGTTTATCCTGACGGGTGACGTGCTGGTCCGTACCGGTTTGTCACGTAAATTCCTGGATGTGGCTGAGGCGCTGACTTGCTTCGCCAAAGGCGGGTTTGGCTCGGCCACCGTTTTGGTTTGCGGCATGTTCGCCGCCATTTCGGGGTCGGATGCCGCTGGCGCGGCCGCTGTCGGTCGCATGACCATCAACCGGCTGGTCGAAAGCGGGTATCCGCGCCCCTACGCCTGCGCGTTGGTCGCGGCCGGGGCCTGTACCGGCATCCTGATCCCACCGTCGATTGCCTACATCATCATCGGTCTTGTGCTGGGGATTTCTGCGTCGACCCTTTTTCTAGCAGCCCTGATCCCGGGGCTCGCCATTCTGGTTTCGATCCTGATCACCAACATCATCATGAACCGTCTCTACGCTTATGAGGGTGGCGGCATGATGACGATGGGCGAGTGGCTGGCCAATTTGGGCAAGGCCCTGAAATCCGGCTGGTACGCGTTTATCGTGCCGGGGATTATCTTCTATGGCATCTTCTCGGGTCGCCTGACCCCGACCGAGGCGGGTGCCACCGCCGTGGTTGTCACCATCATCATGGGTTTCATCCTGCGCACGCTGACATTGGCCGACTTTCCTTCGATGCTGGTCAGCTCAGCCAAGGTGAACGGGGTGATCCTGCCGATCATTGCCTTTTCGGCCCCCTTGGCCGAGGCGCTGGCGATCATGGGCGTGCCGCAAGGGTTCGTCGCCTCGATCACTTCGCTGACCGACGATCCGTACCTGCTGATCCTGCTGATGATCGGTATCCTGATTGCTGCGGGCTGCGTTATGGAAACGACGCCCAATATCGTAATCCTAGCTCCTATCCTGAAACCGCTGGCCGACAATATCGGCATGAACGAAATCCAGTTCTGCATCATGATGATTACCGCGCTGGGTGTCGGGTTTATCACGCCGCCGCTTGGTCTGAACCTGTTCGTCGTATCTGGCATTACGGGTGAGTCCATTCTGAAGATTGCGGCCCGTGCTATACCATTCGTATTAACAATGCTGATCGTAGTTCTTCTGATTGCTTACGTTCCGGCGGTTTCGACCACCTTGCTTCCTGAAATCTACCAATAGGACCTACTGAATATGCCTCGCGACTATCTGAAAAAGGCGACCCTGACGGCTCAATCTCATGCCACGGAAGTGCATGACACCGTGAAGACAATCCTTGCCGACATTGAGGCTGGCGGGGATGCCAAAGCGCTGGAATATGCGGTCAAATTCGACAAGTTTGACGGCAACGTTTTGATGACTGCCGAAGAGATCGAGGCCGCCTGCGCGCTTGTCCCCGAAAGGCTCAAGGCGGATATTCGGTTTGCTCACGACAATGTTCGCCGATTCGCCGAAACGCAGAAGTCCACGGTGTCTGACGTTGAGATGGAAATTGTCCCGGGCTTTATCGCCGGCCAAAAGGCCATCCCTGTGGACGCGGCTGGCTGCTATGTGCCCGGCGGGCGCTATAGCCATATTGCCAGCGCGATCATGACGGTCACTACGGCCAAGGTTGCCGGGTGCCGCCACATCACGGCCTGCTCGCCTCCGCGTCCAGGAGAAGGCGTTGCGCCTGCGATTGTGTATGCAGCGCATATCTGCGGTGCGGACAGCATTCTGGCCATGGGCGGCGTTCAGGGCGTGGCCGCCATGACCTATGGTTTGTTCGGCCTGCCGAGCGCAAATATTCTTGTGGGCCCAGGCAATCAGTTTGTGGCCGAGGCTAAACGTATTCTCTATGGCAAAGTTGGCATCGACATGATTGCCGGGCCGACGGACAGCCTGATCCTTGCGGACGGTTCCGCAGATGCGCATGTAGTTGCCACCGATTTGGTGAGCCAGGCGGAACACGGCTATAACTCTCCGGTTTGGCTGGTGACGGATGACCGGGACCTTGCGCAAAAAGTCATGGAGCTGGTGCCAGCGTTGATCGAGGATCTGCCTGAACTCAACCGAGAAAACGCTTTTGCTGCGTGGCGTGACTATGCCGAGGTCATCGTCTGTTCAGATCGTGAAGAAATGGCGGCCTGTTCGGACGATTACGCGCCCGAACACCTGACCGTTCAGGCCGAGGACCTGGATTGGTGGCTGGGTCGGTTGACCTGCTATGGATCGCTGTTTCTGGGTGAAGAAACAACAGTGTCCTACGGTGACAAGGCGACTGGTACGAACCACGTTCTGCCGACATCCGGCGCGGCCAGCTATACCGGCGGCTTGAGCGTCCATAAGTACATGAAGATCGTCACATGGCAGCGCGCTACACGCGAAGGCTCGAAATCCATTGCCGAGGCGACCGCTCGCATTTCCCGGTTGGAGGGTATGGAAGGGCATGCGCGGGCTGCGGACGTGCGCCTTGCCAAATACTTCCCTGACGAACAGTTCAACCTGACCGCCGATGAATAATCCGCGCGCGTTGTTCGATCTGACCGGGCGTGTCGCTTGCGTGACCGGCGCAAGCTCGGGCCTTGGGCGTCGTGCAGCGCTTGTGTTGGCCTCAGCGGGTGCGTGCGTCGTCGGCGTCGCCCGTCGACCGGAAGCATTGGCAGAATTGCAAGCTGAAGGGGGCGACAACGTGGCCACAGTTGTTGCCGACGTGGCCGATCGGTCGCGCGTGGCATCGCTCGCCGAGGAAGTCGCAGCCAGTTTTGGCGCGCCGGACATCATCGTGCATGCGGCGGGTATCAACACGCGCGAAGTGGCAGATGACGTGACCACCGAAGGCTGGGACAAGACGCTTGAGCTGAACCTGAGCGCGCCGTTCTTCCTAAGCCAGGCAATGGTTCCTGCGATGAAAGCTCGGGGGTGGGGGCGGATCGTGAATTTCGCCTCGCTTCAGACCACGCGTGCTTTTCCGGGCGGTATTGCTTATGGGGCCAGCAAGGCCGGGGTCGGGCAACTGACGCGGGCCATGGCCGAGGCTTGGTCCGCTGACGGCATCACTGCAAATGCCATCGGGCCGGGGTTTTTCCCGACCGAACTGACGCAGGCTGTGTTCAATGACCCCGACCGGGCAACCCGTAACGCGGCGCAAACCTGCATGAACCGAAACGGGCAGATGGAGGATATCGATGGGCCGATCCTTTTCTTGTGCTCACCGGCGTCCAACTACGTCACAGGGCAAGTTTTGATGGTCGACGGAGGGTTTACAGCGAAATGAAAGCGCTTGTTTATCAGGGTGTTGAGCATTTGACCTATGAGGACGTACCAGATGCTGCGCCCGACATAGGTGAGCAATTGATCCGGGTCGAGGCTGTCGGGATTTGCGGCTCGGATATGCACGCCTATTTGGGTCACGACGCGCGCCGACCTGCACCACTTATTCTGGGCCACGAGGCCGCAGGGACGATTGTTGGAGGTCCACGCGACGGTACGCGCGTTACGATCAATCCTTTGGTCAACTGCGGTGTCTGCCCGGCGTGTGAGGCAAGGCGGGAAAACCTGTGTCCCAGCCGGCAGATCATCTCGATGCCACCGCGTGAAGGGGCTTTTGCTCAATATATTGCAATGCCGGATGCAAATCTGGTTGAGGTGCCGGACCACGTATCCTTTCAGCAGGCCGCCCTGGCAGAGCCATTGGCCGTTAGCTGGCACGCGGTTCGGTTGGGGCTTGAGGCACTGCATCAGGGAATGGCGCGTGATGCGTTGGTGATAGGCGGCGGCGCGATTGGTGTGGCCGCAGCTTTGGCACTGGCGGCAGCTGACTTCGATGATGTTGTCATCGTTGAGCCGAATGACGTGCGGCGCGCCTATCTGCAAAGTTTGGGTTCTTTTAATGTGGTCGAAGCCACGGATGATACGTTCTCATTGGTTGTTGACGCAGTGGGGTATTCTGCAACCCGCGCGGCCGCTTCCGAAAAGGTTCAACCGGGCGGCGTTATCGTGCATGTTGGGTTGGGTGAGGATACGGGCGGTTTGGATATACGTCGTATGACGTTGCAGGAGATCACGTTTATCGGCACCTATACTTATACTGCCGATGATTTCCGAAAGACCGCGCAGGCGATATTCGATGGCCGTTTGGGTTCGTTGGACTGGATAGAGGAACGGACCTTGTCTGAAGCTGCTGACGCCTTTCGCGATTTGCGGAAAGGTGCCGTGGCCGCACCCAAAATCATCCTCGCACCCTGGATCTAGTCCAGGCAGAAACGGAGGTATTCATGTACAAAAAAATTCTCGTCCCAATGGCGTTGGATCATGGGATTTCACCGCACACTTTGGAAATCGCCAAGGCCTTATCGGCTGAAAGGGCCGAGATTGTGGCCCTGCATGTCTACGAGATGCCTCAGGGCTCTGTCAGTGCCTATCTCGACAAGGATGTCGTCGCCGAAGGCTTTCGCGCGGCACGCACCTTGTTGCGGGAAAAAGTTTCGGGGCTTGAGGGCGTTCAGGCCGAGATTGTCAAAGGTCACACGGCCCGCACGGTGATCGACTTTGCGACACAAAACAAATTTGACTGCATCGTCATCGGTTCGCATGAACCGGGTGTCAGCGATTATTTTCTGGGATCGACCGCCTCACGCGTCGTCCGTCATGCGCCTTGCGCCGTGCACGTGCACCGCGGGCTGTAAACCGTCAATCGCGCTAACTGCGCCCCATACAGGACTAACATATCGGACATGAACATAGACAAAAAGATCACCGACGATTTGGTGGCCAACGACATCTCATTCGTCACCACGGTTCCGTGCAAGCAATTGGCCGGCGTCATCGACGAAATCGACGCGCGTGACGGCATCTATCATATCCCATCGAACAAAGAGGATGAAGGCATGGGCCTGTGTGCCGGTGCCTGGATGGGTGGCAAACGCCCCGCGATAATCATGCAGAACACTGCCATCGGCGTAACCATCAACACGTTGGCGACGCTGATCCAGTATTACCGGATGCCTTTGCCCATGCTGATTTCATATCGTGGAGAGCTGCGCGAACCCGTCGCCTGCCAGGTTGAAATGGCGGTCCATACCAAGGCGCTTCTGGCCCAGATGAACATCCCGACCTACCATTTCCATCATCAATCGGATGTCGAGGAACTGGATGCGATCCTAAAATACACGTTCATGAGCAACAAGCCGGTCGCCATTCTGACCGACGCCAATTTCTGGGGAGGCTATGGCGACCAATGATCCGTTCTGAAATCCTGAAAGAAATCGCGCCGATCCTGCGGGATCAACTGGTTGTCTGCAACATTGGCATTCCCAGCCAGGAGTTGCACGCCATCGACGACCAGCCCACCAATTTCTACATGCTGGGCACTATGGGGTTGGCCTCAAGCATCGGCCTGGGTCTTGCCTTGTCTCAGCCAAAGCCGGTCATCACAATCGACGGTGACGGATCCATCCTGACCAACCTCGGCACCTTGCCGACCATCGCCAATAACGTGGCTGACAACTACATTCTGCTGATCGTCGATAACGGATCTTATGGGTCGACCGGGGATCAGCCGACTTACGCAGGCAAGAAGACGTCGCTTGCAGCCGTAGCGCAGGCATGTGGCTGCGAGAATGTGGTCGAGTGCCAGGCCGAAGACACTGGGGCCGCATTGCAGGCAGCGCTCGACAGCGGCCAAATGACAATCATCGTCAGCAAGTGCGAAAGCGGCAATGCCAAGATGCCGGTAATCACGATGGACCCGGTTGTGATCCGCGACCGCTTTATGAAGGCCGTCCAAGCGTCCTAAAGAAGTCGACCTGCAGGTATTCAGCTTATGCCGTCCCGTTCGGGGCGGCGTTTCTTTGGTCGATTGCACCCCAATTTGATGCAGTTTCCTGAATGTGATATGACGCTACGTAAAGTGAATTTCAAAAACATTTTTAGAAGTTTCATCGCAAGGGGGGAAATTATGAAATTCAAGTTGCTTGCGCAAAGCGTACTTTTCGGTGCCGGGCTGTTGATGGTTGGCCTAACGCCGGCGCAGTCTCAGACCCGCGAGGAAAGTCAGGGCATGGTTCTGCTGCGCGGTTTGCCGACGTTGGATACAAATCACAGCATCGCGATTGTCGAGCTGGATCCGGAATCCGACCAGTTCGGAGAGCTACTGAGCGAAGTTGAACAGCCGGATATTCAGCATCCATTGCATCACCTCTACTACAGCCCAAACGGGCGTCTCTATTCGACCGGGTTGGACCCGTCCTGCAGCCTGGCTGAAATTGGACTATCCCGCGATTCCAGCGGAACGCCGGTGATTGAGGGCTTTACCTGTCTGGATACCCAAGGGCAGATCGTTGGCGAGGACATCATGTGGGCCACGTCGAAGGGGCAGGAGTATATGTTCGTGACCTTCATGGGTGGCACTGGAGGCGATGATGGCGGCTCGGTCGGTGTTTTCGACACTCAGACCAACGAGGTGGTCAAAATTATCGAAGCACGCAAAAGCCAAGTCGGCGAGGGTGAGCCATATATCATGTACCCGCACGGGATATCTGCGTTCGACGACCGCATGGTGGTCACCTCGACGATACATCCCGATATGACGACTGGCGTTGGAAATGTGTTGACGATCATAGACCTCAACACGCTTGAACCCATCCAAAACATCGTGGTGGAAAACGAAAAGCCGTTGGATTTTCCGTCTTCACCTGTCGAGGTGCTGTTCGCACGACCTGACATGCATGCTGACATTGAACCAGCCATTCTGGCCAATACGATGTTCGGATTCGAGACCTGGAAAATCCCCTATGACGCCGGTTCCAAAACCTTTGGAGAAGCCGAAGTCATATATAGTGGCGTGGCCAATGAAACCGCTGTTCCGCTCGAGTTCTATGGCACTGAAGATGAACTGTTCATCTCTCATGGATTACCGGGTGTTGTGAAGCGCTATGAAATGGCCGCACTGCCCGAGCTTGTGTCCAGCGGGCCGGACATAGTTGCTGATCCGGGTGCACATCACATGATCTTTTTCACGTCCGCTTCGGGCCGAGACCTGATCGCCGTTCAAAATAACCTGCTCAATCTGGGCAACGCCGCTGATGACGACCCAACGGATGTGGATTTTATTGCCGACCTGAACGCACACACGATCACGATCCATGATCTTGAGACCGGCGAACGTATCGCCGAGGTCAATTTCAAGGAGCGCTACAACAAAGGCGT
The DNA here is from genome assembly GCF_059610645.1 of Ruegeria sp. CDSC054. Taxonomy (NCBI): domain Bacteria; kingdom Pseudomonadati; phylum Pseudomonadota; class Alphaproteobacteria; order Rhodobacterales; family Roseobacteraceae; genus Ruegeria; species Ruegeria sp. CDSC054. Next base: position 488,648 of record NZ_JBXWOA010000002.1, on the reverse strand, counting down.
GGACAACGTTGAAGGGCTGTTCGGTTCGGGTTTTGTGCACCACCACTAATGCTCTGGGGGCGCTATGCTTCGGGTGTTTTTGACAGCGGCCGTCGCTGTGGTGATCGCGGCGACGGCGTGGGTCTTCTGGGACCGTGCACGCGGGCCGACGGCAACGCCGATTGCTGGCTTCTCGGCGCCCTTCGTATTTGGACGCTTTGCTGTGCCCGCGGACAACCCGCTGACGGAAGAGGCCTTTGCTCTTGGGCGGCACCTGTTTTATGACCCCATCCTGTCCGGCAACAATCAGGTGTCCTGCGCGACATGCCACGTGCAGGCCCTTGCGTTTACCGATGGATTGGCAAAGTCGCCCGCATTGTCGGGCGGAGAGCTGGAGTTCAGCTCCATGAGTTTGACCAACCTTCTTTGGGGGCAAGAGCGGCTCTTCTGGGACGGTCGCGCAACGTCGTTGGAAGCGCAGGCGTTGATGCCGATTCAACACCCGGACGAGATGGATCAGGACTTGGATGCGCTGATCACCGAACTGCAAGCATCCCGCGATTATCGACGGATGTTCCGCAAGGCATACGGGGAAGTAAGCGTCGAAAACGTGGCCCGGGCGTTGTCGACCTTCATGCGAGCGCTGATTTCGTCGGATTCAAAATACGACAGGTTTCTGCGTGGCGAAGTGCGTTTGACCGCGCAGGAAGAACATGGCCGCAAACTATTCATGGCGCATCCGGACACCAAGGTTTCGCTGCGTGGCGGGAACTGCATCGACTGCCACAGCCAGTTTTTGACTTCCGGGTTTCGGGACGCATTGGATGGGTTTTCAAACAATGGGCTGGATTCCGATGACGACCTGCCGGATGGCCTGATGGCCGTGACCGGCAATCCGGCGCACAAGGGCTTCTTCAAAGTGCCGACACTGCGCAACATCGCAGTAACTGCGCCCTACATGCATGATGGTCGGTTCGAGACGTTAGAAGAGGTCATGGATCACTACAATGACGGGATTGTCGTCAGCGATACGCTCAGCCCTTTGATCCTTGAGGCCGACAATGCACCAGAGGCCGGGCAAGGCACTGTGGGCCTGCGTATGACGCCCGACGAAGTGCAGTCCATCATCGCGTTCCTGCACACGCTGACGGATGAGGGTTTTTTGACAAACACACAGTTATCCAATCCTTTCGGAGGAGACGGCTGATGCGTATTTGGATGACGGGGCTTGCGACGCTGTTGGTCGTTGGCGGAGCGCTGTTCTTTGCTCTTGGTCCGCAGCGCACCACGTCGATCACATTGACCTTTCACGCGAAGATGGGTGACGATCCGTTGGTATTTGATGAGTTCGTGTACGAAAACCCCGGCGGGCCCGGCACGTTCAGGGTTCGTGACTTTCGGCTCTACCTCAGCAACCTGACCCTCTCGCAAGATGGGGCACTGTTTGCTGAGCCTGACAGCTATCATCTGCTCCGGTTCGACAACCCGGAAACAACCCATTCGCTCAGACTGAACGACATTCCCCTGAGCAGCATTGCGCACGTCCGTTTCATGATCGGCGTAGACCCAGAAGCCAATGGCTCGATCCAAGCGCGCGGGGACCTGGACCCGAACAGCCAAATGGCCTGGAACTGGGAGGTCGGCTACAAATTCGTCGTGATGGAAGGAACGTTGCGGATCGGGGAAGAGGTCGCTCCGCTGGTCTACCACGTTGGGTTTTCGGAAAACGCGCGCGAGGTCGATATTCAGTTGCCACCGGATTTCGGTTCTGATGGCAATGTCGACCTGCACGTGAACGTAGATGTTGCAAAGCTTTTTGACGGGCCTTCGCAAATTGACCTGCAAAAGCTCTCATCGGTCAAGTTCAACCGCGAAGACTCCGCCATGCTGGCCGACAATTACGCAACCATGATGACCCCGATGTTTCGGTGAATTCGGATCGTGCAAGCCCCTTAGAACCGATAGGTCGCGCCGATCAACGGGCCGGACTGGTCAAACGTGAAATCGTTGCCATCAATCTCGTGATCGAAAGAGATATAGCGATAACCGCCGCGGATCACCCATCTGTCGTTGATTTCATAATCCGCAGTCAGCAAGACCTGCCATGTTTCGCTGTCGCTGCTGAAGCCGCCGTAATCAAAAAAGCCAGTGCCAGACCACCTGTCGTTGAATGCAACGCGGGCTCGGACGCCGATGACCGGGTCTGTCCAGCTTTCATCGACACTGACAGACCGGCCCGGGGCTGCTCCGGGAAGGACGGTGAAATCCGTCTGTGTGCGAAACCAGCGGAAACCGCCGACCAAGTCCACATAGGACGTATCTGTAGTATAAGCCCGGTACCCGACATAGCCGCTGAAAAATTGCGTTGTGAGAGAGGTTTCAAGACCAGAACTTGCCGGACCAGGCGTACCATTGCTGAAAGAGACGTCCACATAGTTGTAGTCGGCCAATAGTGACCATCGCCCGTTCGATGCACCAAAGACGCCCATGAAGGCCAGATCGAGATTTTCTAGCGCGTCAGAGAAACTCAGCGTTCCATCAACAGTGCCGCGGGCCGTTTCTTGCGTAACCTCTGTTTCAGGCATGAACAGGTATATTGTTGCCTCATAGGACCAATCGGATTGCTGCGCCATAGCGGCAGTTGTCATTGGTATCCAGACCGCCACGGCCCACGCAGCGGTTGCTATTTCCCTCTTAAAGACCATTTTGATCCTCCGTTTGTTCCAATTTGGCAATCTGATCTGATTGCTCACTCATTCAGCGGCTTCGCCAGACTGTTGAACGCGCGGTCCGACACGGTTGATATCGGTTTCCGGAAAGAACTCGGACCAGACATGCCAGAATACACCGGCTCGCAGGGTCTCGACGCGTTGCAGTTTTCCCTGATCCGACATTCCCCAGAAATCGCAGCGGGTGATGGGCTGGCCTTTGTCATTATACCAAACGCCAAGGCTTTCATACTTTGGGTCCAAACTGACAACCACGTCACGCCCACCGACATTTGCGTTTACGATCCAGTCATTCTCGACCACGAAATCATCGATCCAGCAGGCAGCGTCGTTGCCGATCGTGATGCCCCAGACATAGGTCTTGTTCGGAAGCCGATTGTCCGAACTGTCCATGTTGTCCATGACGGGCGCATCTTCCTGATGCTGGCGCGCGATCCCCCAGCCAAATGTTATCTCCGTCACCATATCCAGCAGCCGCAAAAACGGGTTCGGCGAGGGCTTGTTCAGATACACCTCGCCATCGGGAAACGCTTTTTGAAATCCGCGGAACGTCATCCGATACGTGGGCCAGGGCTGCATCTTTGCGTCAGGGCGCACAGGGCAGGCAGGTCCGTCCGCGCCAGTATCGCGATCCGCCTCGCGAAATCCATAGATCTGCTGGATGGGTTCCCCGGTTTCGTTGTCCCGCAGGATCAGGTTGTTGCCATGTTGGGCCAGAACCTCAAGATCCAGGCGGTTACCCTCGATGCGTGGGGCATACCCTTGCCCAAGGTTGGCCATCGCGCAAAAGGTCATTACGATATCTTCGCCACCCAGCCCGTCGGCATTGCCGGCCAAATGGGGCCGCATGATTTGCGCATCGGGATGCGCCCGGGCATGGCCGTTGTTTTCAATAACGATGACTGGCGCGGTCGGGCCGATGAATTTTCGCGCCTCGGAAATGGGAAAGAAGGCCGCAGTGTTGAGTTGATTCCTCAGCCCCAGATGGACCCACACATAGGGAAAGCCATACAATACCAAAACCAGAAGCGCCGCAATCAGCCACAGCCAGAACGGGCCACCGCCCAGAATGAAATGCGCAAGTGTTGCGACGGCGAACCCGCCCAAACCGACAGCAATCAGGCGGTACTCGTGCCGGATAAACCGGATCATGTTTTTGCGTTTAACCTTAAGCACCATTTGCGAAATGTCGCCAAGATCGCGGAAATAGACGAACCCGATACCCAGTGAAACGACTAAACCCAGAGCGAAAATGAAGTTTCCTGCCATATGTTTATCCTGATTTCGGGTTCCAATAGACCGCCTGCAGGAAAACCGCGGGCGGTCAGGAATTATTGCTGCGGTGACGCGCGTTTTATGAGAAACGCGTCGACGGCGAGTTGGGTTTCTGGGCGAATATTCTCGATCCCTTCGTATGGCACGCCATAGGCGGGTGCGGTGTCGGGGAATTTCTCTTTGCGGGCCATGTGGCGGCCAAGGATGCGTGCGAATTCCTGCCCGCCCCAGGCGCCAACCTCTGTCGAGACAGAGTATTCTTCACGTGTGTCCCGGTAGAGATCAAAGAATTTTGCCAGAATAGCGCTTTCCCCCGGTCCCGGCAGTTTCAGCTTTAACTGGTCTTTCACAACCGCCTCGGGCTTGTTCACCGAATAGACGATCACGTGATCGCGGCGGGCCTTGGTTTCGTCGGCAAACAGTAGGGCGGCAGACTGGTCCACTCCATCCACCAGCCTATCCCGCGGAATGTACTGATCTGCCCCGGCAAAGCGCGACAATGTCGTATAGAGGTCCGAGACATGGATGATGCTGTTGAGCAATCCGTCCGCCTCAATCATGCCCGGCCAGCGGATGAAAGCATCGACACGGATTCCGCCCTCGGTCGTGTCACCCTTGCCGCCAGCATAGATCAGCGGGGTGAACCCGGATTGCGGCGCGTACTTGGTGAAATGGCCATTGTCGCCCATGACCACAACCACAGTGTTTTCTGTCAGGCCCAGCTCATCCAGCCGTGCGAACAAGTCGCCCAGCCACTGATCGAGCAACTGCATTTTGTCCACATACAGACCGCCATTCACGCTCTCTGGTCCCGACCGTCCGGCGCGGGTGTTGTCCAGCGGGATCATCGGCCAGTATTGCAGGAAAAACGGGTCTTCACCGCCTGCAAGACGGTCCAGTTCTTCCAGCGTCTTGTCCTGAAACGCCTGGTTCATCTCGTCGTACTTGGCTGCGTTCCAGCGCTCACCGGTTTCCATACGGATTTCGCGGATCGGACCGCCGGTTTCCCCCTCGATAACTGTCATCATCGCGGCAGAGTCCGGTCTGAACCAACCGTCCAGCGTGTACTTGTCGTCATAGTCCTGGATCGCGACTGAGACCTGCTCTTTGATCGCGTCGTCGTTGAAGATGGTCAACTGGCCCTGCTGATGGATGGCGTGTTGGGCATAATCAAAACCCTGATTCATCGCCCAGCTTTCAGCGATATCGCCCATGTGCCATTTTCCGACATGACTGGTAGCATAGCCCGCCTGTCTCAACACCTCAGCCAGCGTCACCTCATCGCCGGGCAAACCAAAGCCAGCGATATCCACAGTCGTATCGCCCATGCCCATTCGCACAGGCAAACGCCCGGTCATTTGCGCCACGCGGGTCGGCGTACACGAAGGCTCAGTGTACATCCGTACCATCCGCAGTGCCTGATCTGAGAAATCGTTGATGTTCGGAGTCTCATATCCCCGAACGGCGTTAAGCTCGGGAATTCCCATGTCGCCAAAGCCCATATCATCGATCAAGACACTGATGATGTTTGGGGGCGTTCCCCCGTTGCTTTCCCGAAACGCAGCCAGTGCTTGGTCAACGGCCGCGTCATCTTGGGCCCATTGCGATCCAAGCTGTGCTTGAAGGATGTAGAATTCCGCATCGTGTTGAATCGGGTTTTCCTGCGCTTCAGCTGAAAGGGCCGCAAAACCCATCGACAACACAAAAACACACTGCAACTTCATTCCAATCTCCCCTTCAGAATGCCGACTCCACAGCGCAGGCTGTTTGTCATATTGAAACATTATTATATTTGCTGTTGAAACGCTACGCCGCAAAAGCCGGGTGGAGGTAACCTCTCAATTTCTTAGGAAAGTCCGTCACACGCCGACCGTATGCCACGTGTCTTAGGGGCTAACAGGGGGGACCCCGGAAGGTTGCGCAAGACCACGCGAAATGTACGAGCGAAGCGACGTGGATGAACTGCGTGTTTCGGTTCGTCAAACACTTGGCCCGAACACCGACCATCCGGTCGCGCGAACCAGCTCCTGATATGCAATGCTGGCCAGATGCGAGTTGCCTTTTGCGTCTAGTCCTGGGCTCCAGGCTGTAACGGCTGCGATGCCTGGTACAATACACAGGATACCGCCTCCCACACCGCTTTTGGCGGGAAGCCCGACGCGGAATGCAAACTCGCCCGAGGCGTCATAAGATCCGCACATCATCATCAATGCGGTTACTCTCCGTGCGCGTTGTGCGGACAACACGGTTGACCCGTCGGCCGGGTTCTGGCCTGCGGCGGCCAAATAACGGCCAGCCACCGCCAATTGACGGCATGACATGGCGATGCTGCATTGGCGGAAATACAGCGACAGAACATCTTCGACTGGCGCTTTTAGGTTTCCCTCGGCCTTCATGAAATGCGCAAGTGCCCGGTTTCTGGACCCTGTCCGCATCTCAGATTCTGCAACGGCCTTGTCCACTTGAATGGACTGATCCTCTGCGAGCGTTCGGCACAGATTCAGTACGTCGTTGACCGCCTCATCAGAACTTCGGTCTTCAAGCAGAACGTCGGCCACGACAATGGCGCCGGGGTTAATAAACGGGTTTCTGGGAATTCCGCGTTCATGTTCGAGCTGGACGATGGAATTGAACGGATCGCCTGAAGGCTCTCGGCCTACCCGCTGCCAAAGGGTCGCGCCTACACGTTGAAGGGCTTCCGTCAGCGAAAAGACCTTTGAGATGCTTTGTATCGAAAACAGCGTGTCCGCGTTTCCGGCCGATACAGGCACGCCGTCAATGGGCGCGACGGCGATGCCGAACTGGTTCAGGTCAACCGTGGCAAGCTCGGGAATGTACTGGGCAACCTTCCCGCGGTCAGACATACCTGCGACGCGGTCGGCAATGTCATCCAGAATGACCTGCAACTCACCGGTTTCAATCACGCTGGGTCTCGGCATATGCCTCCTCCGTCCAGACCGAGTGATCAACGCCCTTGTCAAATTCAGGGAATTTGCTTGCCACAAAGCGGGGCTCAAGATTCTGTCTGCGCTGTGCGAAATAGTCCACGGTCAGTTTGTACACCGTGCCCGACAGCAGCACGATGGCGACCAGGTTGATGGTTGCCATTACACCCATGGCTGCGTCTGCAAAATTGAACACTGTGCTGACCGCTTGCACAGCGCCCCAGACGACCATGGCAAGACAACCCAGGCGCAAAATGTAGATGGGCACTTTGCCTTCCAGCTTCAGAAACGTCATGGCGTTTTCTGCGTATGAGTAATTGCCCAATATCGACGTAAAGCCAAAAAACACGATTGCGATTGCGATAAAATGGCGGCCGATCTCACCCAGATGGACCGCTGCCGCATCCTGAGTTAGCCGCATGCCGGTGGCCCCGTCCGGTTCGATAGCGCCAGACAGCAGGATCAGCAATGCGGTCGCGGTGGCGACCAGTATCGTATCCACGAAACAGCCAAACGCCTGAACCAAACCCTGGCTCGAAGGGTGGTGCGGTTCCGGGGTAGCAACGGCTGCGATGTTGGGGGCCGAACCCATGCCGGCCTCGTTTGAAAACAATCCGCGCTTGATGCCATTGAGCGCTGCGGCCATTACGCCACCCGTGACGCCGCCTGCGGCCTCCTGAAGGCCAAAGGCCCCTGCAACGATGGACCACAGCATTGCAGGCACCTGTGGCAGGTTCAGGACAACGACGACACAGGCCAGCAACAGGTACAGCCCGGCCATGAGTGGGACGACGATTTCGGCAAATCGCGCAATGGTTCGGATGCCGCCAAAGATGACCACAGCCGCCGCCGCTGCCAACGCCAGACCGGCAATCAATTTGTTCAGCCCAAACGCGCCTTCGAACGCCTCAGCGATTGAGTTGGATTGGACGGCGACAAAAACCAGGCCGAAACTGACGATCAGGCAGATCGAAAAGATCACCCCGGCCCAGGGCGCGTTCAGGGCATTGGCCATATAAAAAGCAGGACCGCCACGGAACCGTCCGTTTGAAGACGTGACCTTGTAAAGCTGCGCCAGTGTGCTTTCGGAATAAGCCGTGGCCATACCGACCAGGGCCACGATCCACATCCAGAAGATTGCGCCAGGGCCACCCAAGGTTAAAGCCACCGCGACACCGGCCAGATTCCCAGTGCCAACGCGTGACGCCAGACTAACGGTCAGTGCCTGAAACGGTGTAATTCCGCGTTTGTCAGTGGATTTGGACGAGGTCAGAACACTGATCATCTCGCCGAAATGTAGAAACTGCAGCGCGCCCAGACGAATGGTAAAAAATATGCCGACGCCGAGCAACCCGTAGATCAGGACGTAGTTCCAAAGAATAGTGTTAATGCCGTTAACAATTGCTTCCACCGTCCGCCTCCTGAGAACTCAAACCGTTCGAAAAAGCAGCTAAAATACTATGCTTATTCTTTCATCATGCACGAAGGGAGGGTTGTCGAGTCAAGCTTCAAACCCGAAAATCGGCGAAACGCCCGGACATATACAATTGATTTAGCGATAAGAATTCATTCGGGTGACGACTTTTTGCGCGGCTTCAACTACAGACTGACCTGCGTGTTCCGAAGGTTGTAAGCGCGCTGCGAAAAGCGCATTCGGGGCACAGACCGTCCCGAATGCCATAGTCATAGAAGCGTCCAGATGAAGTGTGCTTTGCCTATTCAGCGGCCATCTGTGCCGAAGGTGTCGACATCGAAATCACGCGCTCGTCTTCGGTCATATCTTCTTCGATCCCGTCGAAAAGTGGTGTGGAGAGATAGCGCTCGCCCGTGTCTGGCAACATCACCAGAAAAACGGATCCCTGCGGGGCTTGCTCGGCCACTTTCATAGCAACAGCAAGCGTCGAGCCACCAGATATTCCCGTAAAAATCCCTTCTTCCGACGCCAGCCGTCTGGACCATTCAATCCCCTCGGCACCGGGGACAGGGATCAATTCATCATAGTAATCCTTGTCGATCGCCTCTTGCAGAACCCATGGGATAAAGTCTGGGGTCCAGCCCTGAATGGGGTGAGGTTCAAAATTCGGATGGCTTTCCGTGGGTTGGTGGCCCTCGTTGCGGGTGTTTGTATAACCCGATGACACAATCGCCGCGTTGGCGGGTTCTGTTAGGATGATTTTCGTGCCGGGGCGCTCTGCGCGAAGAACGCGTGCGACACCGGAAACGGTCCCGCCGGTGCCATAGCCGGTGACCCAGTAGTCCAGCCGCTCACCTTCGAAATCTGCCATGATTTCTCGGGCAGTGGTGTTCTCGTGAATATCGGCATTTGCCGACGTCTCGAACTGGCTGGCCAGAAACCATCCATTCTGTTCGGCAAGTTCCTTGGCTTTGACATACATGCCAAAGCCCTTTTGAGCGCGCGGCGTCAGCACGACCTTTGCCCCCAGAAAGCGCATCAGCTTGCGGCGCTCGACCGAAAAGCTGTCGGCCATGGTCAGGACCAGGGGATACCCTTTGGCAGCACACACCATCGCAAGGCCGATCCCGGTGTTGCCGGATGTGGCCTCGACCACAGTCTGGCCGGGCTTCAGCCGCCCGTCACGTTCCGCCGCCTCGATAATGTTCAGCGCGAGACGATCCTTGACCGAAGCTGCAGGATTGAAAGCCTCGAATTTCACATAGACCGTCACATGCGACGGCGCGATCTTGTTGATGCGTATGCAGGGCGTGTCACCTACGGTGTCGAGAACGCTGTCATAAAGCCGTTTGCGTCCCTCAGTCTGTCGAATTCCCATGGCGGGGTCCCTCTTTTGGTTGGCAAAATCCGTGCCAGTTTATACCAATTTCGCTGCTTCGGCGCTTTAAACATTTGTCTTGGAGGTGACCGACGAAGTCCCGTACTGAACCGCCAGTTCAGGATGCCCATAAGCTTTTGGGTACGTCATCGGCACGAATGGGCCTGCGGGAATGACACCATTCCAGCTTCGACCAAAGTACCCTTGCCGACAGTGATCCAGCGAACTGCTGGTTGCCACCCCGGGCAGATCATGGACGCGACAAAGCCAGCGCCAGAGAAACGGGTAGTCAAGGATCTTGGCGCCATTCAGCTTCATGCGCAGGTAGTAAACCGGGTCGTGGCGGTAGAGCGTCGGGAAAAGGCGCAGATCGGCTTCTGTATATCGGTCCCCGGTCAGAAAAGGTCTGCCATCGCTGGCCAAGCGGTCTTCCAACTGCGCCAATGTTTTGAAGTATGTCCCGAAACTGGCGACATAGACGTTTTGATCAGACGAGAACCCGGCCTTGTATGCCCCGTTGTTGATGGCGACGTAGATTTGCACGTTCAGTTCGTCAATTTCAGCCCGGATCGCAGGATCATCCGGGTAGAGGTTGGGCCGGTTGGCTTCATTGCAGTAGCTGCCCAGCAGCGCTGCATTGCCATTCAGCATTCGAATGATCTCGGCGCTTTCATTGTTCACGATACGGCCGGCTATTTTGTCATACAGGATTGGGACTGAACGTTCTTCTGAGCCTTCAGCCCGGTAAATTTCGCGAACCAACCTGAAACCTTGTCCCGTTGCGGTTTCCAAGGTGCATTCAGGCAACGTTGCCCCAGTTGCTGAAGCAACAAGCTCGGGGGCGAACTGCCAGTTGTTCGGACCCTCTGGGTCGTCTTCTGTGGTGCGATTGGGAAAGGCCACATCCATCGAAATGCTGTCCTGCAAACCCAACACATTGCGCGCCAGCGTCACCCGATGACACCATGGGCAATTCAGCGCAACAAACAGGTGATAGCGCCCTGGTTCAGCCGGGAACTCTGGATCGCCGATAGCATGTCGGAAGCCACTGACGCCGCGCACGAACTCTCCTCGTGCGCGGCGCTCTGCGGCATTGGCCTGATCTTCCTGTTTGGATTGATCGGTCATGCTTGGCTTTAACCTCTTAGCCGGTGGTGAAGGATGATTGGGACGGCAAGGTCTTCCTCATCGCTCAGGTGCCGTTTCAGAAAGGCCTCGATGGCCTCTGAGGTGTCGCGCAGAGATCCGACTTCGGATCGGGCCTGAGCCTCATCCAATTGAATGAGCTTGATCACACGATTGGCCGTCCTTGTGTATTGGTCAAGAACCAGATCGAGATCGGCATGGTCTTTTTCCAAAACCTCTAGCCCGGCGTCAAAACGGGCATCCGCAGCAGAAAGCTCGGGGAAGTAGCTATGATCTTCCCAACCGTGATGGCCGTGCAAGTTTCCAACAAGCGCGTTTCCGTAATAGGACAGGCGCGCGGCATACTCTTCGGGGGAAAGGTCCTTTTCAAGATAGCTTTCTGCATCGGAGCGAACCAGCCGGGCAAGGCGCCGAAACATCAGATGGGCACCCAGCCAGTGGCGGGTTTTCTCGGTGAAGCCAGGGTGTGCTTCCCAGCTGTCGCGTGGATATTGATCGAGCAAGATCTGCATCTCGCCCGGCATATCAGCGGTGCGAATGTTGTATGTATCAAGCATGCGCTTACTCCTTTCCGCAAACATGTGTGTGGAAAACTCGTACCGTTAGGCTCAAAGGTGCACAGTTGGTGTCTATCACTGCACATCGTTAGTTTTGTGTCGCTCAAATTTGCCAGTTTGGTGCGCATGCCAAGCTCTGGCGGAATAAACCAGAAGTTCAGCCGAGGAAATTGCGCTGCATAGCGAGAGTTTGGACCCTGCGGTAAAGCGGCATTTCGCCACCCTCGGTGGCAGGCGCATTTCTCCCTTTTTGAAATTATGGTCGGTACGGCGTTCTCGCTGATGTTGAGCCGTGATGCGGCTGTTCGAATGATTTGAAAATCTCTCAGGAAATCAACGAGATCGCATGGATCGACAAACAATGAATGCGACCGCAAACCCTGAGTATTCAGAGGTTTATGAAGTCGCGAAAAAAATCAGATATGATAGGCGTGAAAGTAATCGAGAGGGTACTCATCAACCACAGAACATTTCTTGGTATTTTCAACTTTGGCATAACAACAGCATGAGACAGGTTGCCGAACTCTACGGGGTCAACGTTGGTCTCTTCAGACGCCAGCAACCTGCGGCTACGCGTGTCCCCGGCTTAGACCCGACGGCAAAATGCTCAATTCCACCTTTGCTCGCTAGAGATGCACAGCGGCTAGCAGCGTCCGAATAGCGCAAGGCATCCCTCCGAGTAGCAGCATCGCCCGTTCCAGTGTCACGCCTGTCCGGTCCGGGAATCCAATCAGCACAGGCGGGTTATCGACGTGCGACCTACCTTGGGACTTAGGGAAGAGGGGCACAAGACGCACCATCTGCGCATCCGTTAGAGAGAAAAGATCAGACATGTTCACCGCTCGGTGTTCGAACCGGGACACACGAAGCCCAATGGAAATCAATGGGTCCTGCGCCTAATAGATAGTGCTCACTGCAGAATAGAGCCTGCGAAATCGCCTCAACCGCTGGAAGAGCGTGGCCATGTCAGCGGGCTCGAACCGATCCGTTGTTGGTGGCTGAAGCGCTAGATCGGCTTTGCCCAAAGCACCATTTCCACAGGCTGCCAGACGGGCAGCGCCATAGGCCGGACCGGAACTCGCGCCTTCCGAACGCAAAATGGGCTTGCCCGTCACCGTAGCGATCAGGCCCAGCAGGAGATCCGATTGACTGCCTCCTCCAATAGCTGCCAGTTCCGGAAGGTTGTCTATCGTGTCTCCAAAGCTCTGCGCGGCATCGGCAAAACAAAAAGCAATTGCTTCGACTACGGAACGGCAGAGATCCGCGCGCGTTGTCGAATCCTCAAGACCAAAGAAACAGGCGCGAATATGCGGATCCCCGAGGGGACTGCGTTCACCTGTCAAATACGGCAGGAAAATCGGCCCGCGATCACCGCTGACCGTTTCAGCAAGCGCAACAACTTCGGCAGCGGACAGCGCCAGTTGGCCGCCAATCCAAGAAATTGGCCTTGCGCCGTTCAACATCGCCGCCATTTGATACCAACGGTCGGGCAAAGTGTGTGCGAACGCATGCACATAGCGTTCAGGATTAGGCTTGTACCGACGGTCCGCCACGAACAGCTGGCCGGACGTCCCGAGGGAAATAAAGCCACGTCCCGGTTCGGTCGCGCCCAGAGATATCGCCCCGGTTGCCGCGTCTCCGCCTCCCGCAACTACGGGCACGCCTGGTTTCAACCCGGTTTCAGCTGCGGCTTGCGCCGTCACGGTTCCGACGACGACGTGACCGTCGAAAACCTGCGGCAGCCAATCGAGCGCTACATCTGTGGCTTCGGCAACTCCGGCATGCCATTTTCGCGATGCCTGATCGAGCCACATTGTACCGGCTGCATCGGATGTGTCGGTTGCCAACTCTCCATGCAGGCATAACCCGATGTAATCCTTGGGCAGCAGGATATGAGCAAGTCGAGCATAGTGTGCCGGCTCATGTTGTTTCAACCAGGCGATTTTGGGTGCCGTGAAACCCGGCAAAGGGAGGACGCCAGAGATATGACCAATCTGCGGCTGGGCTTCGCGCAGTTCATCGCATTCACGTACCGCTCTGCTGTCATTCCACAGGATCGCCGGGCGGATCGGGCGCAGATCGCGATCCAGCAAAACTGCCCCATGCATCTGACCGGACAACCCGATGGCCTGCACCTCAGACAGCGTGACTTGTTTTGCAAGTTGGCTCAATGCATCGCGCGTCACCTGCCACCAAATATCTGGGTGCTGCTCTGACCAACCAGGCTGCGGCGAGGAAGTTTTTATGTCTACTGAAGACGTTGCAAGAATTCGATCGGTAACCGCACAGACAAGTTTGACCGCTGACGTTCCGATATCAATCCCGAGAAACATTCAATCCCCTTGCCCGCAGAAACGCCCGGACCTTGCATGGCTATTGATTTTTTAGCGCGCGCAAAGAATATGTAAAAATATGATAAGATCAAGGCGGCTCAGATCCGCAGGCAGACTGACATGACCAAAATAAAAAATATGGAAGAGTTCGCAGCCCTCAGTGGCATCTCGCGGCCTACGGTATCCAAGTACTTTCACGATCCCGACAGCGTTCGCCCGACAACACGGGCCCGTATCGAAGAGGCGTTGGAGCGGTTCGACTATCGCCCCAATATTTATGCGGTGAACCAGAACCGGAAGCTGACCAAGAATATCGGCATCGTCGTGCCCTATCTGGCTGATCCGTTCTTTGCCGAAATCGCGCGCTATTTGGAACAAAGCTGTATCGCGGCGGGGTATCGTCCGTCCCTTTTCAGCTCTCATGGTGAGCAAAAACTGGAAAACGACATTCTGGACGGGCTGCAATCCATGAAGCCTGCCGGGGTTTTGTTGGCGCCATTGGGACGGACCTCAGATCAATCAGTGATCGAAAGGTTCTGCGCGAATGTGCCGACTGTATTGTTCGACAGTAACCTAGAAGGTCTGGGTGCCGCGTTTATCGGGTCGGACAATTTCAGCTTTGTGTCGCAAACCGTGGAATACATGATCCGGACGGGCGAGCCCCCGTCATTCTTCGAAATGCGAACACCTGCAAACCCGAACGCCAATAAACGCCGAAAAGCCTATATTGAAGTCATGGAGCGTCTCGGGTTCGAGCCGCATATCATCAAAGTCGACGGTAAGGGCTGGGCGTTTGAAGAGATCGGTCACAAGGGTGCGCTGAAAGTTCTGGCGGAAAATGAGCTGCGAACAAACTCGGTCCTGTGCAGCAATGACCGGCTGGCAATCGGCTTTCTGGCGGCCTGTTACGAACAAGGGATTCGGGTCGGTCGACGGGACGATTGCGCGCTGCGTCTGGCTTCAAATGACGATCATCCCTTCGCAAAATTTACGTGCCCCTCTCTGACCACGGCTGCGCATGACTATGACAACGTGGCCGGGCGTAGCGTTGAAACTCTGTTCGAACTCATTGAAAGTGGAGGGAAATTTGAAACGCGGTCAGAAACATTGTTCCCTGCAAGGCTGGTTTTGAGGGATTCCGCGTAATCCTAAAATTTAACGCGCGTAAAGTTTTCATTGACGCCGCGACAATTTTTGCATTACGTTCTCTGTACGACATCCAAGCTCAGGGAGGACAGGGATGTATTTGAGAAACGCACTTCGTGCGGCGACTGCAATGACACTCGTCGCGACGGCAGCAGCTCATGCGGACACCTTAACAATAGCGACCGTGAACAACGGCGACATGATCCGGATGCAGGGCTATACCGATAAATTCACCGAGGCGACCGGCATTGACGTCGAATGGGTGACGTTGGAAGAAAACGTGCTGCGTCAGCGCGTAACTACCGACATCACGACCAAGGGCGGTACGTTCGACATCATGACAATCGGCATGTATGAGACGCCGATCTGGGGCGCGAATGGCTGGCTGGTACCGCTGGATGGCCTGTCCGAAGAATATGACGTTGGTGACATTCTGCCCGCGATGGCAGGTGGCTTGAGCCATGACGGAACGCTTTTCGCGGCGCCGTTCTATGGTGAAAGCTCGATGATCATGTACCGCACTGACCTCATGGAAAAGGCGGGCATGGAAATGCCTGAGGCGCCGTCCTGGCAGTTCATCAAAGAGGCCGCCGCCGCGATGACCGACCGCGACGCCGAGATCAACGGCATCTGCCTTCGCGGCAAAGCCGGTTGGGGTGAAGGTGGAGCCTTTATCACTGCGATGTCCAATTCATTCGGTGCCCGCTGGTTCGACGAAGAATGGAAGCCTCAGTTCGATCAGCCCGAGTGGGCAGATACACTGAATTTCTACGTTGAAATGATGAACGAATCCGGTCCTGCCGGCTATGCCACCAATGGGTTTAACGAAAACCTGTCGCTGTTCCAGCAGGGCAAATGCGGCATGTGGATCGACGCGACAGTTGCGGCGTCTTTCGTAACCAACCCTGACGACTCTACGGTCGCGGATCACGTAGGATTTGCGCTGGCACCTGACACAGGATTGGGCAAGCGGTCCAACTGGCTTTGGGCGTGGGCACTGGCTATTCCTGCTGGCACACAGCAAGAAGATGCTGCCAAGCAATTCATCGAATGGGCGACCTCAAAGGACTACATTGAGCTAGTGGCCGAAAGCGAAGGATGGGCAAACGTTCCCCCGGGTGCACGTACGTCTCTGTACGAGAATCCGGAATACCAAAAGGTTCCGTTCGCCAAGATGACACTGGACTCAATCCTGTCAGCTGATCCGAACAGCCCGACGGTGAAACCCGTCCCGTACGTTGGCATCCAGTTCGCCGCAATCCCGGAATTCGCAGGCATCGCCACACAGGTGAGCCAGGAGTTCTCGGCGGTATATGCCGGACAGCAAACGGTTGAGGAGGCACTTGCCAAAGCGCAGGCTTTCACAGCTGAAGAAATGGAAGCCGCCGGTTACTGAGGCATCCTCCCAACGGGTGGGCAGAGGTCTGCCCCCCCGTTCAACCCTTCCACAATTCGCGTTTTTCTCGCAGGCTGAGTTACGCCTGAACAGAGAGGGTTTGCGTTATGGCTACTCAACATTCTCGATCAGTTGCCCGCCTGATGATGGCACCCGCAGTGGTCCTGCTGCTTGGCTGGATGCTCGTGCCTCTGACGATGACGCTGTATTTTTCTTTCAAGAAGTACCTTCCGCTGCGTGGAGGCGATCTGGGTTGGGTCGGGTTCGACAACTACGTTCGTTTCGTATCCTCCAGTTCCTTCTGGCCCGCGGTCCAAGCAACATTAGTAATCGTTGGCGGCGTGCTGGTGATTACGGTCATTCTGGGCATTCTGCTGGCCATGCTGCTGGATCAGCCCATGTGGGGGCAGGGCGTTGTCCGCATCCTTGTGATCGCGCCATTCTTTGTCATGCCGACCGTATCAGCGCTGGTCTGGAAGAACATGTTCATGGACCCGGTGAACGGTTTGCTGGCCCATCTATGGCGCTTTTTCGGGGCCGAGCCGATTTCGTGGCTGTCCGAGGCTTCGATGACCTCGATCGTTATGATCGTTTCCTGGCAGTGGCTTCCCTTTGCGACGCTGATCCTGCTGACGGCTATCCAGTCTCTGGACAGTGAACAGCTGGAAGCGGCCGAGATGGACGGCGCGCCGGTGCTAAAACGCTTCTATCACATCATTCTGCCGCATCTTGGTCGCGCCATTACGATTGTGATCCTGATTCAGACGATTTTTCTACTGTCGATTTTCGCCGAGATTTTCGTGACCACCGGCGGCGCCTTCGGCACCCGTACACTGACCTACATGATCTTCCAGCGCGTGTTGGAAAGCCAGAACGTTGGCCTCGGATCAGCCGGTGGTGTCTATGCAATCATCCTTGCCAATATCGTTGCCATCTTCCTGATGCGCATCGTCGGCAAAAACCTGGACGCGTGAGGAGACAAAACCATGGCCCGCACCGTCACGACACAACGCAAAACACTAAACACTGCCCTTGCCTGGGCCGTAGGTCTGCTGATCTTTTTCCCAATCCTCTGGACGATCCTGACCAGCTTCAAGACCGAGGCACAGGCGATTGCAAGCCCACCGATCTTCCTCAACTTCGACTGGACGCTCGAAAACTACGCCATCGTGCAGGAACGCTCTGACTATATGCGGTTCCTGTGGAATTCGGTCATCATCGCAGGCGGATCGACCGTTCTGGGTGTGATCGTCGCGATACCCGCAGCCTGGGCGATGGCGTTTGTTCCGTCCAAACGCACCAAGGACATTCTGTTGTGGATGCTGTCCACAAAGATGTTGCCCGCAGTTGGTGTTCTGTACCCAATTTACTTGCTGTTCATTCAGTTGGGTTTGCTGGACAGTCGCGGTGGGCTGGTCGTGGTGCTGATGCTGATCAATCTGCCGATCATCGTCTGGATGCTCTACACCTATTTCCGCGAAATTCCGGGGGAAATCCTCGAAGCGGCACGGATGGATGGTGCGACGCTGAAAGAGGAAATCCTTTATATCCTGACACCCATGGCCATCCCCGGCATCGCATCGACCGTTCTACTGAACTTCATCCTGGCCTGGAACGAGGCGTTCTGGACCCTAAACCTGACGGCCGTCGATGCGGCCCCACTTACTGCATTTATCGCCAGCTATTCCAGCCCCGAAGGCTTGTTCTTTGCCAAGCTCAGCGCGGCCTCGACCATGGCGATTGCACCCATCCTGATCCTTGGCTGGTTCAGCCAGAAACAACTTGTCCGCGGCCTGACTTTCGGCGCTGTGAAATAAGGAAGACTTCGTATGGGACGTATTCAACTCAAGTCCGTGACCAAAAGCTTCGGCGACGTAGAGGTCATTCCCCCGCTGGATCTGACCATCGAAGATGGCGAGTTCACCGTATTTGTCGGCCCCTCGGGTTGCGGCAAGTCCACTCTGCTGCGACTGATTGCGGGACTGGAAGACATGACCTCTGGCTCCATCGACATTGACGGCGCCGACGCAACAGACGTGCCGCCTGCCAAACGCGGGCTGGCGATGGTGTTCCAATCCTACGCCTTGTACCCGCACATGACCGTTCGCAAAAACATCGCATTTCCGCTGCGCATGGCGAAACTGGACCAGGCCGAGATCGACAAACGGGTCGAAGGTGCGGCGAGCGTTCTGAACCTGACTGACTACCTGGATCGCCGTCCCGGCCAACTGTCTGGCGGGCAACGTCAAAGGGTGGCCATCGGTCGGGCCATTGTACGCGAACCGGCTGCGTTCCTGTTTGATGAGCCGCTGTCGAACCTAGACGCCGCCTTGCGCGTTGGCATGCGGCTGGAAATCAGCGAACTGCACGAACGTCTGGCGACCACGATGATCTACGTCACCCACGATCAGGTCGAGGCCATGACTATGGCCGACAAGATCGTTGTGCTTCAGGCAGGTGTGATCGAACAGGTTGGCAGCCCGTTGGAGCTGTACCGTACGCCGCGCAACCTGTTTGTTGCAGGCTTCATCGGTTCACCCAAGATGAACTTCATCGAAGGCCCCGAGGCAGAAAAGCTCGGTGCCCAGACCATCGGAATTCGCCCTGAACACATTGCGGTGTCTGAATCTGAGGGAGACTGGTCCGGCGTCGTAAGCGTTTCTGAGCACCTCGGCTCGGACACTTTCTTCCACGTCCACGAAACAGGGTTGGCCGAGACAATCACCGTCCGTGCAGATGGCGAGGTCAGCTTTCGCCACGGCGACCGTATCCATCTGACGCCACGCTCGGATGCCATCCACCGGTTTGACGCGAAAGGTCTGCGGTTCGAATGACGCGTCTGACCGGCAAAACTGCCCTGATCACCGGGGCCGCGCGAGGCATCGGACTGGCGTTTGCCAAGGCTTATGTGGCCGAGGGCGCGCGGGTCGCCATCGCGGACATAGACGGGCAGCGTGCGCAGGACGCAGCAACTGAGATCGGCGCGGCGGCGTTGGCCGTCGAGATGGATGTGACCAGCCAACAAAGCATAGAAGACGCCGTTGCACGAACGGCGGCACATTTTGGCCCAATCGACATTGTGATCAACAACGCAGCGATCTTCTCCGCCGCTCCAATCGTTGAAATTGAGCGCGCTGACTACAATCGCGTTTTTGATATCAACGTTGCTGGCGCGCTGTTTACGATGCAGGCCGTTGCGCGCCACATGATTGATCACGGAACCAAAGGTCGGATCATCAACATGGCATCGCAGGCAGGGCGTAGGGGCGAGCCCTTGGTCGCCGTATACTGTGCCAGCAAAGCCGCGATCATATCCTTGACCCAATCTGCTGGGCTGAGCCTGATCTCTCACGGAATCAACGTAAATGCCATTGCCCCTGGTGTTGTTGATGGCGAGCACTGGGATGGCGTTGATGCGTTTTTTGCAAAACACGAAGGCAAACCACTGGGCCAGAAGAAACGCGAAGTGGCTGCAGCCGTTCCTTATGGCCGAATGGGTCGGGCCGAAGATCTGACCGGGATGGCCGTATTTCTGGCTTCTGATGATGCCAAGTACATCGTCGCACAAACCTACAATGTCGATGGCGGAAACTGGATGAGCTGATGGACCCTGTGGCGAATGCAAAACCTTCGGTACGGCTACGGCGTGACAGTCTTTCAGACCTGCCGGAGATCGTCAGGACTCCGGTCTATGCGCGCTCTGACCTGACACCGGGCATTGTCCATATCGGACTTGGCAACTTTCATCGCGCACATCAGGCCTGGTATATTCACCAGTTGATGCAGCGGGGCCAGGCCCATGACTGGGCAATCATCGGGGCAGGTGTCCGAAGCTATGACACAAACATGCGAGAGCGACTGTTGGCCCAGGACTGCCTGACAACGCTGATCGAACTGGACCCAAAAGGAATGTCCGCCGAAGTGATTGGTCCGATGATCGACTACCTTCCAATCGAAGACAACAATGCCGCGCTTATCCGGACGATGGCGGACCCTGCCATACGAATTGTGTCGCTGACTGTAACTGAAGGTGGATATTTTCCGGACGCCAACACTGATGCGTTCGATACGGATCACGCAGACATTCGTCACGATGCCGAGAACCCGGACCAGCCGCGCACAGCTTTCGGCGCTATTGTCGCGGCGCTCAGGCAACGGCGTACAAATGGCTTGAAACCCTTTACTGCGCTCAGCTGCGATAATCTTCAGGGCAACGGTGGAATTCTGCGAACCTGCGTTGTTGGTTTGGCGCGTCTATCCGACCCGGATCTGGCCGATTGGATCGATCAGAATGGCGCGTTCCCAAACTCGATGGTTGACTGCATCGTGCCCGCAACGACCGAGCAGGTCGTATTGCAATGCCGCACACTGGGCGTCGACGACCGCGTACCAGTCACGCATGAGAACTTTCGCCAATGGGTGATTGAGGACGATTTCTGCGCCGGGCGACCGCCCCTCGAAGAGGTCGGAGTAACACTGACGCAGGACGTCCACAGCTACGAAGCGATGAAACTGCGCATATTAAATGGAGGTCACCAGCTGCTCGCAAATGTCGGCGAGATTCTGAATGTGCCCACGATTTCAGACTGCATGCGGGACCCGGACATCGTGGCGTTTTTCGGAAAAGTTCAGACAGAAGAGATTTTGCCTCATGTCGAAGCTGTTCCCGGGACGACAGCAAAAGAGTACCTCGGGTTGGTTAAGAGGCGATTTGCCAACACTGCCATTCACGATACAACACGTCGGGTCGCATTTGACGGGTCGGCGCGACATCCCGGGTTCCTACTACCGTCGCTGCGCGCAGCAACTGCGTCTGGCTCTTCGGTAAATGGGCTCGCGTTGGCCGAAGCATTCTGGTGCCGGATGTGCGTAGGTGTTCGTGAAGATGGCTCCGAAATCGCCCCGAATGACCCCCAATGGGAGAAACTACATAAAACCGCACAGGCGTCCAAAGCCGACCCACAGCTTTGGCTCGAACAAAGCCAATATGGCGGTGAATTTGGCCGCGGCACAAAGTTTTCTGAAGCCTTTGCCTGGTGGCTAACCGGGATCTGGCAGAGTGGCAGTCGAGCAGTTTTAACTGAATATGTCTCTAACGGCTCAATGCCACACTAAATTAGTGTCACTCAGGTTATTCAATTGCGGACACATCTTTCTTTTTTCGCCGGCTAAGGGTTGTCGCAAATTGCCTTGCTGCTTCGGCATCCATAGGATGCACAGCCTGCCCTCCAATCTTTGCTGCAACTTCCCTTGCGATCCGAACAGGGCGCGATAAGTCTCTGCCCCGTATCTCGATTTGAAGGTGTTCGAGCTCGGCGCGCAGGTGCGAGATTTGTGCTTCAGCATCGAAGGCTGGATAAGAGAAGTTGCTGAGTAACAATTCGAATTGGCTTCGAACAATCTCTCGTGAAATGGCGTGGATGGCGCCCAGCGTTGCTGGCGTTGTAGGTTCGATGATAATTTTCTTTTCTTTTCTTTTCTTTTTCCCCGGGCACTGGAGCAGGGATCCCCAATGCAGGTGTGGGAGGGACGTGAGTCTTGCTTCGCCCAGACAGAAACGAGATTGAGAACCGGTTTGATTGTTTTTTCGTTTGCCCAAAGGGGCTTTGGTTCACGTTAGCTGTTTGGCAATCACGCGACAGCCGGGCAATCGTGCCAGCATCTATTTTAAACCGATCCACTGATTTTATTGAATTTTTCATGGAAAGTGGCTGGGGTGGTAGGATTCGAACCTACGGTACACTGTACCAAAAACAGTTGCCTTACCACTTGGCTACACCCCAACGGTGAGGCGCTGTCTACGATTGTTGATCGGTGGGTTCAAGACCTTTCGGGTAAAAAAATGAGTGCGGATTAAAAAAAATCTGAAGGCGCTAATCGAAGATCTGAGAGTGGCTTGTTTTCATAGGTAAGGTGTTCGATCTTGCTGAGATCGGGTCGTCTGAAAGCACTGCAGAATGTATGCGGAATGAGTAGCCCATTGGCCTGATCTTACGGCGGGGATTTGAAATCCAGTGTTTCGCGAAGAGCTGGATGCGCGCATTGATGGCAGGGCGCTCAGATTGGAAACTCTGAAAGGGAAGAGAATGAAGTTTCTACGTACGCCAGATACTCGGTTTGACGAGCTCTCAGATTACCCGTTTGCACCGAGTTACACGCAGGTGGATGACACCGAAGGCGGCCAGTTGCGGATGCATTATGTGGATGAAGGGCCAGCCGAGGCTGATCCCGTACTGATGATGCATGGCGAGCCAAGCTGGTCCTACCTTTACCGCCACATGATTGCGGGATTCGTCGCGCAGGGACATCGCGCGGTTGCGCCAGACCTGATCGGATTCGGACGATCCGACAAACCAACTGAACGAAGTGACTACACTTATGAACGCCACGTGGCTTGGATGGGTGAGTGGCTGCGCAAGGTGGACCTGCGCAACATCACTCTGGTTTGCCAGGACTGGGGCGGGTTGATCGGGCTGCGGTTATGGGCAGAGATGCCCGACAGGTTCGCGCGTATCGTCATTGCCAACACGGCGCTGCCGACCGGCGATCAGCCAATGGGCGAGGCGTTCGAGAACTGGCGCAGGTTTAGCCAGGAGGTCCCGGTATTTCCGGCCGGTGGAATTCTAAAAGGTGGAACTGTATCGCCCCTGTCAGAAGACGTTATCGCGGCCTATGATGCACCTTTTCCAGATGAAAGCTACAAAGCCGGGGCGCGGCAGTTTCCCATGCTGGTGCCAGCGACGCCTGATGATCCGTCCTCGGGTCCGAACCGGCAGGCGTGGGAGGTGATCCGAGGGCTAAAGACGCCTGTCCTCACAGCTTTCGGGGCCGATGATCAGGTCATGGCGGGGATTGATTCTGTGTTCCAGAAAATGTGCCCGGGGGCTGTGGGGCAGCCTCATGTCATCTTGCCGAATGCGGGACATTTTTTGCAAGAAGACGTTGGTCCGGAACTGGTCAAGTTGACCTGCGATTTCATCGCGCGCACACCCCGATCCGACTAGGTTATTCTCGGATTTCGGCTGGGTCGACGCCCCAGAGGTTCGTTTTCTGTGCCCAGCCGCGATACCCGCCCGCAGAAATCTGGCACCAGTCCAGCGAACAACTTCCCAGGCGCGCCACAACGCCCGTTTCAAACTGTGCGCTGATCGGCGCGTTTGCATCGGGGCTTGTGTAAACGGTCAGCAATTCGGCGTCGACCAACACAGTTCGAACACCGGACAACAGGGCATAGTGGACCCATCCTCCTGCTCCGTCGCGGTCCTGAACTCTGCGCCAGTTTCCGTATTCTGCCGTTATCTGCAGTGGCATGCCGCGCCGTTTGAAAACCCAATCGATTCGGTGAGTCAGGGATGGGCCGCGGCGCACATTGCCCTCAGCAGCTTTCATCGAGACAAACCGTGGAAGGGGCAGGTTGGTGACTTGGCCACGCTTGTCCTGCGCGCTGGCAGCCAAGCCACCAAACACCGTCAGGAAAACAGCGAATGCCGCCGAAACAAGGCGTTTTACGGGTAGAAAACCACTCACTTACTGTCTGCTCTTGTGCCTGTTGATCTTGCTTCGAAAAAAGGTCGACTCAATGCCTATGGGGTTCTTGTGCCCCGCCTTATCCTGCGCCACGATGACATGGCGCGCAAAGGTTTGCAAAGCAGTGGGAGTGCAGAGGTGTCAAGAGAACGTCTGAGTGTTGTCGTTACGCGACGGTTGCCCGAGGCGGTTGAAACCCGGTTGAGCGAATTGTTCGATGTGCAATTGCGCGACGATGACAACCCGATGACCCGTGAAGAACTGGTGGAGGCCGTGAAAACCGCCGATGTTCTGGTGCCAACCGTAACCGATACGATCGACGGTGGCCTTTTGGGGCAGGCGGGTGAAAACCTGCGCTTGATCGCGAATTACGGGGCGGGGGTCGACAATATCGATGTCTCGACCGCGCGTCAGAGGGGCATTCTGGTGTCGAACACCCCGGGCGTGCTGACCGACGATACCGCTGATATGACCATGGCACTGATTCTCGCTGTGACCCGTCGAATTCCCGAGGGTCTGTCTGTCATGCAAAAAGGCGATTGGACCGGGTGGGCGCCGAATGCCTTGTTGGGCGGGCGTATCGGAGGGCGGCGTTTGGGCATTTTGGGCATGGGACGTATCGGTCAGGCCGTGGCCCGCCGTGCCTGTGCTTTTGGGATGCAGGTGCACTACCATAACCGCCGCAGACTTCGCCCCGAAACCGAGCAAGAGATGGAGGCGACCTATTGGGAAAGCCTCGATCAGATGGTGGCGCGGATGGATGTGATTTCGGTCCATTGCCCGTCGACACCGTCTACCTTCCATTTGATGAATGCGCGGCGGCTGAAATTGATGAAGCCGACAGCCGTTATCGTGAATACATCAAGGGGTGAGGTGATCGACGAAAACGCTCTGACACGTCGGATACGCTCGGGCGAAATCGCCGGCGCGGGCCTGGATGTCTATGAGCATGGGACGGATGTGAACCCAAGATTGCGACAGTTACCAAACGTTGTCCTGCTGCCTCACATGGGGTCGGCCACGTTAGAGGGTCGGATCGAAATGGGCGAGAAAGTTATTATAAATATCAAGACTTTCGAAGACGGTCACCGCCCACCGGATCAGGTGGTCCCCGCAATGCTTTGATCAGGTGTTTCCCGTGTTTTGATGCGGGCGGTGCCAAATTTTAACACGCATATTTTCAGGAGGATACGATGAAACGAAGTCTGATTTCGGGAGTGTTGCTGTCGGCGGTGGTGCTGGCAGGACCATTGACTGCTCAGGAAACGGCGGACGCCGTTGCGCCCGAAGGCGCGTCCGAGGGGCAGGTGCAAGGCCTGACCGAAGAGGTGATCGCTGCGCTTGAGGCCAAGATGGCAGGGCAGCCGGTCACATCTGAAAACTGGATGGTCATTGCCGCGAATCCATTGGCGGTTGAAGCTGGCGCAAAGGTTTTGCGCGCTGGCGGGTCGGCGGCTGATGCAATGGTCGCCGTTCAGGTTGTGCTGGGGCTTGTCGAACCACAATCCTCGGGCCTTGGTGGCGGCGCATTTCTGGTTTGGTATGACGCTGCATCGGGCAAGCTGACCACACTGGACGGGCGTGAAACGGCCCCGCTTGAGGCGAACCACAGGCTGTTCCACGACGAAAACGGCGAACCGCTGAAGTTCTTTGATGCAGTTGTCGGCGGATTGTCAGTGGGTACACCTGGGACACCGGCCTTGCTGGAAGAGGCGCACCGGCGATGGGGGCGCAGTCCGTGGCCAAGCCTGTTTACCGATGGCATCGCTCTGGCGGACGACGGTTTTCTGGTATCTCCGCGCCTTGCTGGCCTGGTCGAAAAGGATGCCGAACGCCTGTCGCGCTTTCCTGCAACCGCAGAATATTTCCTGCCCGATGGTAAGCCGCTTGAGCAGGGGCAACGCCTGACCAACCCGGCCTATGCCGAAACTCTGAGTATTTTGGCCGAGGAAGGCTCAGCCGGTTTCTACGGCGGTGAGATTGCCGCTGGCATCGTCAGCACCGTACGCAACGCCGAAGGTAACCCGGGCGTTCTGTCGGGAATTGATCTGGCGCTGTATCAGGTGATCGAGCGTGAACCAGTGTGCGCAACCTATCGCGCCTATGAGGTCTGCGGCATGGGCCCGCCATCGTCAGGCGCGCTGACTGTCGGTCAGATTCTGGGCATGCTGGACGGCTATGATCTGGCTGAAATGGGCCCCGAAGACACCAATGCATGGCGCCTGATCGGTGATGCCTCGCGTCTGGCTTTTGCCGACCGCGGTCGCTACATGGCCGATCATGATTTTGTTCCTATGCCAACGCAGGGACTGGTGGATCCTGCCTATCTGTCGGATCGCGGTGCACTGCTAAGCGGCGAAGCCGCCTTGACAGAGGTCGCGCCGGGAAATCCCGAGTTCGATCATGCGTCGAATTGGGCCGACGATGTCTCGATCGAATTACCCTCGACCTCGCATATCTCGATTGTTGATCAGTACGGAAACGTCCTGTCGATGACGACGACGATTGAGAACGGGTTCGGTTCACGACTGATGACAAACGGGTTTCTTCTAAACAACGAACTGACGGATTTCTCGTTCAAGACCCACAGTGACGGTGTGCCGATTGCCAACCGGTTGGAGCCGGGCAAACGCCCACGCTCGTCGATGAGCCCGACAATTGTTATGCAGGACGGCGCACCTGTTCTGGCCATCGGATCACCGGGCGGCAGCCGTATCATCGGCTATGTTGCCAAGTCGATCATCGCCTGGGCGGATTGGGACATGGATGTGCAGCAGGCCTTGTCACTGCCGCACCTCGTCAACCGTTTTGGCACCTATGACGTGGAAGAAGGAACCGCGGCCGAAGGGTTCTCGGACGCGTTGATTGAGCTGGGTTTTGAAGTGAACCCGCGCGATCTGACATCGGGCCTGCATGCGATTGAGATCGGGGACGTTCTGATCGGCGGTGCCGATCCACGTCGTGAAGGAATTGCGCTGGGCGAATAACCCGGCGTTTCAAAGGGGAAGACCATGGTGCAGGCAGTTGCTTTGCCGCGAAACGAAGTGGGGATCGAGGCAGCTGTCGGCATCCTGAAACAAAAGTTTGGTGACCGGTTGCAAACCGGTCAGGCAATCCGGGAACAACATGGTCACACGACCACCTGGATCGAAAACCAATCCCCGGATGCTGTGGTTTTTCCGCATTCCACGGAAGAGGTCTCCGAGATCGTCAAAACCTGCGCCACGCACAAGGTACCGGTGATTGCATTTGGTACGGGTACATCGTTGGAGGGTCACGTGAACGCCCCTGCTGGTGGTATCTCGGTTGACCTGACCCAGATGAACAAGGTGCTGGCTGTGAACCCGGGTGATCTGGATTGCGTCGTACAGCCGGGTGTGACGCGCGAAGACCTGAATACCCATTTGCGGGATCAGGGCCTGTTCTTTCCGATCGACCCCGGCGCGAATGCCTCGTTGGGTGGAATGGCGGCGACGCGGGCGTCCGGGACCAACGCGGTTCGCTATGGCACGATGAAGGACAATGTCCTCAGTCTTGAGGCGGTCATGCCGGATGGGCAGATCATCCGAACCGGGCACCGGGCCAAGAAATCCTCGGCCGGTTATGACCTGACCCGACTGCTGATCGGGGCCGAAGGGACGTTGGGCATCATCACCGAGCTTACCTTGCGCCTGCAGGGCATCCCCGAGGCGATCACCTCTGCCCGTTGTTCATTCCCATCGGTGGATGCGGCCTGTCAGGCTGTCATGATGACGATCCAGTACGGTGTTCCGGTGGCGCGGATTGAGCTGCTGGATGAAATGTCGGTCAAGGCTGCCAATGCCTATTCCGGGCTGAGCCTGCCGGAAACGCCATTGCTCTTGCTCGAGTTCCACGGCTCGGAAAACGGTGCGGTCGAGCAGTCCGAAACCTTCAACCAGATCGCGGAAGAGTTCGGTGGCACCGATTTCGCGGCGACCTCAACGACTGAGGAACGCAATAAACTCTGGCAGGCCCGGCATGATATGTACTGGGCTTCCTTGCAACTGCGTCCGGGCGCCCGGGGAATCTCCACCGATGTCTGCGTCCCGATCTCGCGTTTGGCAGAGTGCGTCACAGCGACTCAGGACAAAGCGCGTGAGCTAGGGCTTATGGCCCCCGTGGTTGGGCATGTCGGGGATGGAAACTTTCATTCCTTACTACTAATCGACATGGAAAACGCGGACGAGGTCAACAAAGCCGACGATTTCGTCGGGTGGCTGAATGATCTGGCCATTTCAATGGAGGGCACATGCACGGGCGAACATGGGATCGGACAGGGCAAACAACCCTATCTGGTCAAAGAGCTTGGGCCAGCCGTCACGTATATGACTGCCATCAAAAAGGCTCTGGACCCCAATAACATCATGAACCCCGGAAAGATCCTGTCGAACACATAGAAACGGCGCAACCTTGGGAATTCCGCCTCAAAGCCACAAGGGCGCCCAATTCTGCGGCTATCAATTGCGAAAATGAGCAGCAATTGAATTTGAGGTCATAATGGGCGCGCTAAGGTTCATTGGGTTTGCGTTGATAGTAGGTCTGGTCGTTGCGGGCTTAGATTATTTTCAACAGGACAAAAAATCTGACGGTACGCTTTCGCTTAGCGGATATGTTGAAACTATCTCGGCTCGGTTCGATCAAAGCCAAAAAGAGCGGGAAGTGAAACAAGCGGCGCGAGAACGTCAAAAGCTATGGGATGCCGGTGCAAAGTCCTTTCTTCCGAACCCCCCAGAGGGTTGGGCACAATTTGCCCTGACCGAGTCTGACATCAAGGCAGTTTCCAGAGTTCTTTCAGAGTTTGGGCCGGTGCCCCTTATCAGTTCGATCAGCGGGCCAGCCGAATTGCTACAGCTCAACGCTGCCGGCAAAGATGGCGCGCTTCGAAAGCTGGATGAGACAGGCACTGTTTACGCAAAAGAAGGTGAACTGATCTGGCTTGATATCACCCTCAAACCACAAGCGGCGCGAAACACTTTGGCCGGATTGGCGCTGAGCGCGCAGGACGCGTTTCTGGATGGGATGAAGGCCGAACAAGGCTATGCGGTGATCGACGGCGTCGCCTTCATCGAAACAACCGGAAATCTACTGGATGATACCAAAAAGACCAACCATCGCGCGTTCACAGGCCGTATCGGCTTTGATCAAGAAGTTGTAATCCGCCTTCATGCAGATGCCAGCGATGCGACGATCCGAGAGTTTCTTGGCTTGGTAGATTACGCAGGCCTGAACGCAATGTTGCCGCATCCAGCGCTGGTTGTTGGAAAGGGAATCGAGGTCCCTCTGACCCGGCAGCCCGAGATCGCGGATGAAATGCACGATCTTTATGAAACGATGCAAATAGCGCAGCTAAGGTTGGGTCAGGAAAAGCTGGAAAATCTGGATGCGGCCGCTTTGGTGGCGAACACGCTAAGCAGTTCGGGCTTCAACTCTGAAGGCGTCATGGACATCACCAACGGCGAAGTCTTCGAAAATCAGGAGCTGTCGCAATTATCTTACATTCGCACCCAGAACTTGCTGCTTGAATCTGCGCTGAGCGAGGTGGAAACCGAAGTGGCCAGCACAGGTGGTATCGGCGGGTTCATTAAGGGATTGATGGGCAAAGTGGCCCACGCCGACGCAAAAGCGGATGAACCCCAGCCTCAGGTTGCTCCATCGGGTGAGGTCAAAGTCAGGAAGGGTGGTTTGGGCAAATCATCCTGTGCAACGTTGGGCAGTAGCAAACGGTGCTCTGTCGGGGGCAACTGAAAC
Source organism: Ruegeria sp. CDSC054 (assembly GCF_059610645.1). Lineage (NCBI taxonomy): Bacteria > Pseudomonadati > Pseudomonadota > Alphaproteobacteria > Rhodobacterales > Roseobacteraceae > Ruegeria > Ruegeria sp. CDSC054. The sequence continues at coordinate 459,054 of NZ_JBXWOA010000002.1, read as the reverse complement.
CGTTCACCTGAAAAATCGACGCTCTGCGCCGTGCACGGGTCGTTTTCTTTATATCACTGGTCGGATGAATGTCGCGCCGGGGCATTCAAATGCGCCATATGGTGTCAACTGAATTCAAGGGGAGACGCCCGGTAATGAAAACCCAAGTCAAAGCACTGGTTGTTGGCGGCGGTGCCGTCGGCACTTCGATTGCATATCACCTGGCCAAGGCAGGCTGGGACGATGTGATGCTGGTCGAACGGGATGAGCTGACCTCAGGGTCCACATGGCACGCTGCGGGGCTGTTGCCGCTGTTCAACATGTCCTATGCGACGACACACATCCACAAGTACTCGGTCGACTTCTACAAGCAGCTTGAGGAAGAAACCGGTTTGAACGCGGGCTTTGCCGTAGTTGGCAATCTGCGCATGGCACAGACGCAAGAGCGCATGGATGAATACATGCTCTATGCGTCGACGGCTGAGACTTGTGATGTCGCATATGAATGGCTGACCCCTGATCAAATCAAGGAACGCTGGCCACTGATCGAGACTTCAGATCTGAAGGGTGCGATCTATCACACCGAAGACGGTTATATTAACCCCGCTGACGTAACGCAGGCGATGGCCAAGGGCGCCCGTCAGCGCGGTGTCGACATCGTGCGCAAAATGCAGGCCGATGCCTTCCATTGGAACGGCACTCACTGGGAAGTCACCTGCACCAAAATGGTCGAGAAGGGCGGTAACCTCATCCCGTCTGACGAGCAAGTTGTGATTACCGCCGAGCATGTCGTGACCGCATCGGGCAACCACGCGCAGCGCACGGCCAAGATGCTGGGCATCAAGATGCCCGCGATCCCAGTCGAGCATACCTTTATCGTCATGGACAAAGACCCTGAGCTGGTCAAATGGCGTGAAGCGGGCAACCCCGAACACCCAGTTGTCCGTGATGCCGACAACGAATCTTATGCACGCGAGGAACGCGGCGGATGGATACTTGGCATCTATGAACATGGCGCGCCGGCGCAGTTCGAACATGGTGTACCGGACAGCTTCCGTGCTGATCTGTTCCCGCTCGATCTCGACCGAATTGCAGACCAGTATATGGCAATGGCCGAGCGCGTGCCGTCCTGTGCCGAATCCGGCCTGAAAGACGATTTTAACGGCCCGATCTGCTACACGCCCGACGGCAACCCGCTGGTTGGTCCCGCGCCTGGCTTGCGCAACATGTGGCTGGCCGAGGGATTTTCGTTCGGTATCACCGCCGCAGGCGGCACCGGCTATTATCTGGCGCAGATGATGGTCGACGGCGAAGCCGAGATCGACATGGCTTCGCTGGACCCCAAACGTTACTCGTCGAACTGGATGACCACCGAGTTTGCGGCACGCAAGAATGAAGAGTGCTATGAGCACGTCTATATCCTGCACCACCCCGATGAAGAACGCGCTGCCTGCCGCCCGCTGCGGACTGTTCCGGCCTATGACCGTCAGAAAGCGCGTGGCGCACAGTTTGGCTGGGTTAACGGCTGGGAGCGTCCGAACTATTTCGGTCCGCTGGATGCACCCGAAAACTTCGACCATGATGCCCGCTCGTTCCGCCGCGGCGGCTGGTGGCAGCATGCCGTTGACGAAGCCAAGGCGATCCGCGAAGGCGTTGGCCTGATCGACGCATCGGCCTTCACAAAGCATGTCGTCAAAGGCCCCGGTGCGACCCAGTTCCTGGATTGGTTCACCTGCAACAAGCTGCCCAAGGTCGGTCGTATCAACCTGACTTACGCACTGACCTCGCACGGTACCACCCGCACCGAATACACCATCGTCCGTAACGGCGAGAACAACTACTACATTGTCTCTGCCGGGGCCTGGACTGAGTACGACGCCGATTACCTGCGCAAGGCGGCCGAGGACAAGATGGAGGAGTTCGGTTACATCGAGATCCAGGACGTGACCACTCAGTGGGGCGTTTTTGCCATCGCCGGACCCAAATCGCGGGACGTTCTGAAAGAGGTCATCAAAGACGCCGATCCGGAAACCGCACTGTCCAACAAGCGCTTCCCATGGCTGTCGGCCCGTCAGATCGAACTGGGCATGTGCCCGGTCAACGCGATCCGCGTCGCCTATACCGGTGAGCTGGGTTGGGAACTTCACCACCCGATCGAGATGCAGAACTACCTGTTCGACCTGCTGGAAAAAGCTGGTGAGAAACACGGTATGAAGCTGGTCGGTGCCCGCGCCCAGAACTGGCTGCGTCAGGAGAAATCCTATCGCGCCTTCGGCACCGAGCTGGGCCGCGACGCGACCCCGCTGGAAGCCGACCTGCCGCGCTTTGTCGACCTGTCCAAGGACTTCTATGGCAAGGCCAAGCTGGAAGAGACTGGCGTACGCGTGAAATGCTGCACCCTGCTGATCGACGGACCGGAGGATGCCGATCCGTGGGGCCGTGAAGTGCTGTATACGCCGGAAGGTGAACGCGTCGGTCGTCTGACCTCGGGCGGTTATTCGGTGGCCTTCGAGAAATCCATCGGCATGGGCTATGTGAAGCCCGATCTGGCGGTCGAAGGCACCAAGCTGAAGGTCAAGCTTCAGGACAAATTGTGGGATGCGGTCGTAACATGCGACAGCCCCTATGATCCGAAAAACGAAACCATCCGCAAGGACGGCTGACTAAGCAAAGGCCCCGGAGATCTCCGGGGCCTTTCTTCATACTGATAGCTCGTCAAAGCATTCCAACGCCTTGGCCGCGTACATCATCGACGGTCCTCCGCCCATTTGAATGGCCATGGCCAGAACGTCTGACACTTCTTCGCGGCTTGCTCCGGCATTGATCAGAGCTTCGGTGTGTAGCGTTATGCAAGGTTCGCAGCGGGCAGCGATGGACATACCCAAAGCGATCAGCTCTTTGGTTTTGTAATCCAGCGAACCGCCTTCTTTGACGGTTTTTCCCAGCGCACCGAAGGCACGGGCGGTATCAGGGATTGCAGCGTTGAGGTTGCGCAGATTGTTGCGCGTATCCGAGAGCTTGTCTTGCCAGTTCATTTGTGGGCTTCCTTTAAACATATCACCTTGTGAATATGTTTATGGAAGCTGCCTGACTTTGATCTTGATCAGACTGCAGGTCTTTCAGCGACAAATGCCAGGTTGTTTGCCGGCATTTCAACAGCACCAATTAAACTCAGTTGAACTCGACGCAGCAGGCCCAGAATGTCGGCGTCATCCTTGTATCCGATGTCCGGGTCTTGTTGGCTCAACGCAGCATGAAAGTTCTGGTCTCCGTTACTGGTCAACTGGCCGGAGCGCATGAATGGCCCGTAGAGGATTAGCCGACCGCCCGGGTTCAGAGCCAGCGCGGCCTCGGTCACCAAGGCTTCCACCTCCGACCAGCTGATCAGATGCAGCAAGTTGATCAAGAGGATCAGGTCATTTGCCCCGTGAACAGAATGCCAACCGGGTTGGACCGCATCGAGCTCTATCGCCGGGGCTATGTTTTCTACGCCTTCGGCATACGCGTCGATTGAAGCGCGTCGTTCAGGTTCAACCTCACTGGGTTGCCAATCCAGACCGGGCAGTCGAATTGCAAAAGCCACGACGTGCTGCCCTGTACCACTGGCCAGTTCCAGCGCGCGACCGGACACAGGGGCGAACTGAGCCAGCAAATCACACAGCGCGTCGGCATTCCTGCTGGCCGCCGGAGCGACCAATTTTTGCCCATCGGATACCGTCGCCACGCTGGCATTTGCGGGAAGTTTGCGTTTCGTCATCCACGTAACCTTTCTGGCCTTAGGGCGGAAACGCTCGCCGCCTCCAATTCTGAACGAGCACCAGTCGTCAAATCTGCCACCAGCTGTGAGGCCGCCGGTGCCGTTTGAAATCCATAACCACCTTGCGCTGCCGACCAGATAAACGTGGGTTCGGCAGGGTCGGGTCCTAAGACCAGCGTACCATCCGGCGCAAAGCTGCGAAGCCCGGCCCAGTTCGCCTCGACCCTTGTGACCGACTCGGTCACCATCGCTTCGTACCGCGCCAGACCCTCGGCCAACACCATGTCGTCCGCATAGGCATCATGGGGAAAGGTCGGATCAGCCTCGCAAGGGGAAACGATCAGCTTTCCGGCATCCGGTTTCGCATACCAGCCTTCGCCAGCGCCCAACATCAAAGGCCAACCGGTCACGTCATGACCGGCAGGGGCGGGAATACGGGCCACAGATCGCCGGCGCGGTTCTATGCCGATCGGTGTAACGCCAGCCATCATGGCGATCTCATCCACCCACGCGCCTGCGGCATTCACAAGGGCTCGGGCCTCGAAGGTTTCTGCCGCTTCGACAAGCCAGTGTCGGGCTTTGATGATGCCGTTGACCTTCTGACGGGTCAGAACCAAGCCACCGTTGGCCCGGATCACACGTGCGAAATCTTGCATCATCCGGTCGGTATCAATGTCAAAAGCAACGTTGCTGGCGGCGGCAAACCCAACAGTCTGTGGATTCAGTATCGGAACCCGCGAAATGGCCTCGTCAACCGAGATTTCTGACAGACGAAGGTCAGCCTGATCCTGAAAAAACTCATCTCGTTGATCATGCCCGGCAATCAGCATCAACCCGCGTGGCGACAGATAGCCGTTCGATCTGAGGTAAGCTTCGCTCGCTGCATTCAGGGTCTTGACGGAAGGTGGTCCATACCCCTTTTCAAACAACGCCGCTGACCGGCCAGAGGTGTGATATCCCAGCGCGTCTTCGCCTTCGAGCACGACGACATGACCATGTTCGGACAAACGCGCGCCCGCGCTTAATCCGGCGATGCCGCCACCGATGACCAAGAAATCGATCATGTTAGAAACTCCGCCCTGGGATCACCCCAAAACGGGTGGATTTGAGATCTGCTTTTATTCATGCGCAAAGCTTCGCATGCGTAACACTATTGGAAAAGAGGCGTAATTTCCGCAATGTAAACTTGAACCATAGAGATTGGCCTGTCTTTAGTGCGGCCAACATCGGAATCGGAGAAAAACGTGACACCGGCAGAGCTACACCCAATGGCCACGGGGCATATCCCCTCTTACGTCACGCAGGCGGATGGCAGTGACTTTTTGCTAACCTTCATGTTTATTTTTACCGTTCTGGTGATCGTGCTGATTGGCGTTGGCTATTTCACCCTGCACTCCATCCCGGAAAAAATCGCGCATGAATCCAACCACCCTCAGTTTCAGCTTGTGGGGATATTGGCGCTGTTGGCTCTGTTTACCCACAATGGTCTGTTCTGGGTGGCGGCCATTCTGGTGGCCGGGTTCCAATTCCCGGATGTCGCCGCCCCCTTGCGCGCCATTGCTGACGCGATCCGATCCTTGGGCGATCAAGGCAACGATGTTCCTGCCCCCGCGGCCCCATCGCAACCGACCGCGCAGCAGGGGCAGTAAGAGATGCTTGAGACACTGATGTGCGCGCTGGTCACCGTGTTGCCGGATTACCTGTTCCGCCGTTACGTACAGGGCAAACGTATAGGCCATGAAATCACACTGTTCACCATGTGGTATGAACTGCGCTGGGGCCTGACCACCTGTGCCATTCTTGCGCTGACGGTGATCACCACGCTGTTCTACTTCCATCCTGCAAGCAAAACGGCGGCGTCATATTTCCGCACGGTCACGATCCTTCCACAGCTCGGCGGTCGCGTGTCCGAGGTTTATGTCACCAATAACCAGCAGGTCACTGCGGGCCAGCCGATTTTCCGGATCGAGGATTTCACCCAAACCGCACAGGTTGAGGCCGCGCATGCGCAGATCGCGCAAGTTCAGGCCTCACTGAAAGTGGCAGAGACTGATCTGGCCGAGGCCGACGCAGGCATCGCAGGCGCGCGCGCTGCATTGGATCAATCGCTTGAGGATTTGGAGCGTAACACCACCCTGCGGGACGAAGGCTCCAGCGCCGTACGATTGGCCGAAATCGACCGGTTGGAAAACCTTGTTGCCGAGCGTGAAGCGCAGCTTACCGCATCGCGATCCCGCCGTGCCGCCGTGGTGCAGCAGATCGAAGAACTGATCCCGGCCCAACTGGCCAGCGCCAACGCCCAGTTGGACGCCGCGCTGACCGAGCTGGACAAAACAGTCGTAAGCGCAGGTGTGACCGGTCGGGTTGAACAATTCGGCCTTCAGGTGGGCGACTATGTCAGCCCCTTGCTGCGGCCTGCGGGCATTCTGGTTCCGTCAAGCTCGGGCCATAACCGGTTTCAGGCTGCATTCAACCAGATGGCCGCTCAGGTCATCAAGCCGGGCATGATCGGAGAGCTAGGCTGCATGACCAAGCCCTTCACCGTGATCCCGATGGTTGTGGTTGAGGTGCAGGATGTCATCCCGTCAGGTCAGATACGCCCTTCGGATGAGTTGCGCGATGTGCAGGCCAACAAGGTACCCGGTTCGATTCTGGTTTATATGGAGCCGTTGTACAAAAACATGGCCGATGACATACCGCCCGGTAGCAATTGTCTGGCGAATGTCTACACCGACAACCACGAACGGCTGGAACATGAAGACCTGGGATTCTGGCACACCGCCGCCTTGCATGTGATAGACACGATCGGTGTTGTCCACGCGGCGGGCTTGCGCCTGCGTCTGATCCTGATGCCGGTGAATACGTTGGTGCTGACCGGGCATTGAGCCATTCACGCGTTTTGATTTCAGATCCGGCCTGTGTGAGGTTTAAACCGCTGGGCGGCCGGGTTTGTTATCTAAGGCGAGGGACGCGTAAGCAAACGCGAGAACGCAGACAGCGAACGCCGCAACAAAACAGAAAACCAGAGTGAACGAGCCGGTTATGGCAAAAACCGAACTGCCCAGGGCCATCCCGACCGTACCGCCCAGCAGCTGAAATGTCATCGAGATGCCACTTGCCTGTCCGTGCAGAGCTTGTGGTACCGTTGACATGATGGCCCGCCTTGGGGGGACAAACAGAAACGGCACGCAACAACCCCAAAGGAAGTAGCCAGCATAGATCAGCGCGGCGACGTCTAAATGCATTCCCAGTGCGACAATAAGTATGGCAATCGCACCCAGCGCTGTACCTGTCAGAGAAGGGCCGCGAGAGCCAAATTTATCAGCAATTTTCCCCGCCATCGGGGCAATGAAAATCTGCGGAAAAGCAATCGGCAACAGGGCGACACCAGCAGTCAGCGGTGAAAACCCGAGCTTTGATTGAAAGTAGGATGCGCCGAACACGAACAGAGTAATCTTGCCGAATTGTGCGGTGAACAGGATCATGTTTGAAGCAGCAAACCCGGGGCCGGCAAAAAGGGAGATGGCAATCAGAGGCGATGTTGCCCTCTGTTCGACGCGGACAAATAACACCAAAAAAATAAGACCCGCTGACAGGGCCATAAGAACTTCGGGCTGTACCCAGCCTCTGTCCGGGCCCTCCATGACACCGAACACAATAGCCGCCAACCCCGTCACCAGTAGAATTAGCCCTTTCAGGTCGAACTCGCGCTCCCGTTGGTGCGGCGGGTCCCGCCAGAAAACCCATGCGACCAGAGCGACCACAAGCACGATTGGGGGGTTGACCCAGAAGATCCAGCGCCAAGACAGATATTCGGTCAGAACGCCTCCAACCAGCGGACCCATTGACAGGAATACTGTCCCGATCCCGCCGTATAAACCCAGTGCCAGCCCGCGTTCCTTTTCGTCAAAAGACTGGATCAGAACCACTAGCGACAGCGGGAAAATCAGTGCTGCACCGATGCCCTGTGCGGCGCGCGCTGTCAGAAGTTCAAATCCGCTTTCGGCAAACCCTCCCAGTGCAGAGGACAAGCCGAATATCAATAAACCCGCACTGAGCAAAAGCCGAATGCCCAGTACATCGCCCAATCGTCCTGCTGCGCCCGCAAAACAAGCCAGCACCAGCAGATAGATATTCACCACCCAATGCGCTTCAAGCAGAGACAGGCCAAGCTCATTGCGGATGGTTGGAAGCGCGACGCTGACGACCGTTTCGTCCAGCAGAATAACACCCAAGATGGCACCCATCGCGCCGAGTATCCACCAGCGGCTGTGGTCTTGCGCTTTGATCTCCATGGGATTTTTACGTTTCGTGTTGAGACAGGTAAAGCATTAACCCCATCAGGTCCGTCGTGTCTGCAATCGTCAAGACAGTATTTAGTTAAGGCTAGGCGAGGTGCTCCCATAGACACGAAAAAGGGCCAGCCAAATGGCCAGCCCCTCAACGTGTTCGTGTAAAGGTTTACTGCGGAATTTCGCCTTCCAAACCTTCAACATAGAAGTTCATACCTGCCAGTGTACCGTCATCGGCGGTTTCGCCTTCAGCCAGCCAGTCGCTACCGTCCTGCTTTTTCAGCGGACCGGTGAAGGGGTGGTATTCACCCGCGGCCATGGCGGCTTTCATCGCCAGTGCTTCTTCTTTGATGTCGGCTGGAACGGCGTCCGAGATCTCACCGATCTCAACCATGCCTTCCTTGATGCCGTCCCATGTGTTCACGGTTTCCCACGACCCATCCATGACCGCTTGGGTGCGTGCGATGTAGTAGGGCGCCCAGTTGTCGATGATCGACGATACGCGCGGCTTGGGGGCATATTCGCTCATGTCCGAGGCCTGACCGAAGGTGATCACGTTGCCTGCCTCTTGCGCAGCTGCCTGCGGCGCCGTCGAGTCGGTGTGTTGAAGGATCACGTCCGCGCCCTGTTCGATCAGAACGGAAGCAGCGTCAGCCTCTTTCGCCGGGTCGAACCAAGTGTAGGCCCAGATGATCTTGAACTCGACATCCGGGTTCACCTTTTTGGCGTGGATGTAGGCCGAGTTGATGCCGCGGATCACTTCGGGGATCGGGTAGGACCCGATGTAGCCGATGATGTTCGACTCGGTCATTTTACCCGCGATGTGGCCCTGAACGGCGCGGCCTTCGTAGAAGCGGGCCGAATAGACGGACACGTTTGGGGCGGTTTTGTAGCCGGTCGCGTGCTCGAACTTCACATTCGGGAATTTCTTGGCCACGTTGATGGTCGGGTCCATATACCCGAACGAGGTGGTAAAGATCAGGTTAGCACCCTCCAGTGCCATCTGGGTCATCACACGTTCCGCGTCCGGGCCTTCGGGAACGGATTCAACAAACACGGTCTCGACTTTGTCGCCGAATTCTTTCTCAACCGCCAGACGGCCTTTGTCGTGTTCATAGGTCCAGCCGCCGTCGCCCACCGGGCCGACATAGACAAAGCCTACTTTTGTTTTGTCCTGTGCGACCGCGCCGGTCGCCAGACCCAGCACCATCGCGGCGCTGGCAAGAAGTGAAGTGAATTTCATGTGGTTACTCCCCAAGTTGGTTCAATTGGCCCCGTCTAGTGCGAGGCGTGGAAGGTCCGGCCCAGTGAGGCAGGTGCGCTGCTCTTGTCGGCCGAAAGGATCACAAGCACAAGGATCGTGATGATGTAGGGCGACATTGCCAGATACTCGACTGGGATGGCAACGCCCGCTGCCTGCAGATTAAGCTGCAACACCGTGATTCCGCCAAACAAATAAGCACCCAGCAATGCACGCCATGGTTTCCAGCTGGCAAAGACCACCAGCGCAAGAGCGATCCATCCAACACCGGCGGTCATGCCCTCGGTCCACTGCGGAACGCGGATCAGGCTGATATAGGCTCCACCGAGGCCAGCGCAGGCGCCACCGAACAAGATCGCCAGGATGCGGATCTTGATAACCTTGTAGCCCAGGGCGTGTGCGGCGTCGTGGTTTTCACCCACTGCGCGCAGGATCAGACCGACACGAGTGTATTTCAACGTGGCCCAGACGGCTGCGGTCAGAGCAATACCGACATACAGGATCGGGTCATGCTGGAACAGGATTGGGCCGATCACCGGTATGTCGCTGATCAGAGGGATGTGAATGTCCCCCATGCTGGGCGGCTTGATACCCACATAACTTTGCCCAAGCAGAGCGCTGAAACCGAGGCCGAACAGCGTCAGGGCAAGGCCACTGGCGACCTGATTGGCAAGCGCGACCTGTGTCAGGAGGACAAACAGCAGCGACAGCACCGCGCCACCAATGGCAGCCGCAATAAAGCCCAGCCAGGGTGAGCCTGTCTCGACCGAGATCGCAAATCCGCTGATTGCGCCAACGATCATCATGCCTTCGACGCCAAGGTTAAGAACACCGGCTTTCTCGACGACCAGCTCTCCGATCGCGGCCAGTAGCAAGGGGGTTGCAGCGACCATTAATGATGCCACCAGAAGGACTGGGTTGATTGCTGAAAGGTCCATGATTCAGGCTACCTCGCTACGGGCCGCACGGATGCGGTAGTTGGTCAAAAGGTCGAAGGCGAGCAGGAAGAACAGCAACATTCCCTGAAACACCTGAATGGCGGCCGCAGGCAGGCCCAGTTGAGACTGTGCGATCTCGCCGCCGATATAGGTCAGTGCCATCAGGCCACCGGCCAGCAAGATGCCCAGCGGGTGCAAGCGTCCCAAGAAGGCCACGATGATCGCGGTAAAACCATACCCCACATTGAAATCGATGCTGACCACGCCGGCGGGACCGGACACTTCGAACATGCCCGCCAATCCGGCCAAAGCACCTGCCATACCGAGGCAAAACAGGATCAACCGTGCGGGGTTCACACCGGCGAACTTTGCCGCGCGGGGTGCTTCTCCGGTCAGTCGAATGTGAAAACCCAGCATGTGCCGGTTCAGCAGGACATAGGCGAAGATCACCGCAATAAAGGCCGCAACAACACCCAAGTGCATACCCGATCCCGCGATCAGCTCGGCGTTATGTGCGCTGTCGTAAGCTTGTAAATTGCGTGAACCGGGAAAACCGTGGCCCTCCGGGTTTTTCAGCAACCCCAGCGAAACAGAGGCCAGAAACTGCTCGGCCACATAGACCAGCATCAGTGAGACAAGGATTTCATTGGTACCAAAGCGCACCTTCAGGAAGGCCGGAATCATTGCCCATATCCAACCGCCAAATGCACCGGCGATCACCATGATCGGGAAGACATACCAGGCATCCAGCGGATAAAAGGCCAGACCTGTACCTGCGCCAAAGATAGCGCCCATGATGTATTGGCCTTCGGCTCCGATATTCCAAATGCCGGCACGGAAACCCAAAGACAGACCAATTGCGATCAGAACTAGCGGAGCACCTTTCACCAGCAATTGCGGGCGATAGTAGAACGAGAATTCACCGAACAAAGGCTCCCAAAAGATGGTGCCAATGGCTTGGATCGGGTTCTTGCCCAGAATGGCGAACAGGATGCCGCCGAAAACCATGGTTGCCAGCACGGCCACCAATGGGGTCGCGTAAGACCACGCTTTGGACGGCTGCGGCCGTTTCTCCAACACAATCATCCGCTCATTCCCCTGTTTTCACTTCTTTTTTGATATGTCTTAGACATGGGCCACCTCCATGCCATGCGCGCCGCCCATCATCAGGCCAATTTCGTCGACCGTCAGACCTGTGGTCGTGCGTGGAGCGCTAAGCCGGCCTTCATTGAGCGCCGCAAAGCTGTCCGAGATTTCCATCAGCTCATCCAGATCCTGAGATATGCAGATGACCGCTGTGCCTTTTGCCGCCAAATCCAGAATGGCTTGGCGAATGGACGCCGCGGCGGCTGCATCCACGCCCCATGTTGGTTGGTTCACAACAAGCACGTCAGGGTTTTGCAGGACCTCGCGTCCTATGACGAATTTCTGCAGGTTACCGCCTGACAAGGATCGCGCAGCGTTTTCAGGTCCGGGCGTGCGGACGTCAAAAGCACTAATGATCTTTTCCGCGAAGCTCTTGGTTTCTGCCCATTTGAGGAACCCGTTGTTCTCAAGTCCTTCCCGGACCGAACCAGTCAGCAACGCGTTTTCAGTCAGGCTCATGTCAGGGGCGGCCGCATGTCCCAACCGCTCTTCCGGAGCGGTCAGAATACCCAGCTTGCGACGTGCGGTCGGTCCCAATTTTCCAATCGGCTGGCCGTTGAACTTAATCGCGTCGGGCGCTGTGATGATCTCACCTGACAGAACGCCCAGCAATTCGTCCTGTCCGTTGCCAGCGACACCGCCGACGCCCAGAACCTCGCCTTTACGGACGGTCATGTGGACATTCTTCAACGCAGTACCGAATTCGGATGGTGATGGAACCGACAAACCGCTGACATCCAGGGCGACCTCACCGAACTCACGCCCCGAACGCTCGGGCGTTTGCAGGGTCGAACCCACCATCATCTCGGCCATGTCGCGCGCTGAGGTCTCAGCGGGAATGCATTCGCCGACATTCTTACCCAAACGCAGGATCGTGGCGTGGTCGCACAGCGTGCGGATTTCTTCCAGCTTATGCGAGATATACAGGATCGAGGTACCCTCGGACCGTAATTTGTTCAGCGTTTCAAACAGAATATCGACTTCCTGAGGTGTCAGAACCGATGTCGGCTCGTCCATGATCAGAAGCTTGGGGTCCTGCAGCAGACAGCGGATGATTTCGACCCGCTGACGCTCACCCGCGGACAGATCACCGACAGTGCGATAAGGATCCAGTGGCAGACCGTAAGTTTCCGAAACTTCGCGAATACGCGCAGCCAGATCGCCCATGGCTGGTGGATTCTCCATCCCCAAAGCGATGTTCTCGGCCACGTTCAAAGCGTCGAACAACGAGAAGTGCTGAAACACCATCGCAATCCCATCAGCCCGTGCGGCGCGGGGTTCGGGTGGCGCGAAGGCTTGTCCGCGCAGCAGCATGGTTCCGCTGTCGGGCTTCACCAGACCGTAGATCATTTTGACCAACGTGGATTTGCCGGCGCCGTTTTCGCCAAGCAAGGCGTGTACCTCACCCTCACCGATGTCAAAGGACACCTGATCATTGGCCACGACGCCGGGATAGGCTTTAGTCAGCCCTTGTAAGCTTAGAAGTGGAGTGGTCACGCGCTCAGGTCCTTCTTTATTTCGTTTTGCTGGGCAGGGCGCAGGATCTGCGCCGCGACACCAACTGCGATCATCTGCGGGTGTTTGCCCAAGGCTGGATCTCCGATTGGGCAGGTGATCCGGCCAATCCGCTCGGGCGCATGTCCCAAAGCGGCCAGCCGGGATCGGAACCGCGCCCATTTCGTAGCCGAGCCAATCAGGCCCGCAAAGCGGAAATCATGCAAAAGCAACCTGTTGCACAGTTCCAGGTCCAGATTGTGTGAATAAGTAAGCACTAGGTGCTCGGCATCACGCGGCGCATGGCGAACCAGCTCGGCCGGTTTGCTTGCCGGAACCGTAGTAACGCCGTTGGGTACTTCACTCGGAAAACGCTCTGGTCCGGTATCGACCCATGTGATCGACAGATCGGGCAACGGTGACAGGACATCGACCAGAGCCCGGCCAACGTGACCAGCACCCCATATCCACAGATTGCGCGCCGGTTCGTGAACTGGCTCGACCATCCAGCCGTCGATCAACTGCGGTTGGGGCGCGACGCCCTGACCGCGGGCCCGCGACAACAGACGCTTGACCGACAGCGGCATCTCACCACCCGAAGCCGAGCGCGCAATGACTGCATCATCCAGTCGGTCGACGGCCTCAAGGTCATAGATTTCACTCAGCAGAGTTACTGAACCGCCACAACACTGGCCCATATCCGGGCCAAGCGCGTGGTGCGTTTGGCGCATGAGCGCTAATTGGGATCGGGCTGCTTCAGCCGCCTGATACTCCAACGTGCCACCGCCGATTGTGCCCGACTGCCCGTTCTCCCAAACAAGCATTGCAGCGCCAACTTCACGGGGGGATGACCCCTTGATCCCGGCGATGACCACCCGGGTCACCTTGCCGTGGGTTTTGACCGCCTCCCTCAAAGCCTCTCGATCAAATCCCATCAGGTCTCTCCCTTTACCCGCTGGACACCCTTCCAGACTTCTTCAGCCGTGGCGGGTGCATCAAGTGCCGGGTAGCTGCCCCCGCAGGCCGCCACCGCATTCGACAGGGCAAGCCACGCGGAAATACCCAGCATGAAGGGCGGCTCTCCGACCGCTTTTGAGCGATAGATCGTGTCCTCGCGGTTTTCACCGCTCCAGAGCGCGACATTGAAAACGTCAGGCCGATCCGAGCAAGCGGGAATCTTGTAGGTCGACGGCGCATGCGTGCGCAGGTTCCCTTTGCCATCCCAAACCAGCTCTTCGGTTGTCAGCCAACCGGCACCCTGTACGTATGCGCCTTCGACCTGCCCAATATCCAGCGCCGGGTTCAGCGACGCGCCTGCATCATGCAGGATATCCGTCCGCAAAATGCGGTTCTCGCCAGTCAGTGTATCGATCGCGACTTCGGTGATCGACGCGCCGTAGGCGAAATAAAAGAACGGACGCCCCCGGCCTTTGATCCGGTCCCACTCGATCTTGGGTGTCTTATAGAACCCGGTCGCAGACAGGCTGACCCGGCCCTGATAAACCAGCGCAGCTGCTTCTGAGAATGTATAGCGCTCTTCGCCAACTGAGACGTAGCCATCCGAAAACGTCACCGTTGAGGGATCGGCCTGATGTCTGTGCGCCAGATAGTCAGCCATCCGGTCGCGGATCGTGTCGCAGGCCGCTTTGACGGCCATACCGTTCAGGTCACTGCCCGAGGACGCGGCCGTGGCAGATGTGTTAGGCACTTTAGCTGTATCTGTTGCGGTGATTTTCACCATCTCCAACGGAATACCAAAGCGGGACGCGGCCACTTGCGCTACCTTTTGGAACAGACCTTGCCCCATCTCGGTACCGCCGTGGTTCAGGTGGACCGAGCCGTCCTGATACACATGCACCAACGCACCCGCCTGGTTCAGGTGGGTCAGCGTAAACGAAATGCCGAACTTGACCGGAGAAAAGCCGATGCCCTTCTTGATCACGCTGTTCTCGGCGTTCCACTTCTCAATGGCAGCCTTGCGTGCGGTGTAGTCGCTGGATTGTAGCAACTTGGCGGTCATGCCGTGCAATTCGAAATCGCTGACCTCCATCCCGTACGGCGTGGTATTGCCGCCTGCGGGCAACGGACGCACTGGCGCGTCGCCCATTTCCACTGCACCTCGGCTGGTCAGGTCTTCGTGCGGGTCAGAGTGGCCCAGCGGTTTGTCAGCGACCACGGGATCCGCAACAATATGCGCCGGCTCATAGTAGTTCCGGCGACGCAATTCGACCGGGTCCATTCCCAGCTCATACGCGGCGTGATCCATCACGCGTTCGATCCCGACCATACCCTGAGGTCCGCCGAACCCGCGATAGGCGGTGGCGGATTGAGTGTTAGTCTTCAGCCGGTGGCTTTCGATCCGGGCATTCGGCAACAGATAGGCATTGTCCGAATGCAACATCGCACGGTCCGCGACGGGCAGGGACAGGTCCTGTGCCCAACCACAAATCGCATGATGCAGGAAGGAAACGCCTTGGATGTGACCGTTCTCATCAAATCCGGCCTTGTATGCAATCCGGAACGCGTGGCGCTTGCCGGTGATGATCATGTCATCATCGCGATCATAGCGCATCTTGCAGGCCTTGCCGGTTGCACGCGCAGCCACAGCGCAGGAAACGGCCAGCGCGTTGCCCTGACTTTCCTTGCCGCCAAAACCGCCGCCCATACGGCGCGTTTCAACGCGAACCGCGTGCATCGGAACACCCAGAGCGTCCGCTACTTTGTGCTGAATCTCGGTCGGGTGTTGGGTCGAAGAATGCACCAACATATCCGCGCCCTCATTGGGCACGGCCAGTGCAGCCTGACCTTCCAGATAGAAATGCTCCTGACCGCCAAGTTCAAACCCACCTTCGATCACATGCGCCGAACCCGCAATGGCCGCATCCGCATCGCCCTTGGCGTAGATGCGCGGACCGTCCTCGAACCGACTGTCTGCGGCAAGCGCCTCTTCAATCGTCAGGATCGGGGCCTCTTCGGCATAATCGATCTGGCCCAAACGCGCCGCTTTCCGCGCGGCAATGTGGCTGGTCGCGATAACGAGGAAAACGGGTTGCCCGATATAGTGAACCGTACCATCAGACAGCAGAGGTTCATCATGGATCGACGGTGAGACGTCATTGGCAAACGGCAGATCGTCGGCTGTCATCACCAGAATGACACCTTCGGCCGCCTTCACCGCCGACAGGTCCATCGTGGTGATCTTACCCTTGGCAATCGGGCTAATGCCAAAGGCCAGATGCAACGACCCTTTGGGCGTCGGAATGTCATCCACATACCGTGCGGTTCCCGCGACATGCAGTGGCGCCGCGTCATGGGGGAGGGGTTTGGTCACGCTCATGCGGACACCTCCAATACATTTGTCACTTCGCCTTGATCCTCAAGGAAATATCGTTCGAGCAGCGCTTTGGCGGTCTGCAGCCGATAGTTGGCCGATGCGCGCATGTCCGTCATCGGGGTGAAATCACTATCGAAGGCCGGAACAGCGGACCGAACAGTCTCATGCGTCCATGGCTTGCCAACCAGTGCGGCTTCGACACTTGATGCCCGTTTGGGAGTGCCGGCCATACCACCAAAGGCAATACGGGCATCAGCAACCATTCCGTCCGAAACAGTGATGTTAAAGCACCCACACACGGCTGAGATATCCTGATCGAACCGTTTGCTGAGTTTG
This sequence comes from Ruegeria sp. CDSC054, assembly GCF_059610645.1. NCBI lineage: Bacteria > Pseudomonadati > Pseudomonadota > Alphaproteobacteria > Rhodobacterales > Roseobacteraceae > Ruegeria > Ruegeria sp. CDSC054. The sequence goes on along the minus strand of NZ_JBXWOA010000002.1, from coordinate 442,517 downwards.
TAGGCCTTCAAACGATCCGCCTGACGCGGAAAACTTACGGATTCGACAAACTCGCCAGGTGTCCGGTCTTGTTTGCCGTAGTCGATAAAGAAGTCCTCCAATGCGACCGAGCGACGTTCGTCGCCCTTGCGTAGATGTAGCGTTGCGCCCAGGGCGATCAGTGCAGGCGGGTTGTCTCCGATGGGCGAGCCGTTTGCGATATTTCCGCCCACGGTTGCCGCGTGCCGCACCTGAACGCTGGCGTAACGGCGGATCATCTCGGCGTAAGACGGATGCAGGTCCGCCAGTGCTTCGCACATCCGGTTCATATCGACCATCGCGCCGAACAGAACCTCGTCATCCGTGATGGTGATCTCTTTCAGATCATCACAGCGGTTCAGAAAAATCACTGGGTCGAGGTCACGCAGTTGCTTGGTCACCCAAAGCCCAACGTCCGTTGCGCCGGCGACCAGGGTGGCTTCCGGGTGTTCCGCATAGATTTTGGCCAATTCATCCGAAGACTCCGGCAGCATCTGCGATGTTACCCGCGTCGCGACTGGCTTGTCTTTCACCCAAACCGGCACGGGAACTTCTTCGGCAGCCTTGGCGGCGCGAATGATCGGCGCGTAGCCGGTGCAGCGGCACAGGTTGCCAGCAAGCTGCGTGTCATGATCCTTTGCGCCATTTGCATGACTTGCCACCATCGACATAACGAAACCGGGGGTGCAGAAGCCACATTGCGAGCCGTGCAGATCAACCATCGCCTGCTGGGCTGGGTGCGCCTCGCCGTTGGGGCCACTGGCGCCTTCGACCGTGCGAACCGCCTTACCATGCAGTTGAGGCAGAAACAGGATGCAGGAATTCAGCGCCTTGTGGCCACCTTCATCCGTCACCATGACAGTGCATGCCCCGCAATCGCCTTCGTTGCAGCCTTCTTTGGTGCCGGTCAGGCCGCGATCCTCACGCAGCCAATCCAGCAGGGTCGCTGTCGGATTGACATCCGCCAGTTCCACTGTCTCTCCGTTCAGAAGAAACGTGATATTCATACGAGAAACCCGTCGCCTTACCCGGTTGCGCCCTTGCGTGCCCCCCTTCGATGCGACGTAGAAAGAGTAGCGGGCGGATAGCTTGCCATCTGATGTTAGAAACAGCGCAGGTTGTCTGGCAAGAAAAACTACCTATGTGATACACCATTGAGCACTGACGCTGCGTGATTGTTATCTTCGTTTAGAGATCACCTGATTGAAACTAAAGCGTTTTTTGTCTTTGGCTAATGCCGGGCTCCGAAGCACCTTCTGGAAAAGCCGAATAATCAAAGCCCATCTTTTTGGCAATCCAAAGCCAAGGTTCCTGCTTTTGCCGGGCGCGCGGCTGGGATAGCGTGGCGGTCATGAGCAGTACTCCTCGATTCATTCACCTTCGTGTTCACACCGAATATTCCCTGCTGGAAGGCGCCGTGCGGCTGAAAAAGCTGCCGGGTCTGTGCGAGAAGATGGAGATGCCCGCCGTCGCTGTGACGGACACCAACAGCATGTTCTCGGCTTTGGAATTTTCGGTCACCGCCAGCGGGGCCGGTGTGCAGCCGATCATGGGTTGTCAGGTTGATCTGACCTATGTGCAGGCGCAACCGGGCGAAAAGCCCAAAACACCCGCACCGGTGGTTTTGCTTGCCCAGTCCGAGGTCGGGTATGAGAACCTGATGAAGCTCAGCTCGTGTCTTTACGTTGACAAGGGTGGGCAGTTGCCGCAGGTGACTCTGGAAGAACTTGCGGAACGATCTGATGGGTTGATCTGCTTGTCCGGTGGGCCGGATGGACCGGTTGGGATGTTGTTGCAGCAGGGTCAACGCCCCGCAGCTGAGGCCTTGGTGGACCGGTTGACAGCGATTTTCCCCGATCGTCTTTATATCGAACTCCAGCGTCATCCGGGTGAGGGTGGTCAGCCAGAGGCTGAACGTCTGACCGAGCGTGGCCATGTGGAAATGGCTTATGCCAAAAACCTTCCTCTAGTCGCCACCAATGACGTCTATTTCCCGACCACAGATATGTACGAAGCGCACGATGCGCTGATTTGTATCTCAGAGGGGGCCTATGTCGATCAGCAAGAAGGCCGCCGCCGCCTGACCGCGCAGCACTATTTCAAGTCGCAGCAGGAGATGGCGACCTTGTTCGCCGACTTGCCCGAGGCCATTGAGAATACGGTCGAGATTGCCAAACGCTGTGCGTTCATGGCCTATCGCCGCGATCCGATCCTGCCGAAATTCGCTGATGACGAGGTTGCCGAACTGCGTCGTATTGCGAATGATGGTTTGCAAAAACGTCTGGCAGTGATCCCGCACGCAGTAACGCCACAGGAATATCAGGAACGCTTGGACTTCGAACTCGATATCATCGAAGGCATGGGATTCCCCGGTTACTTCCTGATTGTTGCCGATTTTATTCAGTGGTCCAAGGATCAGGACATCCCGGTGGGGCCAGGTCGTGGCTCGGGCGCGGGGTCTCTGGTGGCCTATGCGCTAACGATTACTGACCTTGATCCGCTGCGCTATTCGCTGCTTTTCGAACGGTTCCTGAACCCGGAACGGGTTTCGATGCCGGACTTCGATATCGACTTCTGCATGGATCGCCGGGAAGAGGTGATCCGTTACGTGCAGCAGAAATACGGTCGCGACAAGGTGGGGCAGATCATCACCTTTGGCGCGTTGCTGTCGAAAGCTGCGGTGCGGGATATTGGTCGCGTGCTGCAGATGCCATACGGGCAGGTGGATCGCCTGTCCAAGATGATCCCGGTGGAAGGCGTCAAACCCGTTTCCATCGAAAAGGCGTTGAAAGACGAACCCCGGCTACGGGAAGAGGCGCGTAACGAGGAGGTTGTGGACCGCCTGCTGACTTACGGTCAGCAGGTCGAGGGGTTGCTGCGAAACGCTTCGACCCACGCGGCGGGCGTGGTAATCGGGGATCGTCCATTGGACGCGCTGGTGCCGTTGTATCAGGATCCTCGGTCCGACATGCCGGCGACCCAATTCAACATGAAATGGGTGGAACAGGCCGGGCTGGTGAAATTCGACTTTCTGGGCCTGAAGACGCTGACTGTGATCCAGAACGCTATGGATCTGATCTTCAAATCTGATCGCCCGTTGCATGTCGCTGCTGATGGTACGGAGCTTTACGAACCCGCTGAAGGGGCGGAAAACCAGATTAACGCCATCCCGCTGGATGATGAGGCGACATACAAACTGTATTCGGCGGCCAAGACTGTGGCGGTGTTTCAGGTGGAATCCTCGGGCATGATGGATGCGCTCAAGCGGATGAAGCCTGACTGTATCGAAGATATCATTGCCCTCGTCGCGCTCTACCGACCTGGCCCCATGGAGAACATCCCCAAGTTCTGCGAGGTCAAAAACAAGCTGAGCGAGCGGGACACGCTGCACCCGTCCATCGATCATATCCTGGACGAGACACAAGGTATCATCGTTTACCAGGAACAGGTGATGCAGATCGCCCAGGAAATGGCGGGCTACAGCCTTGGCGGTGCGGATTTGCTGCGCCGCGCGATGGGTAAGAAAATCCAGGAGGCGATGGACGCAGAGCGGCCCAAGTTCCTCAAGGGTGCTGCTGAGAACGATGTGGATGAGGCCAAGGCGACTGAGGTTTGGAACCTGCTGGATAAATTCGCCAACTACGGGTTCAACAAATCCCACGCTGCCGCCTATGCGGTTGTCAGCTATCAGACAGGCTGGCTGAAGGCGAACCACCCGGTCGAGTTCATGGCAGGTGTCATGAACTGCGATATCCACCTGACCGACAAGCTGGCCGTATACTTCGAAGAGGTCCGTAAGGGGCTGGAACTGCCTTATGTACCGCCTTGCGTGAACCGGTCGCTGTCTACATTCGACGTGGTGGACGGGCATCTGGTCTATGCGCTGGGCGCGCTAAAGAATGTGGGTGTCGAAGCGATGAACCTTGTGGTCGCTGGTCGCGAAGGCAAGCCGTTCGTGAACCTGTTCGACTTTGCCCGCAAGGTTGATCTGAAGAGGGTCGGCAAGCGCCCGCTAGAGATGATGGCGCGGGCAGGGGCCTTCGATCAGCTCGACAAGAACCGCCGTCGCGTTTTCGAAAGCCTCGATCCGCTGGTGCAGTATTCGGCTGCCATCCATGACCAGAAGAACTCGAACCAGGTGTCGCTGTTTGGCGAGGCGGGCGATGACCTGCCCGAACCGCGCTTGTCGCCTTCGCCTGATTGGCTGCCGGCGGAACGTCTGAGCGAAGAATTCAAAGCAATCGGTTTTTACCTGTCGGGACATCCGTTAGACGACTATTTGCCCGCGCTGAAGCGAAAGCAGGTTCTCACGCTGGATGAGGTGACCGAAAAAGCACGCTCTGGCCCCTTTATCGCCAAAATGGCTGGTGTTGTTGCCGGACGGCAAGAGCGTAAATCCGCGCGTGGAAACCGGTTCGCCTTTGCGCAATTGTCGGATCCGACGGGCGCTTACGAGGTCACTCTGTTTTCAGAAACGCTCGAAAAGTCACGCGAGTATCTGGAAACCGGAGCGCAGGTGGTGCTGACCGCCGAAGCGACGATGGAGGCGGATCAACTCAAGCTGCTGGGGCGCTCGGTCGGCCCTGCGGATTCCGTGGTGGCAGAAGCCGGGGCGACGGGGCTGCGTATCTTTGTTGACGAAGCGCAAGCTGTGCCAACCGTAGCAAAAGTTCTTGAGGATGCCGCAACTGCCGCCAAAGGCGCGGCGCGCGGACCGATCCAATTGTTGTTACTGGACCCAAGCCTGCCAGGTGATGTCGAAATGGACCTGGGCGCTGAGTTTCCGATCAACCCACAGATCAAAGGCGCGATAAAATCGCTGGAAGGTATTCTGTCCGTCGAAGAGATCTGACCTCTCTTTGTTGCCAGACAGTTAGCACCCCGCTAGGCTGACCCTACAGAGATGTCTTTGGGTCATGCCGCAGGAGGGTGTTGATATGACAATTGCAGGTCTCAATTTCAGAAGAGTTTTGTTTGGGGCGGCGGCATCGCTGGCTTTGGTTGCAGCCTCGGTCGCGTCGGCGGACGACAAGAAGAAAAAGAAGACCCTTGAAGGCGCGCTGATCGGCGCAGGTGTTGGAGCGATTGTCGGTGACGGAAAAGGCGCAGCGATCGGTGGCGTGGCCGGAGCCATTATTGGACATAACTGGAAGTGATTGTGATGCGTTTTTTCAAACTCAAAATGTCAGCTTGTGCCGCAATCCTGGCAGCTCCGTGTGTGGCTGCGGCCGATGAGGCGGCTGAGCAGATGGTGCAGGATGCATTGCCCGTCATGCATTATACCTGCGCCTCGATTGCAGAAGAAGCGGATGGTGATGAAGAATTTGTTGTGACTGTTGTCGCAAAGATGACTGCCCTGTCTCTCCACAATCGCCAGATCAATATCGAAGATCATGCGGCCACAGATGAGGAAAAGGCCCAGTTGCGTGAAGCATTCATAGCAGCGCTGTCGGAAGGTTGCGCCTCGGATAAGGATGCCCTTTTGGGCGGCGTGGTCGACAACGCGGTGAAAACGTCGCTGGGTTTGTGACCCACGTTCGTTTTAGGCACGTTAGAGCGTGCCCACCGCACAACGAACCAGAGCCCAACCTTTTTCCATCCCGGCGGCCTTGAGGCCAGCGACAAGGCGGTCGGACAGGAACAGTAGTGAAGGCACTTTGGGGTCCAGCCATATGTCTGGGCCACTTACCGCTTCAGGAGTAACGACCAACTGATCTTCTTTCCCGCTTACCGGAAATTACGCTATCCCGCCTCCTCGGCAGTTTAGAGGCGCTCGAATATCGCCTTCCGGGCCAAGCGCTTCATAATTGCCCATGGATCGTTTGTTGCCCACATTCAGCAAATAATACGGCTCTGGTGTTGACAGCCGGGCCTCGTCTGAATCCATCACTGTCAGCGGGTGAAAGACCGTTTCTCCCAGATCGAACTGTTCAAGAACAGCCTTTGCCGACTCGGATACTAGTGGATAACCACCGCCACTGATGAACGGAGGCGGGACATATTCGGGATGTGCATTGAAATACCATACATCCCCGACCTGCTCCTTGGTCAGGATTTCACCACGTTTCCAGCCGCGAGAAGACTCCTGAACCATCCTCTTGGACCATTCAACTTCTTCTGCTGTGTGCTTCGCGCGCCATCTATCGCCAAACTCCTTTCGGGTCACCCCCTGTATCGCGTTGCCGTCATTCACCGTTGTTGAAATCCAGACGCAGAGGTCACCGTTCACATCTTTCGCCATCAGTCAAACCTCAATAATGCGGCGGGCGTTCGTCGCCGAAAACAACACCGCCTGAACCTTCCTGCGCCCGCTCACCTTCGCGGCGCATCAGCATTTCGACACGGCGTGTCAAACGATCAATCTCGTCCTGTTGGCGGGTGACGACCGAGTTGAGGTCTTCGACCGTACGGGCAAGATGGGCGATCTGCTCTTCCAGATGCTGCATGGGGGACTCCTGTGTCTTAGGCCGGTCATAGCGACCCGGACAACGCATGGCCAGCGAAAGCGCGCCTTGCCCCGATGCGGGGCATGGGATAGACCGCGCGCGGAACAAGGAAACTCCCAAGGACGCCCCACATGGCCAAGCCCAAGAAACAGCCCCGCCCCAAGGCAATTACGCCAAAAGGGTTCCGCGACTATTTCGGCCAGGAAGTCACGCAGCGCACCGAGATGCTGCGGGCTATTGCGGATGTCTATCATCGCTACGGTTTTGACGCCCTGGAAAGCAGTGCGGTTGAGACTGTCGAGGCGCTTGGCAAGTTCCTGCCCGACGTAGACCGCCCGAACGAAGGCGTGTTTGCGTGGCAGGAGGTCGATGAAAACGACAAAGGCGATTGGATGGCTCTGCGCTATGACCTGACAGCGCCATTGGCCCGCGTCTATGCGCAGCACCGCAACGATCTGCCGACACCTTATCGCCGCTATGCGATGGGCCCGGTCTGGCGGAACGAAAAGCCGGGGCCGGGGCGGTATCGTCAGTTTTATCAATGCGATGCGGATACGGTGGGTACGGCCTCGATGGCCGCAGACGCCGAGATTTGCGCGATGCTGTCTGATACGTTGGAGACCGTGGGTATTCCGCGCGGCGACTATCTGGTGCGGGTCAACAACCGCAAAGTCCTGAATGGCGTGCTTGAGGCGATGGGGCTTGGCGAAGACGTCGCTGACCGCGACAACGTTCTGCGCACCATCGACAAGTTCGACAAAGTTGGCGAGCAGGGCGTGCGAGAGCTGCTGACCCAAGGCCGTCTGGACGCCTCTGGCGCGTTTATCGACGGTGTTGGTCTTAGCGAGGATCAGGCTGAGCCGGTGATCGCGTTTCTGACCTCCAAGGCCGCGGAAACCGCCGGAACTTTGGCCAACTTGCGCGCCGCCGTAGGCGACAGCAAGATCGGCGCGGACGGGATCGCCGAGTTGGAACAGATCGGCACCTTGTTGGATGCGGGCGGGTACGGCGCGGACCGGATCGAGATCGACCCTTCGGTCGTGCGCGGTCTGGGTTATTATACCGGGCCAGTTTATGAGGCCGAGCTGACCTTTGAGATTTTCGATGAGAAAGGCCGCAAGCGGCAATTCGGATCGGTTTCGGGTGGTGGTCGCTATGACGATCTGGTCAAACGCTTCACCGGACAGGAAGTTCCTGCGACCGGCGTCTCCATCGGGGTTGACCGTCTGCTGGCCGCCCTGCACGAAAAAGGCAGGATCGCCGCACAGGCCACGGGGCCGGTGGTTGTGACTGTTATGGATCGGGACCGTATGGCCGATTATCAGGCGATGGTGGCTGAACTTCGCAACGCGGGTATCCGGGCCGAGGTCTACTTGGGTAACCCAAAGAACTTCGGCAATCAGCTGAAATATGCGGATAAACGGAACTCTCCGATTGCAGTGATCGAGGGCGGCGACGAAAAGGCCAATGGGATCGTGCAGATCAAGGACCTGATCCTGGGCGCGAAGATTGCCGAAAGCGCCACGCTCGAGGAATGGAAAGAACGCCCCAGCCAGTTCGAAGTGTCACGTGGTGATCTGGTCGCCAAAGTGCGCGAAATTATGGACAGTCAGGACTGACCGATGCCCAATCGTTCCCAGATACAGGCCCGCGCCGCGATGATGCGTGTCCGATTCGAAGCTGCCGGCGCGCAGGTTGTGGATACGCCCCTGCTGCAACCGGCTGAAACGTTGCTGGACCTTTATGGCGAAGACATCCGTGCGCGTGCCTATGTAACTTCGGATGCCTTGCGTGGCGAGCAGATGCTGCGCCCGGATTTCACCCTGCCGGTCGTGCAGATGCACATGACCGAAGGGGCTGAACCCGCACGCTATACCTATTCAGGCGAAGTCTTTCGTCGGCAAGAGCATGATCCGGATCGGTCCAACGAATACATTCAGGTCGGTTATGAAGTTTTTGACCGCAATGATCCCGCCGGGGCGGATGCCGAGGTGTTTTCCCTGTTTGCCCTGCAATTGCGGGGGCTGCCCCTGCGCGCGGCAACCGGGGACATCGGCATTCTGACGGCGGCTGTTCAGGGCCTGCGTACCACAGACCGACGCAAAGCGGCCTTGATGCGCCATCTGTGGCGTCCGCGTCGGTTCCGCGTTTTGCTCGATCGGTTTGCCGGACGAAAACCCGAGCCGGAACACCGCAGAATGCTTTTGGAGGCCGCAGACCTGATGGGGTTTGACGTTCCAATAATCGGAAAACGCCGTGCTGCCGAGATTGAGGCCCGCATCGACGCGTTGCGCGAAGATCGTGAGACGCCGCCGATTTCTGACAACGAGATTGCAGGCCTGGAATCTCTGCTGACCGTTCGGGAAACCATGCCCTTTGCTTTGGAGCAGTTGCGGGATGTGGCCGTTGACCTGCCTCAGATCACCCCGGCGCTGGACAGGCTTGAGGCAAGAATTGCCGCCCTGCAGGCGCGTGGTGTTGACGTGAGTCGGTTGGATTTCGAGGCTGCCTATGGGCGTACGTCGATGGAGTATTACGACGGGTTTGTCTTTGGGTTTTATGCCGAAGGTCGCCCCGATTTGCCTCCGATTGCCACCGGCGGGCGTTACGATGCGCTGACGCGACAACTGGGCAACGGGGCAGAAATTCCAGCTGTTGGCGGCGTACTGCGCCCGGACCTGATGCTGGAAATCGAGGAGGCCGCGCAATGAGCTTGAAACTGGGCGTGCCCTCGAAGGGCCGATTGATGGATAAGACCTTTTCGTGGTTCGAAAAGCGCGGCATCACATTGTCGCGCAGCGGATCAGACCGCGAATATGCCGGTAAGGTTGAAGGGATCGACGGAGTCTCGCTGATCCTGCTGTCTGCCGGGGAAATCCCCCGCGAACTGGCAGCTGGCCGCATTCATATGGGTGTCACCGGAACAGATCTGGTGCACGAAAAATTGCCACGGTGGGAACAGCAGATTGAAGAAGTCTCCGAGTTGGGCTTCGGCAAAGCGGATCTGATCATTGCGACCCCTGCCTGTTGGGTCGATGTCGAAACCCTGGACGATCTCGATGCTGCAGCGGCAGCGTTTCGCAAAACCCACGGGCATCGGTTGCGGATTGCGACCAAATACCACCGATTGGTGCGCGAGTTTCTGACGGATGCGGGGGTTGCAGATTACACTCTGGTCGACAGCCAGGGCGCCACCGAAGGCACCGTGATGAACGAAACCGCCGAGGCGATTGCCGATATCACCTCGACAGGTGAGACATTGCGCGCAAACCACCTTAAAATCCTGTCGGACGGCCTGATCCTACAATCACAGGCCACGCTGTGGCGTAGTCGTGTTGCCAGCTATGATGCGGGTGAAAAAGCGGTTCTTTCCGAACTTCTGAACCGCTTAAGCTGATTATAGCACGCCAATATCCGCCAACGCGCGATTCAGATCATCGGGCAGAGAATCATCTTCGGCTCGCCCTTTGGGAAGATCGGCAGGCGTATCTTCAGGTTTAAGGTATCGCCACCCTTGGAACGGGCGTTTCAAGGCATTCTGGGTACGGTGCACCTCAGGGTCCAGCACGATGGCGCAGCGGCGGATACCGTCTTCGCCGCGCACTTCGTCCATCCGAACGATGCGTTGACGGCATTGGATCACACCCTTGATGACCCAATAGATTGATCCGCCGTTCAGAATCTCGGCTTCACGTTTGGGCCACATCCGGGTGACGTGGCGCGGCAGGCCGTCTTCATAAAGCGGCTTGCGGCTGCCCTGCCATTCCATCAGCGTGTCGACGCTTTCCGATCCGACCGATAGTTTTATGAGGTTTATGTAGTTATCCACAGCTTTCCCACAGAGTCGTCCCGAGGCCCTTCTTTATATTGTAGCTCGCAATGCGCTGGCATCAAGGTGTTGTGGTGAGGGCGTGAATTGGGATAGTCTGAATACCTCTTTCAGAACAGGGAATCACCAATGAGCCGCTTTGCCGCCCCCATCGCCGAGCAGATCTGGGACATGAAATATCGTTTCAAACAGGCCGATGGCACGCCCATTGACCAAACGGTTGAGGACAGCTGGCGACGTATCGCTCGCGATCTTGCGCAGGTCGAAAAAGACCCGGCGCATTGGGAGCAGAAGTTCTTCGAAGCGCTGGAAGATTTCAAATACCTGCCTGCTGGCCGTATCACCGCTGGCGCAGGTACTGCGCGACGAGTGACGCTGTTTAACTGCTTTGTCATGGGCACGGTGCCGGACAGCATGGGCGGTATCTTCGATATGCTGAAAGAGGCCGCGCTGACCATGCAGCAGGGTGGGGGGATCGGCTATGATTTCTCGACCATTCGCCCGCGCGGAGCGGATGTGCATGGTGTAGCAGCGGACGCATCGGGGCCACTGAGCTTCATGGATGTATGGGACGCGATGTGCCGTACCATCATGTCCGCAGGTTCTCGCCGTGGCGCGATGATGGCGACCATGCGCTGTGATCACCCGGATATCGAACAGTTCATCACGGCCAAATCCGACCCCGCACGCCTGCGCATGTTCAATATGTCGGTGCTTGTCACCGATCCCTTTATGGAAGCTGTCAAAGCCGATGGCCCGTGGGAGCTGGTGTTCGACGACAAGGTCTACCACACCGTTCAGGCGCGTGATCTGTGGAACAAGATCATGCAGGCGACCTATGACTATGCAGAACCGGGTGTGATCTTCATCGACCGGATCAACAAAGCCAACAACCTCAGCTATGCCGAAACCATCGCGGCGACAAACCCGTGTGGCGAGCAGCCGTTGCCGCCATATGGTGCATGTCTGTTGGGGTCGATCAACCTTGCCCGTCTTGTGGCAGAACCGTTCGAAGATGCGGCCCATCTGAATGAGGCTGCCCTGCAAGAGCTGGTCGCGACAGCCGTCCGCATGATGGACAACGTTGTCGACGCGTCGAAGTTCCCGCTGCCGGAACAGGCCGCCGAGGCGCAGGCCAAACGCCGTATCGGGCTGGGCGTGACCGGGCTGGCCGATGCTCTGCTGATGCTGGGTCTGCGCTATGGATCGGACGAGGGCGCGCGTCAGACCGAGCTCTGGTTGAAAGCGATTGCGCGCGCCGCGTATCTGGCGTCGGTCGACTTGGCGAAGGAAAAAGGGGCGTTCCCCTTGTTTGATGCCGAGAAATACCTGGAAAGCGGCACGATGCAGCAGATGGATGATGACGTGCGCAATGCGATCCGCGAATACGGCATCCGCAATGCTTTACTGACTTCGATTGCTCCGACCGGTACGATTTCTCTCTATGCAGGGAATGTGTCGTCAGGGATCGAACCAGTCTTTGCCTATGCCTATACGCGGAAGGTCCTGCAAAAGGATGGCTCGCGCACTGAAGAAGAAGTCGTGGACTACGCCGTGCAGATGTGGCGCGACAAATTTGGCGACAAGGAACTGCCAGACTATTTCGTCAACGCGCAGACGCTGTCCCCCTCCGATCACGTTAAGATGCAAGCGGCGGCTCAGAAATGGATCGACAGCTCGATCTCGAAGACGATCAACTGCCCCGAAGACATCAGCTTTGACGCTTTCAAAGATGTCTACATGCAGGCCTGGGATCAGGGGTGCAAAGGGTGCACGACCTATCGTCCGAACGATGTGACGGGGTCCGTCCTGACCGTGTCAGAAAGCGAAGACAAAGCGCCGGGTGAAAGTGCAAGCGCACCGCATGAAATTGACGGTGGCGACGTGATCTACATGTCGGAGCCGCTGGATCGCCCACAATCTCTGGAAGGGTCGACCTACAAACTGAAGTGGCCCGACAGCGAACACGCGATCTACTTGACGATCAATGACATTGTCATTGGTGGCCGTCGCCGTCCGTTCGAAGTGTTCATCAACTCGAAGAATATGGAGCACTACGCCTGGACGCTGGCGCTGACCCGCATGATCTCGGCCGTGTTTCGCCGGGGTGGGGATGTGTCTTTTGTGGTCGAAGAACTGAAGGCCGTGTTTGACCCGCGCGGTGGTGCTTGGGTTCAGGGCAAGTATATCCCGTCGATCTTGGCCGCAATTGGTGGCGTGATCGAACAGCACATGATCAATATTGGCTTTCTTGAGGGCGAGGGCATGGCGCTCAAATCCGACCCTCAAGCGCAGGTCGTCAACATGGACGCACCACGTGGCAAAGCCTGCCCATCCTGCGGCCAGTACGATATGGTGATGATCGAGGGCTGCATGACCTGCCGCAGCTGCGGTCATTCAAAATGTGGCTGATGTCGTGAATTTCAGCGTCGGTTTCTGTGAAATGACCCATAGTTTGCCCATTTCGTTCTAACTTGGGTCCACTATCTACACATAGGTTGTACATTGAGCGGCTTACCATGTTGAGAATTCCGCGACGAAGGCTATCTCTCGCGTCACATACGGCGCGAAGCGCGTGCTCAAATTTTTGCTCATCTCCGCTTTCAAACGCGTCTTTGATGAGTCGGAACTACGCGTCCATGTCGCCCGCAAAGGCATATTCTCTTTCAAAGTCTGTGATCGGACTTTCTTTCCGTTTGTTTGCTGCGGGCACTCCAAAAGATGTAGCAGTGTGAAGGTCTCATGTAGAGTGAATAGAGCATCCAGGGTGACGAGCTGAAACGGGTGTTTGGCCGATCTTCAACACCGCGCATATTTGTTTCAATGCGGCGGAATATCCGCATTCCATCAAATGGCCACATCCAGCTGTTTGGCCCAAACGTCAATTATTTCTGACCCAAACTGGTCTTTCGCTTCGATCTAGGTCATTGTCGGCAGTGCCGCCAAAGTAAGCTCTTGCTGCGGCTACGCGAATAACGGCATTCCGGAAATCAAATTGCTTATGTTGTCGCTGGCTTGATATCCAAGAGCTGTGTTCCGCTGAGGCAGTCTAGCCCTCTCACACCAGGTTTGTCGTCGGATATCCACTGAATTGGACCAGTTGAGGCAGCAATTGGGTTTAGTCGATGCGGAGAACGTAGGGAAAAGGTGCCAACTTCCTTACCGTTGGCCTTTGGTCCACGGGTTTGTGTAACAAGAGGCCTTTCAACACATTCAAACCAGTATGACAATAATACCGATTGGCCGACACGTAGACCTTTCAAGCCCGGCGCAAACTCTTGATACAAGATGACTTCACATTCAGGTCCTTCGGCCTCGACATTGTTCGGGCAATCTTCAAGTCGTTCGTAGGGCGTTTTGATTCACCCAATTGGGTTGAGGGTAAGCATCTAGAGAACTTTCTAATAATCATACGGAACGGTATGATTAACTTGCGCTTGCTCCGGAGTCAATATTATCATACTTATGGGGATGATAATATTGGGGGTGGTTACTGCAGTATGGGCAAGATGGAAGAAAAGAGAGAAGCGAAGCGCGTCTCCATCCTGAACGCTGCTAGGGAAGAATTTCTTTCGGCGGGCTATGAAGCCGCCAATATGGACAGGATAGCTTCGCTAGCAGGCGTGACGAAGCAGACCGTCTATCGCTACTTCCCATCCAAGATCGAATTGTTTGGAACAACTATCAAGTTCCTTGGACAATCAAGCAATGCGGACTTCACTCGCCATCTTGAGCATTCTGATACGCGACAAGCGCTAGTCGGCTTCGCAGAGGGATTTATCCGCTGGCACATCCAAGAAGAACCAATGCGTGTCTTTAGGTTGCTGACCGCAGAAAGTGTCAAATCGCCAGAGATCATAGAGACTTTCTTTACAGCGGCCCCTGATGAAACAAATGCCGCACTATATAATTTCTTCAAAAAACGGCTGTCCATTTCCGACCCCCACGAGGAGATACTTCTTTATACATCGATGCTTTCAGCCTACCGGGATGAAGCTCTGCTTGGAAGAAGGCAGCCGAACGACCAGCAGATCGTCCGGCTCGCGGAGGCCGCAACGACTATGGTATTGGCTAACTCTAATCAGTCTTAGGGTTCAGTGCGCACACCGCCTTAACCGTGCGATAGCGAACCACGAACGCTTCGCTAGCAGCGATTTTTGCCACTGAATTGGCTTCAAAGTGTTCAACAACTGACGTCCGAACCGATGGCCTTTTTAGGACGTTGTTGGACCAACGAGCGATGTTTTGTAATTCAGATAGTATGCCCGTCGAGAAATGTTCATCCAGCATCACGATGGCTCGGAGTGAAGGTGCAAACGCTGTATCTACCAGGCTGAAATCGCCCCCGTTAAAATACGTGTTATCGCCCAAAGCCTCGTCAATCGTGCAGAGTTTGGCTCTCAGCTTCTCTTTTTCAACTTCAAACACAACCTGTTCGTTGGCGGTTTTCAATTCATAGATGTGATCCAGCAGATCATAGCTGCGACCAATCCACATGCGATTCTGCGCTCTCTGGAACGCATCCTCGGGATGCAGGTCGCCACTGGTTGCGTCGTTGGCGAACTCGTTCATGGCAGCAGACTCGAATAGCGGCTTACCGTTCACCAATAGAAACGGCGTCGCGCCCTGCGGCGATAACTGGTACACCCACTTCGGCTTTTTGTCGGGCTCTATGTAAGTAACCTTGAACTCAGCGCCCTTTTCCTTGAGCGTGATTAAGGTGGGTTGGCAGAATGGGCAAAAATCATAACCTACAATCTCAAATTTAGTCATGGTCACCTCTTGCTTTGAAATTGGTCAGGAAGTTCAGTCAGTGGTTACTTTGCGTGCAGCAGGGACCACAGTGAGGCAGAGCGCATACCCGACCCACAGAACGCCAAAACTGGGCTTTCGAGATCTCCGAGCGCTTTGATAAATGCAGCCACATCTTCGCTCGTTACCGCGCTGGGCTGAACGGGCACATAGCGGGCAGCCAATCCAAGTTTGTTCGCTGCCTTGTCTATCTCGGCAAACCTGGGCTGCCCCGCAATCTCATCGTCGGGCCGATTGCAAATGATCCCCTTGAATCCAGCGTCTTTCACGGCTGTCGGGTCATTCTCAAAAATTTGCGAGCTTACGCTGAAGTCGGCTGAGATCTGTTTGATGTCCATTTTGAACTCCTGTCATCATAAAGAGGACTGAAACCTTGCGGCTTCAGTCCTTCTGTTTCGCCAGATACAGCGTGTAAGCAGTGATGGTGATCAAGATGATGGCGCCACCGGCGAGACTGTTGGCACCCGGCACTTCAGTGAAGAAAATGTATGCCCAAACTGGTGCCAGAACGGTTTCCAGCATCAGGGTCATCGAAACTTCAGTCGCTGTGGCGTAGCGAGTCGCAACCATCGACAGTACACGGCCAAACGGGGCCGTAAGAAGACCCATCACGCCCATGATCAGCCATGTGTTGGTGCTGAAGGAGGATGGTTCGGTGAAGAAGAACATGACCACTGCGACGAGGAAGCCACCGAAGCCTACCGCGCCCATGCGGCTAACGTCCGGAAATTTGCGCAGCAATGTCAGCATCAGTGCCAGAACGGCAACGGCAAACAGGGCAAGCAAGTCGCCGTATAAACTGCTGGCACCGCCACCGGTAGAACCGGAAACAACCACGACAATGCCGACAATAACCCCGATGATCGCAAACGTCGTTTGCTTGGAGACACGTTCGCGCAAGAAAATCCAACCAAACAGAGCTGCAACGGCGGGTATTGCACTGAGAATTACGAAGGTATTGACGACAGAGGTGTTCTTAATGGCGAAGACCAGGCCAGTGCTGCTGGCCAACATCAAAATGCCAGCGACAATCACAGGCCACCCGCTTTCGATCAGGACTTTGAACAAACCCCGTTTGTCAGTTACCTGAATGACGACAGCCATGGAAATTGCGGTAAACAAACCAAAAAGGAATGTGGTTTCAAGTTCATCGACTCCAGAAAGCCGGATGAACACCGGGTCGAGGCTCATCAGAGCTGCACCGACAAGCGCGATTAACATTCCTTTGAATCGAAGGTTCTTGCCTGGTTGAGCGGTTGTTGTTTCAGACATTGCCGTATCCTTTGCGTTGTAGGAGCAGCAAATGAAGTTCGGCCACTCATAATCATACTTTCAAGTGTGATTATGTTGGCGTGAGTACCAAGTCAACAAAAATCATACTAATTGGTATGATTTTTATCTAACCGTATTATTGGATGGCGATAGCATTCAAATTGGGAAATTGCGGCATTTGGTGGAGTTGATTTCAATCGCGGGACGAACCAGGCACTCGTTCATTGAAACCGAGTGCCTGGTTCTGCTGGCGATGCAGACATCAACCGTGTTGTGACGTATCCCACCAATGCGGATGCATGAATTGTGGGATAGCCTTTGTCGGGCCGCTCAGTCTTTCGACTATACCTGAGGTCAACTCCAGAGCCATCCAAGCATCAGCCGCTCTCATCAATTCAGGATAAGGTGCCTGCTTTTGGGTCGGCACAAAGCCGTATCTCGGGTAGAATGTCGGGACACCCAACACGAACACTGCGTCCGTTCCGATGGACCTGAGGTGCTCGATGCCAGTCTCCATGTTTTCTTTTCCAACGCCATGGCCTTGGTATTCTGGAACAACGCCGCACGGTGCGAGCAGGTAGCATGTCGCATCGGGATGATCCGCAAAGACAAATCGCGTGAACAGCACATTACCCGCGAGTTTCCTGTCCCGTGCAGCACTGATCGAAATCGTCTCCGGATGGTCAAGGATGCTCTTGGCGAGCTGAGCTATATCTTCGCCTTCGGCCTCGCCAAATGCCAATCGGTGGACGTCTAGAATGGCGTCAATGTCATCGTTTTTCTTTTGTGTTTCCTCAAGTCTGGTTCATTTGGGCGCGCACGGATGTGTTGCCCAGTTTGGTGATGCGGTATTGGCCGCCTTTGATGGATTTGATGAAGCGCTTTTCCTTGAGCCGCGTGAATACGTCCAAGGTGCAAGCTGAGAATACGAAGCCGTCACGTGTGAAGCACTGTACGGATTTGACCTTGCCGTTGTCAGCGCGCACGAATTTTATCTCGCCGCCTAAAGCGAGTTCATGCAAAACACGTTGCTCGTGCTTTGAGATGTTCATTGGGATGTCTCGATTTTACGAAAGTACAACAAACGGGCCACTCAGCGTCGCGCATGAGTGTGCCTATCAGTGTGGGTGTTCCTGAATTTGCGTCGGCAGGAACGGGCGTTAGGCCCGGGACTCTTTCACAAAATCTCCATTGAGAGAGGCCGCTGCCCCAGTCACTGTCAGCACTTAGGCTCTGAATCGGTTCAGGTAAATACAGACCATGCGGAATGCATCCATTGCCGAGAAGCAGGCGTTCGCTACACGACGCTTAAAATGGTAAGATGCGGGACAAAGCTGCCGTTTGAATTCGCTCTGGGAATGTCGGCTTGTGTCGCTCAGTTTGGAGCAGTCGCATACTCCAAAGACGCAATTAGGACACGACTTATTTGGTCAACCGCCCAGCTGCGAACACGTCCGGGTCTATCGCCATGAGATGCACGTCATTAGTTGGCGCCATCTCCAATTTTCTGCACAAACCTTCAGAAGGCGCGTTACCTTCACGGATCCCTGTGAAAAAAGTCCCAAGACCATGGAGATCACGCATAGCAAGCATTGAATTTGCGCCCATGATCAGGGCAATCCCCTCGCCCCGCCGCGATTCATCTGTCGCTAGCATACCCCACCAAGCCTGATCGGCATTCCGGTGATCAGGATGAAACTGCGCAACGGCTGCTGTTGCCGCGACGACTTCCCCCTTGCGGTCACGTGCCAACAAACACACGCTCGGGCGTCTCAGCCCGCGGATGAACGCGCCCATCGGAAGCAGGACTCCACATGCCTGTGTGAGCGTATCCAATTTGGCCAAGTCATCACCTGGTGTTTGCGCATCTACACGCACGAGTTCGAGATCATCGGGTAACTTGCGCGACGCCAAAACCATGGCCGCGGCTTCAAGCGATGCTGCGCTCCCTTGCCAGTCAACGAACTGATCCGTTTTCAGACCGTGCTGTTCAAGCCCTTCACGCCTACGATCGGCAGCTTCGACAGGAGTTCCTTCGGCCATGCAAACGCCCTGTAGTCGAGTCATCGCAATTTGCTTCACCAAATCGATGTCGTTCTCCGCGCTAAGGCCCACCGCGCGGCCATGGCAGGAATAAGTCGGGTCATTCTTGACCAATGTCCAAATACGGTCCGCCCTGCGTTGCAGGTCCTGCTGTTCTGGCTGGCCAAAAAATTCATTCGAAAAATCTGTCATAACTTATTCGTAGCATCAGCAAGCTTGATGGGAAGAAAAATCTAGCAACGCGCTTTGGCGACCAAGTAACAGCGGACAATCGTGTGCAGTGCAGCATTCAGTAGTTTGGGCTCTTTAGTTGATTCCGTTGCGCCTTGATCGAACCGCCGCTGTTGATCTGGGGGAGTAACGCTTGGGCCTTGGTGGCACCTACGGGGACCCTTCGTTGCCGAGCTCAGGCACTTAGACGTTCGCTTTAATATTGTTTGCGAAGCGCGGTCGGGTGAAAATGAAGTTTTTCAGTTCGATATTGTCTAAGCCTACTCTAAAGATCGGGACAAGCGTGTTGGAGGTTTCAACCAGAATAAGCGTATTCTGATCCGACATCGGGGGAAGAAGATCTTTATATAGACCGATATTGTCGTCCGTTAACTTTTCAACATACTCGCCGCGAATTGCAGACCAGTTCACCGAATGATTGTCGTTGGCTGCATCGTAAAGAACTAACGAAATTCGAATTTTCAAATCCGTATCATTTGCCACCATTAATTTGAACATTTCCACCATCGAGTCAATGTATTCGCTATTGATCTCCCGAGTTTCTCGAGAAACTAGGTCACCGATCGTATGTGCTGCTTTGGTGTTCGAGGCATTCTGCCTATAAGCGTCAAAAAATGTATAACCCGCCATGATCGCCCAAAAGAGGATTGGGATGACAAGAACGGCTTCGACGGAAATCGAGCCGTTTTCCCGGCCGAGGAATCGTTTTGAACAGTGTATCGAAAGTCGGTTAATCCTCATACTATTTAGGCTCCTGTACGAAAACGGTTGTAGCGGTCAAAGCGTATTGACCTTCTTCGTTAACTATTGCCTTGCCCATAGCGGATGTCGGGAACCTGGGATTGATCTTGGCGCAGGCCCGAAGAACCATCAACTCGTTCTCAAGGCCGTTTTGAAAAGTCCGCACAGGGCGCACCTCGTCGGACAAGTCAGTGCAGTCAGGGATGGTCGGTACTGTTATGGACGCAAATGGATCTTGACGGATCATTTCTAGACGCAAGCTGTTTTCACAATTGCTGATAAAACCGGCTCGGTTGCAGATAATCGCCTTAATATCGTCATGCTGTGGGTTAATGCCGGTGTTCAGCCTAATGTCGCGAACGGTCATGTCGACAGCCCGCTCCAGTTGCGCATGTTTCAGTGTTACTAAGCCAAGCTCCAATCCCGAAAGAACCAGGAAAAACACGGCAGGGAATATGATAACAAACTCGACAGTCACATTGCCGTCTTCCTTGCGGCGAAGCTCAGTTAGAGCGGAGAACATCCGGCGCATCATTGTGTCAACCTCAACATACGAACCGAGGACGCGATTGAAGTAAAGGCATCTGTAAGGTCAGGCGCCGATGCATCATAGTAATGACTGGCAGAGCTTGCGCAGCCTTGCAGCACCTTTTGACCGTTCGCAGGGGCATTGACGCTGACACTAAAGACAATCACGCCTTCATCTTTGGCTGCCTTGCATACGTGCTTGGTGCGCGCATCCTTGGCTACTGCATTTTTCTTGCTGAACGCGCTGCTTTCCCACTGCCCATAGGCACTTGGCGACTGGGTGAAAATATTGTTTTCGATGTATTCCAAGGACACAAGGTTCAGCAGTTCAACGTAGGACAACTGTACCGACTTGCCGGGCTCGTCTTCTTTAACGCATGAAGTTTTGCTGCCTTTGGTCGTGCAACGTGAGTCCCCGTTGCCGTAAGGGTGATCCTGCCAGCTGTTATCATGAGGCCACCAATACATAGGGGTGCCATTTGATTGGAAGACTGAGAAACGATCGGCTTCCTCATTATACCACAAATCCGACAAGGTAGTACGCATCGAGGGGTTGAGCATGTGCTGATCGGTATTGTCCCCGTCGGACACCAGGATCAGAACTTTTAGAACGTTACTATTGTAATCCATTGGGCGGTATTTGAATGCTTCCGGGACGATACCATCACCATCTGCGGATACAGGAGTGGCCAGACCATTGATGACTGGGCGTGTGCTCGGATCCAGTAAAATAAGGCCCCAATTTGCACCGTTGTCCAGGCCAGAATCTTCGTCTGCCACTGGGTTGCTTAGCTTGGTCAAGCCATCGACATAGTCATGAAGCACTGTTTCATTGTTTTGGAATGGCAGGATCGCTGATCCAGGGCGGATTGGGCAAACGGGATTTTGAATCGGCTCTTTTGTCTCGGTGTAAGGGTCGAAATGAGCCGTTTGCTCCAGCACTCTGGTCAGAGAAAGATCAGGCTTGCTAAATTCATTGTCGATAAAGTTGACGCAATGCGAGTGGCCATGAAAACGGTCGACATTGTAGTATTTCAGCAAATCTGCGCCAGCGTTAACCTGGCTGGAATACGGAATCAGGGAAAACGAAACTTCGTTGCTCCAATGCCCGTTTTTCTTTCCTATCTTTGTGATGATGTTTTTCGTTGCATTTTTTAATTGAAACAAGTCGATCGAGGTCGAAACGTCCAATACGATTGAGATTTCGGCAGCACCGACGCTTTCCTCGGCAGTGCTCGCTGCGGGTGCGATCAATGTATCAACACCAGAGAGGTGCATGAATTGGGTCTGTATCTCAGATTGGGCTGTCGCCGACACCTCTCGATAACCAGTGTCGTTGACTACATTGATATTGGTCAGATTTTCCAGAAGGCCCGCCTTTTCTAGGTACGAACGAACGACAGATCCTGGTTCCGCCTTTTGATCAAGATCCGCCGCAGCCAAAACAGACCGATCCAGCGTGTACTGCAAATTTGCACGTTCGCTCTCGTGGCGCATGAAATCGATACCAATTCCCACAAAGGCGACAATAGCCACAAACATAAATAGGGCGAATATAGTAAGCGCGCCATCCTCGTCGCGGGCAAGACGTCGAGCACCTTTCCACACACCGAATGCAGGAGAAACGCTAGAGCTTGTTGATTTTACAAAATTCGTAGGCATTTATAACCTCCTTTAGCGGCGGAAAGCTGCCATAAGTTCATTTCTATTAGGGGAAAGCTCGCAATTGCAGGTATTGCAATTACGGAAACATTTACTAGGACATTGACTCAGAATCCCTCTAAGTCTTTGGAATTAGGTTTATTTTTTAACTGAGAGCATCTCTATAAACTCTGTGATTTGAATATGTCAAAAATGCGGCGGCCTACTGGCCATTTGGAGGGATTATCTTTTATGGAAAAAAACGATTCATTAATGTCTGGTTAATATAGAGGCTTCAAAAATGGGGCTGCCTTCTTGAAAACGGCCATTCATCCCATCTGGCAGAGCACTCTGCAGCGCTGCGGTCAGCACCAAGGGCAACGCGCAGATGGTAGACTATGCAAACAAACATAGAAACACGCCTGCCTCCAAGCTGGTGATGGCATCCAGCAAGGCGCAAGAACAAGGGCCTCAGGACGCGATGATGGCCGCGATTCGAGCCGCATTTGTGGCCAACCCCATGAAAAATCCGACCTTCGCTGCGCTATGTCGAATGAGCAGGTCGGGCTCTCTTACGCTGTTCGCTACAATCTGTACCAATGACTGCTATCATGTGCTGCGTGGTCAGGAAAAGAAGCCTAGCTGCTTTGCTCAGCTACTGGTCGGGCTTTGCATCAGTCAGTGAGCGTGTGAAAGTCGTTATCATGGCCATTGCTGCATCTTTGTCTTTACCAACCTGTTTCAATCAGGTCGAACCGCTGAGCGACAACCCTAGGTTCATAGCTGTGGACGTCGAGACTGCCGGGTACGATATCGCGAGCATCTGTCAAATTGGCCTCGCTTTTGTTGGGTTTGACAGCTCAATTGTAACTTATAGTGCATACATCGATCCCTGCACGCCATTCGCTGCAGGCAACACCCGATTGCATGGCATTGATGCTGCGACTGTCAAAAACGCCCCCAAATTTGCAGAAGTACTGCCAGACCTGCGTCCGGTTCTTAATGCAAATCCGCTTATTCAACATAGCCGTTACGATGAGAAAGCCTTTGACGCAGCGTGCCGACTTGCAGGACTTCAAGTGTTGAAGTCGGTATGGTCAGACAGCGTTACCATCGCTCGCCAAGCCTGGCCGGAGTTGGGGGGCAATGGTGGGCATGGTCTGGCCAATCTCAAGAAGGTGTTAGGGCTTCAATTCAAACACCATGATGCCGGGGAAGATGCACGTGCTGCTGCCGAAGTTACTTTGAAAGCAGAAGCTTCAATGGGGCGAAAAATCGGGCTGCTGAATGCCTCACAGCAGTTGGTCTTTGATTTTCAGTAGTGCGAGAGGGCGACTTCGTGGGCCGTAAGGCATTAAAACAACCATCAGCTCAAACTGAGGGCTCAAATTTCATGAGAAATAGTATTTAGATTTAATGTGCATGCTATGTGTATTTTATGGGCGCCAAAGAGTAACATTCAAAGATGGGTCTCGGTTAAGGCTATGATTTGCATGCCAAAAGTGTTTGCCAAATGGGCAAACTATGGGTCATTTTACATTCAAATTGGTCTGACCAAAGAAGCGCCAAACCTGTGTTGAGCAGGTTTGGCATTTTTTTGAAAGCCCAACACCACGCAGGCCAAGGACGAACGGGACGTTATGTTTTGAAGGTCGTAATTCATCAAGGTTTTCATAAAACGGGCACAACGACCTTGCAAAAGACGCTCTCGAAAAATCGGGGATACCTGAAAGATCGCGTGAATGTTCTTTTGCCTGATGACTTGCAAGAAGCCAGCCTGGCCGCGCGGCGGTATGCGGTCGCCCCCAAGGATCGCACCCTTCGCAATTTCGGAGCAATCGTTCGCGAGGCGCTGAAGCCTTTTGCGGACCATGGTGGCAAACCCCTGCTGATCAGCAATGAAGAATTCGCTGGTTTGATCCCCGGTCGCAAAGGGGTTTGGTCATATGAGCAAACGCACGTTCTTGCCAAAACTCTGTTGGATGAGGTCTTGCGCCTGACTGATGCCGGGGATCGCATTATCTTTCTATTTACGACCAGAAACGCGGCTGATTGGATCAGAATTACATATTGGCAAAACCTTCGCAGCCATAGAATCCGCGAGGATCTGTCACAGTACGGCAAGGCGTTGCAACAGGGTGCAGATCTTGAGATGGTGGTGCGCCGCGTGAAAGAGGTGGTTTCACCGCGCGCCGAGGTCGAATCTGTCAACGTTTCTGGGCTGGGCGATCACGATTTCGCGTTGATCAAGACACTGTCCATTCTGAATGTGAGATCCGACAGGCTCATCACACATGAAAATCGGAACGTCCAGCCTGCAGGTGGCGCGGACTATTTTCTGGACCTGAATCGGTCGAATTTGAGCGATGAAGAGGTGGCGGCCGCGAAACGAGCTTACTTGGACAAGCTGAAGCAGTCGAATGACACCCATTGATGAGTTGAAGTAGGGGCAGGCCCAGATTGGCACCGCTGCCCAATTTAGTTGCTGTAATGCAACGATCGGACGGCTCAAATCGGATGCACAGATAGCATTGGATGAAGCGGAATATCATGGTTCCCAAAATACCGCGTGGAATTGGTGGTACATGAAGGGCGAATACCCTAGGCTTAATTTGCAATTAAAAAACAAATGTTTGAGTAGAGAATCGCTTTGATCTTTCTTGAGACTAGTGTGTCGCCATTTGTCAGAAACAATCTAAGGTTGAATTATTTTCACTTTTAGTATCAGTTTGACTTGACACACCGGAAACATTTACGTGATTGCTGCACTTCGGTCTCTTTTCCGCCAGATTCTGTCCTGATAAGTAGGTGTAGTAAGCAGTGATTTGTTGAAAGGTACAGGCGGATACAATGACAGCCGGGGACAGCGGTCGCATATCCATTTCGTGGACGCAGACAGAGTTAAACGGACTTGAGGCGGCGCCTCAGTCTTTTTTGAAAGTAGGAGCCGCTTGGTCGTGGCGAGGGCAGGCCCTTTCGTTGGCCAGTCCGGCCGAGCAGGGCCTTGTGTTGTCGGGCCAGGCCGAAGCATACGCATCAAAAGTGCTAAGCAGAATAGCGCCGTTGCCGAATCTGGCAGACGGAGCACTGGGTCGTATCGTTCTGACCAATGGCGCGCAAAAGTACACGGCGCTATTGTTTTCGGTCGCCGGAGAGGCAGATCCAACGCTGGTTTTTGAAAATGGGTATCCGGCGCGCGATCAGGAATTCTGGGTCAGTGCGTATACCGAGTTTGAAAGCGAAAGCAATTCCAGCCTCACGGACCAAACCGTTGTCGCTTTCCCGACGCGGTCGCCGATGGATAAGGGTTGGGAAAACGCAGTTGCGGGCGTCCGAAGCGTAGCAGACTAAAGTTCCAATCAGGCTGCCTGCATTCGCACATAGCAAAAAAACCATAGCCGTGTTGACTCCGCCAGTTCTGCGGATATAAGCGCGGCTTCATTGGTGTTGGTGGACCCCGCAAGGGGATTCCTGTCATGGGGGAAACCTCAAGAGGACAACGCCCTTCATAGTGGCCTGTGTGGGCCTCGACCTAAAGAAGGAGATCAGCCGTGACCAAACGCACGTCTGCCAAGTACAAAATTGACCGCCGGATGGGGGAAAACATCTGGGGTCGTCCGAAATCCCCGGTCAACCGTCGCGAATATGGCCCCGGCCAGCACGGCCAGCGGCGCAAGGGCAAACTGTCGGACTTCGGTCTGCAGCTGCGCGCCAAGCAGAAGCTGAAGGGCTACTATGGCGACCTGACCGAGAAGCAGTTCCGCCGCATCTACGCCGAAGCCGTGCGTGTGAACGGCGACACCGGTGAAAACCTGATCGGTCTGCTGGAGCGTCGTCTGGACGCTGTTGTCTACCGCGCTAAGTTCGTTGCAACCGTTTTTGCTGCACGTCAGTTCGTGAACCACGGCCACGTCAAAGTGAACGGCCAGCGGGTCAACATCCCCAGCTACCGTGTCAAAGAAGGTGACGTGATCGAAGTGCGCGACAAGTCCAAGCAACTGGCTGTTGTTCTTGAAGCCGCTGCTCTGGCCGAGCGTGACGTGCCTGACTACATTGACGCCGACCACTCGAAAATGACCGCGACCTTCGTTCGCGCGCCGGGCCTGGGCGATGTACCTTACCCGGTCGTCATGGAACCGAACCTGGTCGTCGAATTCTACGCGAAGAACTAATCTCGCCGACATCGAATTTTCGAAAGGCCGCGCATCTGCGCGGCCTTTCTTTGTTTGAAAGAGGCGCTGTTCCCAATTGAGGCGGGCTGTGCTTTCGCCGGGACGACTGGGGCCAGATGAATAGCGGATCAGATCGGCAAAGGGCGCCCCTCAGCGATTGCCTCCATTGCGAAATATGATGTGACGCTGTCCAGTTCGACCTTGTCGATCAGGCGCTGATATACTTTATCGTAAGATGACATATCCTGTGTGACGACCTTCAACTGATAGTCATAGTCGCCGCCGATGCGATGGAAATCCACCACTTCGGGGATGGTCAGGACGTGGCGGCGAAAGGCCTGCAACCAGTCCGCCGAATGATGCCGGGTGCGTAGCATGACAAAGACGACAAGGCTTAGCCCCAGTTTCTCACGCGCGATCTGCGCGGTTGATCCGGTAACGACACCATTTTCGTTCAAAGCCTTTAATCGGCGCCAGCAGGCGTTTTGCGATAGCCCGACCCGATCAGCCAACTCACGCTGAGATAGCGTTGCGTCTGTTTGAAGCTCACGCAAGATACGTTTATCGATTTGATCTAAATTTTCAGCCATTCCGCATCATATGACACAAAATTTTAGAATTCTACCAAAAGATAGGGGAGGTTTCCGCGGCAATGATCAATCATATTTGATTGTGCAATACGGAGATTTCACCATGACCTTGTCAAAATTTCGCGCAGACCTCCAATCCACCACTCGCAATTCAACCCTGCGCGACGGGCTGATCGGAGAGAATGTTCTGATCCCCGGTCTGAATGGGGACGTGCCGCTGGTTTATGCGGACTACGTCGCTTCGGGTCGTGCGCTGCAGCAGGTAGAGGATTTTGTCGCCCATGAGGTGCTGCCTTTTTATGCCAACAGCCACACTGAGGCCTCCTATTGTGGGTCGTATATGACCCGTCTGCGCCGCGAAGCGCGCGCGGAAATAGCCCGCATTGTTGGAGCAAAGGAAGACGACGCGGTGATCTTTACCGGGTCCGGCGCCACTGCGGGTCTTAACCGGCTGGTCAGTTTGATGGGAATTGAGGGGGCTGACCGGCCGGTTGTTCTGATCGGGCCGTATGAGCATCATTCGAACATCCTCCCCTGGCGGGAAAGCAAAGCGCAGGTCATCGAAATCCCCGAAGCGCCTGAAGGTGGCGTTGATCTGGATGCACTTGAACGGGCATTGGTGGACAATTCCGATTCCGATCTGATTGTCGGTTCATTTTCCGCTGCCTCTAACGTAACCGGCATCATTACAGACCCGGACCCGATCACGCGGCTGCTTAAGTCTCATGGCGCTGTTTCGATCTGGGATTACGCCGGTGGTGGACCTTATTTGCCGATGGACATGGGGCCAGAAGATGCGCGCAAGGATGCCATCGTAGTCTCTCCGCACAAGTTCCCGGGCGGCCCGGGCGCGTCCGGTGTGCTGATCGTCAATCAGAACGCAGTTCGCCGCACTTGCCCAAGTTGGCCTGGTGGCGGCACTGTCAGCTTTGTGTCGCCCTGGCGCCATGACTACAGCGAGGATTTGGCCACGCGAGAAGAAGCCGGAACACCCAATGTGATCGGAGATATTCGCGCCGCGCTGGCCTTCATCGTCAAGGATGTCGTCGGCAGGGATGAAATTGCTGAACGCGAAGCCCGGTACAATGAAATGGCATTGAAAGGGTGGGGCGACAATCCGAACCTGACTTTGCTAGGTACTGAAAACCCGCATCGTTTGCCGATCTATTCTTTCCTTGTGCGGGACAACTCTGGCCGGCCGGTGCATCAGCAGCTGTTTACCCGGATGCTCAGCGACATCTACGGCATTCAGGCGCGCGGTGGTTGCGCGTGTGCCGGGCCATATGCGCATCGCTTGCTGGAAATCGACCGTGAAACGTCCGCTGAATTGCATGCCGCATTGTCCGCAGGGGAAGAGATGAAGAAACCCGGATGGGTCCGCCTGAATTTCTCGTACCTTATGAGCGAAGAGACGGTTCAGTTCATCATCGACAGCGTCAATGACCTGTCCCACCGGACTGAGGAATTTACCCCTTATTACAACGCGGACCCGGCGACCGCCCGCTTCAAAGCAGCGTGACGGAATTGCCGCTTTTCTCAACGCGTTGAGACGGGTATGAGAGGCTCCAACAACGGAGCCTCTTATGAACAAGATCACCCCGCAACCCGGCATTATGGACATCGCGCTTTATCAAGGCGGTCAGTCGCATGTGGCCGGGGTGGAGCATGTGATCAAGCTCAGCTCGAACGAAAATCCGTTTGGGCCAAGCCCCAAGGCAATCGAAGCGGTTCGCGATAGCGCGGCAACGCTTCATCGTTATCCCAGTACCGACCACGCCAGTCTGCGCGCGGCGATCGGCGAGCGTCACGCGCTGGACCCGGCACGACTTATCTGCGGCGTTGGCAGTGACGAAGTCCTGCAGTTCATCGCTCAGGCTTATGCGGGCCCTGGGGATGAGGTCATCTATACCGAGCACGGGTTTTCGATGTACCCGATCATCGCCCGCATGGCTGGTGCAACCCCAGTGATGGTGGCCGAGCGGGATCGCCACGTGGATGTCGACAACATTCTGGCTGCCGTGAACGACCGGACGCGGATTGTGTTTGTGACCAACCCGGGCAACCCGACCTCGACCATGATCCCCGAGGCTGAATTACTGCGTCTGGCCGAGGCATTGCCCAAGACCTGCCTGATGGTGATCGACGGGGCCTATGCCGAGTTTGTCGATGGGTTCGACGGTGGTGCATTGCTGGTGGATCGGTTTGACAACGTGATCATGACGCGAACCTTTTCCAAGGTGTACGGTCTGGGCGGAATGCGTGTCGGATGGGGCTATGCGGCGCAGTCGATTATCGACGTTCTGAATCGGGTGCGCCAGCCGTTCAACCTGTCCTTGACCGCGTTGGCTGCTGCAGAGGCAGCGGTGAATGACTTGGAATTCCTGTCCTTCTGCCAGGCTGAAAACGCGCGCCTGCGGGTGTGGCTGTCGGAAGAACTGGACAAGATCGGGATTCCGTCGAATGCGTCCTGCACCAATTTCATCCTCGCCCGCTTTGCCAACCAAGCCGAGGCCGAAGCGTGTGACGACTATCTCAAGACCCAGGGTTTGATCGTGCGCCGCGTGGCGGGCTACAACCTGCCAAACGCCCTGCGGATCACCGTGGGCGACGAAGAAGCCTGCCGCCGCGTTGTTGCGGCCATCACTGCGTTCAAAGGGGGCGCCGCATGAGCCAAGTTTACGACCGTGTGGCCTTGATCGGGCTGGGCCTGATCGCCTCGTCAATGTTCTGGGCGATCAAACGCGCCGGGCTTGCGGGCGAGGTGACTGGCTATGCGAGGTCCGAGGCCACCCGCGAAACGGCCCGCCGTATCGGTCTGTGCGACCGCGTTTGCGACAGCGCGCAAGAGGCGGTCGAGGGAGCGGATCTTGTCGTGCTCTGCGTCCCTGTCGGCGCGATGGGGGCTGTTGCAAAGGAAATTGTGCCCGCATTGAAACCTGGGGCGACAGTGACAGATGTCGGCTCGGTCAAACACCACGTAATTCAGGCCGTTGGACCGGAAATCCCTGATGGCGTTCATTTCATACCTGCGCACCCGTTGGCGGGGACCGAGCATTCTGGTCCGGAGTCGGGATTTGCCGAGCTGTTTGACAACCGCTGGTGCCTGTTGGTTCCGGTCGAAGGCTCTGATCCGGACGCGATTGTCCGCCTACGGGCGATGTGGGAAGGCATGGGCTCAAACGTTGATGAAATGGACGCGGATCACCATGATCTGGTTCTGGCCGTGACATCGCATGCGCCGCACTTGATCGCCTACACAATGGTTGGCGTGGCGGATGATCTGCGTCGGGTCACCGATACCGAAGTTATCAAGTATTCCGCTGCGGGGTTCCGGGACTTCACCCGCATTGCAGCCTCGGATCCGACGATGTGGCGTGACGTGTTCCTGACCAACAAGGAAGCGACGCTGGAGATCCTTGGCCGGTTTACCGAAGAGCTGTTTGCCTTGCAGCGCGCAATCAGAACAGGTGACGGCGAGCAACTATTCGACTATTTCACCCGTACACGCGCGATCCGCCGCGGCATCATTGACGCCGGGCAAGACACGGATGCGCCAGATTTCGGACGGGGGAAAACGAACCCATGACACGGGGCTGGAGAACCACTCTGATTGCATTTGCAGCGCTTTGCGCAGCGTCGACTCAGGCTGGTTCACTGGAACGCTCGTTAGTACCGTTGTCGCGGCCCGGCACTGTACTGGTCCCGCAACAGATCGTCCTCAGCAGCGCAGTGTTGCCTCAACTGCCTCCGGCGACGATACGCCCGGAGTTGCGGCCAGCGTCGCCACAGGTTTTGGCGGTTGCGGCCCGTCCCGCAGACCTGCCCCTGCTTGGACCAGACACATCGCTGATGCCGTACCTGCGGCCCAAAGCCCTTGAGCAGGAGGCGCTGTTCAAAAAGCGTAAGTTGCGTAAGGGGTCGGTATGCGGCGACATCAATATACAGGGCAAGCCAGTCGGCACTGTACCGGGTAAGATCAAGGCGTGTGGGATCAAGGACGCAGTGCAGATCACCTCGATCTCGGGGGTGACGCTTAGTCGTCCTTCCACGATGGATTGTGGAACGGCTGTTTCGCTGAACAAGTGGGTTGAAAAGGCAGTCAAGCCGACCTTCAAGAGACGCGGGCCGGTGGTCCAGTTGCAGGTCGCAGCTCATTACGCGTGTCGGACGCGAAACAACCGTAAAGGCGCCCGTATTTCCGAGCACGGTAAAGGCCGCGCGATTGATATCTCGGCTTTCAAGATGGCCGATGGAGAGGTTGTGTCGGTCCTGAAAGGGTGGCGCAAGAACCCGTCGCAAAAACAACTGGTCAAGATCTGGCGCGAAGCGTGCGGGCCGTTTGGCACTGTACTTGGGCCAAACGCCGACCGATATCATCGGGATCATTTCCATCTGGATACCGCCCGCCATCGTCGCGGGCCATACTGCCGTTAACGCAGGATCAGGCGAGGCGCAGGCCCCAGCGGCAACGGCCCAAGTGCCACGAAACCGTCCCGAAAGTTAAGCTGCAGATCCAGCGCATTTGGGTTTCCACCCAACCCGGCCATAAAGTTCAGTGCCCGCGTCACAGGATCAACGGCCTGATCGGGCAGGGCACCTGCGGCATTAGCCATTGCAATCATGTCGCGCCAGTTTTCAGCTTTGACCGCAATCTCGCCCGTTGGGATGCCCTGGTGGTCAATGTCGAACTCACCCGCTGCAAACAAACGCAAAGCGCCCCATTTCATCTCGGCCAGGTTCAGGTCAATCTTCACCGGCTGCGGTCTGCCCTGTTCAAGAGCCGTACGATCCCACGGTTTGTTGAACGTGGCCGTCATGTCCAGTTCGAGCGTCTCAAACGCCTGCGGCAACGTGGTCGCAGACCGCATCAAATCGCGCAGACCATCTCCCGGGGTAAACCCGTCTATTCGAGCGCCGATGGCATAGGTTACCGGAATAGAGGTCTGTTCCATAACCAATGTCAGCGTATCGCCGCCAGCCAGCGCTTCGGCATCATCGGTGATCAACCATGAACCCGCGGTCAAAGCCATTTTTTCCAGCTCCAGCGCCACACCGGGTTGCAGCTGCAGCTCGGCTTGCAGATCGCTGGCTTCAATGGTCGCGGTCTGATCAAAATAGGACAGGCGCTGGGGCGTGTCGGCAAAGCGCAGCACCTGGCGCCCGGGCCAGATCGCAGGACTTTGGAACTCAATCCAATCCGCGCTCCACGCGGTGCCGTTGACCGGGTCTGCCAGAGCAGGACTGTTCAGGCGCGTAACGTGACGAAACGGATACCCGGCTGTTGAAACATCGGAAAAGTCCGCCTGCCAGCCTTGTTCCTGCTGATTGTCGAACCAGGCGGTGATTGCGTTGCGCAATCCGAATCCGGCAACGAACCAATAGGCGCTCCAGATAACCGTTAAAAAAATGACTACTCGTATTAGACCGCGCATGGCAGTTGGCCCTTTTTCCCGCGTTGAATTTGATGTTTATAGGCCGAAACGGGCAAGGACCAGAGCTATGACGATGTGGGTTTTTGGATATGGATCACTGCTGTGGAATCCGGGCTTTCCGGTCGCCCGCAGCGAACACGCCACATTGCATGGATACGCCCGGTCGTTCTGCATGAGCTCGATCCACCATCGCGGCACCGAAGAACACCCCGGCCTTGTGCTGGCACTGGATGAACAGGCCGATGCCAATTGCACTGGCTTGGCACTTTCGGTCGAGACCGGCCATGAAGAACGCACCTTGCACGAGTTGCGCGAGCGTGAGCTGATTTCGTCAGCCTATGTCGAGAAAAACCTTGATGTGCATTTGAACAACGGCGAAGTCGTCACCGCGGTGACCTATGTGATCGACGCGGATCACGTCCAATATTGTGGCGGTATGCCATTGGAAGAGCAGGCGCAGATCATAGCACACGCAGTTGGCGGGCGCGGTCCGAACACAGAATACCTGTATAATACTGCTGAACATCTGGCCGAGATCGACCTGCGCGATCCCGATCTTGAGTGGTTAGCGCAACGGGTGCGCAGCATTACCACATAAATCCTTGGCGTACCCGGCGGATATTGGCTAGATTCACGCCAGAGCAGGCAAGAACCGGGAAGTACGCGCATGGCGCAGGCACATCAGGGCGCGAGACCCCAATTCTCGCATCCCATCCGTCAAATTGTGATGATGTTGGTCGCAATTGGCCTGGCAGGCTTGGGCGTCTTTATGGCGCTGCCTTATGTGTTGCCGGTATTTCAGGCCAACCCGTACCTGAATGGCTTTATCATCCTGGTTTTCATAATCGGCGTTTTTGCCTGTTTCTTTCAGGTGACACAGCTGATTGGGTCGGTGCGTTGGATTGAAGCTTTTGTTGGCGGCGTTGTCCGCGAAGACGCGCGCACGCCGCAATTGCTGGCACCTTTAGCCTCATTGCTGCGCGAACGCGGTGCACGATCGCAGATCAGCTCAAGTTCGACCCGGTCGATCCTGGATTCGGTCGCGGAACGCGTCGAGGAAGAGCGTGAGATCACGCGCTATATTACCAATGTTCTGATTTATCTGGGCCTTTTGGGCACGTTCTTTGGCTTGGCGACCACCGTCCCAGCCATTGTCGACACGATCCGCAGCCTGAACCCGCAAGAGGGCGAAGAAGGGCTGGCCGTATTCAACCGCCTGATGGTGGGGTTAGAAGCCCAGCTACAAGGAATGGGCGTGGCATTTGGGTCGTCCCTTTTGGGCCTTGCCGGGTCTCTGATCGTCGGTTTGCTGGAACTGTTCGCAGGTCACGGCCAGAACCGGTTCTACCGCGAGCTTGAGGAATGGTTGTCCTCAATCACCCGCGTTGGTTTTGCGGCTGCAGATGAGGGTGGCGCAGAGCTTGCGGTTCTGACCCCAGTTCTGGACGCGATGTCCGAACAGATGGATGCACTGCAGGACCTGTTTTCGGGGCAAGAGGCTGATCGTGCTGCCGTGTCGGTCAAACTGGGCCAACTGGTCGACGCGATCGGTGAGATGAACGTGCGACAGTCTGAATCCGAAGGGGTGACGGCCGCATTGGAACGCGTGGCCCTTGGGCAGGACGCCCTTCTGGATCACATGCGTGATCAGGGTACAGGGGATGGAATTGACGCCGAAAGCCGGATGCGCCTGCGGTCGATGGACGTTCAGCTTTTGCGTATCCTTGAAGAAATTTCGGCCGGTCGTCAGGAAAGCATGAGCGAATTGCGCAAGGATATCGAACTGCTTGTCAAAGCCCTGACATTGCCCAGAGGCGCCGTTCGCACCGCTCCGGAAGGAGAGTAATCCATGGCTCTGTCCCGCCGCACAGGTCAGCGTTTTCAGGGCTCGGTTTGGCCGGGTTTTGTTGACGCGATCACCGGGTTGCTGATGGTGCTGACCTTCGTTCTGACCATCTTTATGGTGGTGCAGTTCGTGTTGCGCGAAACCATTTCCGGGCAAGAAGACGAACTGACCGCTCTCTCGGATGAAGTCGCAGCGCTGGCCGGGGCGTTGGGATTGGAGGAGCGTGAGAATACCCGTCTGGAGGCCCGTCTTGGCGCGTTGAACACGACCCTGTCGCAAACTGAAGATACGCTGGCGCGGGCCGAAGTGGACCTTGCTCTGTCGCAGGCGCGTATCACGGATTTTGAGGCGCAGGTCGCCGCACTTTTGACGGATCAGGAGCGGGCACGCAGTGCAATTGCAACACTGGAATCCCAGCGTGCCAAGTTGCTGGAGGACCAAGAGGCGCTGAACCTCGCGCTGGCGCAAAGCCGGTCGGAGATCGATGAACAGGCCGAAGCCGCCCGGCTGGCAGCCGCCCAACGCGAGGCGTTGGAGGCGTTGGTTGCGGATCTCGAACAAAGCGATGCTGCGCAATCCACTCGGATCGGTGAACTGGAAAACCAACTCAGCGCGGAAGAAGCCGCCAAGCTTGCCGAGGCTGCCGCTGCTGAGAACCTCCGCAATCGTCTGCAGAATGCGGATGCCGAGTTGACGGCGATGACGCTGGCATTGGAAGCGCAGCGCAAAGAAGCTGAAGATACGCTGACCCTGCTTGCTGCCGCTCAAGCTGCTAGGGCCGAACTTGAGCGCCAGTTTGGTGCGCTGGACGCAGAGGAGTTGCAGGCGCAACTGCAAGCCGCTTTGGCTGCGCAGACCGAGGCGCAGGCCGAGGCACAATCGCAGCGATCATTAGCCGAAGAGCGTGCAAACCTATTGGCTGTGGCCCGTGAAGCGATCTCAGATGAGAAAACGATTTCCGCAAAAGCGCAGCGAGAGACGGCGTTGTTGAATCAACAGATGGCGGCGCTGCGCCAACAACTTGGCGGGTTGCAGGCGTTGTTGGACGACTATGAAGAACGCAACGCCGCTTCGGACATTCGAATTCAGACCCTGGGTCAGGACCTGAACGCAGCTTTGGCCCGCGCGGCCTCGGAAGAACGCCGTCGGCGTCTGTTGGAAGAGGCTGAGCGTGCCCGGCTGGAGGCCGAGGCCGAAGCTCTGTCTGGACAAAATCAGGAATTGGCGGCGCAGGCCGAGGACCTGCAGCGCTATCGGTCAGAGTTCTTTGGAAGATTGCGCGACGTCCTAGGGGATGAAGAAGGCGTTCGGATCGAAGGCGACCGTTTTGTATTCTCGTCCGAGGTCCTGTTTGACACGGGTTCGGCCGTTTTGTCACCGGCCGGGCAGCAGGACATCGCCAAGGTGGCAAATATCCTGCGCAGCGTGGCGGCTGAAATTCCCGAAGGCCTGAACTGGGTGATCCGCGTTGATGGTCACACTGATAACGTGCCGCTGGCCGGTTCCGGGCGCTATCGCGACAATTGGGAACTTAGTCAGGGTCGTGCCTTGTCCGTAGTGCGGTACATGGTCGATGCGCTGGGTATCCCGCCGAGCCGATTGGCCGCAAACGGTTTTGGTGAGTTCCAGCCCGTAAACCCGGCAGACACCCCGGAGGCCCGGGCGCAAAACCGCCGGATCGAGCTGAAACTCACCGAAAGGTAACCGAGACACTCGTTAAGAAACCCGGGTTAGCGACGACCGAACCGAAAGCTGCTATCGGGCTTGCCCGCAAAGCAGCGCGGGATGACCGGGTAACTTTCAGTCAGGAAATAGGCATACGTTCCAGATGGATATTCAGGCGAAACCGTAAAGGCTCCGTTACATTCATCCAGATTTCCGGCGCCTGCTACATAGGCGTAGTCCTCATTGAACGTGCCATCATGTTTTCCGTCGGGCGCGTTTCCTCCGGGGCGGTTGCCGTTCTTCAGACGGTAGGACGACTTAATTTGTGTCACTTTCCCATCCACAACGCCGGTCATCGCATAGATTGGGAAGCCGTCTGCCGCATATCCGATCAGCGGTGAATGTCGGTTGGGTGAATAATTCAGCAGCTCAATAAAACCGGTGGGAATGCCGTGATAATGGTATTTTCCATTGGGTTGAACGTGCGCATAGTTTTCGTCGAACCCCAAAGTAACCGCGCCCCCAAGCGCATTGTATGACCAGCCTGAGCGGGGATTGCCCTGCCAGAACTCAGCGGCCAGCGGGTCGAACACGACGCCGTTCAGAGACACACCAAAATTCCAACCCATTTCAAGCGGGGTGGTGGATCGATTGGATTTCGGGTTCGTCGGTACTTTCAAGTTGACGCGCTGCTCGGAAATGCTGTGCGGATTGCCTTGGTTCGGAAAGCGCCCGACAAGGTGATCGGGGATCCCGTTGGCCGAGACGCGTATACTTTTGCGGGTCTCAGAGATTTCAGAGTGGCTGTTGCCCGGATCAACCGTTGCGGCCTGCAGGCGCAATGGCTGCGTTTCCGTTTCGTCATGATACCGAAATCTATGCTGAGCGGTTGCTATGGCGGCAACGGCGGAAAGGGCGAATGCTACGCTCCAAACGGCGACGGTTTTGGTCATCAAAATCCCCTTTGCAATTCATCAGTGATAATGAAACGCGCAGGTTTGGCTGATCCGTCGAAAAAGTTTGTGGCCGAAACGAAATCGCCCGGTTGCTGAACAACCGGGCGATTAGACTTGTTAGGCGAATGCGGCGTCTTAATCCGCGGTCAAAAGCGGAGGTTTGTCGCCCGGAATTCTTGGCTGATCGGGGCCAAGGATATCCAGGTTCAAATCGCCTTTCTTGACAGACACGCGGACCACACCACCCTTCGCCAGCTTGCCGAACAGCAACTCCTCGGCCAGTGGTTTCTTGATGTGTTCCTGAATGACACGACCCAGAGGACGTGCACCCATCTTGTCGTCATACCCTTTTTCCGCCAGCCACGCGGCGGCTTTGGGGGTCAGATCGATGGTCACATTGCGATCCAGCAATTGCGCTTCAAGTTGCAGAACAAACTTCTCGACCACCTGTAGGATGACCTCTTTCGGTAGTGGCGCGAATGAGATCACGGCGTCCAGGCGGTTGCGGAATTCCGGCGTGAACATACGTTCGATTGCGGCCGTATCCTCGCCTTCGCGACGGTCACGTGCAAAGCCGATAGCCGCCTTGGCCTGTTCTTGCGCACCCGCGTTCGAGGTCATGATCAGCACCACGTTGCGGAAGTTCACCGTACGTCCATTGTGATCGGTCAGCTCGCCGTGGTCCATCACCTGCAACAGGATGTTGAACACGTCCGGATGGGCCTTTTCGATCTCATCCAGCAGCAGCACGCAATGCGGATGCTGGTCGACCCCGTCGGTCAGCAGACCGCCCTGATCAAAGCCTACATAGCCCGGAGGCGCGCCGATCAGACGGCTGACGGCGTGCTTCTCCATGTACTCGGACATGTCAAAGCGCAGTAGTTCCACACCCAGCGTATCCGCCAGCTGTTTCGCTACTTCGGTCTTACCCACACCGGTCGGGCCGGCGAACAGATAGTTACCGATGGGCTTTTCAGGTTCACGCAGACCGGCACGCGCCAGTTTGATCGCGCTCGACAGCGCCTCGATTGCGAGATCCTGGCCGAATACAACACGCTTCAACGAGGCCTCGAGGTCTTTCAGCACCTCGGCATCATCTTTGGTGACGTTCTTGGGCGGGATGCGGGCGATCTTGGCGACGACCGCCTCGATTTCCTTGACCCCGATGGTCTTGCGCCGTTTGCTCTCAGCCACCAGATGCTGCGCCGCACCGGCCTCATCGATTACGTCGATGGCCTTGTCGGGCAGTTTACGGTCGTTGATATAGCGGGCCGACAACTCCACCGCGGTCTTGATGGCATCGGCGGTATATTTGATCTCGTGATGCTCTTCGAAATAAGGCTTCAGACCGCGCAGGATTTTCACGCTGTCTTCGACCGAAGGCTCGCTCACGTCGATTTTCTGGAACCGGCGGCTTAGCGCGCGGTCCTTTTCAAAATGCTGACGGAATTCCTTGTATGTGGTCGAGCCCATGGTGCGCAGCTTGCCGCCCTGCAGGGCAGGTTTCAGCAGGTTCGACGCATCCATCGCGCCACCCGACGTTGCACCGGCACCGATCACGGTGTGAATTTCATCAATGAACAGCACCGCGTCGGGGTGGTCTTCCAATTCGGTCACAACCGCCTTCAGGCGTTCCTCAAAGTCGCCGCGATAGCGGGTACCTGCCAGCAGAGCACCCATGTCGAGAGAATAAATTGTGGTCTCAGACAGTACATCTGGCGCTTCGCCGCCAACAATCTTACGTGCCAGGCCTTCCGCAATAGCCGTCTTGCCCACGCCCGGGTCCCCAACCAACAGTGGGTTGTTCTTGCGGCGACGGCACAGGACCTGAATACAACGCTCAACCTCATCAGCTCGACCGATCAGCGGGTCGACATCGCCTGCGCGCGATTTAGCGTTCAGGTCAATGCAGTACTTCCCGAGCGCGCTTTCCTTCTGTTCGCCTTCGGTGACGCCAGGTTGAGCCTCTTCCTCGACCTGATCCGCGCCGGATACCGAGCGGTTTTCGCCGTAGGCAGGGTCTTTGGCCACGCCGTGCGCGATGAAGTTTACCGCGTCATAGCGCGTCATGTCCTGCTCTTGCAGGAAATAGGCGGCATTGCTTTCACGTTCGGCAAAGATGGCGACCAGAACGTTTGCGCCGGTCACTTCGGTCCGGCCCGAGCTTTGGACGTGGATCGCCGCGCGTTGTATGACGCGCTGGAAAGCGGCCGTTGGCACGGCCTCGGAACCGTCGATATCCGTGACCAGATTGGACAGGTCCTCGTCAATGAATTCAACCAGAGTGCTGCGCAGTTCTTCCAGATCGACGCTGCAGGCTTTCATGACGCGGATGGCGTCAGGTTCTTCCAGTAACGCCAGAAGCAGATGCTCTAGCGTGGCAAATTCATGACGCCGTTCATTCGCAGCTGCCAAGGCCGCGTGGATGGCTTGTTCTAATGTGCTCGAGAATGAAGGCACGCGGGTGCTCCTCTGTCTTGGGTCGAAAGGGGCAGGCTTCGGCCGGAACCCCATCCCAACCATGTCCTCATACTATTAGAGTTTGGTTGATCGTGGCCCGGCTTCAAGGGTTTTCTTGCTCTTGACAGTCACATTTCACGTGACCGTGGCCGTGAGGAAGGCAATTTGGGTACTAGAAGCTGTCTTTTCTAGTCCGAATTTCAGCAAAAACTTCTGCGGGGTCTGAATTTTGCATTCCCAAATGCGCCTGAATCGCCGGATCTGCGGCCCGCAAGAACGGGTTTGTGGCCTTTTCCAGCGCCATCGTCGAAGGAACCGTGGGTTCGCCAGCAGCGCGCGCGCGGTTGATATCATCAGCGCGTTTTTGCAGCGCAGCATTGGTTGGATCGACGGTCAACGCGAATTTTGCGTTTGATTGCGTGTATTCGTGGCCCGAGCATACGATTGTCTCATCGGGAAGCGCGGCCAGCTTGCTGAGAGAAGCCCACATCTGTGGTGCCGTGCCTTCGAACAAGCGCCCACACCCCAAAGCCATGAGGCTGTCTGCTGTGAAAACAACTGCGCTGTCCGGCATGTAAAAGGCGACATGGCCAACAGTATGGCCGGACACATCCAGCACCCGAATCTGCTCGCTTCCGAATTCAAACGTATCGCCGTCACTGACCTGCTGATCCAGCGGGGGCAGGCGGTACGCATCGGCAGCCGCGCCAACAACTTTGGCCGGGTGTTTTTCCAAAATGGCAGACAGGCCATCCACATGGTCCCAATGGTGATGGGTTAGAAGAACATGGGATAATGTCCAGCCGCGCTTGTCCAACTCGGCCAGAACGGGTCCGGCTTCGGGCGCGTCGACCAGTGCGGTATTGCCGCTTGCGGCGTCATGCGCCAGAAATGCGTAATTGTCGCTGAGACATGGGATGGTGACGACCTCAAGAGGCATGGCCTTTTGCCCTTTCGTTGCTAGACTGCGCCCAGCTAAGCCGATTGACCAGGTGTCTGCAATGCATCTTGATGTGCAGGATTTGAGGAACTTCTACTATCGCAGCACTCTGGGTCGTGCCGCGCAAGCGGCGATCCGTGGGCGATTGATCGAGCAATGGCCCGAGGCCAAGGGACAAACGGTTGCAGGATTCGGCTTCGCGGTTCCATTGCTGCGTCCTTATCTTGCGGACGCCCGCCGCGTGATCGGTTTGATGCCAGGCCCGCAAGGCGTCATGCCCTGGCCCGCCGGAATGCCCAATGTGTCGGTTCTGACCGAAGAAACCCTGTGGCCGATTGAAACAGGTCATGTCGACAAGCTGATTGTGATGCACGGGCTTGAAACCTCGCAGCGGCCCAGCCAATTGCTAAATGAGTGCTGGCGCGTGTTGGGGCCAGGGGGGCGCGCATTCTTTGTTGTGCCCAATCGGGCTGGTTTGTGGTCTCGGACGGATAAGACCCCGTTTGGCTTTGGCCGACCGTACACAGCCTCGCAGCTGGAAAGTCAGCTCAAGGCGCATCACTTCATCCCGGAAAGCCATTGCTCGGCTCTGTATCTGCCGCCATCATTCCGCCGTTTCTGGCTGAAGTCGGCGAGCCTGATCGAAAAGACTGGCCAAAGGCTGCCAACAGTCATGGCAGGCGGAGTGCTTATGGTTGAGGTGACAAAACACATCCGACCGCCCAGCGGCAGTGTTGCAAAGGATGCCGAACGTCGTCCGATAAAGGCGCTTGATGGCCTTCTGAAACCAGCCTGAGCAGCCCGGTCATTTCCCCTCTTCAATTCGCAAAAATTGAGGGAAAAAGGACACAGGAATCGCAAAAACCTACACTTTCGTAACATTTTTCGTCTGTTTCAGCCGGATAAAAGGGTCGCACCCTCCTTAAGTAATTGAAATTGAACATTTTGTGGATAAACCTGTTGCCGTGATAATATATTGCTAGCTGGGTTCGGCTCTGCTACATCCCCGGTGATTTTGATCCCCGACCGTCTGGCCGGGGTTTCTTCACGCCCCCGGGGTAGCTGCCGCAACGCGAATTCGGGGCCCAAAATATCGGAAGGGTGGACGTGTCCGAACCAGCTTCGATTTCCACAGGCATTGCCAAGCGCTATGCCACCGCGATCTTTGAGATCGCCAAAGAGAATAATGACCTCGCAGGTCTGGAAACCGGAATCAACGATCTGGCAGCAGCACTGGGCGAAAGCGCCGAACTGCGCGACCTGATCGCATCGCCTCTGGTTTCGCGTGCCGAACAAGAAGGCGCCATTACCGCAATCGCTGACAAAATGGGTTTGCACGCTATCATGCGTAACACGCTGGCTCTGATGGCACAGAAGCGCCGTCTGTTCGTCGTTCCCGAGTTGGTGCAGGTTCTGCGCGACATGCTGGCGGACGAACGTGGCGAAGTGACCGCCGATGTCGCGTCGGCCAAAGCGCTGACCAAGACACAACTGGAAAAACTGTCCAAGACGCTGTCCGAGCGTGTGGGCAAGACCGTGACAATAAATGCGACCGTTGATGAAAGCCTCATTGGCGGTCTTGTCGTTAAAGTGGGCTCGAAGATGATCGATAGCTCGATCCGTTCGAAGCTCAACTCCCTACAGAATGCAATGAAAGAGGTCGGATAAATGGGAATCCAAGCTGCAGAGATTTCTGCAATCCTGAAGGACCAGATCAAGAATTTTGGTCAGGAAGCCGAAGTGGCCGAAATCGGTCGCGTGCTGAGCGTCGGTGACGGGATTGCCCGCGTATACGGTCTGGACAATGTGCAAGCGGGTGAGATGGTCGAATTCCCCGGCGGCATCATGGGCATGGCGCTGAACCTGGAAAGCGACAACGTTGGTGTCGTTATCTTCGGTTCCGACCGTGACATCAAAGAAGGTGACATCGTCAAGCGCACCAACTCGATCGTGGACGTTCCGATTGGTAACGGTCTGCTGGGTCGTGTTGTTGACGGTCTGGGTAACCCGCTGGACGGCAAAGGCCCCATCGAATCCACCGAGCGTGGCGTTGCTGACGTCAAAGCACCGGGCATCATCCCGCGTAAATCGGTTCACGAGCCGATGGCAACCGGCCTGAAGTCGGTTGACGCCATGATCCCGATTGGCCGTGGCCAGCGGGAACTGATCATTGGTGACCGTCAGACCGGTAAAACTGCCGTTGCTCTGGACGCGATCCTGAACCAGAAAACCTACAACGATGCGGCAGGCGACGACGAGTCGAAGAAGCTGTACTGCGTTTACGTCGCGATCGGCCAAAAGCGTTCGACCGTTGCGCAGCTGGTTAAGAAACTGGAAGAGTCCGGCGCGATTGACTACTCGATCGTTGTGGCCGCAACCGCGTCCGACCCGGCGCCGATGCAGTTCCTGGCACCCTATGCCGCAACCGCAATGGCCGAGTTCTTCCGCGACAATGGCCGCCACGCTCTGATCATCTATGATGACCTGTCGAAACAGGCTGTGTCTTATCGTCAGATGTCGCTGCTGCTGCGTCGTCCGCCCGGACGTGAAGCCTATCCTGGCGATGTTTTCTATCTCCACTCCCGCCTACTGGAGCGTTCGGCGAAGCTGAACGAAGACTTTGGTGCTGGCTCGCTGACCGCTCTGCCGGTTATCGAAACGCAAGGTGGTGACGTTTCGGCGTTTATTCCGACCAACGTGATCTCGATCACCGACGGCCAGATCTTCCTGGAAACCGAACTGTTCTATCAGGGCATCCGTCCTGCTGTGAACACCGGTCTGTCGGTTTCGCGTGTGGGCTCTTCGGCTCAGACCAACTCGATGAAGTCGGTTGCCGGTCCGGTTAAGCTGGAACTGGCTCAGTACCGCGAAATGGCTGCGTTTGCGCAGTTTGGTTCCGACCTTGACGCCGCGACCCAGCAGTTGCTGAACCGTGGTGCGCGTCTGACCGAGCTGATGAAACAGCCGCAATACTCGCCACTGACCAACGCTGAAATCGTCTGCGTCATCTTCGCCGGCACCAACGGTTACCTCGACAAGATCGACGTGTCCGATGTTGGCCGTTACGAAGCTGGCCTGCTGGCGCACCTGCGCGGCAAGCACGCCGACCTGCTTCAGTGGATCACCGACGAAGATCCCAAGATCAAGGGCGACGCTTCCGACAAGATCAAGGCTGCGCTGGACGAATACGCCGCAACCTTCGCTTAAGGGAGAGGCGGGCACATGCCAAATCTTAAGGATCTTAAAAACAGGATCGAGTCGGTCAAATCGACCCGCAAGATCACCAAGGCCATGCAGATGGTCGCGGCTGCAAAACTGCGCCGCGCCCAGGAATCTGCCGAAGCCTCTCGTCCCTATGCCGAACGGTTCAATGCCGTGATGGCGGGGCTGGCGGCATCGGTCGGGG
Organism: Ruegeria sp. CDSC054; assembly: GCF_059610645.1. Lineage (NCBI taxonomy): Bacteria > Pseudomonadati > Pseudomonadota > Alphaproteobacteria > Rhodobacterales > Roseobacteraceae > Ruegeria > Ruegeria sp. CDSC054. The sequence continues at coordinate 399,489 of NZ_JBXWOA010000002.1, read as the reverse complement.
GCAGCGACAGCGCCCCCAAGCTGCTCCGTGGTACGGGCAGTGATGATGTCCATCTGCTGGTTGTCATGACAGCTGAACGCGGCCTGTGTGGCGGCTTCAACTCGAGTATCGCCAAGCTGGCCCGTGTCAAAGCGGAAGAGCTGCGCCTGAAAGGCAAGACGGTCAAGGTTTTGACTGTCGGCAAGAAGGGCCGCGACGCGCTCAAGCGTGATCTTGGCGATCTGTTCGTTGGACATATCGACCTGAGCGAGGTCAAGCGTCTGGGTTACACCAACGCGCAAGACATCGCGAAGGATGTTCTGTCCCGCTTCGACGGGGGTCAGTTCGACGTTGCCACGATCTTCTATTCGAAGTTCGTCAACGTTGTGACCCAGATCCCGACGGCACAACAGGTTATCCCTGCCTCGTTCGAGGACACCGAGGGCGACGACAGTGGTGCCGTGTTCGACTACGAGCCCAGCGAAGAGGCTATTCTGGCCGACCTGCTGCCCAAGGGGGTTGCGACTGCAATCTTCTCGGCTCTGCTCGAAAACGGAGCCTCGGAACAGGGTGCACGTATGTCCGCGATGGACAACGCAACACGCAACGCGGGTGAGATGATCGACAAGCTGACGATCCAGTTCAACCGTTCGCGTCAGGCCGTGATCACCAACGAGCTGATTGAAATTATTTCCGGCGCCGAAGCGCTGTAGAGACAAACCGGAGACGAAACATGGCGAATGCAAAAGGCAAAGTCACACAGATCATCGGGGCCGTCGTCGACGTGCACTTCGAAGATCAGCTGCCTGAAATTCTGAACGCGCTGGAAACCACCAACAACGGCAAGCGCCTCGTGTTGGAAGTTGCTCAGCACTTGGGTGAAAACACTGTCCGCACCATCGCGATGGACGCAACCGAAGGTCTGGTCCGCGGCGAGGCTGTAACCGACATGGGCGCACCGATCTCGGTTCCCGTTGGTAACGCCACTCTGGGCCGCATCCTGAACGTTGTTGGCGACCCCATCGACGAAAAGGGCCCGGTTGAGGCAACCGAATCCCGCGCAATTCACCAACCTGCGCCGACCTTCGCAGAACAGTCGACCGAGTCGGAAGTTCTGGTCACAGGCATCAAGGTTGTTGACCTTTTGGCCCCTTACGCCAAAGGCGGTAAGATCGGCCTGTTCGGCGGTGCCGGCGTTGGTAAAACCGTTTTGATCATGGAACTGATCAACAACATCGCAAAAGTGCACTCGGGCTTCTCGGTGTTCGCGGGTGTTGGTGAACGGACCCGTGAAGGAAACGACCTGTACCACGAGATGATCGAATCGAACGTCATCAAGCCTGACAACCTGTCGGAATCGCAGGTTGCCCTGGTTTACGGCCAGATGAACGAACCTCCGGGAGCACGTGCGCGTGTTGCTCTGACCGGCCTGACCCTGGCCGAGCAGTTCCGCGACCAGTCCGGTACCGACGTTCTGTTCTTCGTCGACAACATCTTCCGCTTCACGCAGGCGGGTTCCGAGGTTTCGGCTCTGCTGGGTCGTATTCCTTCGGCGGTGGGCTACCAGCCGACACTGGCCACCGACATGGGCGCCCTGCAGGAACGCATCACCTCGACCAAGTCGGGTTCGATCACATCCGTTCAGGCGATCTACGTGCCTGCGGATGACCTTACCGACCCTGCACCGGCAACTTCGTTTGCTCACTTGGACGCGACCACCGTTCTTAACCGTGCGATCTCGGAAAAGGGTATCTACCCGGCGGTTGACCCGCTCGACTCGACTTCGCGTCTGCTCGACCCGGCCATCGTTGGTGAAGAGCACTACAAGGTTGCGACCGACGTTCAGCAGATCCTCCAGCGCTACAAGTCGCTGCAGGACATCATCGCCATCCTCGGCATGGACGAACTGTCGGAAGAGGACAAGCTGACCGTGGCCCGTGCCCGTAAGATCGAACGCTTCATGTCGCAGCCGTTCGACGTGGCACAGGTCTTCACCGGCTCGCCCGGCGTTCAGGTTCCTCTGGATGTCACCATCGCGTCGTTCAAGGCCGTTGTGGCTGGCGAATACGATCACCTGCCCGAGGCAGCCTTCCTGATGGTTGGCGGCATCGACGACGTGATCGCCAAAGCGGAGAAGATGGCCGCAGAAGCTGCCTAAGGAGCAAACCTGATGGCAAACACGATGCAATTTGACCTCGTCAGCCCCGAGCGAAGCCTTGCTTCGCTCAGCGCGACCGCGGTCCAGCTTCCCGGCGCGGACGGGGACATGACGGCGATGCCTGATCATGCCCCCACCATCACGACGCTGCGCCCGGGCATCCTGAAGGTCGAGGCACCCCAAGGGTCCAGTGAATATCTGGTCACCGGCGGGTTTGCTCAGATCAATGGCGATGGCCTGTCGGTTCTGGCCGAAAAAGCCATTCCGGTCGCCGAAGTGACACGGTCGCATCTGGACGATCTGGTCGCCGAGGCGCGTGCTTCGCACGAAGCAGCCAAGGCAGGCGATGATCAGACAATTGTCGATGACGCTGCCAAACTGCTGGCCGACATGGAAGCCCTTGGAACGCATATGAGCCTGTAAGGCCATTCGCGTTCTATTGATAAAAACGGCCCCATTGTTTGGGGCCGTTTTTTTGTGGAGTTTTAGTGACGTACCGGGTTAACCTCTGGTGGATATTAAAAAAGATGAATGAATGAAAAAATTTCTTACCCATCCTGTTGGTATTGATCAGGGCGACGTGGTGTTATTTTCTGAGTTTGCCGAAGGCGGAGAAATGTGGACCGGCGAAGGACCGCGTGAACGCTGTTCCAAGATAAGTTTCAGCGAGGCTTTCCGCGAACCACCTGTAGTTCAAGTCAGCGTTTCACTGTGGGACGTAGATACTTCTTCTGCGTTGCGGGCCGAAGTGAAAGCACAAAATGTCACAACCGAAGGTTTCACAGCCGTATTTAAAACTTGGTCGGATACCCGTATCGCACGCATAAGGGTGACTTGGACGGCCTTCGGGGAAGTGTCGTACGCGGACGATTGGACAATAAACTAGGGGATTCCTATGTTTTAAATTAGCCTCTCTCCGTAATCATAGACTTCGTCAATCAAACGAGATTGGGTTTCAAGAGAAACAAAACTGAATACGAGCCGAACGATAGGATGACTTTGGGGGTCGGAAAGTTAATGCAATTCGAGTTACCGAACGAGATACAAACTGCGGATACAATCGAAGAAGCAGCTAAGTTGTTAGGTGTCTTACTCGAACTTGAGGCTCCGGCACCTTTGACTGTGACGAGACGTGCAATTGAAGACCCAAGTTTTGCCCGCGTTTTGATGGCGACGCGCAAATTGCGTCATGTTCGCGATAACTTGTTGTCTGAGCAAAAGCCTGGCTCAATGAAGTTGGTTAAGAAAGCTTCGAACAGTATCTTAAAGTGGGGAATGGATGGGCTAAAGCCTGCGAGGCCTTGGGTCATTGAAAAAAGGCTTGCGGCCTGCCGAGCCTGTGCGCATCAGGTACCTGCGCCAAACAATCTGGTATATCGCGGAACGAAAGTAGTAGTTGGGAAAGACGCAAAAATTTGTGAGATTTGCGAGTGTCTCACGAACACAAAGGCGGCCCTAAGTACGGAACGTTGCCCATTGCAAGATCCAGACAACCCAAGCTTGTCCAAATGGGGCGAGGATTGGGTTCCTCCCAATAAACACCCGAAAGGGCCATGGTGAAGCGGTTCAGTGTAAAGGTAAATTCCATCGTCTTGGGAAAAGTACCGATTTTTTTAGTATTTCAAAAAACTTGGGTTATCCAACGCCTCCTGTTGCAGCGCAGTCTTACTGACCAATCATGTCCACACGGGTTGCGTGACGACCGCCTTCGAACTCGGCCTCCAGAAACGCATCTACGATATCCAGGGCCTGACCTTCACCCACGACACGCGCGCCAATCGATAACATGTTGGCGTTGTTGTGCGCGCGGATCATGCGGGCCGAAAAGGCGTCAGAACATACGCCACAGCGAATGCCGGGAACCTTGTTGGCCGCCATCATGATCCCCTGACCCGTACCACATAGGACGATCCCAAGCTGGCAATCACCAGCAGCAACAGCCTGAGCTGCGGCTTTTCCGTGGATAGGGTAGTGTGTGCTTTCAGGCGTTTTGGGGCCGATGTCGACGACCTCCCAGCCTTGCGCTGCGATGTGGTCGGCGACCGCTTGGCGCAGCTCGATAGCCGCGTGGTCGCTGGAAAGAATTATGCGTTTTGAGGCTGTCACGGGTACGTCCTGTCTTGCTGTGTTGACAAAAAAGGGCGGCTGTTACGCCGCCCAACTCGGTCAATCCATGTGATACATCGACTCGTAGATCGGTGTCAGAGTCTTATCCTCGAACAATGAAGACACGCTTGTCCCGTTCCAGATGTTCAGGATCGCCTGCGTAAAGATTGGCGCAGTCGGCACAATGCGGATGTTCTTGGCGTTGGTGATCTCTTTGGTGGGCTGGATCGTGTCGGTCAGCACCAGAGATTTCATCACCGAATTTGTCACACGTTCGACCGCCGGGCCGCTCATGACACCGTGGGTGATATAGGAGTGCACTTCTTTCGCGCCGTTATCCAGCAGTACCTGAGCGGCCTTGCATAGCGTACCGGCGGTGTCGCACATGTCGTCGACAATCAGGCAGATCTTGTCTTTGACGTCGCCAATCACTGTCATCTCGGCCACTTCGCCAGCCTTTTCGCGGCGTTTGTCTACGATCGACAGGGGGGCGTTGATGCGCTTGGCAAGCTCACGCGCTCGGGCCACGCCGCCTACGTCAGGTGATACGACCATAAGCTCGTCCAGATTGTTCTGGAACTGGTGTTTCACATCCAACGCAAAAATCGGCGAGGCGTAGAGGTTGTCGACGGGCATGTCGAAGAACCCCTGAATCTGCGCTGCGTGCAGGTCCATTGTCAGGATCCGTTCGATCCCTGCACCGGTCAGCATGTTGGCCACCAGCTTGGCGCTGATCGGCGTCCGTGCCTTGGTGCGGCGGTCCTGACGGGCGTAACCAAAATAGGGGATCACGGCGGTGATACGCTGTGCGGAAGAACGACGCAGCGCATCAGCGATGATCAGCAGCTCCATCAGGTTGTCATTCGCCGGATTCGACGTCGGTTGGACAATGAACATATCCTCACCGCGCACGTTCTCGAACACTTCGACGAAAATCTCGCCGTCATTGAAGCGTTCGACCCGCGCATCGACAAGATTCTGATCGACGCCGCGATACAGGCTCATGCGTCGCGAGATGGATTCGGCAAGAGGAAGGTTGGCGTTCCCAGCGATAAGCTTGGGTTCGTTGAGTGTCGGCATCGGCTGAGGTCCCCGGGCAGCAATGGCAATGTGACAGATTCGTGATGTTGACACCGCTTAGCACGGGTCTAACGTCCAGCAAAGATAACGCAGCGGAGAAAGTGCAGATGACCCAGATTGACTACTATTTTGCGACACTCTCGCCCTATACCTACCTTGCAGGTATGCGGTTGGAAGAGGTGGCGGCGAAACATGGCGCGAAGATCAACTACAAACCGCTGGATATTGTCGCCCTGTTTGGGCGCACGGGGGGCACTCCTCCGAAAGACCGCCATATTTCGCGGATCGAATATCGGGCTCAGGAACTACAGCGACAGTCCAAACAGCTTGGTATGGAGTTCAATCTGCAACCCGCGCATTGGCCAACCAATGCGGCACCATCGTCCTATGCGATCATCGCTGCAATCAAGGATGGATCAGGGGATGTCGGCAAACTTGCGCATTCTTTCGTGCGGGCCTGTTGGGCCGAGGAGAAAGACATCGCGCAGGATGATGTGATCCGCGATTGCCTAACGCAGGCCGGTTTTGATCCAGGGCTGGCGGATAGCGGCCTTCTGGTGGGCGCGGAAACTTATGCCGCCAATCTGGAAGAGGCCGTGGACCGCGGTGTATTTGGCGCGCCGTTTTATATTACCGAAGATGATCAGCGGTTCTGGGGGCAGGACCGGCTGGATGATCTGGATCGTCATTTGTCGGAACTGAAGGGGTGAGGGACACCCCCCTGGCAGACAACACTTTTGTCAGAACGTTGGGGCAGGGCGCGCGCGAGGTGCTCGCCCTGCACTGCACAATCGCGCATTCCGGGGCTTGGTCGGGGCTGGCGACGGCTCTAGAGGGCGAGGCGACATTTACGGCCCCCGACATGCCGTCCCATGGCCGCAGTTCCGATTGGGACGGGAGAGGGGATTTCTTTGACCAAGTGATCCAACTGTCGGCCGCGCATCTGACCGAACCGATGGACGTGATTGGGCATTCCTTCGGTGGAATGCTTGCCCTTCGGTTGGCTGTCGAATTTCCGGACCTGGTCCGCAGTGCGGTCCTGATCGAGCCTGTGTTCTTTGCGGTTGCGATTCAGGACACGCCCGATTTGGTGCGGCAACATGATGAAGAGGCGAAACCTGTCTCTGATGCGCTCGCGGCCGGAAATTTTGAGCAGGCCGCCCGTTTGTTCAACCGGATGTGGGGCGTGCAGGACGGACCACGATGGCCCGATTTGCCTGAACGAACCCGCGCGGGAATGATCCGCGGTATTCACGTTGTGCCCGCCGTTGATGACGCTTTGTTCCTTGATCAGAAGGGGATATTGAACCCTGGCGTTCTGGACCGCGCATCCATGCCGGTTCTGATCCTCAGCGGGTCTGAGACGCACCCCGTCATGCCCGCGATCGGAGAAGGTCTTGCCCGGCGGCTTCCCAATGCCAGAACGGGCGTTGTTTCGGGTGCTGATCACATGGTCCCAATCACGCACCCGGATCAGACGGCTGCTGTCATTCGAAAGTTTTGGGGTGGTCTATCCTGAACCATGTTGCGTACAGGATGACGCCCCTAATCCCTGAAATCACAACAAGCCGATGAACCGGTCGATATCATCTGAGTTGATCGACCAGTCGCAGACCAGTCGACAGGCCAGGATCTCGTCGTCATCCGCACCGTCCAGCTCTGCGCCCCACAGATGATAAACCGCACCCGCTTGGTGCAACTGCTTGTGACGCGCGCGCGAAAACTGCGCAAAAATCATATTGGCTTGCGGCTCATGTAGAAAGGTTGCGCCTTTGCCGCGTAGACCATCGGCCAGATGCGCGCAGTTAGCGTTGGCTTGTCGCGCCATCTGCAGCCACAGATCATCATTCAGATATGCGGCCATCTGGGCGGACAAGTAACGATGCTTGGAGAACAGATGCGCACCACGCTTGCGCCGCAGTTCGAATTCCCAGGCCTTGGATTCGTCAAAGAAAACCACCGCTTCGACGCCCATCAGACCGTTCTTGGTGCCACCGAAGCTGACCGCATCGACGCCCGCTTTCCATGTCATCTCGGCAGGAGAGCAATTGAGCGTGACAAGCGCGTTTGTGAATCGGGCACCATCCAGATGAACTGGCAGGTCGTATTCTTTGGCGATACTGCACAGCTCCTCCAACTCGGCCAGTGAGTAAACCGAGCCACGCTCTGTCACCTGAGTTATCGACACGGGCCCACGCTGGGGCCCATGCACGCCACGTGTTTCTTCGGCCAAAATCGAGCGGCGTAGCGCTGCGGGCTCCATCTTGTCGCCGCCCGGCACGAGTGTAAGCTTTGCGCCGCTATAGAACTCGGGCGCGTTGCATTCATCCTCATGGATATGCGCGACAGGTGAACAGAACACGGTTTCCCATGGGTTTGAGAGCGTCGCCAGAGCCAGCGAATTCGCGGCTGTCCCGGTGGCCACCAGATAAACTGCGGCCCCTGGCGCTTCGAAGATTCCGCGAATACGATCGCGCACTTCGTTCATCAGGGTGTCCGCGCCATAGGCCATTTGATAGCCTTGATTGGCTTCGTTCAATGCGGCCATGACCTGTGGGTGAACCGGACCGGAATTGTCAGAGGCGAAATACATCAGCTGGGTTCCTCAATGATATAGTCTTCCCACTCTTCCAAGGGGGTTTCGAATTCGGACACCGTGCGCCCCTGAACTGACATGCCGGCGGCGTGCACGCTGTCCGGTGTACCTGATATCAGGGGATGCCAGTCGTAAAGCGGTTTCCCCTCCCACAGCAGCCGATAGGCGCAGGTTTCGGGCAGCCAATAGGCGTGATCGTCGATGTTGTTGGGCTTCATCACGATGCATTCCGGCACGAATTGATGGCGGATATCGTATTGCGTGCAGCGGCAGGTCTCATCGTCCAGCAGACGGCAGGCGACGCAGGTCAGGGCAACCTCGCCGGTGTCCTCATCCTCAAGTTTGTTCAGGCAGCACTTGCCGCAGCCGTCGCACAAGGCTTCCCATTCGCGCTGGTTCATCTTGGTCAGCGGTTTGCGTTCCCAGAACCGGGGGGTAAGACCTTTGCGATCAATCGGGTCGGCGGTCATAGCGCGGCCAGCAGGGTGCGCGCCTTGTCGCAATCGGCATCCATTTGCGCGATCAGGACATCCAGCCCGTCAAAGGTCATCTCGGGGCGCAGATAATCGACCAACCCGACGGACAGGGTCGAGCCATACAGGTCGCCAGAGAAATCGAACAGGAAAGTCTCTATATTCGCGACTTCTCCGTTGAACATGGGGCGCACGCCAACCGAAGATGCTCCGAGATAGCTGCCCTGATGGGGGCCATCGAGCACATCGACCAGCACCGCATAGACGCCAAACTTTGGTGGGTGCAACCCTTCGATGGACATATTCGCGGTAGGGAACCCAAGCTCGCGCCCGCGTTGTTCACCGCCGATCACCTCGCCCTCGACCCGGTGCCAATGGCCTAGCATCGCTGCGGCGTCGCGCGGGCGGCCATCAGAAAGTGCGGTGCGGATCCCGGTTGAGGATACGACGTCATCAGATCGTTCCATCAAGGGTGCAATGGTGACATCGAATCCCATCTCTTGCCCGAACCGGACCATGTCTTCGGCGGTCCCGCTTCGACCTTTGCCGAAACAGAAATCCGCGCCGACCACCACGTGCGATAGACCAAGCCCCTCGCAGATGACATTGCGAGCAAATTCTTCAGGCGTCAGACCGGCAAGCGCCGCATTGAACGGCAATTCGTACAGCTTTTGGACACCCAGTTTCTCCAACCGGTGCGCACGTGCGTTTCCGCGCATCAGACGAAATGGCGGGGCATCGGGTGCAAAATACTCGCGAGGGTGAGGCTCGAACGTCAGAACGCCAAGCGGAGCATCCGGGGCCACGCGTTGTGCCAGTTCGATCACCGACTGATGGCCAACATGCACGCCATCAAAGTTCCCGATTGCCACACTGGCACCGCGGTCTTCTGGCTCGACAAACTGGAAATCACGGATGATCTGCATGCAGCTTGCCTAGCGGGACTGGAGACCGGGTTCAAGCACCTGATTGGTCCAAATGCTGCGCAACAAAAAAGGGCACCGTTTCCAGCGCCCTTCAAAAGGATACAGGTATCGAGACTTCAATCGAATTTGCGCGACGGGGCCAGAACCATCGCTTCGCCCACCAACACCTTCTTGCCATCGACGGCACAGTGGCAATCCAGCTTCACGCGGCGTTTGGCAAAATCGATGTCGATCACTTTGACCTCGGCATAGACCATGTCGCCAGGGCGTACGGGCGCCAGGAATTTGAGCGACTGCCCCATATAGACCGTGCCGTGGCCCGGCAGCTGCTCGCCGATCACCGCCGAGATCAGACCCGCCGTCAACATGCCGTGGGCGATGCGACCTTCGAAGATCGTGTCGCGGGCATAGTCGTCGTCCAGGTGTACCGGATTCCGATCCGTTGAAACCTGCGCGAACATCTCGATATCTTCGTCCGTCACCACTTTGCGCAGGTGGCGGGTCATGCCCATCTCGATGTCTTCAATACAGATCGTGCCGCGTGGAAGATTATCCAACATGTCGCCCTCACTCGAGTTCAATGGGCAACAAAACAACTCAAGTCGCCCCCGTTTGGCAACTTTATTACTTCGCAACTGCAGAAAATCAAGTCTTTTCTGACTACCTCAATCGACCGATTGTGTAGGTAGGATTAATGTTTTCCTTTGCAATATAATCACTTAGGGATTCATGGTGCGGATGATGCTCAGTTTTTGTTTCCGCTGCGGCCAAACCACCCGAGATGAACAGAGAATCAATCCCTTCGCCCATACCACCCAGAATGTCCGTATGCGGGCCGTCGCCGATCACAAGAATGTCGCCATCAGGGATGTCATGACCCAATTCCTGCAGCCTGCGCCGCGCAAGATCATAGATCGGCGGGTGGGGTTTTCCGAAATACAGGCTCTCGCCTCCCATCTCGGTATACAGCTTCGCCAACGCACCCGCGCACCATTCGCGTATCTCGCCCCGGTCGACAACGATGTCGGGGTTGGCGCAGAGCAGCTTCATGCCTTTCTGCTTGGCATAGAGGAAATTGGCGCGATTGACCGCCGGATCCGCCATTGGGTCGAACGGCCCGCAGCAGACGATCCCTTCGGCCTCATCCAGCGGGACACGTTCGATGTGGATCGGATGGTGTAGTATTTTCAGCGGCTCAAAGAATCCCGCGTCGCGTTCCCATTCCCCCATGAAATAGACTTTTTCACCAACCGCCCCACGGAACATAGCGGACCGGGCCGAGTCCCCGCTGGTGGCAATGGTGTCATAGGCATCTGCGGGGACATTGAACTGCCCAAGCTGCTCAGCCACGCCAGCACGCGGTTTGGGTGAGTTGGTGACCAGCACAACGATCCCGCCTTGCGCCCGGTAGTTTTGCAAAGCCGCGACCGCATCGGGATAGGCAGTGATGCCGTTGTGAACGCATCCCCACAGGTCAACGAACAGTGACTTGTAGCGGCCTGAAATCTCGGAAAGCGTGTGGATGATCTGGGTCATGGGAGCCTCGGGACCTGAAATTCTGAGTTGTGACAGCTATGGCAAAGCTTTCACCTCTTGGCCATCCCGCAATATCAATTGCTGGTCGAACACGGTGTGTCTGATCGCGTCATTCGACGATTTCTTCGACATCGGGTGCTTGTTGGACGTTTTCGGTGCCCAATATGATCTGTGCGCCGATCCTGTTCTGGAAACGCACTACGACCAGAAAACCCGGCCCCAGTTCTTTCTGAAGTACGTCGACCAAAGGCGTGTCACGCAGGGCCTCGGGCAGCAAACCGGCGATCGAGGATACTTTGTAAGCCGCTTCAATCGGAAGGTCCACGATCAGCCAAATATCGGCGTGTTTACGTTTGGCATTCACGTCCACGCGGATGATCTCGACCGACACCGGATCGGCCCAGTCCCGGATCGTTTGCGCCAACTGCGCCTCGGTCCGGGTTTCGAGGTAACGGTTGTAGGTCGACTTTCCCAGTTGAAGGACAACGAAGGCCAGGAATGCCAGTGTCACCACCACGCTTGCGGTGAAGTTCAGCTTGCGCCGACCCTTGCTAAACACCACCGCGCGCGCCGCATATACGATGTAAACCGCGCAGGCCGACAGAATGATTGCTCCAAGGTTGGTGGCAAACAGCAGGCCGGCTTCATAGGCCTCGGCGGGCTCGTCGAAATACAGCAAAACACCCGATGCAGACAGAGGTGGCACCAAGGACACGCCGATGGCTGCACCGGGAAGCAGGCTGGCCTCGGACCGGTTGATTTGAACGTAAGCTGCGGCCACTCCGGCGGCGAGGGCAACGATCAGATCCTCGGTGCCCGGATCCGTTCTGGCGAGAACCTGATCGGGGATCAGAATGCCGCGCGGGACGTCTGCGACATAGACAAGAAGCCACGCCAGCAAGACGCTGATTACCGCGGCACCGCAGACAATCAAAGCCAGTTTGAACGCGCGACCCAGCCATCCCATCACCATCGCCGCCGCAACCCCAAGGATCGGGGTCATCAATGGCGCAACAAGCATTGCGGCAATGACGACCGCACCGGAATCTCGCAGCATGCCCATCGTGGCGATCACCACGGATAAGGTCAGAAGCATGGCAAACCGTCGCCAATAGGCAGATTTGTCCTTGCCTTCAAATCTCAGGATGTCGCGTGTGGTGCTGAACTTGCGGGAACTCATGAACGTCGTCTGACCCAATTCGCTGTCTGGCTATTGATGTCAGACTACCAACGGATGCCATTCGCGCAAAACATTAGTAGCAAAGAAAAAAGGCGCCCGGGTGGGGCGCCTTTCGGTTGGGATGTTTGTCCGCGTCAAACCTTGAGGTTCGGGATGATCTGTTTTTTGCGGCTCATGATGCCGGGCAGGACTACGGCATCGCCGTCCACGCTTGCGCCAAAGCTCTTTTCGGCGACACCTTTGACCAGATCGTTGGGTACCAGCAGAGTGGCCTCTTCGTTCAGGATATCGACCACGAACAGCAGAACCTGATCAACGCCGTCTTCCTTGGCTACGTCAGCCATCGAACCCGCCAGGCTGGCCTTGCGGTCCAGAACGACGCCGGGTGCGGTGGTTTCCAGAACCGAAACGCGGAACTTGGTACCGTCGACCTCATATTCCTTGCTGTCCATGCGGATCAGTTCGGCGTCCGAGAAGGACGAGACATCCGATTTGGCTGCGAACATTTCCGCGGCATAGGTCGCGACGTCCAGACCCAGATCAGCGGCCAGATTCTCGGCCACTGCGCGGTCATGTGCGGTGGTGGTGGGAGAGCGGAATTCCAGCGTATCTGACAGGATGCAGGTCAATGCGGCGGCTTTGATGGCGTCGGGCATCTTGGCGGCGTCGTCACCGATCAGGTCCATCATGATGGTCGCGGTGCAAGCCAGCGGGCGTACGGTGATGTCGATCGGGCCTTTGGTTTCCAGGCCACCGACCAGCTTGTGGTGGTCGATGATTGCCCGGATGTCCGCGCTGTTTACGCTGGCTGGCAGCTCGGCCGGGTTGTTGGTGTCCACGATGACAACCGGCGTGCCCTCGGCCACGTCTTCGATGATGCGCGGCTTGGGCAGGTCCCAGCGCTGCAGCAGGAATGCCGCTTCGGTGTTGGGTTCGCCCAGCAGAACTGGCTCGGCCTGTTCGCCTTTGATTTCGTTCAGGTACCATGACCACAGGATAGGTGAGCCTGTGGAGTCGGTGTCGGGGGATTTATGTCCAAATACGAGCGTTGTCATGTCAGCGTCCTGAGGGTGATCATTTTGCGCGCCTTATAGGGCGGTCCGCCGGGGTTGTCACCCGACAGTGTTTACGCTGCGACGGTTGGTCTGAAATCGAGGTTGGTCAGAACGGGGCGCGGGTCAGGGTGTACCCGGCCTGTTGTAATTGGTTCAGCAGCCCGTAGTCGCCCCCAAGATGCCCGGCACCGACCGCGATCACGACGTTTTGGTCCTGAATGTTCAGAATTTTCTGCATCCAGTTGCTGTTGCGCTCGACCAGGAGTTTTTGCTCGAAATCATTCCATTCCTCGTCGAATACTTCGGGCGACAGGCCCGAGTCTTCCAATCCCTGAAGACGGGCGAGCTGGATGATTTCGACATGTTTCTCTTCCAGGTAGGCGTTGGCCATCGTCGCCAGTTGATCCTCGCTACCGCCCATGGCACCGGCCATCCGCACAAGGGACTGAACCTGCTTTTCGATGGGGTGGCTGTCGAACATACTCATAAGATCGGCAATCTGTTCTAGCGAGCGTTTGGGGATACCCAACTCGTCAGCCAGCTGGTCCAGACGGGCGTCCATCCCGTGGTTCGCACTGGGGTCCTGCATCATACACGGGGGGACGCCCAGCATCATGCTCAGAAACCAGGGCCGCATTTTGGCTGCCATCCAGCCGGGGATACCGCGTTCGGACAGCCCGATCGACAGGGCGGACCAGTCTTCCTCGGACATCAGATCAATCAGACTGGGTCCCGAGGTGATCATCACCGGGCTTATGTCCTTGGCCAGGTCTTTTTCGAACGCGTCCATTTCTTCCCGAGTGACCTCGAAATAAAACGCGTCCGCATCGCCGAGGGTCGGCGTTAGCCGTTCGACCACTGCGTCCATGCGTGCGTCATTGGCATGCAACGTACCAACAAGGTGCAGGATCGTGTCACCCTTGGATGCGATCCAGTGATTGCCTTCGGCAAACGGGATCTCGGCCACTGTCTGTTGCAGTTCGGACTTTACCGCGGGGCTCAGTCCCGGCCTCAGATCAGTCCCTTCGCATGCGGCCTGTACGGTGGCGGGCAGGAATAGGAAAAGCAGCGGTGCAAACAAGCGCATAAGGATCATCTCGGAAACTTTAGTGTGATCGCGACATTGCCTTTGCGCGGCAATGTATTCAAGCCGGATGCAGGTGACGGCTGGCGTTCGCGGCAAATTTGCATAGCATGGCGGAATGGACCGTGAGCAGGATCTATACCCGCCGATCAAGGCGCTGTTCGAGCGTCAGGGCTACACCGTCAAAGGCGAAGTCGGCGCAGCCGACATCGTCGCCATTCGGGATGGTGATGAGCCGGTGATCGTTGAGCTGAAGCTGCGGTTCTCATTGGCGCTGTTTCATCAGGCAATCACGCGGTTAAGGGTGACTGACCAGGTCTATATCGGTGTGTGCAAACCCAAGGGGCGAACCGCGCGGCGTGCGTTAAAGGACAATTTGGCGCTGTGCCGCAGGCTTGGTCTTGGTCTGATCACTGTACGTGCTGACGGCGCGGTCGAGGTGCAATGTGACCCTGGCCCGTATGCACCGCGAAAAAACAAAGTAAAGGCGGCTCGCCTGCTGCGTGAATTTGACCGGCTTGAAGGTGACCCCAACGCAGGTGGAGCCACCCGGCACGGGATCGTGACGGCCTATCGTCAGGACGCGCTGAAATGTGCAGCCCATCTGGCCGAATGCGGAGCGACAAAGGGGGCGGAAGTTGCCCAATCCACCGGCGTCGCCCAGGCCACGCGCCTGATGCGGGACAATCACTACGGGTGGTTCGACAAGGTTGATAAGGGGGTCTATGCACTGTCGACTACAGGGGCCGAAGGGTTGAAACACTGGGCCTATAGCTGGGAAGAGACCAGCTGAGCCTCGCAACTAAAAAATCCATCACAGCTTGTTGACTTGGGGTTTGCGACCCCCTAGCTATGCGTCGTTATCACTCTCTGCCTTTGAGTGCTAACGCCTCGCCAGCCGGCGAGGGGAGGATAATAAACTTTGAGCCCAAGGAGCTGCAAAGATGGCATTGAAACCGCTTCATGACCGCGTGCTGGTTCGTCGTACCGAAAGCGATGAAAAAACCGCAGGCGGGTTGATCATTCCCGAAAGTGCAAAAGAAAAGCCTAGCGAAGGCGAAGTCGTTTCGACCGGTGAAGGCGCGCGCAAGGACAGCGGCGAACTGATCGCAATGGCTGTAAAAGCTGGCGACAAGATCCTGTTCGGCAAGTGGTCGGGCACCGAGGTCAACGTCGGCGGCGAAGAGCTGCTGATGATGAAAGAAAGCGACATCATGGGGATCATCGAGTAAGCGCTCGCGCTTCTCTGATCTTCATTTCCAACATTTTTCTCAAGGAGAAACAACATGGCTGCTAAGGACGTCAAGTTCGACACCGATGCCCGCAACCGCATGCTGTCAGGTGTGAACATCCTGGCCGATGCTGTCAAAGTGACCCTGGGCCCCAAAGGCCGCAACGTGGTTCTGGACAAATCCTTCGGCGCACCGCGCATCACCAAAGACGGTGTATCGGTTGCCAAGGAAATCGAACTGGAAGACAAGTTCGAAAACATGGGCGCGCAGATGGTGAAAGAAGTCGCCAGCCGCACCAATGACGAAGCCGGCGACGGCACCACCACCGCAACCGTTCTGGCACAGGCAATCGTTCGCGAAGGTCTTAAGCAGGTTGCAGCGGGCCTGAACCCGATGGACCTGAAGCGCGGCATCGACCTGGCAACTGCCAAAGTCGTTGAAGGCATCAAAGAGATGGCGCGTGAAGTCAAAGACTCGGCAGAAGTCGCTCAGGTTGGCACCATCTCGGCCAACGGCGAAGCCGAAATCGGTCAGCAAATCGCAGACGCGATGCAGAAGGTTGGCAACGAAGGCGTTATCACCGTCGAAGAAAACAAAGGTCTGGAAACCGAGACCGATGTTGTCGAAGGTATGCAGTTCGACCGTGGCTACCTGTCGCCTTACTTCGTCACCAATGCTGACAAGATGATCGCAGATCTCGACGACTGCATGATCCTGCTGCACGAAAAGAAACTGTCCTCGCTGCAGCCGATGGTTCCGCTGCTCGAGCAGGTGATCCAGTCGCAAAAGCCGCTGTTGATCATTGCTGAAGACGTTGAAGGCGAAGCGCTGGCAACTCTGGTTGTCAACAAACTGCGCGGCGGCCTGAAAATTGCTGCTGTCAAAGCACCTGGCTTCGGCGATCGCCGCAAAGCCATGCTGCAGGACATCGCAATCCTGACCGGCGGTCAGGTCATCAGTGAAGATCTGGGCATGAAGCTCGAGTCCGTCACCATGGATATGCTGGGCACCGCCAAGAAAATCGAAATCACCAAAGACGAAACCACCATCGTTGACGGTGCTGGCGAGAAAGCCGAGATCGAAGCACGTGTTGCTCAGATCCGCACTCAGATCGAAGAAACTTCGTCGGACTACGACCGTGAGAAGCTGCAAGAGCGCGTTGCCAAACTGGCAGGCGGTGTTGCTGTTATCCGCGTAGGTGGCATGACCGAAGTTGAAGTGAAAGAGCGTAAGGATCGTGTTGACGATGCTCTGAACGCAACGCGCGCAGCCGTTCAGGAAGGCGTTGTTGTGGGCGGTGGCGTTTCGCTGGTTCAGGCAGGTAAAGCACTGGACACTCTGAAAGGCGCAAACGCTGATCAGGACGCAGGCATCAATATCGTGCGTAAAGCCATCGAAGCGCCGCTGCGCCAGATTGCTGAGAACGCGGGCGTCGACGGCGCAGTTGTTGCAGGCAAAGTTCGCGAATCTTCGGAAGCGGCCTTTGGTTTCAACGCTCAGACCGAAGAGTATGGCGACATGTTCTCGTTCGGCGTTATCGATCCGGCCAAAGTTGTCCGCACTGCGCTGGAAGATGCAGCATCGGTTGCTGGCCTGCTGGTCACCACCGAAGCAATGGTTGCTGACAAGCCTGCCAAAGACGGCGCGCCTGCTGGCGGCGGCATGCCCGACATGGGCGGCATGGGCGGCATGATGTAAGACGTCGAATTCGCCTCGGCGAATTCTGACGGTCCCGACAGGCGCTTGGCTGTAAGGCCAAGCTGCCGAGAGGGAAGCCTTAGTATCTAGGGACGGGGTCGCCTTCGGGCGGCCCCGTTTCGTTTTGCGGACCATCCCGCAGGAATGTGAGTGTGCAAAACGCGCCGAAACCGGCTATGCGGTTGATATGAAACTGTTCCTACTCACGTGCCTGACGATGTGCGCCTTTGCGTCCAACTCGATACTTAATCGGCTAGCGATTGATAGTGGCGCCAGCGATCCCGCTGCCTTTGCCGTGGTGCGGGTTTTGGCCGGTGCAGTGGTGCTGGCCGGGTTGGTTCTTCTGAGGGCTGGTCAATTGCCCCTGTTTGACCGGCGCAGGGTTGCCGGGGCGGGGTCGTTGTCCCTGTACATGATCGGATTCTCTGTCGCCTATCTGACGCTGGACGCGGGTCTTGGCGCGCTGATCCTGTTCGGGGTGGTGCAGGTGACGATGTTCACTGTGACATCAGTGAAAGGCACGCTGCCCACTGGTCGGCAGATCGCGGGCGCCGCAATCGCGTTGCTGGGGTTGGGCTACGTGCTTTGGCCGTCCGGATCGATACAGGTCAACCCGGTCGGAGCAGCTCTGATGATTGCTGCCGGGATCGGCTGGGCGATCTATTCGCTGGTTGGCAAGTCCGAACCGGATGCCTTATCCGGCACTGCTGCAAATTTCGTCGTGGCATTGCCAGTGACAACGCTGGCTTTATTGGCGACAGGAGGGGCGTGGCACATGACTGCTAACGGATACTTGCTGGCCGCGTTGGCCGGTGCGGTCACATCAGGGATGGGGTATGCGCTGTGGTATCAGGTTCTGCGGGAATTGACGCCCACAACGGCGGCCGTCGTGCAACTCAGCGTTCCGATTATAGCCATTATTGGCGGTGTCCTCCTGCTGGGCGAGGCCGCCAGCCTGCGCCTGATCATGGGGGCCGGGCTGGTATTGGGCGGAATTGCACTGGCCGTTCTGCGCAGGACGCCGCGGTAGGGGTTTATTCGCTGGACGTTAGGCCTTATCTGGCGGCTATGCGTTATTTGCTTGCCCTCTTTCTGTTCTTTGTGCCTGCCATTGTGCAGGCAAAATGCGTGGTCCTGCTGCATGGGTTGGCACGGACCGAAGCGTCTTTTACCGTCATGGAACAGTTGTTCAAAACGCATGATTATACCGTCGTGCGCCCGGGGTATTCCTCTACCGACCTGCCAATTCCCGATCTGGCTGCACAGACGCTGCCGGGTGCATTTGCGGAATGCAGCGACGACAAAGTCAATGTTGTCGCGCATTCGATGGGCGGTATTCTGTTGCGCTATTGGCTGCAGGACAATCATCCGGAAAACCTGGGTCGCGTAGTCATGCTCGGCCCGCCCAATCAGGGCAGCCAGCTGGTGGACGAACTTAGCGCGTATGAGGTGTTCGGGATGTTGAATGGCCCGGCCGGTCTGGCGCTGGGCACGGGCCCCGAAGGTATCCCACGACGACTGCCCCCCGTGGATTTCGAACTTGGTGTGATCGCCGGGGAGAATTCGTTGAACCCACTGTTTTCTTCGATGATCGATGGCTCGGATGACGGGAAAGTTTCGGTTGAAACGACCAAGGTCGAAGGGATGGCGGATCATATCGTCCTACCGGTGACTCACACGTTCATGATGAACAATCCACGCGTGATGGCGCAAGCGCTGCATTTCATCGAGTTCGGTCAGTTTGATCCGCAGATCACATGGCTGGATGGGGTGATGGAAATCATCGATGAAATCTGCATTGGGCAGGATTGCTCGGAACCGGACTCGGAGCGCTCTGAATGACCGCACTTTCTCTGACTTTGTCCGGCGCAGAGGTTCTGTTGCCGGATCAGGGCATGACTCGTGCCGATCTGTCCATTTCTGACGGGGCCGTGCAACGGGACCGGGCGGGACGGACAATCGACCTGTCTGGATATCTGGTGATGCCCGGCATCATCGACCTGCACGGCGACGGGTTCGAGCGTCACATCGCACCGCGACGAGGGGCGATGAAGCAGATGGACGAGGGCATCCTGTCGGTCGAGGCCGAACTGGCCGCCAACGGGATCACGACGGCGGTCCTGGCCCAGTTTCTAAGTTGGGAGGGCGGCGTACGCGGCCCTGAATTCGCTGGCCAAGTGTTCGATGCTATTGCGTCGGTCAAAGATCGCGTCGTCACCGATTTGCTGCCTCAGCTACGGTTCGAAACCCACATGCTCGAGGAATATCCGAGCCTGCCTGAACGTATTGCCGCGTGGCGTGTGCCATACGTGGTGTTCAACGATCACCTGCCACATGACAGGCTGGCCGAGGGGCGCAAGCCGCCGCGCCTGACGGGGCAGGCGCTTAAGGCCGGGCGTAATCCTGAAGCACATTTTGAGATGTTGCTGTCCATGCATGCCCGAGGCGATGAGGTTTCCGCAGCCTTGGACGCGCTCTGTGCGGCATTGTCCGAGCAGGGTGTCCGTATGGGCAGCCATGACGACGCAACGGCTGAAACTCGCGCCGATTGGCGGGAGCGAGGTGCTCAGATTGCCGAGTTTCCCGAAACGCTAGAGGCGGCTGAGGCCGCTCGGGCTGCTGGGGACCACGTTATTCTCGGATCACCCAACGTGGTGCGCGGCGGATCGCACAAGTGCAACGTTAGTGCGCTGGATCTGATCACCATGGGGCTGTGTGATGCGCTGGCCTCGGATTACCATTATCCCAGTCCCAGGCGAGCGGCTTTGATGCTGGCCAAATCCGGTCTGTTGGATCTGGCCGGAGCCTGGGCGTTGGTCTCGTCCGGTCCGGCACGGGTTCTTGGGTTGCAGGACCGGGGCACTCTTGCCCCGGGTCAACGCGCAGACCTAGTGATACTTGATGCTCGGTCCCACCACGTCGCTGCTACGCTGGCTGGCGGGCGGGTTAGTTTCATGTCCGGTGATATCGCCGCACGGTTCGTGGGCTGAGTTACCGCGTGATGCGGTTGAAATGCGCCATCTTGCGGCCCGGTTTGACTTCAGCCTTGCCATAGAGATGAAGCGCAACGTCGCGTTCCCGCGCCAATTCCGGCACGCGGTCCATATCGTCGCCTATCAGGTTCTCCATAACCACGTCTGAATGGCGTTGACCGTCGCCCAACGGCCAACCGGCTACGGCGCGAATATGCTGCTCAAACTGATCCACCGCGCAGCCGTTCTGCGTCCAGTGGCCCGAGTTATGCACCCTTGGCGCAACTTCATTCACGATCAAACCCTGCGGTGTCACGAACAGTTCGACACCCATGACACCGACGTAATCCAGCGCGTTCAGGATATTCGCGGCCAACAGCACGGCATCGGTTCGCTGCGCCGGGGCGAGGCGGGCGGGTACCGTGGTGGTGTGCAGGATGCCATCGCGGTGCACGTTTTCACCTGGGTCGAAACAGGCGACTTGCCCGTCGATACCGCGGGCGGCGATGACCGATACCTCGTGGCTGAAATTGACGAACCCTTCGAGGATTGCGGGCGCGCCTGCCATATCGGCCAGTGCGGCCTCGGCATCCTCAGGGCCGCGCAACCGCGCCTGTCCCTTGCCGTCATAGCCGAAACGACGTGTTTTCAGGATGGCTGGCGTGCCAATCTGGTCAATCGCTGCCTTTAGGCTGTCCAGATTGGTGATGTCGGCGAACGGCGCTGTCTTCAAACCCAACCCGGCAAGGAAAGTCTTTTCGGTCAGTCGATCTTGACTGACACGCAGCGCCTCGCGCCCCGGATGGATAGGGCAATGTGCTTCCAACAGGTCCAGCGCTTCGGTCGGGATATTTTCGAATTCATAGGTGATGACATCGACGGACTCGGCAAAGGCCTTCAGTGCCGCAGCGTCATCATAAGCTGCAGTCGTCACATGATCCGCCACCTGACCGGCGGGTGGGTTGGCTCCCGGCTCAAAGATGTGGGTTACAAAGCCCAACCGGGCCGCCGCGACGGACAACATCCGGCCTAATTGGCCACCGCCCAGAATTCCAATCCGCGCCCCCGGAGCAAGCATGTCCGTCATCAATCAGTCTCCAACCTTTTTCCAATCGCCTGCAGGGCCGAGCGCAGCGCATCATGTGCTTTGCCCGCATGCAATGCCTGCGTCATCTGCAGGCTGAGTGTTCCATCCGTCGCCAGCGCGTCCCGTTCCTCGGCCAGACGCCCGGCTTGCCCGGTTTGCATCGTCTGCAGAAATCCAGACAGCAGCTGTGTTGTGTAGAACTCCGAGGCATCCGCGTCGCCTGTCTGCTCGGTCAACCACTCGGCACCTGTCGCCATAACGTCCAGAATCCCCGGCACCATCGCGCAGATCGCAAAATGTGCGTTCAACGCCGCCTCGGTTTCGACTTTTACAACTGGGTTTTCGGGTTCGAACAGTTCGGCCAGCAAGGCATCGTTGCCAAACGCTGCAAGCGGGCATCCGCCTTGCCGCAAAAACCCCAAAGGGATTGTTTGAACGAAGTCAGTCGCCGGAGCGCACAGGGATGCAAGCTGGTCCGCCGATACAGCTGCCATCACAGATACGATTTGCTGACCCGAGCGAAAACTCAGGTTATCCAGAACTTCCGGGGCGATCTGAGGGCGCAGGCAAAGAAAAACGATATCCGATGCGTCGATAACCGCTTGTGGGTTCGTGACCGTTACGTCCAGTTCAGCCTCCAACTCAGCTGAGACTTTGGCGTTTCGCTCTGTAACGGCAATGCTGTGCCCTTTGTCCGTAAGAAAACGCGCAATGGGGGCTGCGATATGTCCGGTTCCGATAAAGCCGATACGGCTCATCCTTGGGGTTCCTCGGGGATAGAAGCAGACAAAGCTTCGCGCCAGGCATCCAGCCGATCAGCCAGTGCTGCGTCCTGCAAGGCGAGGATGCCAGCCGCCATCAACCCGGCATTGGCCCCACCGGCGGAGCCGATAGCCATCGTCGCCACCGGAAAGCCTTTGGGCATCTGCACGATGGAGTATAGCGAATCGACGCCGGACAGGGCACGGGTCTGCACAGGCACGCCGATCACCGGTACGCGCGTCTTTGAGGCCATCATCCCCGGCAGATGCGCAGCACCGCCCGCACCGGCGATAATCACATCCAGGCCACGCTGAACGGCGGTTTTACCATAGTCCCACAGGCGATCAGGGGTGCGGTGCGCCGAAACGATGCGTTTTTCATACGCAATGCCCAGTTCATCCAGAATGTCTGCGGCTTCTTTCATCGTGGGCCAGTCCGACTGGCTGCCCATGATGATCCCCACTTTCACATCGCTCATCCACTTGTCGCCCTTGCCTGTCGAAAGAGCGCGCACTATAGCCAAATCGGCCTATCTGGCAATGCGGTACAGGGCCTTCAGGCGATGATATCCGGGGTCAGACGGTCCTCGATCAGGCGAATGATGTCCTTAAGGCGCAGTTTCTGCTTTTTCAGCCGCTTGATCGTTAACTGATCCGACGTCCCCGTCGCTTGCAGCGCCTCGATCGCTTCGTCCAGATCGCGGTGCTGGCGGCGAAATACCTCCAGCTCGACCCGAAGAACTTCATCTGTTTTCATTGAAATGTCAGTGGGCGCGTTCATGGACGACTCGGTTGTTGTTGTGGTGCTTTCCACACAAGATAGTGTGTCAGGGTTTATCCGGCCAGACCTTGTGGACATCCCTGCATATTCCCATATTCTATCATACGCGGTTGCCAAAACGGGACCGCACCACACGTCGCTTTGGCAATAAAGGACGAAAATACGTGTCGAAACTTACTCTTGGCTCATACCCGCATCTTTTGGGGTTCGAGCAATTGGAACGCCTTCTAGAACGGTCTGCAAAGGCCGGAAACGAAGGATACCCGCCCTATAACATCGAGCAGACCTCGGATTTTTCCTATCGCATCACCCTGGCTGTGGCCGGTTTTGCGGAACAGGACCTGTCGATTACCATCGAGGATCGCCAGCTGGTGATCCGGGGCCGTCAACGCGACGATAGCGAGGGGCGCATCTTTCTGCATCGCGGCATCGCGGCGCGTCAATTTCAGCGCATGTTCGTGCTGGCGGACGGAGTCGAGGTTGGCGAGGCGATCATGGAAAACGGTCTGCTGCATGTGGACCTGACCCGCGCCGTGCCGGAAACCGTGGTTCAGACAATCAACATACGGAAGGGGTAAGAGCAATGAATACACCGATTGAAATCAACACCGAAGGCGATCGGATCGTTTATGTGAAAGCTGTCGATGTAGCTGACCTGCCGCGCGAAGTGCGCGAACAGGCCGGTGATCTGGATCAGCTTTACGCTGTTCACGACTCCGATGGCCAGCAACTGGCGCTGGTTGCAGACCGCAAGCTAGCCTTTGTTCTGGCGCGCGAACATGACTTCTCGCCGGTGGCCGTTCACTGAAACGGCCCCGCAGAAGGTGATTTTCCCGTGACATCCGCCGCCCCACGGGTGAGATATGCGAACCAATACAGGTTCGCAGGGCGGAGGCACCATAGCAGGGCGGAGGCACCATACATGAGCTGGTTTGATTTCGACTGGGTGGACGCATTCAGCGACCGTGCCTTTGGCGGCAATGGATGCGCCGTGGTGCATGGTGGGGCCGTCCTGCCCGAAGATGTCTGTACCGCTTACGTGCGCGAAACGTCCTTGGTCGAATGTACCTTTACCGGGCCGTCTGACGTGGCCGACGTCCGAGTGCGCTATTTTCTAGCCAGCCGTGAGATCCCTTTTGCGGGGCATCCCACAATAGCCACTGTGGCGGCGATGCGGTCGCGTGGGCTGTTTCAGGGGGATGCGCTGACACTGGACACCGGGGCAGGGATCGTTTCAATCCAACTCAACGGTGATGAGATTGAAATGACGCAGGTTGCCCCGCAATTCGGTGCGATCGTTCCTGCCGACCTGGTTGCCGCTGCCATCAGCCTACCGGAAAGCGCGATCATCTCGCCACCTCAGATGGTATCCACAGGGTTGCCGTTTTGCGTCACTGTGCTGCGCGACCTCGAAGCGCTACGTGCCGCAAAGCTGGCACAAGAACCGCTGCGCAAGGTGATAGAGGCCGGAGGGTATTCCGGATCGGACATGGCCGAGCCATTTATTGTGACGCTGGAGGGCGCGAGCGAGGCGGGCGACACGTTCTCACGCCTTTTGATGTTGCCGCCCAGCCCGCCCGAGGATCCGTTCACCGGCTCCGCAACCGGGGCGATGGCAGCTTATCTCTGGAAATATGGCCTGATGCCTAAGGACACGTTTGCAGCAGAACAGGGCCACGACTTGGGCCGCCCCGGCCAAGCGACCGTTACACGCGTTGGACCTGCCGATGCGATGACCGGTATCAAGGTGGCGGGCCGTGGCTATATTCTGATGCGTGGTCAGGTCAATTTGCCCGGGCAACTGTAATGACTGAACCTGCGATCGCCATCCTTCCTTATGGGCATCGGTTGGGTCCGAAACTGGCTTCGGTTCCATTGTCCGATCTGATCTGGTCCGAAGGGTGCCCCGACCGCCTGATGGGCAAAACGGTTGGCGATCTTGAGCGTACCGATCACCTGATCATGTACCCCAATTCAACCGTTCACCTGCGCCTGCGCCGAGGGACCCGCGCCCGGATTTCGCTGATGATGGGCGAGCCGTCGGCCATTCACGCCAAGCACGACAAGATGCTCCGCTACACATGGTGGCGGTTCTTTCGGGTGATGACGTTTCATGACGTGCTGCTGCAGAACCTTCCGAACGCTGTGTTTCTGCCCTACGGCGTGACCATGGTGCCGGATTGGCGAGACCTCAACGTAGAGAAAACGAAATCCTGCTCGCTCATCGCCTCAGCCAAGCGCGATCTGGAAGGGCACCAACTTCGCCATTCGGTGATTGACTGGGTGCGGGAAACGGGCGCTGACGTTGATATCATGGGGCTGGGATACACGCCGTTTGATCGCAAATCCGACGGGCTGGCTCCGTATCGCTATTCCGTTGTGATCGAGAATGTGCGCGAGAAGAACTATTTTTCGGAAAAGCTTACGGATGCGGTCCTGTGTTCAACGGTCCCGGTCTATTGGGGGTGCCCGAATATCGGGGACTTCATGGACACAGCCGGTATAATCCTCTGCGAGTCTGAGGCCGACATTCAGCGCGCAATCAACAGCCTGTCCGCTGACGACTATGCCGAACGCCTGCAGCATCTGAAAGCTGCGCAAAGCAAGGCGGCAGAGTTCGGTGACTTTGAAGGCCGTGCGGTGCGGACCCTGCGCGAACAGATAAAAGCGGCCTAGTCTTCTGATGGCTGCGGGGTCAGCCACCCCACCGGCAAGATCGGGTTCGCCAGCGCGTTGATCCCATGTCGAAGGCAAAGGCGCTGCAGATATGATCCGCTGACCGGCAGCCCGGCGGTTTTGGCGGCCATAAATTTTTTCTGATGTCCGTAAATGTGGACTGAATGCACCTTATCCCGTTCGATCTCGGCCGTGGAAATGCGCGTATCGTGCAGTTTCCATAGCTGTTCCTTGTCCAAAGGATAGAACACATCCGGCTGCATCGCGTGGCTGTCCTCGCCGGTCTGGCGTAGAAAATACTCCAACGCCTTGGGGCCTGAGCTGCCCCAGGGAAGTGCCTCGATGCCCCAGGTTTCTCCGTTTCGGATGCGCCTGCGATTGTGTCGAAATAGCCGACCGCCACGCCAGGGCTGGGTCGGGTTGGCAGAGATCACGAAATCAATCCATAGCGCCAGTGTCTCTGAGCCTTCCGGCAAGCGCAGAACGCCATTGGGAATGATGCCTGATTGCGACGACCCGAAAACGTAAGACGAGGAAAAGTCGAATGGCTTGACGCAGTAGGCATCCAGATCGACCCAGATGAACGGGGTTTTCTGCATCAACCGCAGCCGGAAAATGTCGGAAAACACTGCGACCCCCAACCGGTCTTCCGGTCGAAAATCAAACGGCGCTGGCCAAAGGATATCAGAAGCGGGCCGTATCTCGGTGCCGCTAGGCACGCCTTCGATATCATGCACGGTATACAGGATAAACCGGTGACCGTTATCCAGATAGGATTGAATGCACAGCGCCTCGAGCCAGCTCAGGTCTGAACCGAACCAGAAACTGGCAATTGCAGGCAGGTCGCGGGTCATGGGCACTTTGCGTTTTGGTTAGGGTCTGCATTTGCACCAAGGCAGCGTGCGCTTGTCAATCCAACACAAAAAGCGGCCACTGCTGGCCGCTTTGCTTGTTTGTTGTAGCAATTAGGATGCTGCAATCAGCCCCATACTTTCCAGTTTCAGGAGAACCTGATGGGCGCAGTTGTCGACCTCGACATTTTCGGTCTCGACGCTCAGTTCTGGGTCTGCAGGAACGTCATACGGGTCCGAGATTCCAGTGAACTCTTTGATCTTGCCTTCGCGGGCCAGCTTGTACAGTCCCTTGCGGTCGCGGCGTTCGCATTCCTCAATGGTGGTGGCCACGTGAACCTCGCAGAAGGCGCCGAATTGCTCGATCTCTTCCCGGACCGCACGGCGGGTCGTGGCATAGGGCGCAATTGGCGCGCAGATTGCGATGCCGCCGTTCTTGGTGATCTCGCTGGCCACATAGCCGATGCGACGGATGTTCAGGTCGCGGTGTTCCTTCGAAAAGCCCAGTTCGGACGACAGGTTTTTCCGAACGATGTCACCATCCAGCAAAGTAACCGGGCGGCCGCCCATCTCCATCAGTTTGACCATAAGCGCGTTGGCGATGGTGGATTTGCCCGAGCCCGAAAAGCCGGTGAAGAACACAGTAAAGCCCTGCTGGCTGCGCGGTGGGCGGGTCTTGCGCAATTCGGCGACAACCTCGGGAAAGCTGAACCATTCCGGGATCTCCAGACCTTCGGCCAGACGACGGCGTAACTCGGTGCCCGATATATTCAGGATAGTGACATTGTCCTTATCCAAAATCTCATCGTT
This sequence comes from Ruegeria sp. CDSC054, assembly GCF_059610645.1. Lineage (NCBI taxonomy): Bacteria > Pseudomonadati > Pseudomonadota > Alphaproteobacteria > Rhodobacterales > Roseobacteraceae > Ruegeria > Ruegeria sp. CDSC054. Next base: position 372,448 of record NZ_JBXWOA010000002.1, on the reverse strand, counting down.
CGGCTCGTATTGCGCGCGTTCCTGCACAAAAACCATGTGCTTGAAGTCGACCATTTCGACGCCGATCTCATCCTGGTACTTGCGGAACAGATCCTGCGCATCGTAGGGGCCATAGAAATCTTCGCCCTGACTGTTCTTGCCCGGGCCCGCATGGTCGCGACCCACGATGAAATGCGTGCAGCCGTGGTTTGCACGGATTAGCCCGTGCCAGACAGCTTCGCGCGGGCCGGCCATGCGCATTGCCAGGTTCAACAACGACATCGATGTGGTCGAGGCCGGGTATTTGTCCAGCACTGCCTCATAGCAGCGCACGCGGGTGAAGTGATCGACGTCGCCAGGTTTGGTCATGCCCACGACCGGATGGATCAGGAGGTTGGCCTGCGCCTCTTTCGCGGCGCGAAAGGTCAGTTCCTGGTGCGCGCGGTGCAGAGGGTTGCGGGTCTGGAACGCCACGATACGCCGCCAGCCGACTTTGCGGAAATAGGCGCGCAACTCGTTCGGAGTGTCGCGGCGCGCGCGAAAGTCATAGTGGACGGGCTGCTGAATGCCGACCACGGGTCCGCCCAGATACACTTTACCCGCCACGTTGTGCAGGTAATTCACCGCCGGGTGCGCCTCGTCATCGGCACCAAAGACTTTCTCGGCCTCGCGGGCTTTGTCCGGTGTCCAACGGTCGGTGACGGTCATGGTGCCGAGAATGACGCCTTCCTGATCGCGCAGCGCGATGTCCTGGCCCAATTCGACTTTGTCGGCAAACGCCTCGTCTACGTCCAGAGTAATGGGCATCGGCCAAAGGGTACCATCGGCCAGCCGCATGTTCTCAACGACATTGTCGTAGTCCGCCTGGCTCAGGAAGCCTTTGAGAGGGTTGAACCCGCCGTTCATCAGCAATTCCAGATCGCAGATTTGGCGCGGGCTCAGGTCCCAGCTGGTCAGATCGGCGGCTTCCACCTTCAGTTTCTGTGCTGAATCGTAGGACACGAACAATTCGGGGATTGGGGCCAGGTTACTTAACATCGTCATGGGAATACTCTTGTAAAAGTGCTGCTTTGCCGTTGATTACGGGGCGTTTGCCCCGGCTTTTGGGTGAAGTCCATATACCTTGGTGAAACAAAGGACGATATGCGCGGTTTTTCCACGCAATGGAAGGAAATTCCGGTTTGCGTGGCAATCTGCGAAGCTGGTTCCCGATGTGGGCAACAATTCCACCCAATTCAGGGCGAGTGTTCTTATGCAGTGACATTGGCGTTCAGATCCACGGCTTTGGGGACGGGCAGGGCGGGAATCGGTCGCGTCACGCCACGCAGCTCGAATGGGCGAACCTGCCGCATATCGCCGTCATATCCTGCCACCAGCAATAACTCTTGCGAGACCAGAAGTTCGCAGCCCAGGGTTTTGGTTTCGGCCTCTAACCGGCTGGCCACATTTACGGTGTCGCCGATGATTGTACGGGCGGCGTGGCCCGCAGCACCGATTTCACCCAGAACAAGGTCCCCCAGATGAAGGCCCATTCCGATGCGGATCCGGGGGCTGCCCTCGGATTCCAGCTGCTGGTTGAAACGCTGCAAGGCAAGGCTGATATCAATGGCCGCTTTCATCCCGGCCCGAGCAGAGCTTTGGGCGTCGTTGGTTTCGAACACGGCCAACAGGCCGTCGCCCATGTATTTGTCGACCACTCCGCCCTCGGCCGTGATCGCGGGGACGATGGCGTCGAAAAATCGGTTCAGCAGGAAAACGATGTCATAGGGCAGTTGGCCAGCTGTGCGCGAGGTAAAGCCGCGCATGTCCAGAAACAGGACCGCCAATTGCCGTTCCTGACCCTGGCTTGCATGTGCCCGGTGTCGGGCGCCATCCGGGCGGAACATTCGAAACGCCGTGATCGGAGCCATCGGGCGGATTTGGCATGCCAGCCGGGCGCCCACCGGGGCACTGACCGCAGCAAGACTTCGGGCTTCGACCTCACCGGGTTCGGGCAGTTGATCCCCGCCCTCCTCGACAATCACGCGGCAGGTGGTGCAGCGCCCTTTGCCACCGCATAGCGCCGTGTGTGGAATGCCGTTGGCCTGGGAAATTTCAAGCAGGGTCATTCCTTTTTCGGCAACGACCTCAGGGCCTTGAGCGTACTTTACGCGCACGGAATGTCGGCGGCGCCACAGCTTGCGGATCGCAAAAACCGTCAGGGACGCGCCAAGGGCCACCCAGAACGCCGTCAGCGCATTGTCCTTGACACTGAACAGCTGCTGGAAGTCTTCGGGAGTTGGCCAGTTGTAATGCTCGATATATTGTTCGCGTAAAAACGGGTCTGCAAAATCAGCCCAGATCCGGCGCCCCTCCGTCAACACCCCGGCAAGGGCAAATGTGGGAACAAACACAGCCAGGCCAATCAGATATGGCACCAGCTTGGGCCACCAGCGGGTCAGCCGCAGCCACATGTGCAGTCCGATACAGCCGTGTACCCATACCACCAGCAACAACAGGCTTTGCATCCAGACCGCGAAGCTGGGCCACATCAGAACGATGATATAGCCCATTTCATCGTTCACATCGTAGACCGTGTTCGCATAGCGCGTTTGCACGATATGCGAGATCAGCTGCAATGGGATCAACAACCCCAGAACCATCTGCAACCCCGTGCTGAACGGCATGCGCAAAGTCCGGCGCTGGCTGATCGAGTACAGGGCTAACCCCGCGTGAATCAAAAGAGCAGCATAGAGAATTATGCTGCCGACATCGTGGCGTGTGATTACATGCCGGGCATCCTGCATGCCATGCAAGTAGTCTGTGTGAAATAGACCAAGGCCGATGTTGATGAAGTGAAAGAACGCAAAGGCGAACAGAACCAGGCCGCTGCCGATCCTCAGCCGGGTTGCCCACCCGCCTTGCCACAGAACAGTTTTCAATCAGATCACCTGCATTGGTCTCGCCTGAGGCCGAGTCTGATACGCCGCAGCTTAGCGGTCAAGCGCAGGTTGCGGATAGGGCGGCGTCCAATCCGTTGGCGGCGTATTCACACGGATCAGCGAAGGCGACGGGTCGAACAGGACAATGTGGTTGAGTTCGGGGCGCGAGCGCGAGCTGTATAGCAACCCGTCAGCGCCTGCGTCACGCGCGCGGTCCGAGAACCTCCATGTCGGCGAGGTGCCCTGCTTGGCGTGAATGTCCTGCCAAACGACCGATGCCTCGCGCTGTCCACGTAAGTCGACCAGTTTTGCGCCTGTCACGGTTGCCCGTTGTAAGACCCGTGGCGGATCGCCCGCCGAGACATATCGCCGAATGGCAACTCCGGGACCTTCTGCGCTGAGCGATGCGTAAAGCGCCGTCTGCCCCGAGTAATGAAAACGCCCCTCCGGCGCCCTTGCAGGGGCCAAAGGGGCGTTCAATTGCGTCAGAAAGAGAATTCTCCAGGCCGGGCCAGAGAATTCCAGCATCAGATCAATCCTGTTCGGCCAGGAAACGCTCGGCGTCCAGTGCGGCCATGCATCCCATGCCGGCGCTGGTCACAGCCTGCCGGTAGATGTGGTCCGTCAGATCCCCGGCGGCAAAAACACCCGGCACCGAGGTCTCGGTCGAACCTGGCTTGGTCACGACATAGCCGCCCATATGGCTTTCCAGTGAGTCCTTGACCAGTTCATTGGCAGGTGCGTGTCCGATCGCGACAAAAACGCCTTTGCAGGGGATCTCGGTAATCTCGCCGGTCTTCACGTTTTTGACCCGCACACCTTCGACGCCCAGCGGGGCATCGGTGCCGGTCACTTCTTCTAACTCGTGGAACCACAGGGGTTCGATTTTTTCATGCTTCAGCAGCCGGTCCTGCAGGATCTTTTCCGCGCGCAGCTCATCACGACGATGGATCAAAGTGACCTTGCTGGCAAAATTGGTCAGGAACAGCGCCTCTTCGACAGCAGTGTTGCCGCCGCCGATCACCACGATTTCCTGCCCGCGATAGAAGAACCCGTCGCAGGTCGCGCAAGCCGAAACGCCAAAGCCCTTAAATTTCTCTTCCGACGGCAGCCCCAGCCACTTGGCGCGCGCGCCGGTGGCCAGAATGACGGCATCTGCTGTGTAAACAGTGCCGCTGTCGCCGGTTGCGGTGAACGGGCGTTTGCTGAGGTCCAGATCGTTGATGATGTCACCGATGATTTCACAGCCCATCGCCTTGGCATGGTCCTGCATACGCACCATCAGGTCGGGGCCTTGAACCTCGGTATCGCCGGGCCAGTTTTCGACCTCGGTCGTTGTGGTCAGCTGGCCACCCGGCTCGATGCCCTGAACCAGAATCGGCTCTAGCATCGCGCGGCTTGCATAAACGCCGGCCGTGTAACCGGCCGGTCCCGATCCGATGATCAGAACCCTGGTGTGTCGTGTTTCGGCCATAGTACCCCCAACTCGATCTGCCTGATTGGGGCGCGTGGCCCCTGACGGATGGATATAGCGAGCGTCGCGCAGGGCTTAAACCCCCAACCTTTTGACAGGCAGCCATGCATTTGCGGCAAGGTGCCCAAAAAAAGAACATTGAAAATATAGAATATTGCGCAGGTGCGAAAGATAATTGCGCATTGGTCGGGTGCTGATATAACAACCGAAAAATTAGGAGCATTTCATGGTCGCGATACGGCTGGATGAGATTGACCGCAAGATTTTGGCAGAATTGCAGGCAGACGGTCGCATGACTAATGTAGAGCTGGCAAAACGCGTAGGTATTTCTGCGCCGCCTTGCCTGCGGCGCGTGCGTACGCTTGAGGATTCCGGGCTTATCCGCGGCTACCATGCCGATGTGAACTCACGCGAGTTGGGGTTCGAGGTTCAGGTCTTTGCCATGGTGGGGCTGGAAAGCCAGGCCGAATCCGAACTGAACGCGTTCGAGGAACGCTGCCGCGAATGGCCGCTGGTCCGGGAATGCCACATGTTGAACGGCGAGGTGGACTTTATCCTGAAATGCGTCGCCCCCGACCTGAGCAGTTTTCAGCAGTTCCTGACGGGCGAGCTGTTGACTACGCCCAATGTAGCCAGCGTAAAAACATCGCTGGTTATTCGCGGCGCCAAAGACGAACCCGGCGTTCCCTTCGACGTTCTGGAAGAACGAATGAACCGGACGGCGTGAACATCATTCGCTTTTGATGCGGTTTTGACGGCGGCAGAAAAGCTGCGACCGTTAATGATAGAAACCAACTAATTATCAGCTGCATAATGCCCCCACATTGCAGTTAGTTTTCGTTGTCACGCAGAAAGCGCATTTATCTCACCGTCTCCTGCGCGTGGTAGAACCAGTGGACCAAAATCGCTCAGCGATTCGATATGCGCAAACAAGTTCAAGTAGATCGATCTGAGCGATTGGCTAACCTGGCGTGCGGCATTGACTCCCGGATGGTATGATTCGAATTGCAGGCCATCGACCTTGATGACCGAATGACGTTTCAGGCAGATGTGAAACAGCTCAATCGGGGTCGGCGGCAATGTTTCGATCACGCTCATACCGTCCTGGAATTCATGGACAGGGGTCAGAATTTCGCCCCCGTCGTGTAAATGGCGCAGATGCGCAGGTGTGCCCAGCAGACGTGCTGCGGGTCCCGCGATTACGCCGGACAGCGGCTTTTGCATTCCAAATGTATCGGCCATGATCCGAGTTAGCGGGCGTGTTCGGCCACGCGAATCCTCGCGTCCGGGAATCAGGGTCACCGACCCCTTCCACAACACGGTCTGCAGCGCGCCATCCTGTGTCAGAACCAAGTCGCCCGGCAGCAGATCTTCGATCGCCAATGGGCCGTTTTCGGTTTCCACCAGGGATCCGCGTGTAAAGGCACAAAAGGCGTCTTCGAACATGGGCAATGCCGGGGCGATGTGGCGCGTTTGCGAAACATCTCCGTTCGGCATCAAGGTACTGACCTCATAGCGCCGCAACTGCGCCTTTGGTCTTGCGTTTGTCTTCGGAATTTCGCGCAGCATGGCCGAAGTTTTGACCGCGTTTCTGGCTGCGCGCGTCAAGGAATGTGGAATTGTCATTTTTATTCCGTCCCTCCTAAAATACCGTTCAGACGGATAATGCCCTCCGTACAGGGCAACCTGACCGGCGTTTTCTTTGTCTTTAATGAGATAGCGACCTCAGGGCGCACGCCTTTGCGGCGTCGCAACGCGATGAACTTTCGCTTTCCTTTGGTCAACACACTGACCCCCCAGACAAACTCACTAAAACACAGGCGGAAGTTACCTGCGCACACACACCCCTGAACCAGGCCGCTGGAAATTTCAGCGGTTGGTCACACACCGGCCCGGAGCACCCCTCCGATGTGCGTCTTGACCCTTGGAACCGGCAGCATGGTTCCTTGGGCTTTTGATCAGCGTTGGCGTGCCAAGCGGCGCGCGACCCTGACCGAAGAACTGGAAACCCGTTTCCACGGCATTTCCGGTGCCTTTTCTCGCGTGGCCGCAACAACGGCACTGAGAAAACGAGATTTAACCTTCATGTTATTATTCCTAGTCGTACCGGGGCAGCTACCCCGGGTTCCTGTGTAGGATCAGTGTGGCGCGTCAATGCGGCACCGATAAGGCTGACTCAGGATTTAAACAGTAAAGTCGAAGGTCGGCAGATCCTCTTCTTTGGAATGCCTCGCACCGCGGGATAATCGTTTGATAAACACCTGAGTGCGGACAATAAAAGTCAAAATGTCTCGACTCAAACAGACACAACAAATGTGGCGAAAAAGCGGCGATTTCGCCACATTTTGGGCGCGCTCTACAATTTAATGGCGGAGATCAAACGGCCATAATCGGCTTCTTTCGCGTGGGTCGAGCGGCGGAAGGAATAAAATCTGTCCGGGTCTGAATAGGTGCAGTGCCGCGTCCATTCCGCCTGACCCACCCCGGCTTGCCGCAATCTGTGCAGACCGAAGGCGGGCAGGTCGAACTGCAGTCGATCCCCATCGCCATTCGCGAAGAACCTAAGGTTTTCGGGCGAATCCGCTGCGAATTCATCCAGGAAATCTGGACCGACCTCATACGCGTTTTGAGAAATCGTAGGACCAATGACAGCGACGGTGTTTTCCCGCTGCGCGCCCAATGCCTCCATCGCGTCCAGGGTTGCCTCCAATACACCGTCCAAAGCACCGCGCCACCCGGCATGCGCAGCCCCGATCACATTCGCGTCAGAATCGGCAAACAGGACCGGTTGGCAATCCGCTGTCAGAATCGTCAGCGCCAATCCCGGGGTTGCGGTGACAACCGCATCCGCTTTGGGTTTGTCGCCATTTATCGGAGCGTCCACCGTCAGAACGGTTGGGGAATGCACTTGATGCACCCCGACCAATGCGTCCGGGTTGACCTCCATCGCCGCGGCCACGCGCTGACGGTTCACTGCCACCGCTTCGGTTTGGTCAGACGAGCCATAGCCGCAGTTTAAACCCGCGAATATTCCGGAAGACGCTCCGCCCCGACGGCTGAAAAACCCGTGGCGGACAGGCGATAGGACGTCCGAGGTCAGAATTTCCAATGTCATGGTTCCAGTCCCGGTGGAGGTGCAGCATAAGAAGGGTAGAGGCCCAGTACTTTGAACAGATTTCCCATTTCCTCGGGATGCGTCAACCGGCGATGTGCAGCAATGAGCGCCTCAAGCTCAGACCCGCCGAGTGGCGCAGCCAGCGCCTGTGCGCGGGCCGTGATGCCCAGCCGTTCCAGAAACATGCCCTGAGGTGTCAGCTTTGTATGGGCGCACCCGGCGGCGCGTGCGGCAATAGCAAGGGGCTCAAAATCTACATGCGCGGTCAGATCCGCCCGACCCGGAGCTTGCAGGGGATCAACACGTTCATGTGATTGCAAAGCTTGAAACGTGTCGCCCAGCGAATGCCAGTCACCGTAATCCACGATCAGACCCGCCCCGCCATAAGTGGCGATCCGCCCAGCGATCACGGTCAGGATCGGAATTGCGGCCGCGCAAAGTTCAACCAAATCGCTATCTTGGGTGTCGGTCATGCGATCCGCCAGACCGATCTGAGCCGTGTTCAGCCCCAGCCCATACGTAAGCGATTCGCCCTGCGCACCGATTAGACGTTCGCGCCAGCCATCACCTTCACGTATGAATTGGCGGACTGGCAGGGCATCAAAAAACTCGTTCGCCACCAGAAACAGGGGGGCTTCGGGCAGGTCGATGAGCGTATCGATCCAGCGCGGGTTGTGACAGCTCAGCAATTGCGCCTGCCTGTCCCGCAGGGCAGGGGAGGCCTCGAACAAAACAATTTCTGCGGCCTCGTGAAATCCAGATATGCTGCTGGTTGCGCGCAGGATATCTGCCATCAGTGTGCCGCGACCCGGTCCCAGCTCTGCTAGAATGAACCTGTCCGGCTTGCCTTGATCCATCCAGCTTTGCGCCAGAGCAAGCCCGATCAACTCTCCGAACATCTGGCTGATTTCCGGTGCAGTGATGAAATCCCCCTGCGCCCCCAGCGGATCGCGGGTGGTGTAGTATCCAAACTTAGGGTTCAGCAGGCATTCAGTCATGAAATCGGCCACGCTCATCGGGCCATTCAGCGCAATTTGCGCCAGTAGGTGATCCTTAAGGTTCATTGAGTGCGTCGCGCGCGCAGTGCAAACCAAAGGCCAAGCGCGATCATTGGCAGCGATAGCATTTGCCCCATGGTCAGGCCATAGCCGCCCACGTGCCACGCCAGCCCCAGCGGATTCCCTGCCGAGACGAACTGTGCGTCAGGCTGACGAAAGAACTCAACAATGAAACGCGAGGCGCCATAACCTGCCAGAAATACACCCATCACCAGACCGGGCTTGTGAAACGCCCCACGCCGATAGGCCATCCACAGTAGAAGTGCGCCCAGCAACAAACCTTCCAGTGCAGCTTCATAAAGCTGCGAGGGGTGTCGGGCACACATCCCGGCCACAACACCAGGGCAGTCCTGCGCGGCGCCACCTGGAAAGATCACTGCCCATGGAACGTCGCTGGGTCGCCCCCAAAGCTCGGCATTAGTGAAGTTCGCCAACCGCCCCAACAGCAGTCCGGGCGGCACAGCGTGTGCGATCAGATCGGCCAAAGACAAAACCGGGACCTGGTAACGCCGCGCATAGAGATAGGACGCAACGACGACCCCCAGCAAACCACCATGGAAGGCCATACCGCCCTGCCAGATCATCAATATCTCCAACGGGTGCGATAGGTAGTAAGCCGGTTGGTAAAACAGAACGAACCCCAGACGCCCGCCGAGAATCACGCCGAGGATGATCCAGGTGATCAGATCCTCCAACTGCTGCGGTTTCATCGGTGGAGTATCTGCAGGCCAAAGTGCCGGGCGCTTCAGCGCCACAGTACCCAATCGCCATGCGATCAGAATACCGGCGATATAGGCCAGCGCGTACCATCTAAGTGCGAACTCCATCCCGAACAGCGAGATCGAGAAAACTTCGGGCGAAAGGTCGGGGAAATTCAGAACAGCCTGCATGTGCGTCTCATTGCCCGGGGTTAGCGGGGCAAGTCAACCTTGAGCCCGGGCCATTCTTTACCCATATAGAGACCAACCGCGATACCGGAGTAAAGCCATGCAAACCCGTAATAAGATTCTTGATGACGTTTCCCAACTGATGACCAACGCCATGGGCGTCGCGCAAGGCGCGCGGGAAGAGGCCGAGAATGCCATGAAGTCGATGATCGACCGCTGGTTAGCCGATCGTGATTTCGTCACGCGCGAAGAATTTGATGCTGTGCGCGCCATGGCCCAGAAGGCGCGCGAAGAGAACGCAGCGCTTGAGGCACGTATTGCCGCGCTTGAAGCCAAGCTGGACAAATAAGTTCCGCACACTCGAGATTTTGAAAAAAGAAAACCGCCGCGCAATCCACGCTGGGATTGTGCGGTGTTGTGTATTTTGACGCCTTACCAAATTTAATCAAGACAAAGCTGGCGGTGGCGCCAATATTTTGATCGCCGTTGCCGACTGTCCACAACTTATTGATGTTATCCCCAACAAATAGGGTTGCCAGAACCCTGCCAGCGGCGCACCATATCTAGTACAGGCAGACTGGGGAAGCCCGGCTTGTAGAGCAAGCAACTAGCGTTGGGGCGCTGCCAGCCCCTAAAAGGCTAGAGATTAGTGAGGTGGCATTATGGCCCTTTCCGAACAGTTTCTCGAAGAAGACCTTCATCCAATCGACATTGTTGAACATCTTGCCGAACACCACGACTGGGATTTCGACCGGATCGGGGATGATCAGATTGCCATGGCTGTCGAAGGACAGTGGCGCACCTATTCGATCACCTTGGCCTGGTCCAACTATGACGAAACGCTCCGCATGGTGTGTTCTTTCGAAATGGAACCTCCATCCGAGCGCGAGAACGAGCTTTATGAGCTGCTCAATAAGATGAATGATCAGTGCTGGGCCGGTGCATTTACGTATTGGGCCAATCAAAAGCTGATGGTCTACCGGTACGGTTTGGTTCTGGCGGGTGGCCAGATGGCCAGCCCGGAACAGATCGACACGATGATCACCGCTGCGGTTCTGAGCGCCGAGCGCTATTACCCCGCGATCCAACTGGTCACCTGGGGCAACCGCGATCCCGAGGATGCAATGCAGGTCGCCATTGCAGAGGCCTACGGCCGCGCGTAAAGCTTTGCCCCAAACCGGATAAGGAGAGGGGCAATCATGGACATGTCACGCGTCGCCGAGCAGGGGCTAGTTCTTCTGGGGTGCGGCAAGATGGGTTCGGCCATGCTCGCCGGTTGGCTGGAGCATGGTCTTCCTGCGTCAGCTGTCTGGGTGATTGATCCGTACCCCTCGGATTGGCTGAAGGCGCAGGGCGTCAATATCAACACTCCATTACCCGAGGCCCCGGCGGTCGTGCTGGTTGCCGTCAAGCCGCAAATGATGGGCGATGCGCTGCCATCAATCAAGGCGCTGGGCGGTGGCGGTAGCCTTTTCGTCTCGGTCGCGGCGGGTACGTCTATTGCAACCTTCGAGAATGTACTGGGCGAAGGCACTCCGATCGTGCGCGCCATGCCGAACACTCCGGCAGCAATCCGGCAGGGAATCACGGCGCTGATTGGCAATTTGGTTGCATCGGATGCTGATGTTTCTCTTGCCGAAAACCTGCTGTCCGCCATCGGTGACACAGTTCGCCTTGAGGAAGAATCGCAGATGGATGCGGTGACAGGTCTTAGTGGCTCTGGTCCGGCTTATGTCTTTCATCTGATCGAAACGCTGGCCGCTGCCGGGCAGGCTCAGGGTCTGCCGCACGATCTGGCGATGAAGCTGGCCAAATCCACGGTGGCCGGAGCAGGAGCTTTGGCAATGGCGGCCGACGAAGACCCTTCGCAACTGCGCGTCAACGTAACGTCGCCCAATGGTACGACGCAGGCCGCGCTGGAAGTGCTGATGCATGAGGAAGAGGGTTTCCCCGACCTGCTGCACCGCGCCGTCAAGGCCGCGACTGACCGATCCAAGGAGCTGTCCCGTGAGTGAGATTTCATTCGACGATTTTCTGAAGGTCGACATCCGGGTCGGTAAGGTCCTCCGCGCCGAGCCTTACCCAGAGGCCCGCAAGCCGGCGATCAAGATGTGGATCGACTTTGGTGACGAAATTGGCGAGCGCCGAACCTCAGCCCAGATAACGGCGCATTACGATCCGACGACGTTGGTTGGCAAACAGGTGATGGCCGTTGTCAATTTCCCGCCGCGCCAGATCGGCAAGTTCATGTCCGAGGTTCTGGTGCTGGGCCTGCCCGATGACAAGGGCGAGATCGTTCTGATCGGGCCGGATGGCGAGGTTCCAACCGGCGGACGGATGCACTAATGAAACTTTTGATCGCACGCCCCATGACCGCCGCTGTTGAGGCGCGCGCCCGGGCCGAGTTCGACGTCGAAATCCGCAGCAGCACGTTGCCAATGTCGCCCGAAGAAATGCGGCGCGCATTGGCTGAGTTCGATGTGGTGGTTCCGACGCTGGGGGATCAGTTTTCGGCCACAATTTTCTCCGAAATGCCGCAACCGCGTTGTAAACTGCTGGCCAATTTTGGTGTGGGGTACAACCATATCGACGTCGCTGCCGCGCAAGTCGCAGGGGTTCAGGTCACTAACACCCCCGGTGCAGTTACCGATGCCACTGCTGACATCGCGATGACCTTGCTGTTGTCGACCGCGCGTCGCGCGGGCGAGGGGGAACGGCTGGTCCGTTCGGGCAAATGGCAAGGCTGGCATCCGACCCAAATGCTGGGTCATCACGTGACCGGAAAACGCGTTGGGATCGTCGGGATGGGCCGCATTGGTCAGGCGATTGCGTGGCGTTGTCATTTTGGTTTCGGGATGGACGTGGCGTACCAGTCGCGCAGCCCGAAAGAGGTGGAATTTCCCGCAGAAAACATACCCGACCTGAAAGAACTGGCCGCTGCGGTCGATTTCCTGGTGCTCGCAGTGCCCGGCGGTGCGCAAACGCGCCACTTGATCAATGCGCCGGTGCTGGAGGCGATGAAACCTTCGGGCATCTTGATCAACATCGCGCGCGGAGAAGTTGTGGACGAATCCGCACTGATCAACGCCCTGCAATCCGGCCAGATCGCAGGCGCGGGCCTTGATGTGTATGAGTTCGAACCCACCGTTCCGCAGGCCCTGCGCGATATGGAGAATGTGACGATATTGCCCCATCTTGGCACTGCGACCGAAGAGGTCCGCACCGATATGGGGCATATAGCACTGGACAACGTTGCAGCTTTCGTCGCAGGGCGACCTTTGCCGAACCCGGTCTAGCGCCCGACGGCCTCGCGCCAATGTTTGCGGCAGAGCGAAACATAGGTTTCATTGCCGCCGATCTGTACCTGTGCGCCTTCGGTGATGGCGTTGCCGTTTTCGTCCTGACGGATGACCATCGTGGCCTTGCGCCCACACTCGCAAATGGTCCGCACTTCGCGCATCTCGTCCGCCAGTGCCAGCAAGGCAGCGGAGCCGGGAAACAGGTGGCCCTGAAAATCCACGCGCAAGCCATAGGCAAGGACAGGCACCCGCAGGTCATCGACCGCGCGGGCCAATTGCCAGACTTGCTCTTCGGTCAGAAATTGCGCCTCATCAATAAAGACGCAGGTGACGTTCCCTTTTTTCAGGCGCTGTTCAATCATCGCAAAAACGTCGGTTTCAGCGGCGAACGTGTCCGCATCGGCCGATATGCCGATCCGCGACGCAATCCTGCCAACACCGGCCCGGCCATCAAGGGCCGCAGTCATCAAATAGGTGTCCATCCCCCTCTCACGGTAATTGTGCGAGGCTTGCAGCAACACGGTCGATTTTCCCGCGTTCATCGTCGAATAATTAAAGTATAGTTTTGCCATGGGTTGGGTCTAAAACGCCTGTCCAATTCGGGCAAGCCATCAATAGCCTTCAAAAAGCGACGCCGCCATTATCGTTGCGGAGGTCGAGCGTAAGCCCATTGGGGATGGATCCCCCCGCCCCAACAACGGCGACGCCGTCGGCCAACATGCGGCCTAACCGTAGCGGGACAAGAATACCGACCCGCAATCACTCATTACCGGCATTAAATGCCGCCACTCACTCACAAAACCCCCGCATATCTGAGGGATAGCCAACATATGACATTTCAATTATGAATCGAGTATGGGAATTTTCTTTTCCCTTTCCCCCGCAATGGCAGATTTAGTGGGGCGTGCAGGCAGTAAAGGTAAAAACATGGCAGATATCGGGGCCTACCTGAAAAAACACACAGAAGCGCTGGTTAAAGACGTGGGAATCGAATCCGCGTGCGAGATTACAGGCAAATCCAAAGCCACGTTGGGCCGTTATTATTCTGACAATGTCGAACATACTGATCGGTTCATGCCGGTCGATGCGGTGGCGCGGCTTGAGGCAGTGGCAAACTTCCCTCACGTCACCTCGGCGCTTGCCGATCTGAAAAATATCACCCTGTCCTATGATGGGCGCAATGACGACAGCCCCCGCACTGGTGGAGTGAATTCCGACGTCATCGCGCTGAGCCAGCGGTTTGCGATGCTGATGACCGAATATCAATCGGCGATCGAGGATGGCATCATCACGGTGAACGAAGCCAAGCGCCTGTTGAGGGAAACGAGCCAGCTGCAACAGGTCCTGCTGGACATGAAGCTGCACCTGGAAGAGGAAAGCGTGAGCTGACGGCGGTTTGCTTTGTTTTTGCTACGGTCAATTACCCCTCGCATGGGGATCACGCGATAAACTATGTTTGACTTCCATACGCCCAAGCTTCCTAAACCTCTGAATCTTGACCTTGCCTTGCTGAACGGCGGCGGGTCATGTCCGAGCCAGTTCTATGGCCAAACCCATGACGAACAGGATGTTTATGTTCGCTACCGAGGCGGTCGGCTGAGCGTTCAGATTGCTGAAAAACCCGGTGCCGACCCCATCAGCGCCGAGCCGATTTTGTCAGCTGATGTTGGCCCGACCTTAGACGGAACGATTTCGCTGAGGCAGTTCTGCCACTATTTTGGTGTCACTGTTCAGGGTGTTGTACCCACGGAAACCAGCCCTGATGCAGACAGAAACACTGACCTGTCCGGACAAACAACCTACCTTCGAGCTTACTTGGACCGGATCACGCTCGAAACGTCTCGGGTAATTTTAAAGGTCTGTACGCAGGCTTTTCCGAATGCGATTTTGGTGCGTCCGGTCTTGGACGAAAAGTTCAGGCTGAAAGAGTTGGCCGAGGTGACAACGGATGTAACCGATGATGGTGTTTGGCTGATCGACGGTTCAACAAGCGTTGCGGACATAAAAACATGCCCAAGCCGTTACGTTTTGCCAACGGAGGGGCAACTCCAGATTCATTTGAGATTCGATCTTTGGAAGTGGCCGCGACCGCGCAATTCGAACAGAGGCTGTGAGCTGGCCTGTCAGGATTTAGGGCGCAATCTGATTGTTGCCGGTTTGCAGGGAATGCCAAAAGAAGAAGAATTGGCTATTTCCAACTTTCACATTTCGACTCAGTTTCCAACTGCTGATATCTCGGCACGGGACGGCCTGAATGAGCTTGGCGATGCGCTAAGAGCCGTATTGCCCGAAACCGACTTAGCGCAGGTCAGGTTGGACAGTGATCAGGTTGTAGCGAGGTTTACGCGGCCACTAGACCCAGTCTTGAACCAGTGGTGCAAGTCAGGGTCAGACCGTTGGTTAGAGGTAACCCGAAAGAGCCGCGACGGTCCTTGGCTTGGTGTTCGCCCCGTGTGATCCCGGCATCAACCGTGTCGCTTCACTATCACCGAACCCACCGAATAACCGGCGCCGAAGGAACAGATCAGCCCTACGTCACCATCAGTCAGATCATCTGAATACTTGGAAAACGCGATGATGGAACCGGCCGAGGACGTGTTTGCATAGTCCTGCAGGATGTTGGGCTGTTCGCCAGCCTCGGGTTCGCGTCCCAGAACCTTCTTGCCGATGAAGTCATTCATGGTCTTGTTGGCCTGATGCAACCACAGACGTTTGAGGTCTGTATTCTCCACACCCTCAGATTCCATGTGATCCGAGATGTGCTTGCTGACCATTGGCAGCACTTCTTTGAAGACTTTGCGTCCGTTCTGCATGAACTGCATGTCACGGCGGTCGACCACCCCGTCAGGGCGTGAACGACGCAGGAAGCCGTTGTTGTTGCGGATATTGTTCGAGAATTCGGTCGCGCAGCGTGTTGACAGAATTTCGAAATGCGGACCCTTCGCGTCTTCGACCCGCTCGATCAAAGTGGCGGTGGCCACGTCGCCAAAGATGAAATGACAATCGCGGTCGCGCCATTCCAGATGCCCTGAACAAATCTCGGGGTTTACCACCAATGCGGCGCGGACCGAGCCGGAGCGGACCATGTCCGCGGCGGCCTGAATCCCGAAAGTGGCCGAAGAACAGGCGACATTCATATCAAACCCGAACCCGTTGATCCCAAGGGCCTGCTGTATCTCGATAGCAACCGCAGGATAGGCGCGTTCGTGGTTCGAGGCGGCGCAGATCACCAGATCAACGTCCTCAGCGCTGCGCCCGGCCTGTTCCAGCGCCTTTTTACACGCATCCACGGCCATCTCGGTCATGATGCCCGGTTCGTCATCGCCACGTTGACGCAACAAGGGATGCATCACGTCAGGGTCCAGAACACCGTCCTTGTCCATCACGTAGCGTTTCTCGATACCCGAGGCCTTGAAGATGAACTCTTCCGACGAATGCTGCATCGGCTCAATCTCACCCGCCGCGATTGCGTCTGCGTTTTGGGCGTTCATCTTGTCGGCATAGGCGTTGAAGGCCGTGACAAGTTCGGCGTTGGTGATGACGTTTTCGGGGGTGAAAACACCTGAGCCGGTGATCGCGGGCGTGTACATGATAAGACCTGAATGTTTCGGATTCGCCCAAAATGCAGGCATACAAGGGTTAGATCAAGAGACGTTGACCCAAGGGAATGTCAAAGTTTCGGCTTAAATCCGCTTCGCTTCTTGAATAGTTCATATTTCGAAGTATATGCGAGGCCAAAGTTACAAACGGATTCACCGATGACCCATGACGACAGTGCGCTGGTCCGCTGCCTCAGCCCCGAAGTGCAGGCGATGATGGGAGTCTATGCGCTCTACTGGAAACTGGAAGAAAGCCTTGACGCACTAGAGGTCGGGCTGAGCCATCAGGAATGCCATATGATGGTCAAGCTTGAGCGACCCAAACGCATGGGCGTTTTGGCTGCAGACATGCTGACGGTGCCGTCCACCATCACGTCAACCGCTGACGCGCTGGAAGAGGCAGGGTACCTGACCCGCCAGCGCGATCCGGAAGACCGTCGGGCTTGGTTGTTGGTTCTGACCGACAAGGGGCTTGAGATGCGACAGGTTCTGATGTCCGAGGCGGGAGACCTGTTCCGCAGAGCTTCTGGGCTGGATGCTGACGAAACTGCCGAATTTGCACGACTGGCCCGGAAGATCCGGGAAAACATAATGAAAACAGGAATTCCTGAGGGATTGAAGAAATGAAACTCTTCACTGTACTGAGCGTCGCTCTGACCGTGTTCGCCACCTCCGTTTTGGCGCAGGATAGCGCCAAGCCCGTAAAACTAATGATGGTCCAAGAGACATCGCCCGGCTTCTCGCGCCAGTTTTTTGGTCGCGTCGCTGCGCGGCAAACCGTCGATCTGG
Source organism: Ruegeria sp. CDSC054 (assembly GCF_059610645.1). Classification (NCBI taxonomy): domain Bacteria; kingdom Pseudomonadati; phylum Pseudomonadota; class Alphaproteobacteria; order Rhodobacterales; family Roseobacteraceae; genus Ruegeria; species Ruegeria sp. CDSC054. Next base: position 355,327 of record NZ_JBXWOA010000002.1, on the reverse strand, counting down.
CCTTTCAGGTTTCCGGGCAAATCGTCGAAATGCCGGTGACCGAGGGGTTTGTGATACCCAAGGGCGAGCTGATCGCGCAACTGGATCAGGAACCATTCCAGCGCCGCTATGACCGCGCTGTCCTGCAAAAGGATCAGGCGGATCGTACCGTGGCCCGTCTTTCTCGTTTGCGCGGAACCACAGCCAGCCAGGTGGCGGTGGACGACGCGGAAACCGAAGCGCAACTGGCGGATATCGCCGTCCGCGATGCCGAATACGATCTGGAACATGCAACACTGACCGCGCCGTTTGACGCGTTGGTATCTCGTCGAACGGTCGAGTCTTTTACCACTGTAAACGCAGGGGCACCCATCGTGCGTATCCACGATATGTCCGAATTGCGGATCGAAGTGGATGTGCCGGAAATCCTGTTCCAACGCTCGGGTCAAGAAGATGACATTACGATTACGGCGAAGTTTCCAACCAGCGACGAGGTCTTCCCTCTGCAGATCCGAGAATTTGACGCGGAAACTTCAAGCGTCGGTCAGACGTTCCGTATCCAGTTTGGTCTTACCCCTCCCGAAGGATTGCAGATTTTGCCGGGTTCGTCGGTGACCGTGAATGTGAAGGTCCAGGATGCCCGGACAGGTATCGTTGTGCCTGCAACGGCCATCATTTCGGGCGCAGAGGGCGGTCTGGGCGTCATGGTGTTTTCACCGGTTGGGGCCGATGAAGGCGCCGTCCAGCTAGTGCCGGTTACCATCGAACCCACGCAGACCGGCGAAGTCCGTGTTCTGACAGGGTTGAACGATGGTGACGAGATCGTCGTCGCGGGTGGCAGCACCTTGACAGATGGCCAAGCCGTTCGCCGCTTTGTCGGCTTTGCAAACTGAAGGGCGGATCAATGAACATTGCGCGCGCATCCATTGATCGCCCGATCTATACGTGGCTGATAATCCTGATCGCCCTGTTTGGTGGCGTCTGGGGGTTTCTGTCGTTGGGACGTCTGGAAGATCCGGCCTTCACCATTAAAAACGCGGTCATCGTGACCCAGTATCCCGGTGCAACGGCTGAACAGGTGGCGCTGGAGGTATCCGAGCCACTGGAATCCGCCATCCAGCAAATGGGTGAGGTTGATACGATCACATCCGTGAATCAGCCCGGGCTTTCGCTGATCGAAGTTGAGATCCAATCGACATATGACGGAACCGAATTGCCCGAAATCTGGACCAAGCTGCGCGCCAAGGTGCGTGATACGGCCCGCAGCCTGCCGTCCGGAGTGCAGGCGCCGCTGGTCAATGACAGGTTCGGCGACGTGTTCGGGCTGTTCTATGCGGTAACGGCTGATGGGTTTTCGGACGCTGAAAAACACGAGCTGTCCACCTTCTTGCGGCGCGAATTGCTGACCGTCGAAGGCGTCGCAGACGTAGAAGTGATGGGCCTGCCGCAAGAGGCTATCTTTGTAGAACCCGATCTGGCCATCTCGGTGAACCAGAATGTGCCGCTGCAGTCCATCAATGAAGCTATTGCCAACGCAGACTCTGTGAACGCGTCGGGTTCGCTGCGTTCAGAGAATGACCGTACAACGATCCTGACCGCCGAAGGGTCGGACTCAGTTTCCGCCATCGCCGGTCTGTCTGTCGGTTCGCAGGGGCAGGTGATCAACCTGTTTGACATGTCTGACGTTTTCCGAGGTCGCCAGACCGACCCGGACATTATGATCCGCTTTAACGGGACCGAGGCTTTTACGCTGGGGATCGCTGGCCTATCCTCCGAAAACATTGTTGAGGTCGGCAAGCGCGCCGATGCGAAGTTTGCGGAACTTGACCCTCAGATCCCCTTTGGCGTCGAAATCCTGCCGATCTACCAACAGCACGTGGTGGTGGAACAGGCCTCAAACGACTTTCTTGTGAACCTCGCCATGTCCGTTACCATCGTGGTCATTGTGCTGGCGGTTTTCATGGGGTGGCGCGCGGCTATTGTCGTTGGCTCGACCCTTTTGTTGACCGTGGTGGGAACGCTTCTGTTCATGTCGATGTTCTCGATCGAGATGGAGCGGATATCACTGGGTGCGCTGATCATCGCGATGGGTATGTTGGTGGATAACGCCATCGTTGTTGCCGAGGGTATGCAGATCGCCATGTTGCGCGGCAAGAACTCGCGCGATGCGGCGGATGAGGCTGCGTCCAAGACGCAAATCCCGTTGTTGGGCGCGACGGTAATCGGGATCATGGCTTTTGCTGGGATCGGTCTTAGCCCCGATGCGACGGGCGAGTTCTTGTTCTCTCTGTTTGCGGTGATAGGTGTTTCGCTTTTGCTGAGCTGGGTACTGGCACTGACGGTGACCCCCTTGCTTGGTCACTATTTCTTCAAACAGGGCGAGGAAGGGGCCGTGGATGCCTATGGCGGGATCATGTTCCGTGTCTACGGCGCGATTTTGCGTTGGGCGCTGCGGTTCCGCTGGCTGGTCGTTGCCGGGCTGGTTAGCGTCACTTTTGCCTGTTTCGTCGGGTTCGGTCTGGTAAAGCAACAGTTCTTCCCGGATTCGAATACGCCGCTGTTCTTCGTGCACTACAAGCTGCCGCAAGGTACGCCTATCGCGCGGACGGCTGAGGACATGGCCGTATTTGAGGAATGGCTGGACAACCGCGAAGACGTGGTCGCCGTCACCACATTTGTGGGGCAGGGCGCAACCCGGTTCTTGCTGACCTACTCGGCAGAGAAACCGAACCCCAGTTATGGTCACATGATCATCCGCACCGAAACTCTAGATGACATCCCTGCATTGCAGGCGGATCTTGAGGCGTTTGGCTCGGCGCAATTCCCCGAAGGTGAGTTCCGCACCAAACGTCTGATCTTTGGTCCCGGCGGCGGTGATCCGATCCAGGCGCGGTTCTCGGGCAGTGATCCGGCGGTTCTGCGGCAGCTTGCGGATGAAGCGATCCTGCGGATGCGCGCGGCCTCTGAGAATGCCCTGCATGTTCACCACGACTGGCGTGAAAAAGAGCTGGCTGTTCAGCCTATCTACGCAACCGAACGGGCGCAGACGGCTGGGGTGACCCGTGAAGATATCGCCGGAACGCTGCAATTCTCGACCGATGGTGTCAGGGCGGGTGTGTTCCGTGAACGCGACCGCCTGATCCCGATCATTATTCGCCGCCCTGCGGACGGAGATTACTCGATCGTTGACCAGGTCGTTTATTCGGATCAGTCAAACAGATTTGTTCCAATCGAACAGATGGTCGACGGGTTTGAATACCAATCGCTCAATACGTTGGTTCACCGCCGCGACAGGGTGCTGACCATCACGGTCGGGGCCGAAATCCCTGCGGGCCTGACGGCGGCTCAGGTCCACTCGGAAGTACGCGCTGCAATCGAAGAGATGGAGCTGCCTGCTGGTTATCGCATGGAGTGGGGTGGCGAGTTCGAAAACGCGGGTGACGCCAACGAAAGTTTGGGCCGTCAGTTACCGGTCAGCCTGCTGATCATGGTGCTGATTTCGGTGCTGATTTTCAACGCTGTCCGTCAGCCGATTATCATCTGGTTGCTGGTGCCGATGTCCGTGAATGGTGTGGTCATTGGACTGCTGGGCACGGGTCTGCCGTTCACATTCACGGCACTGCTGGGTCTGCTCAGCCTGTCAGGGATGCTGATCAAAAACGGCATCGTACTGGTCGAGGAGATCGATCTTGTCCGCGAAACCGGCAAGGGCCTGCGCGAGTCGATCATCGAGGCTTCGGTCTCGCGTCTGCGCCCCGTGATGCTGGCCGCAATCACCACTATTCTGGGCATGGCGCCGTTGCTGACGGATGCGTTCTTCAAATCCATGGCGGTGACGATTATGGGTGGTCTGGCTTTCGCGACAATTCTGACGATGGTCGCGGCACCCGTCTTCTACATGATCTTCTTCGCGCGAGATGAAAAGCGTGAGATTAAAGAAGCCGCTGCGTAACAGCTCAGATTTTTGTCGAATTTCTCAAACCCGGCTAGTGTCCTATCCAGCCGGGTTTTTCGACCAATTGACTCGGTCTAAGGCCGCCTGCGTTTCAGGGGCAATGTCATAGTTGGATCGGGCATTAGTATCATAACTTCGCCAAGCGCTCGACGTGATTGCCTTGCAATGCCAGATGCCATTGGATTTTGGGGTGATCAGACTGCCTCGTGACTTCAACAGCCCGATTGTGTGGACGTGCCATGACGTAAACCAAAGAGGACCAGAGGGCGCGATGCAGTATTTGGCTCTGCACAGTTTGTCGTCCGCCTTTTTGCGGATGTGATCGGAATGTCGAAAATTTTCGGTGCAGCCTGCATCCGGATACCGCCATTCCACACCCAGGCGGACAAACCCGGTTGGCCGTTTTTGGGTGAGGTCAAAAATTGAACCGCTTTTGCACCAGACCAGTTCATCAACATCACATTGAAGAACCGCGCGAGCGCCCGAAAGAAAACGCAAGCGCGCGATGTTCAGCAGCGAAGTCTGCAGAAACATCGTATTGTGACGGTTTTTGCCCTTTCTGTCTTGCGAAACAACGCCGTACCTGAAAGGCGCGGACAGCACCGTTGGGTTATGGATCCCACCTCGCCTCAGCGCTTCGCGGATGTCGTCCAGCCCATACCAGGTTGAGGCATTGTCGAAGAACAGCATCTGCTCCAGCCCATGCATCTGACAATGGTAACGAGCAAAATCTTCAATCCAGGTCAGGTCGTTGTCACGCGACAAGGTTACGGCCACGTTTTTCCCAGTGTGAGGGGCAGAATCCTGTTCGACCGAATTCACGGGCGACTCGACGCTTGAACCGGCCCATTCAAACCTTAGGGTTTGTGGCTTCTTTGATGCCCGGATGAACAATACATCATAGAACTCATCGGACTTCAGGCGGGGTTTCCCGACTTTGTCTTCATCCAGATAAAACTGGCCTTCTCGGATCACGTGGTACAGGCCGAACAGTTTTGGGCAGAAAACCACCAGGCTGCCCCGGTCCCAAAATGCATCGTACCAGAACGTGTCATAGTCGTACACGTGCTCGGTATAGTCTGGGCCAACATGGCCCGGTTTCATTTCGCGGCGTAGCCCGAGTTCCGTAAGGCTGCTGGAGGCAAAAATCGGATAGTGCTCTTGTGTCAATGTCGTTGCCTTAAACTTGCTGGCAATTTCGAATTGTTGCCGCCAACTTACATGCGCTTAGATAGCCAGCTCATCGGTATTTCTAGCGCCGGGTTCAGTCGCCCGGATCCCTCGCCGGGTCATAGTGATAATAAAAACAGGACAGTTTGTTCCCGTCAGGGTCACGCAGATAAGTGACATAGAAATCAGGTGCGTAATAGTCTCTTGTACCCGGGGCACCAGTGTCTGTGCCACCATGCTCCAGCCCTGCAGTGTGAAACTGTCGGACCGTTGCGGCGCTTTGGGTGGGAAACGCGATCATCGTCCCGTTGCCCACATCGGCAGGGTTCCCGTCAAAGGGTGTGTTTATCCAGAACCCGGTCCCATCGTCTGGTTCGGTTCCCCAACCCGCACGATCTTTGGTCCATCCCGGAAGGCGTGGCAGTTCCAAGACAGAAAAGATCGCGTCATAGAACTTAATGGCCCGCGACAGGTCATTTGTTCCATAAGTGACGTAAAGGCGCACGGCTTCCCCCGATTTAGGGACGGTATCACACGGCCTTTATATCGGAGGGTTACAGAAAAACGGCACTGAAAGCTGTTTTAGATCAGCGGGACAAAGGGCACATCACACGCTGCAAGCGTCATCATTGCGGCGAAAACGATAAACCTGCGCATTTGTTTTTTTCCTTCTGCTCAATCATAGAAAAGATGCGCGCCCGGGGACACAAGGTCAACGGGCGCGCGAAACGTTCGGTCGTGTAAGCAGGTTAAGGCCGATCAGCCCTGCAGCGATCTAACCTCGACATCGCCTTCGGTCTGCGCCTTAATCGCCAGCGCGGCGGCGTGGCTTGCGGCAGCTGTCGTGTAGTATGGGATCTTGTCATACAGTGCGATGGACCGGATGGCCTTGCTGTCCTCAACCGCCTGCGCCCCTTCGGTGGTGTTCATCAGCAGCTGAACTTGACCGTCTTTCAACATATCGACCACGTCCGGGCGACCCTCATAGACCTTGTTGACGATCTCACAGGCAACGCCTTGCTCGGCCAACCAGCTTTGTGTGCCACGGGTCGCGACAAGCGAAAAGCCCTGTTCCGTCAGAACTTGAGCGGCTTCAAGCATAGCGGCACCTTTATCGGCGTCCTTGATCGAGATAAACGCACGACCCGAAGAGGGCAGAACCATGCCTGCGCCCATCTGCGCCTTGAGGAAGGCGCGCGGGAAGTCGCGGTCCCAGCCCATGACCTCGCCAGTGGAACGCATTTCCGGGCCCAGAATGGTGTCAACGCCGGGGAAGCGGGCAAAAGGCAAAACAGCCTCTTTCACCGAGAACCACGGCATGTCCGGATCGGCCAGCGTCATCTGGTCGGCAATCTTGGTATCCTGACCATCCTTGTATGCGGGGCGCATAGGGAAGTTCGATAGTTTCTCACCGGCCATGACGCGTGCTGCAATCGAAGCAATCGCACTGTCGGTCGCCTTGGCCACAAACGGTACGGTCCGCGAGGCGCGTGGGTTCACTTCGATCAGGTAGATTTCATCGTCCTTGATCGCGAACTGCACATTCATCAGGCCGACAACGTTCAGTGCCTTGGCCAGCTTGAACGTCTGGCCCTTGATCTGATCGATAATCTCTGCCGACAGAGAGTAGGGCGGCAGCGAACAGGCCGAGTCGCCGGAATGTACGCCCGCCTCTTCGATATGCTGCATGATGCCCGCAACATGCACGTCGGTACCATCGCACAGCGCATCCACGTCCAGCTCGACCGCACCGGCCAAGTAGCTGTCCAGCAGCACAGGGCTGTCGCCCGAGACGACCACGGCCTCGTTGATGTAGCGCCTCAGTTGGTCCATATCGCGCACGATTTCCATCGCGCGGCCGCCTAGAACGTAAGAGGGGCGGATTACCAGCGGAAAACCGATCTCTTCAGCAATATCCAGCGCTTGCGCGTCGGTTGAAGCGATGCCGTTTCTGGGCTGTTTCAGACCCAGATCACTAACCAGCGCCTGAAAGCGTTCACGGTCTTCGGCCAGATCGATGGCATCCGGAGTGGTGCCCAGGATCGGAATGCCTTCGGCTTCCAGCGCGTTGGCCAGTTTCAGGGGCGTCTGACCGCCGTACTGAACAATCACGCCGTGCAGCGTCCCGTTTTCCTGTTCCTTCGTCAGGATTTCCATGACGTGTTCGAAAGTCAGAGGTTCAAAATAAAGACGATCCGAGGTGTCGTAGTCGGTCGACACGGTCTCGGGGTTGCAGTTGATCATGATGGTTTCATAACCAGCGTCGGTCAGCGCGAAACAGGCGTGGCAGCAGCAATAGTCGAACTCGATGCCTTGACCAATCCGGTTCGGGCCACCGCCAAGGATGACGACTTTCTTGCGGTCAGACGGACGCGCCTCGCATTCTACGTCACCCATCATGGGGGCTTCGTAGGTCGAGTACATATAGGGCGTCTGCGCCTCGAACTCGGCGGCGCAGGTGTCGATGCGTTTGAACACGGCTGTAACGCCCAGATTGCGGCGCGCCCGGCGGACGTTGTCTTCGTCACGACCAGTCAGATTTCCCAAACGCGCGTCAGTAAAGCCCAGCATCTTGAGCTTACGGATGCCTTCCTCGGTCACGGGCAGGCCGTCTTTGCGCACTTGGCGTTCGGCTTCGATTATCTCGCGGATACGGGCAAGGAACCAAGGGTCGAACTTGGTGACGCCAAAGATCTCATCGTCGGTCAGCCCGTGGCGCATTGCTTGCGCGATGGTGCGCAGACGGTCGGGCGTCTGCTGGCTGATTGCTTTGATGACGGCGGCCTTGTCGTCGGCTTCGTCCCAGACACCGACATTCAGGCCGGGGATTTCCACCTCATCAAACCCGGTCAGACCCGATTCCATCGAAGCCAGCGCCTTTTGCATCGATTCGTGGATGGTACGGCCGATAGACATGGCCTCACCCACCGATTTCATGGCGGTGGTCAGGTAGGGCTCGGAGCCGGGGAATTTCTCGAACGCGAATTTCGGAATCTTGGTGACAACATAGTCGATGGTCGGCTCAAAGCTGGCCGGGGTGACTTTGGTGATGTCGTTGTCCAGCTCATCCAGCGTATAACCGACGGCCAGCTTGGCGGCGATCTTGGCAATCGGGAAACCGGTTGCCTTTGACGCCAGCGCCGAAGAACGCGATACGCGCGGGTTCATCTCGATCACGACCATCCGTCCGTCGACCGGGTTGATCGCCCATTGTACGTTCGATCCGCCGGTCTCGACGCCGATCTCGCGCAGCACGGCAATCGAGTGATTGCGCATGACCTGGTATTCTTTGTCGGTCAGCGTCAGGGCTGGGGCAACGGTGATCGAGTCGCCGGTGTGCACACCCATGGGGTCGACGTTTTCGATGGAGCAGACGATGATGGCGTTGTCCGCAGTGTCGCGCACCACCTCCATCTCGTATTCTTTCCAGCCCAGCAGGCTTTCATCGATCAGGATTTGGCCAACGGGCGAGGCATCCATGCCCGTGCGGCAAATATGAATATAATCCTCGCGGTTATACGCCACGCCGCCGCCGGTGCCGCCCAGCGTAAAGGCGGGGCGGATGATGGCGGGTAAGCCCACATTTTCAAGGGTTTCAAGGGCCAGTGCCACACCGGCGTCCAGGTCTTTCTTGCCGCTTTCGTCCTTGGGGGCCGTCACGATCTCGGCCTTTGGGTTTTCGATACCCAGCCGGTCCATCGCCTCGCGGAACAGGGCGCGGTCTTCAGCCATTTCGATGGCGTCGCGTTTAGCGCCGATCATCTCGACACCAAATTTGTCCAACACACCCATCTCTTCCAGCGCGAGTGAGGTGTTCAGGCCAGTCTGACCACCCATAGTGGGCAGCAGGGCGTCGGGGCGCTCTTTCTCGATGATCTTGGCGACAACCTCGGGCGTGATCGGCTCGATATAAGTCGCGTCGGCCAATTCGGGGTCGGTCATGATCGTGGCGGGGTTTGAGTTCACCAGGATGACCCGGTACCCTTCTTCCCGTAGTGCCTTGCAGGCCTGAGCGCCGGAATAGTCGAACTCGCAAGCCTGACCAATAACAATGGGGCCCGCCCCGATGATCATGATCGACTGAATGTCGGTTCTTCTCGGCATGGCCACGTTCCTTCGATTGTCCGCGATTCAGGGCACCCCCAAGCGCCCAAATTGTCCTGCGTTATAGGGACCGCGCGAAAAGGTGCAAGGGGGATCGGAAACAGGGGCGAAATTGCCGCTTTCCCCCCTTTCCCTTGGCGGCGTATTCTCTATACCGCGCAGCACGACAAATGAGGATGCAATTGCGTATTCGTTTTGATCAGGGGCCAGCCGGATCAGGAACCAGTTTTGACCGGCCAGCCGAAATGATCCGCGCGGACAATGCGGAGGACGTGCCCCAAGCGTTGGAGGCGCTGGACGAGGCGCGCGCGCAAGGGGCTTGGTTGGCTGGCTATGCCAGCTATGAGCTAGGGTACGTGCTGGAACCGCGCCTGTCTGAGCGTTTGCCAGAAGGCCGCCGGCTGCCTTTACTATGCTTCGGCGTTTATGATCGCCCCATTCAGCGGGAATTGCCGGTTGCATCCGGTGGCGTGACCCAGTTTGAGCCGCGCTGGGACGAGGCGCGGTACACGCAGGCGTTTCAACACGTGCATGACGCCATTGGGGCAGGGGATATTTATCAGGCCAACCTGACATTCCCGATTGATATGACTGTAGAGGGCGATAGCGCCGCGCTTTATGCCGCGCTCACGGCCGGACAGCCCGTAGGTCATGGCGCGTTGATCCAGCAGGATGGGTTGCCCGATCTGCTCAGCCGGTCTCCTGAGCTGTTCTTTCGCACGAACGCGGACCGCGGGATCGAAACCCGCCCAATGAAGGGGACCCAACCCCGCAGCGAGGATATGGCTGAAGACGCCCGGCGTCGCGCGTTCCTGGCGGTCGACGAAAAGAACCGGGCTGAAAACCTGATGATCGTCGATCTGTTGCGCAACGATATCAGCCGCGTCGCGATGCCCGGATCCGTCAAGGTGCCCGAACTGTTCAAGGTCGAAACCTATGCGACCGTGCATCAGATGATCTCGCTGGTGCAGGCGCAGCTGCACATGGGCGCCGAGCTGTCCGATATCCTGACGGCTTTGTTTCCCTGCGGCTCCATTACCGGTGCCCCCAAAATTCGAGCCATGGAGATTTTGTCCGATCTCGAACCCTGGCCTCGCGATGTTTATTGCGGTGCAATCGGGTGGGTTGCGCCGGACGGGCGTTCCGAATTCAACGTGGCCATCCGGACCCTGATGGTCGAGAATGGCGCGGCCACCCTCAATGTCGGCGGTGGAGTGATCTGGGACAGCACGGCCCCATCGGAATATGAGGAAGCGCTATGGAAAGCTCGCTTTGCCCACCAGCTGACCCTGACTTCCGCCTGATCGAAACACTGGCCTTTCGACCCGGGCAAGGGTTCGTTCGCCGAGATCGGCATCTGGCCCGTATGGCTCGGTCAGCTGCGGCCATGGGCATTCCTTTCGATGTGTGCGCCGCCATCCAGACACTGGACGCTGTCGTAGGGCAATCACCTCTGCGTTGCCGGCTTACGCTGGCAGTTGATGGAACACACGATGTGACAACCGGAGTACTGGCCGATAACCCACCATTATGGCGGGTCGCGGTCACCAAAATGCGGCTTTCCGCGTCGGATGTTTGGTTGCAGCACAAGACGACACAACGCTCTGTTTATGATACGGCTCGCGCATCGCTGCCGGACGGAATAGACGAATTTCTGTTTCTGAATGAACGTGAAGAACTGTGCGAAGGGACCATCACCAACCTGTTCCTGCATATGCCGGACGGCCGTCGTCTGACGCCAAAGCTGACCTGTGGTTTGCTTCCGGGGATTCTGCGAGAAGAACTGATTGATAATAAACAGGTTACCGAAAGCGTCTTGTCCTTGACCGATCTGAAAAACGCGGAAAAAGTTTTCGTAGGGAATTCCTTACGTGGCCTGATCCGGGCGGAATTGGCGGTATTGTGAGCAAACAAAGCGATTGGGCGCATGACGGGACGCATCACCTGCGGCTACGGCTGGAGTTCGGCCTGTTCTTTGTCGCAGTACCAGTTCTGATCGCGGTCTTTTTTCCTCCGAATTGGATGTTTCCGTCGCTGTTCACCTTCACGGCCATCGGTATCATCCTGCTCCATTACACGCCGGGTTTTGCCTGGGCCGAACTTCGGTACAACTGGCGCAATTGGACGTGGCGCGAGCTCGCTCTCTTCACTGTTGCCATGGCGGCGTTTTGCTCGGCGGTCGTCATGGCGAAGCGACCGGATGTTGCATTTCGCATGCTTCTCTACCGGTCCGAATTCCTGGCAGTGATCTGGCTGGCTTACCCGATTGCTTCGGCCCTTCCGCAAGAGCTTTTGTTCCGGTCGCTGTTCTTCCGCCGCTACCAGGCGATCCTGCCAAACGGGAAGGCGGCTTACCTACTGAACGCGTCCTTGTTTTCGCTGGCCCACCTGATGTACTGGAGCTGGATTGTCGCCATCATGACCTTTGGCGGAGGGCTGTTGTTCACTTGGGCCTACCGCCAACGCGGGTCGTTTTTCTACGCGGTCCTGCTGCACGCTATTGCGGGTAATGTTATCTTTGCGGCGGGTCTGGGCATCTATTTCTATTCCGGCAACGTGCAAAGGCCGTTTTGACGGCGCGACCTGCCTTGACTTTCCAAGCCTGACAGGGTGTACCGGCGCGACGAATTCTACGCCCGAAGGGATAAATCCATGCACGCCTACCGCAGCCACACCTGCGCCGCACTGACCGCCGCCAATGTCGGTGAAACCGTCCGCCTGTCCGGTTGGGTGCATCGGGTACGAGATCACGGCGGCGTGCTGTTCATCGATCTGCGCGATCATTTCGGTGTGACACAGGTTCTGTGTGATGGCGACAGTGCAGCTTTTGCCGAGCTTGAGAAAGTACGTTCGGAATGGTGTATCCGCATCGACGGCACCGTCAAAGCACGTGACCCGGAGCTGGTGAACTCGAAACTGCCGACCGGTGAGATTGAAGTTTACGTGCGGGAGCTTGAGGTTCTGGGCGCGGCTGACGAACTGCCGCTGATGGTGTTCGGAGATCAGGAATACCCCGAAGAAACGCGTCTGCGCTACCGTTACCTGGACCTGCGTCGCGAAGCTATGCAGCAGAACATGACCCTGCGCTCGGATGTTGTTTCTTCCATGCGCAAACGTATGTGGGATCAGGGCTTCCGCGAGTATCAGACGCCGATCATCACCGCATCTTCGCCTGAAGGCGCGCGCGACTTCCTTGTGCCGTCGCGTTTGCATCCGGGCAAGTTTTACGCGCTGCCGCAGGCCCCGCAGCAGTTCAAACAGCTGATCATGGTGTCGGGCTTTGACAAGTATTTCCAGATCGCACCGTGCTTCCGTGACGAAGATCCGCGTGCCGACCGTTCGCCCACCGATTTCTATCAGCTTGACCTTGAGATGTCGTTTGTCGAACAGCAAGACGTGTTCGACACGATCCAGCCGGTTCTGACCGGTGTGTTCGAAGAGTTCGGCGGTGGCCGCAAGGTCGATCAGGAGTGGCCGCAGATCTCCTACAAGGATGCTGCATTGTGGTACGGTTCCGACAAGCCGGACCTGCGCAACCCTATTAAAATGCAAGTGGTCTCTGACCACTTCCGCGGGTCTGGCTTCGCGATTTTCGCGAAGCTGTTGGAGCAGGAAGGCACCGAAATCCGCGCCATCCCCGCGCCGACCGGTGGTAGCCGCAAGTTCTGCGACCGCATGAACGCCTTTGCTCAGAAAGAGGGTCTGCCCGGCATGGGCTACATCTTCTGGCGCGATCAAGGCGAAGGGATGGAGGCCGCAGGACCGCTGGCCAAAAACATCGGCCCCGAGCGCACCGAGGCGATCCGTCAGCAGCTGGGTCTGGGCGTTGGCGATGCTGCCTTCTTCCTGGGTGGTAAGCCGAAAGCCTTTGAAAAGGTCGCTGGTAAGGCTCGCGACGTGATCGGTGAGGAACTGAACCTGACCGAGAAAGACCGCTTTGCTTTTGCTTGGATCGTGGACTTCCCGATCTACGAGCAGGACGAAGAAACCGGTGCGATCGACTTTGAGCACAACCCGTTCTCGATGCCGCAAGGCGGGATGGAAGCGCTGCTGGGGAACCCCTTGGACGTGCGTGGCTATCAGTACGACCTGGCCTGTAACGGGTACGAGCTGGTGTCGGGCGCGATCCGGAACCACAAGCCGGAAATCATGTTGAAAGCCTTTGAACTGGCTGGATACGGCGAAGAAGAAGTGAAAAGCCGCTTTGGCGCGCTGTTCAACGCCTTCCATTATGGTGCCCCGCCGCACGGTGGCTGCGCCGCTGGTATCGACCGTATCGTGATGTTGCTGGCCGATGAAGCCAACATCCGCGAGGTCATGATGTTCCCTATGAACCAGCGTGCCGAGGATCTAATGATGGACGCACCATCCGATCCGACCTCGGATCAGATGATGGAGCTGGGCCTGCGGATCATCCCTCAGGACTGAGAATAGCAAAACCCGCTGCTGACCCTGCAGCGGGTTTTTTCATGGCTTGTGCTTGTACAAAGGTCATGGCTATGGACCGGTATTCATCGCTTGGTCGCAGGTCTGCATAGCCCGTTTGTTGGCGACCTATTCCCATGGGTCCCTAAATGACTTCCGGCTAGAGCGAATATCGCGGGCGGTGGCGCGGGTTTGCCAGTAGACCCAAAGGCACAAGATCGTTGCGGTTATGAAGTAAGCGGTCATCATCTCAAATCGCCTCACGCTGTTCCAAACGGGTCTGCACAATCCCGGCGACCTGAGCGGCCACGGCCGTTACTGGGGTTCCGTCTGCCCGCGACTCGGCAAGCCGCTGGGCCGCTTCGGCCAAAACCGTATCCTCGGCATCGCGGGCAACCCCGCGCAGAAACTGTGCCGCGTAATCCAGCGTGCGCTGATCATTCGGACCGGCCAGAATGTCGGCGATATGCGCCATGTCATCCTGATAGGCCAACGGATCGGCGTTAATGATCTCATCCCGGACGGCATGCAGGCTGCTGGGTCGGCGATCTTCGGGCAAACGTTCCAGGATGGACGTCTGAAAATAGGCCAGCGATTTGAGGGGTTTCGCTAAAAACCCGTCGGCACCGGCCCGCATTGCGGTGCGTTTCATGTGGTCATCCCCGGACATGCCAAGAATGGCCCCAATGCGGGGCGCAGCCTCAGACAGATCAGCGATCAGATCCGCGCCGGACCCGTCCGGCAGACCCATGTCCACGATGATGACAGACGGGCGGTAGATCTGCAGGTGACGCCGTGCCGATTGCAGGCAATCCGCCCGCCTGATGCGCGCGCCGCTGTGCAGGCACATCAAGCGGATGGCGTCGCAGGCATAGCGGCTGTCTTCCACAACCAGAATAGTTTGTCCCAGCAGGGGCCGCGTGGCCGTCGGCTGCGCGGGAGAGGCGAAGGGGCTCGAATCGTCCATGGCGGAACTCCTAATCAGCAGATACGTCACGCTAGGAACTTCTGGCTAACAGGGCGTTAACGGCAATTTGGCGCACTTGTTCTTTGTTCAATCAGCCCCCATAACCGCTGCAACGCAGAACAGAGGAGAGTTCCATGATTGGTCGCCTGAACCACGTAGCCATTGCCGTACCCGATCTTGAGGCCGCCTCGGAGCAGTATCGCAACGCGCTGGGCGCGAAAGTCGGCGCGCCGCAGGATGAGCCGGATCACGGCGTCACAGTTGTGTTCATCGAACTGCCCAATACCAAGATCGAACTGCTTTATCCGATGGGCGATGACAGCCCGATCAACGGGTTTCTGGAAAAGAACCCCGCTGGCGGCATCCACCATGTCTGCTATGAGGTCGAGGATATCATCGCTGCCCGCGATCACCTGAAAGAAACCGGCGCGCGCGTGCTGGGTTCGGGTGAGCCCAAGATCGGTGCGCATGGTAAACCGGTGCTGTTCCTGCACCCCAAAGATTTTAACGGCTGCCTGGTCGAACTGGAACAGGTGTAACCTAACCCCGGAGGGGATAAGATGTCGATTACTGGTGCGGCCGTTCTGTTCGCTGTGATCTGGTTCATGACCTTGCTGGTGGTGCTGCCAATCCGCATCAAGACGCAGGGCGATCTGGGTGATATCGTTCCGGGCACCCACGCGGGCGCACCTGAAGAGCATCACCTGAAGAAAAAGATGTGGATCACCACCGGTATCACGGTGGTGCTCTGGGCCATTATCGCAGGCATCATCCTGTCCGGCATGATTTCCGTGCGAGACTTCGACTGGCTGAACCAGCTGGAGCCGCAGCGCTGATCTTTAAGCCATAGACCCTGATAGCTTGTGGTAGATATGGGTGAACGTTGCGACCCCAAGGATTGGGATCACAAGGTTCACCAGGGGCACGGATAGCGGGATCGCCATCAAAATGCCTGCCATCCAGATGGTCGTTGCGTGTTTGGCGCGCAGCTTACGTGCACCTTCGCGACCCAACCTGCGCATGGCCGCCAGCGTAAAGTATTCCCGCCCCAACAAGAAACCGTTCATGCCCCAGAAGATGAAGGGAGCGAGTGGGGTAAAGATTGCATAGAGAATCAGGGCCAGCAGGTTGGCAACGATCAGAACTCCCATGAAGCTCAGCCCGTCGCGCAGGCTTTCGCTGAATGGAATGCCGGGTACAGCAGGCAAAGATGGGTAATGCTTGTCTTCGACCGCTTGCGCGACGTCTTCCAGAAACATCGACGTAATCGCCGAGGCCACCGGGACCATCAGAAATACGGGCAGGATCAGGACGACAAAGATGCCGGAATAATTCAGCACGTCGTTCAACCACGGCACGGCACCGATAAAGGGCAGAGAGATCTCGTTCCCCGACAGCCTGTTTATCAGCCAGATCGCCAAAGCACATGCGGCGATCAGCAAAACAATCGTCAGACCAACGCCGCGCAACAGGACAGCCCGGAACTTTGGGTCGCCGATCTGTCCCAGCGCTGCAAAAAAGGCGTTGAGAATGGTCATTCCGAAACCCACTGCGTCAACCCATCCACGTCAGGGCGGGGTCTTTCGGGCGGTGCTTTGCCCTCGGTCGCGATATGGACCAGACCCGCGACGCGCTCATTATCTTGTAGCCCGAACGCCTTTTTGCAAAAGTCCCGGTTGTGGGTCTGCCAACCGGACAGCCAGTTCGCGCCCCAACCCGCAGCAAGCGCCGCGTTCAGCAAAGCCAGGCACACTGCGCCGGCGGAATAGGTTTGTTCAATCACCGGGATTTTCGCGGAGGGTTTTTGTACCTCGATCACGGCGACCGCCAGATGGCCCATGTCAAACTGACTGCGGGCCTTGGCGATATCCTCAGCAGTTTTACCAAGGGCAGCACCGCAGTCTTCGGTCAGCTGCGCCAGGCGCGGCATGGCACCTTTCTCAAGCACGATAAAACGCCAGGGTTCCAGCTTGCCATGATCCGGGCTGCGTGCGGCGGCGGTCAGCAGGGGCAACAGCTGGTCCCGCGTCGGGGCGGGTTCAATCAGCGTTTTCGCAGGGCGCGACCGTCGCGATTGCAGAAACTCCAGAGCGGCCGGATTCTTCAAGGACATATGTTAACTTCCTTTACATAGGCGGTTGTGTATGTGGTTGAACATCTGGCGGGTTTCAAGGGCAAGTGGCTGGATGCAGGAGATCAATTTCACTCCCTGAGCGTTCGTGCAAGGATGTTCAAGAAGAAGAGAGGGAAGATGGCCAAACCAAAGCTGCGAAATGTACCGGATCTGAGCGCGCACGCCGTACCCGATGAAGGGATCGAGGTCCGGGTCACGCCGAAAGCTGCGAAGGATGGGATTTTAACCGATCAGGGAAACATTCGCATCACCGTCACCGCGCCGCCCGAAAATGGCAAGGCAAACGAGGCGGTGCGCAACATTTTGGCCGTGGCCATGGGGGTGGCACCGTCCACTCTGATCCTCAAGCGGGGGCAGACGTCGCGCGACAAGGTATTTGTCTATTCACCCTGATCCGGTGTTTCCCGGATTTGGTACACGCCTTCCGGCAAGTCCAAAGCCGCCGCCAGATCGCGCACCTGTTCTGGGGACAACGTGATCCTCTGAATCTGATCCGTGCGCGGGTCCAATTGTTCAAGCGTCACACATTCGGCGAAGCTGTTGATGACGACATCCTCTTGCAAAGGCTTGGGGCCTTCGTCCACCAGAGTAATGACTGTCGAGTCGAATTCATGCTCAATCGAAAACATGAAAGCAGAGTGCAGGTCAGCCGAATGCAATGCAACCCGTACCTTACCAATCGGGCTGTGGTGATTGGCGCGGCTCCGCGCTATGGTCGTGAAAACGGGCCAACCGTTTCAAAGGATTATGAATGTATCGTCTGATCTGTTTGTTTCTTCCTCTTTTTCTGGCGGCCTGTAGTGCTGGCGAGATGCGATTGCAGCCCGCGACCCAATGGTCGGGGACCTTGGGTGAGTATCAGGTAGAGGCGGCCGCGGTTCGAGATGTCAGCCGCTCCATCGGCAAGGAAGCCCGGGCAGAGTGTCTGAAGCGGGCCAAAGTCAAAAATTGCGATTTCACGGTTCTTGTTGATCTCAATCCACAGGCGGAAGCGAATGCGTTTCAGACCTTGGATAACAGAGGCCAGCCGGTGATCATTATGACCCGTTCCATGATTCAGTCAGCACAAAACCCAAATGAACTGGCTTTTGTCCTTGGGCATGAAGCGGCCCATCACCTTCTGCGCCATATCCCCCGCCAGTCGAAAAACGCGCAAGAAAGCGCTGCAATATTCAACAATCTGGGCAAGCTCTTTGGAGAAGAGGGCGAAGACCTGGAGCGAACACAGAAAATTGGGGCGGAAGTGGGTGTTCAATTGAACGTCAAGGCCTTCGAGCTTGAGGCTGACCAGTTGGGCACAATTATTACCCACAATGCCGGATACAACCCGTTGATCGGCGCAAAGTACTTTGACCGCATCCCGGACCCGGAGGACAGTTTTCTGGCGTCACATCCGCCGAATGCGCAGCGTGTGCAGATGGTTAAGAACACCGCCCGAAAACTTGGGCTGACGCAATGACCCAAATAACAAGGCTGGGTGTAATCCTGACAGATCGTGGGTCAAAATACGCGGTGTCGGGAGCTGCGGTGCAAATGCGCGAGGACGTGGATGCCGTGCTGCAAGATCTCAAATCCGACAAAGCCTATGCCAAGGCGACGCACAATACCTGGGCGGCGATCTTGCCGACAGGGGCTCTCAAGGCTGACGATGGAGAAAGCGGTGCCGGAATGGTTATCCTGCGCATGCTCGAAAGGGCCGGACTGGAGGGCCACGTCATCATTGTCACCCGCTGGTACGGCGGCAAAAAACTGGGCGGTGTCCGGTTTCGCAGGGTGCAGGATGCGACCCGCGCCTATCTGGACCATATCGGTGCCGGGTCTTGACCTGAGTCAAATGCCTGTTCGGGCCGCTGCGCTATCCTGCCAGAACTGTGCGACAGGGAGACAGCGCAATGCTTGGCAAAAATACTCTGAAACGACATGCGGAACTGGTCGACCAGATGGCAACCCACGTCGGGGTCGATCTGGAAGATGCGGCCATAGGCGGTGACGTCTCGATTGACCAGATCTCTGATGCGGTCCTGCGTTGCAGAGATTGTTCGAACCCCGATCATTGCGCGCAATTTCTGGCACAATCTGCCCAAGACCAGAAAACCCCGGAATACTGCAGGAACACGTCCCTGTTTGACCGCCTCACTTCGCTGTCGGAAAGCAAGCGCGACGGATAAGAAAAATCATGCCGCGCCATCGCCGCGTTTGTGCAAACAAAAGGCAGACTTGCCAATGACCCGAGATACTCTGGGCGACGTGGAGAAACACTTTTGGCTAACCCGGTCGGTAGCCAGATGTATGGATGTTTCGTTGACCGAAGCGATGGCCGAGGGGCGGTTGACCACCAATGGTTATGCGGAGATCGTGACGCGCTGTCGTGCGTCTGGGTGCAGCGACCAATGCGAATTGTGGTTGTCGAAACAACAGGTCAAAGCCGATTCGGCCCCTGAATTCTGCGTGAATGCAGAAACGCTGAACGCTTTGAAGACTTAGTCAGAGCTTGGAATGCGAACCGTCGCACAGCGGCGGATTGGCCGTTTGTTTGCACCCGCAAAAGAACACCTTCTTGCTGGTCTCGGCAGTAAACTTCACTGGTTCAAACTGGGTTCCCTTGTGTGAACCATCGCAGAAGGGCTGGCGCTCTGACTTGCCGCAAGCACACCAGAAATAGGTTTTCCCTTCGGTCACTTCGACCGGGTAGGGGGCTTTTTGGGCAGGTTTCGGCTCATCTGACATGTGGCTGCTCCGCTTTTGGCTAATGTCGTGAAACAACTATAAGGCCATCGCGGGGGCGTGTAGAGCGCTTATGTTTCTTTATGCAAGCAGCATGGTTTTGCCGTTCTCACAAAACTGTGATTGATTTTGTTGCAATAATATCAACGAGGTCGTATTTTGAGACTGGCCCCAGATAATAGGGCAATATGAGAAAATTTTTAGAGGAATGACGGACATGAAACTTAAATTTGCTGCCGTTAGCGCAATTGCCCTGGTTCTGGCTGCATGCTCGCAGCAGGAAGAGCCGACGCCGGTTTACATCACGCCTGAATACGACAAGTTCGGCACACCGAGCTGCCCGGCTGGAACCGAGCTGGCCACGACCGAAGCGGGACAGACCATCTGTAACCCGGTCGCTCAGTAAGAATTCTGCGGGCGGTCTTGTTTTGGCCGCCCGCTTACTCAACGCATCCGACCGCCCTTGTTGGGCGGTTTTTTTGTGCCCGCTTTAGGCCGGCGCGGGTCAGATCAGAATGTGCCGAAAATGGGCAATCATCGCCTCCCCAGCCGTCAAAATCCGTGCCCAAACGACTTGCGGTGATAGTGTTGACGCCTTGACTCGTACCGTGGTGCATAAAGGTAGCGATAGGATTTCTTTTTTTGCTTTTGCTGAACGTAGGGCGCGTTCTTAGGGGTCGGTTTTGCGTGGTAGACTTTTGGTGTGTAGACTTTCGGAGAGTAATAGTGCCGGTGAATGCGGATGTTATTGCTGTTATGAACATGTTGCGATTTTGACCCAACAACAGCTTGGCCGCTCGTTCCAACGGTGATGCTGCCTGCAGTTGCCGGGCCAGTAAAAAGTTGGGATGCAAGTATCGCGGCCATGCAATTGAAAGAGATTGCACGAAGGTACGACATGAAAACCCTCCTTCCAGCAAGTTGAGGTTTCCATTTATGGTCCGGGAAAATCCCGGCTCAAGCCAATAAACTTAAATCACGCTCTGCCCATCTGGGGTGAACGGGCATATTAGGGCCAGGTGCGTTTGCCCCATAAATCGTATTCGCCGGCCTCATCGATCTCGACCGATAGGATGTCACCAGGCTTCAGATCATCGAAACCTTCATCGATGAACAGGTTCCCGTCGATCTCGGGCGCGTCCGCCTTGGTGCGGCACGTGGCGGCTTCGTCATCAACCTCGTCCACGATCACGTCGATGGTCTGGCCGACCTTGGCGGCCAGCTTAGCCTCGGAGATGGCCTGCGCTTTTTCCATGAAGCGTTCCCAACGCTCTTGTTTGACCTCGGCTGGAACGTGATCCGGCAGGTCGTTTGATCGCGCGCCATCGACGTTTTCGTATTGGAAGCAGCCAACACGATCCAGTTGCGCCTCGTCCATCCAATCCAGAAGGGTCTGGAACTCGGCCTCGGTCTCGCCCGGATAACCGACGATAAAGGTCGACCGTAGCGTGATGTCCGGGCAGGTTGCGCGCCATGCGGCGATCTCATCCAAAGTCTTGGCTGCCGCTGCCGGGCGCGCCATGCGTTTCAGAACGTCTGGATGGGCATGCTGGAACGGAATATCCAGATAGGGCAGGATGTTGCATCCGGCGTCGGCCATCAGGGGGATCAACTCGCGCACATGCGGGTAGGGGTAGACATAGTGGAGCCGAACCCATGCATCCAATTGCCCCAGCTCACGCGCCAGATCGGTGATGTGGCTGCGCACCTCGCGGTCCTTCCACGGGTTTACGTCATACTTCCGGTCCAACCCATAGGCGGATGTGTCCTGCGAGATCACCAGCAATTCACGCACGCCATTGTCGACCAGCTTTTCGGCTTCGCGCAGCACCGCGTGGGCCGGGCGGCTGGCGAGCTTGCCGCGCATGTCAGGGATGATGCAGAACTTGCATTTGTGGTTACAGCCCTCGGAAATCTTGAGATAGCTGTAATGGCGGGGGGTCAACTGTACGCTTGCAGCAGGCAGCAGGTCCACAAACGGATCAGGATCGGGCGGCACTGCCGAATGCACCGCATCCAGTACCTGCTCGTATTGATGCGGGCCGGTAACAGCCATGATGCGCGGGTGATGTTCGCGGATGTAATCCGGTTCCGCGCCCAGACAGCCGGTCACGATGACCTTGCCATTCTCGACCAGCGCCTCGCCGATCGCGTCCAGCGACTCGGCCTTGGCACTGTCGAGAAACCCGCAGGTATTCACGATCACGGCATCCGCGCCTGAATAGTCGGGCGAGATGCCGTATCCTTCGGCACGCAGGCGCGTCAGAATGCGCTCACTATCGACCAGGGCCTTGGGGCAGCCCAAGGATACCATGCCAATTGTTGGCTGGTTCGAACGTGGCGTCTCGGGCATCCGGGCGGCAGGCGCCAGGTCGGGGCGGAGGTTTGGCGGGTTCGTTGTCATTGCGCGGCATATAGTGGGGAACGCTTCCCCTTGCAAATGCGGCGCAGGCTTTGGATGATCTTTTTAACGCATGAAAAAGGCAGAGAGCAGAATATGAAGCGGCTGTTGCGCATAGTTTTCCTGTTGGTGGCGGTTTTTGGCTTGGTCATCGGGGCCTTGCTGCTGATGCCCGGCGACAAGCTGGCCACCATATTGGCCGAGCAGGTCCGCACCCAAACCGGGCGTGATCTGAAGCTTACGGGTGATGTGAACCTGTCTTTTTGGCCCGTGCTGGGGCTGGAAACCGGTCCGGTGACTTTTGGAAATGCACAATGGGCCGGTCCTGAACCAATGCTGAGCGCCGAAAGCCTGGCCGTGGGGGTTGATGCTGCTGCGCTGATCTCCGGGGACCTGCGCATCAAACGGGTGATCGCCGATAATCCGGTTCTGCGGTTGGAACTTTCGGATGGGCGAGGGAATTGGGAACTTTCGGCACCCGAAAACACAGCCTCGGCAAGCGCTGCAAGTGGCGCGGCACCGCAAGGGCAGCAGGGCGAGGTGACGCTGGATCACTTGAAGCTGACGAATGCACGTTTGGTCTATATCGAAAACGGCGCAACTAAGTTCAATTTTACCAATGTCGATCTGGCGGCCAGTTGGCCGGACGTTTCGGCGCCTCTGCAGGTTCAGGCTCAGATGGCAGTGCCCGGGGGGGCGGTCGATGTCGACCTCAAGATTCAAGATCTGCCAGCTTACGCGTCCGGCGCGGTAACGCCGCTGGATTTGACCATGACCGCGCCCGGCGGAGAGTTCGGCTTTGTAGGGCGGGTCAATCTGGCTGGTGAAATGGATGGCAGAATGCTGGCCAAAACGACGAACACGGAACGTATGCTGGCTGCTTTTGGTCAGGCCGGTGTTGGGGTGCCATTGGGTCTTGGGCGCGAGGCTGACGTGGCCGGGCAAATGACCTATACCAGCGATGGTCGGATTTCACTGCGCAATTTGGTGGCGTTGCTGGATAATAATCGCCTGACCGGCGAGGCAGATATCGTTATCTCGGACCCGCCGCAGATTACCGCACGGCTGGAAGGCGGTGACCTGGATCTTACTCAATTCAATGATACGCCTGGTGGCGCTGTCGGAGGGTCGGCGCCGTCGCCTGACCAAGGGTGGTCGACCACCCCGATTGATGCGTCTGCGCTGGCCTTGGCGAATGGCAAAATCCGCCTCAAAGCCAATTCCATTGCCGTACCGGGCCTGACGCTGGGACCCAGCGATCTGACGCTTAACCTTGATCGATCCAGGGCGGTTCTTCAGATGAATCCTGCCACATTGTTTTCAGGGCATCTGAACGGGCAAGTGGTTGCCAACAACCGGAACGGTTTGTCGGTCGGCGGTAACCTGACCGCGAATGGCATGGACGTACAGCAAGCTCTGTCCGCTCTTGGCGGGATCGAGCGGTTGTCCGGCACCGGATCAGGGTCGTTTGAGTTTCTGGGAGTTGGACAGTCCGAGGATCAGATCGTGCGCTCACTCAGCGGCAAGGGTCGTGTGGACGTGGGCAAGGGCGTGATCTCGGGGTTTGATCTGGACCGCCTGATGGGCCGCAGCGGGGGCGAGGGCGGCACAACCGTATTCAACAGCCTGTCCGCCAGCTTCACCATGGATCAAGGGGTGTTGTGGAACAACGACCTGTTGATGTCCCTGGATAACTTCCGGGCCGACGGTTCCGGTCGGGTCGGAATCGGCAACCGCGATATCGACTATCTTTTCACGCCTGTTGCGCTGCGCGCGAATTCGGGCAACGGCATTGCAGTGCCAGTGAAAATCGTCGGACCGTGGAGCAACCCGTCGATTAAGCCAGATCTGACCAAAGTTATCGAGGCTGTTGCTGAAGGAAAGGCCAAAGAGCTTGAAGATGAGGCCAAGCAGAAAGTCTTGGACAAAGTCGGAGACGAGCTGAATACGACGATCACGGACAGCGATCAGATCGAAGACGCGATCAAGAACAAACTCGAAGACGAAGTGAACAAGGGGCTGCTGAAGCTGTTTGGCGGTAACTAATCAGCGCCAATACGCAAGGGTTTCGGGGCAGAAGGTGCCCCGAAACGCAGTAGCGCTTAGATGGTTTGATCGTAGTCGCCCACACCGGGTTCCGTGCGAATGACCGCGTCGATATCGGCAAAGATTGCGCGCATTTCGTCCTCGCTCTGGCTGCTTTCGCAGACCACGACAAGGTTCGGAGTGTTTGAGGATGCGCGAACCAGACCCCAACTGCCATTGTCCAGAATGACACGAGCGCCATTGACGGTGACAACCTCTTTGATCGCGCGACCGGCAAAGGTACCTCCGGCATCTGCCTTGGCAACCAGCTTGTCGACCAACCGCTGAAGAATGTCATACTTCTCGGTGTCGGCTGCATAGGGCGACATGGTCGGCGTCGACCAGGTTTTAGGCAGCGCCTTGCGCAGGTCCGACATGCTTTGATCCGGATTGCGATCCATCAGCTTGCAGATTTCAACGGCAACCCGCATCCCGCAGTCGTAGCCGCGCCCGATAGGTTCAGCCAGAAAGTAGTGACCAGACTTCTCAAAGCCGGCCAGCGCGTTGATCTCTTTGACCCGCCGCTTCATGTGGCTGTGGCCGGTTTTCCAATAATCCGCTTTGACACCAAGGGCCTGCAATTCAGGGTCGCTGGCAAACAGACCAGTGGATTTCACATCTGCCACAAACGTCGAGTTCGGATACAATTTGGCCAGATCGCGGGCCATGATCACGCCGACCTTATCGGCGAAGATCTCCTCACCCTCATCATCCACAACACCACAGCGATCGCCGTCGCCGTCAAAGCCCAGAGCCAGATCGGCGCCGCTGGCTTTCACAGAGGCGGACATGTCGTGCAACATCTCCATAGCCTCGGGGTTGGGATTATAGTGGGGGAAAGTATAGTCCAATTGGGTGTGGCTGGGCACCATTTCGACGCCAATGCGCTGGAAAATCTCAGGTGCAAAGGCCGAAGCCGTTCCGTTTCCGGTTGCGCATACGACTTTCAGGGGACGGGACATTTTGAAATCACCGACCAGATCGTCGATATAGGCTTCTTTTACGCCCTCGACGAATTCGTAGGACCCACCGTCGTGGGTGACGCCTTCGCCGTTCAGGACAATGTCACGCAATTCCGACATCTCATCGGGGCCGTGGGTCAGCGGGCGGTCAAAGCCCATCTTCACCCCGGTCCAGCCGTTCGGATTGTGGCTGGCTGTGACCATGGCTACGGCGGGCACATCCAGATGGAATTGCGCGAAATAGGCCATCGGGCTAAGCGCAGGGCCAATATCTTTGACCTGAATGCCAGCCTGCATCAGCCCCAGGATCAGCGCATTCTTGATCGCCAGCGAGTAGTCGCGATAGTCGTTGCCCACCGCGATCACCGGTTCGATCCCACGCTTGCGCATCTGTGTGCCCAGACCCAAGCCAAGCGCGGTCATGCCGGGCAGGTTGATCTCTTCCGGGTATTTCCAGCGCGCGTCATATTCGCGAAAACCGGTTGGCTTGATCATCGGATCGCGCAGAAAACTCCAGGTGTTCGGGGTCACCTCGGGGATGGGTTTGGTCATGCTATTGCTCTTACTCAAATCTGTATAGGATTGGCTTTGGCCAATGCATCAAAGCGCATCAAAGTGTCAATCAATTGAGGCATTTGGTCCAGATAGATCATGTTAGGCCCGTCTGACGGAGACTTGTCCGGGTCTTCGTGTGTTTCAATAAACACAGCACCGACGCCTATGGCGGCAGCCGCGCGTGCCATCACCGGAGCAAATTCACGCTGACCGCCGGTCGAACCTCCAAGCCCAGCAGGCTGCTGAACCGAGTGGGTTGCGTCCATCACAACCGGATAGCCCGTCGCCGCCATCTGCGGGAGCGAGCGCATATCTGTCACCAAGGTGTTGTACCCAAACGAGGTGCCACGTTCTGTCAGCAGAATATTCGAGTTACCAACACTCTCGATCTTGGCGACAATGTTCGCCATATCCCATGGTGCCAGAAATTGCCCTTTTTTGACATTGATCGCCGCGCCTGTTTGGGCTGCGGCCAACACCAGGTCGGTTTGACGACACAATAACGCGGGAATCTGCAAAACATCACAAACATTGGCCGCGTCTGCGCATTGCTCTGGCGTATGTACGTCAGTCAGGACAGGCACCCCAATTTGATTTTTCACATCATCCAGAATGTCCAGACCTTTGGCAATTCCGGGTCCACGGACACCTGAAATTGAGGTGCGGTTCGCCTTGTCATACGAGGCCTTAAAAACGTACTGCGCACCGGCGGCATCACAGGCTTCTTTCATTTTGCCTGCGATCATCTGCGCATGATCCGCGCTTTCAAGCTGACAGGGGCCGGCAATGACCGTCAGAGGCAGATCATTGCCGACCGTGAGGTCGGAGATTTTTACATGTTTCATGTGTCTTACGAGGATACCTGTTCACGAAGGACCGACGCGGTAAGCGAGATCAACAGGTAGATACCAGCAAACAACAGAAAAGCCAAAATCGTATTTTCGAACTTGCGCGGATAGGTGGGTTCCTGACTTGGCACCGGCCTTACGGACACCGTCAGATAGCGCACTTTGCGGTTTGCTTCTGTCCGTGTGGTTTCCATTTGCTGCATAGCCGTCTGCAGTATCATATCCCTGGCAACAAGATCGGCCTGCGCCATTTGAATTCGTACACTGAGCCGGGCAAGCGAGTTTTCGCCTGCTGACACATCCAGCATTTCCGCGTTGAGTTCTGCCAACACAGCCTCAAATCGCGCGATGTCCGCACGGGCACCATCCACCTTGGCCTGGTTCGGACGACGATTGTCCAGCAAGGCAGCCAATTGTAGTTCTTTGTCCTGAATCTGCGTTTCCATGGCGTCTATGCGGCCACGCAAGCTGGCGATGACGTTCTGAGGGTCCAGCAACGCGCCTTGAATCTGAAGTTCGATCAGATCTTCCTGCGCTTTTCTGCGTTCCTGCTGGGCCATTTCAAAACCATCCAGCGCATCGCGCATCTGGTCTTCGCGCTTAAGTTCTGTAAGCCCGTTTATGGTTTCTTCGGCGTAGGACAGAAGACGGTCAGAGATGGCCACCGAAATCTGCGGATCAGGGGCCGCGACTTCCATCCGGATAATGCCGTCGCTCGGGTCGTACCCGATGGTGATCATGCGTCGGAAGAGCTTGTAGGCCTCTTCCAGCGTGGCGTCCGGCGAAAGCCGTTGAATAGGATCGATCCACTCCTGCTTGAAAATTTCTTCAAAGCCCATGTCACGTTCAAGCCTCAGCAAGGCATCCTTGGACTCCAGAAATTCCTGTGTGGCGACAGAATCCTGCGCGGTGGCATATTGTGTGCCCGCCAAAAACCCGCCAAACGATGCCCCGCCGCCGTCCGCCTGAAGGATCGAGAAGGCCGAGTCGCTGGCATACATGGGCGTCGCCACTCGGTAGAAATAGAACCCGACAATAAAGGTGGGCAGGAAGACGAAAACCGCAAGGCGGGCAAACAGGGCAAGCAGTTTGCGACGGCGGCGGCGGGCGATGTCTTTCTGTATCTCGCCAATTTCAAACTCGCGCCGTTGCGTAGGGGACATCTCCGGTCCGGGCAGGGTCCTTCCACCTTCGCTGACCGTTTGCGGCAAATGAATCGTGACCTTGTCCTTGGTCTGATCCTCGGTCTGTGCCGTTTCACCCGCCATCCCCAGCAAATTGGCGCGATGAAACGGATCGATGCCCTTTTGGCGCAGCAAACGCACCGCATCATAGTCCGAAGTCGCCTCCAGCCCGTTCTTCTGCGCCAGTCTGCGTGCCATCCGCAATTGACGCCCGGTCAGCCCTTCGTTTTTGATGGCGTCAATCTCGGTATTGGACTCTGAGTCATTGGCCGCAGCGGGTGGCCGCGTCGCGTTGCGAATGCGCGAAATGGCGTCAGCGCGGTCTTCTTCCGTTCCCGCATTGCGGCGTTTGCGGCGCCAGTTGTAGATGCTAGCCTTGGGTTTGGTAGTCATATAGCTGCTTTGCCTCTTCCAAGGTGTCGAACATATAAAGCTGGCCATCCATCAAAACGGCAGCCTCTTGCGCAAATTTCTCCAGCACGGCGGGACTGTGTGACACGATCACCAATGTTGTCGTGCGTAGTTTTTCCCGAAGGATGTCGCCGGCCTTCCTGTTGAATTCGACATCAGTCGACGCCGGCATGCCTTCGTCAATCAGGTACATGTCGAAATCCAGAGCTAACATCAAAGCAAACGTAAAGCGCCCCTTCATACCGCTGGAATAAGTGGCCAGGGGTTGGTCGAAATACTCCCCCAATCCGCATAGCCATTTGCAGTAGGCTTCGACATAATCGGGGTCCATCCCGTAGATGTTGGCGACGTAGCGCGCGTTTTCCAGGGCGGACAGTTTGTTTGCGACACCTCCGGTGAAACCCATAGGAAAAGATACCCGGCAGGACTTTCGAATCACGCCTTCATCGGGCTTTTCCAGACCTGCCATCATGTTGATCAAGGTGGTCTTGCCGGTTCCGTTAGGTGCAAGAATGCCAATCGAACGGCCCAGTTGGACCCGAAACGAGACACTGTCCAGGATCACCTTGCGGCGTGTCCCGGTCCAGAAGGACTTACTAACATTCTCAAACTCAAGCATTGAGGGCCTGCTGCTTGCACCTTGTTAATCTTACCGGATGTGTCGGTAATCGGGTTGTTATCCTACGTTTTATGTGGGCCATATTATGTCGAGTTTTGGTGGCAATGATCAATCCACTGGCACGTGTGCTGTTAGTATTGTGACTTTTCCATCGGTTGGACCCACGCATTGCGTTGACTATCTTTCAAGATGACCGTCAACCAATTTGATGCAGGAAACCTTGCCATCTGATGAATTCGCTACAGAAAGAAATCTCGGCCTGCCGAATCTGCGCGGATAGATTTGCCGCGACAGAGACCGCCCATCAGCCCCGCCCGGTGGTCTGGTTTCAGCCGGGAACGCCGATTTTGGTCGCCGGTCAGGCTCCGGGTGCACGGGTGCATGAATCGGGTCGGCCGTTTACCGATCCGTCCGGAGATCGCTTGCGGGATTGGCTTGGGGTGGATGAAGCCGTGTTCTACGACCGGTCACGGGTTTCAATCGTGCCGATGGCTTTTTGTTTTCCGGGTTATGATGCGCGCAAGGCGGATTTGCCGCCCCCCCCTGTGTGCGGCAAAACCTGGCACAACAAAGTCATGCAAACGCTGGGGGAGATGCCCCTGACTATTTTGGTGGGTGGGCATGCTCATAAATACCACCTGAATGTGCGCAGCTCGGTGACGGAAACGGTTCGCAACTGGCGGGACCATGCGCCGCGCGTCTTTGCCTTGCCTCATCCCTCGTGGCGGAATACGGCATGGATGAAGAAAAACCCGTGGTTCCAGACCGACCTTCTGCCGGTTCTGCGTGCGCGGGTGCAAGAGGTTCTGAATGACTGAAACCACCGCTTTGGACACTGCCCACACCGCAATGGCTGCCGCCCCAAACGATGATTCAGCGCGATTGCGTTTCTTCGAACGGCTTGCCGACAGCGAGCTGTTTCTGATGCTGACGGAAGAGGCGAAGGGCGAAAATATCTCGCCCGAGTTGTTTGACGTCGCTGATGGACGCTTCGTGCTGGCCTTTGACCGAGAGGACCGGTTAGCGCGGTTTGCCGAACGTCCTGTTCCTTATGTGGCGTTGTCGGGCCGGGTGTTGTCCTCCATGCTGGCGGGGCAGGGGATCGGGCTGGGCCTCAACCTCGAAGTTGCGCCGTCCTCTATGCTGATCCCGTCCGAGGCGCTGGGTTGGCTGGCGGAAACTCTGCAGCATGGACCAGAGGAGGTTCAGCAACGGTTGGCAGAGTTCTTGCCCCCTGCGGGTCTGCCCGACGATTTGTTGACCGCACTGGATGCGAAACTTGCCACGGCCGTTGGATTGGCTGAAGCCGCATATCTGGTGGGAACGAAGTCCGAAGGCGGCGGTTCCGGGCACCTGCTTGGGTTCATAGGTGCTGTCGAAGGCGCCGAGCCCGCACTCGCTAAAGCCGCGTCCGAGGCGTTGACGTTTTCCGGGATTGAGGCAGGGGCAATGGATGTCGGGTTCTTCGGTGCGCACGATCAGGCAGCTGCCTCATTGGCGCGGGTTGGTTTGCGGTTCGATCTGCCGCAGCCGGAGGCGCGTGTTGTCGCGCAGACGATACCGGGCAGCAACCCGGATAAGCCACCCATTCTAAAGTAGGAAAAAAGCCCCGCGCACGAATGATCTGCGGGGCTTTTGGGATTATTCCGCAGCTGCTTCCAATTTGTCCTGGGTGCGGGTTTCGAAATCGCTGGCCTCGTGACGTTCGTGCAGCTGGGTATGTGGCTCACCGAACGGGCGGTTGACCATCCGGCCACGCTGAACCGCGGGGCGTGCGTCGATGGCCTTGGCCCAACGCATGACGTTCTTGTAGGATTCCACGTCCAGGAATTCTGCGGCGCTGTAAAGTCGGCCCAGAACCAGCTGGCCATACCAGGGCCAGATCGCCATGTCCGCGATGGTGTAATCCTCGCCTGCGATATACGTCTTGTCGGTCAGTTCGCGATCCAGAACGTCCAGCTGGCGCTTGGTCTCCATCGTAAAGCGGTCAATTGGGTATTCGAACTTTTCCGGCGCATAGGCGTAGAAATGGCCAAACCCACCGCCCAGATAGGGTGCACTGCCCATCTGCCAGAAGACCCA
Source organism: Ruegeria sp. CDSC054 (assembly GCF_059610645.1). NCBI lineage: Bacteria > Pseudomonadati > Pseudomonadota > Alphaproteobacteria > Rhodobacterales > Roseobacteraceae > Ruegeria > Ruegeria sp. CDSC054. The sequence continues at coordinate 324,722 of NZ_JBXWOA010000002.1, read as the reverse complement.
ATTCATGACTTCCGTACGTTCCGGTCCGGACGCGGGCAAAAACGCACCAAACTTTTCGGCCAGATGAAACAGGATCGACGCGCTTTCGAACACGCGTGTCGGCTTATCGCCCGAGCGATCCCAAAGAGCGGGGATTTTCGAATTTGGGTTGGCCCCGACAAAGCCCGAGCTGAACTGTTCGCCTTCGCCGATATTCACCAGCCATGCGTTGTATTCGGCACCTTCGTGACCCAGCGCCAGCAGTTCCTCCAGCATCACGGTCACTTTGACGCCATTGGGGGTGGCCAGCGAATATAGTTGCAGCGGGTGCCGTCCAATCGGCAGATCCTTGTCGTGAGTGGCGCCAGCGATTGGGCGATTGATGTTGGCAAATTGACCGCCATTCTGGCTGTCCCATGTCCAGACCTTTGGGGGCGTATAGGTCGGTTGCTCGCTCATTTCTTGCCTTTCTTCGCAAAGTGCAGGTGAATTGTCCGTCCATCACAACAGCTAATGTTGCAAAGCACCGAGTCCAACCCCCCAGAGCGCAGCGTTTTTGTAACAATCCTCACCCGACATCTCACGAATTCTCATTCAACGTCACAGCGGCGCGAGGGGGACTTCGCAAGCGATCTGAATTGCCTATTGTATGTTCAGACCCGCAAGTTCGGGCAAATCAACAACCCCAAGGACAAAAGGACTTACCACCATGAAACGTTTTGCCCTGACTGTAGCTGCGGCACTGACCCTTGCCGCTCCGGCCTTTGCTGGTGATCAGTATATTGACGGCACCGGGTTCGCCGTATCCGGCTACGATGTTGTCGCCTACCGCGGTCTGGATCAGGTTGCGGTTGGTCAATCTCAGCCCGCACCTGTACGCGGTCGCGCAGATATCACCGCGGAATACAATGGTGCCACCTGGGCATTCTCGTCTGAAGAGAACCGCGACAAATTTCAGGAGAACCCGGCCTTCTACGCACCGCAATATGACGGACATTGCGCATACGGTGTGTCGAAGGGCGGCAAAGTCCCGGCGAACCCGAACCTGTGGCGCATCGTCGATGACAAGCTTTACCTGAACATCACCGATGTCGTCGTAGGTTTCTGGGAAGAAGATGTGCCCGGCAATATCAACCTCGCCGAAGGCAACTGGCCGGGGATCGAACCCGATGGCGCATCCTCCAGCGTGATCCCGAAATTCACTTCGGAAGGTCCGATTTCAAACTAAGTGGCCACTCACCAAGTCAAAGCCCGGCTCATTTCAGCCGGGCTTTTTTGTCAATGCGCAAACGAGAATTCGTCCCGCATCTGCTGATTGGCATCGAACCGAATGCGAACGCTTTTGGCCCCGGGGAACGTACGCGCAGTAATCGCTTCGGGCACAACAACCTCGCCACCGCCAGAGTCGTTGGACTGGAAATTCAGCACCTCGGTTTCCGTCTGGCGTGAGCTCGCCAAAACCGATGTGGGCAATGCCACGCGGTTTGCACCTTCATAGACCGGCGTTGAGACAAAGAATGTCAAATGGCGCCCAAAGAACCCGACTGCATCGGGCACATGGTCCGACTTGCACATCAGCTCAGGCTCCGGCGTTTCGACCTCGTCCGATCGGTCGGGCAACGCTGTGTTCAGTAGGGCGCGGCATGCGTTGATGTCGGCGGTTTCCAGTGTAAGAATACGACGGCGCAGTTTCGGACGTCGGGGTTTTCCGGACCCAATACCCTTTCCTGCCAGCCCTTCCTTGCGCAGAAGGTCATAGGCTTCTTTGGCGCGTGTAAATCCAGAACTATCGCCTTCGGCTTGGTCAGGGTGCCCATGAAACGCAATGTTTCGCCAGGCGTTTCTGATTTCATCAGAGGTAGCGCTTTGATTTAACCCTAGCGCATACAGTGCCTCTGTGCGGGCATTGATCTTGTCAGCAGGTTCCATAACCCAAAATACTCATTACAAAAAATGTTACTGTCCCAGTTTGAACAGGACTGCGAACTTGTCAAATTTCACATAAAATTGAAGTGCCTGCAGGAACAATTGCGGCAGTGCGCAGCAATTGTTCTCAGTTTTATTCCTGCCGGTGAAGGCGCCCTTTTCCCGAGCCCCATTCAGGCCACGTTTTGCAGATCAGTTTTCGGCGTTATGCCAAGGGCAAAACACACATCACGCGTCAATTCCGGCCGGTTCAGCGTGTAGAAATGCAGTTTGTCCACGCCCCCGTCGATCAGGTCCGAGCACAGCTCGGTGCACAATGCTGTAGCCAGCAAATCCTCACGATCGTCGCGCACGGCCTTTTCAAACGCCTGTTCGACCCATTGGGGAATGCGCGTGCCGCATCGTTTGGCGAAATTGCGTGCACCTTTCCAGTTCTCGATCGGCAGGATGCCGGGCACGATAGGCTTGTCGATGCCGGCTTTTTCGCAGGCGTCCCGGAACCGGAAAAACGTCTCGGCCTCAAAAAAGAACTGGGTCAGGGCCTCATCTGCGCCTGCATCCAGTTTGGCCTTGAGCCACTCAATATCGGTGCGGGCATTTTGTGCCTCGGGGTGAATGTCGGGGTAGGCGCCGACTCGAATGTTGAACATCTCGGTCTCAGCCAGGGCCGAAATCAGTTCAACCGAATTTGCAAAACCTTCGGGGTGTGGCTCAAAACGATCCTGACCGCTTGGCGGATCACCGCGCAGGGCTACGATATCCTGTACGCCCGCCCGCGCGAAAGTATCCGCGATTTCCAGCGTTTCCTGCCGCGAGGCATCAACACATGTCAAATGCGCAGCAACAGGCAGCCCCGAGGATTTGTGCAGGGTCGCCACCGCATCGCGGGTCAGTTCCCGCGTTGTGCCACCCGCACCATAGGTGACCGAGACAAATCGCGGCTCTAACGGGGCCAGAGTCTGAACCGTGTCCCAAAGACGAAACGAGGCTTCGAGCGTCTTGGGCGGAAAGAACTCGAATGAAATTTCTGGCTTGGTCATCACGGCCTCATTTGATTGGTACAAGGACCTTGTGCCAGTTTGGGCAATGTGAGACAAACTCATATTATTCAAGAACAACATGAGTATCACTGTAATGCACATTGAATTCCGCCACCTGCGTACGATCAAGGCGATCCACGAATGCGGTGGGCTTGCCCGTGCGGCGGATCAACTGAACATCACCCAATCCGCGCTAAGCCATCAGATCAAGGGGCTAGAGGATCAGGCGGGGGTTGAACTGTTCCTGCGCCGGTCCAAGCCGATGAAACTGTCGGCGGCAGGGCTACGGCTGCTGCGGTTGGCCGAACAAATATTGCCGCAAGTCCAGGCCACACAACAGGAATTCACGTCACTTCGGGATGGGCATACGGGCCGGATGCATATCGCGATCGAATGCCACGCGTGTTTCGAATGGCTATTCCCGGTGCTTGAATCTTTCCGGAAATCCTGGGGTGACGTGGACGTCGATATCCGCCCGGGTTTGGCATTTGACGCCCTGCCTGCGCTGCAAAAAGAAGAAGTCGATTTGGTCGTTTCGTCCGATCCAGAAGACCTGCCCGGCATCGAGTTCATTGAACTGTTTGACTATGACGCTGTTTTTGTTGCTGCCTCATCCCACCCGCTGGCGCAGAAAGAGTTCATCGAAGCCGAGGATTTCCGTGGGCAAACCCTGATTACCTATCCGGTCGAGCGCACCCGGCTCGATGTGTTCAGCCAGTTGCTGATACCCGCGCGGGTCGAGCCGGCAGCAATCCGGCAGGTCGAATTGACTGCAGTGATCCTTTTGCTCGTCGCGTCGAACCGCGGTATTTCGGTGCTGCCTGACTGGGTTGTGCGCGAAGTGAAGTACAATTCCGACTACGTCACCCGCCCCCTGACCAAGGACGGCATCACCCGCAGGCTTTACGCGGCAGTGCGCAGCGAGGATCTGGAAAAACCCTTTGTTCAAGAGTTGATCAAGCTGGCCGGGACCGAGGCGCGCAAGCTGCAAGAGCAATAGGCAAAAAACGCGGGTCTGCTATGCGCATCATTCCTCTTGGCAAGGGCGCTTTGCATCAGTATACGCGCGGTTTGACCGGACAGGAGCCTTTGGACAATGGTTGGCAGCGCAAACCTAAACATCATGATCAAAGCCGCGCGTAAGGCGGGGCGTTCTTTGGTCAAGGATTTCCGTGAAGTCGAGAACCTTCAGGTGTCGATGAAAGGCGCTGGCGACTTTGTGTCCAAAGCTGACATTGCTGCCGAGGCGATCCTGAAAGAGGAACTGCTGGGCGCACGTCCGACCTACGGCTGGCTGGCCGAAGAGGGTGGCGCCATTGACGGCGAAGACCCGACCCGCCGCTGGATCGTCGACCCGCTGGACGGCACCACGAATTTTCTGCACGGTCTGCCGCACTGGGCGATCTCAATCGCGCTGGAACATAAGGGCAAGATCGTCGCTGGTGTTATCTATGACGCCGCTAAGGATGAGATGTTCTTTGCCGAAAAAGGCGAGGGTGCGTGGATGAATGACATGCGCATCCGAGTCTCGGGCCGTCATCGGATGATCGAGTCGATTTTCTCGACCGGCCTGCCTTTTGGTGGCCGTTCGGACCTGCCTGCGACCCTGCAGGATCTGGCGCGTCTGATGCCCGCTTGTGCTGGCGTGCGCCGCTGGGGTGCCGCCGCGCTGGACATGGCTTATGTGGCAGCGGGGCGTTACGAAGGCTTTTGGGAGCGTCGCCTGAATTCCTGGGATGTGGCCGCCGGAATCATCATCGTCCAAGAAGCGGGCGGATTTGTTCAGGCGCTAAACCCTGAAGGCAACGTATTGGAAGACGGTGAAGTGATCTGTTCGAACGAGCCGATTTTCGACCAGTTTTCCAAGGTGATACGGGGCTGACCGGTCACATAGCAATTCCGCAAGCGCGCCCCGATTGAGGCGCGCTTTTTTGTTTTTAGAGGGTCGCGCGTTGCGCCAGACCTGCTTCGTCCGCCAACCGCGCGGCGACGGATGCAACAGCGAGGTCCTGCAGACCCACGCCAGTTCCGTCGAACAGGGTGATCTCGTCAGCACTGGTCCGCCCGGGATGATCGCCGTTGATGACTGCACCAATTGGGGTGATTTGTGTTTCGGTCAAAGTACCGCTTCCTATAGCGTGCTGCGCCTCGCCGATCGTCGCGGATTGGGCGACCTCGTCGGTGAAAACGGTGGCCGAGGCGACCAGCGCCGGGTCGACCTCCATCTTGCCTTTCGTGTCTGTGCCCATACAGGCCAGATGCGTGCCGGGTTTGATCCAGTCTTTCATCAATAGCGGCTCGAATGCCGAGGTGATGGTGATGATGACATCCGATTGGGCACCCAGCTCTTGTTGACTGACGGCTTCGAATTCCAGTCCGATTTCCTCGGCGACAGCCGCCAAACGGGGCAGCATGTCGGGGTGCGGATTCCAGGCGACAACTTTTTCAAAGTCCCGCTGTTCAGCGGCGGCGCGTAGCTGGAAGGCCGACTGATGTCCGGCGCCAACCATGCCCAGCACTTTGGCGTCTTTTCGGGCAAGATGTGCGATGGAAACCGCTGATGAAGCTGCTGTTCGCACGGCCGTTAGGTAGTTGCCACCCACCAATGCCGAAAGCCGCCCCGTGTCGGGATCGAACAGAAACACCGTGGATTGGTGATTGGTCAATCCTTGTTCGGCATTGCCCGGCCAATAGCCGCCAGACTTAACGCCCAAAACCTGTCCATCCCGATCAAAACCGGATTTGAACCCATACAGTGCATCGGCATACCCCAGTGCCTCGCGAATGACAGGAAAGTTCCGTGCCCCGCCGTTGGCCATCGCACCAAACACGGATTGGACCGCGTCAAAGGCCTGTTGGCGGCCCACCAGCTGTTCGCACAGGTCTTCGCCCACAATCAGCAGGCCATCTTGCGTGGTCATAGCATCCCTCATCAATAAGCCTTTCCGCGGGCCGACACGGGCCACAGCGCCTCAACCTTGCCGTCGCGCACGCCGACATACCAATCGTGGACGTTGCAGGTGGGATCACAATGTCCGGGCACAAGCCGAAGCTTGTCGTTCACCTTCAAAACGCCGTCGGGGTCGCCGATGACACCGTGCTCGTCCGAGCACTTGAGGTATTCCACATCGTCGCGCCCAAAGATGAAGGGCAGGCCGCTATCGACCGATTGCGCCTTGAGGCCGGCGTCGCAGATGGCCTTGTCAGTCTTGGCATGGCTCATAACGCTGGTCAGAATGAACAGCGCGTTTTCCCATTCGCCCTGATCGATCCGCTTGCCGTTCTCGTCCAGAATGCGCCCATAATCCGCATCCATGAAGGCGTAAGATCCGCACTGCAATTCGTTGTAAACGCCCGAGTTGCTCTCGAAGTAGTACGATCCTGTGCCACCACCCGAAACCAGCTCGCAGTCGATGCCTTCGGCTTTCAAACCGTCAACCGCGTCTTTGACCATGGCGATGGCTGTATCGAGCTTCTCTTTGCGCGCCTCATAGGTGTCGAGGTGCTGCATTGCGCCCTGATAGGCCTGAATGCCGGTAAATTTCAGGTTTGGCGCTGCGTTGACTGCTTTTGCGATATCGACAACCGCCTGGGTCGAGGTCACACCACACCGACCTGCGCCGCAGTCAATTTCGACAAAGACTTCAAGTTCCGTGCCGTGATCAACGGCGGCTTTGGACAGGTCGGCGACATTGTCGATGTCATCCACGCAAACGATAGTGCGCGCGCCCAGTTTTGGCAATTGCGCCAACCGGTCGATCTTGGCCAGATCACGGACCTGGTTCGACACGAGAATGTCCTTGATGCCGCCCCGCGCGAATACCTCAGCCTCGGATACCTTTTGACAACAGACGCCAACTGCACCGCCGAGCTGTTCCTGTAGCTTGGCGACGTCGACGGATTTGTGCATCTTGCCGTGCACGCGGTGGCGCATACCGTGAGCCTTGGCGTAATCGCCCATTTTCTTGATGTTCCGCTCCAGCGCATCGAGATCCAGGATCAGGCAAGGGGTCTGGATTTCGCTTTCATCCATGCCGATGGCAGCGGGGATGTCGAACCCGACTTCCAGTTCTTTGATGTTCACAGGTTTGTTCATGTCGTTCCTCCTTACCCTTTCAGCCAGGGCAGTTTGTCCAGATCCACGTTGCCGCCGGTGATGATCACACCGACGCGCTTGCCGCGGAATACGTCCGGGTTCTTGAGTATGGTTGCCAGAGGCACGGCCGATGACGGCTCCATCACGACGCGCAGGTATTTCCACGTCAGCTTCATCGCTTCGATGATCTCGTCGTCAGAGGCGGTGAAAATGTCGGTCACATTTCGGGACACGAAGTGCCACGTGTTCTCTTTCAGCGGCACGAGTAGCCCGTCGGCGATGGTTTTTGGCGCATCATCGGCGATGATGTGACCTGCTTTGAAGGACCGGTATGCGTCGTCCGCCTGTTCTGGCTCGGCGGCATAGATTGCGGTGTCAGGTGCCAGGTTCGAAACCGTCAGGCACGTGCCCGAGACCATGCCCCCGCCTCCGATCGGGGCGATGACCGCATCCACTCCGTCTGTCTGTTCCAACATTTCGGCCGAGCAAGTGGCCTGACCCGCAATGACCCGCGGGTCGTTATAAGGGTGCACGAACTCTCCGCCCGTTCTGGCCTGAACTTCGGCAAAGGTCGCCTCGCGGGATGAGGTTGACGGCTCGCACTCCGTGATCGTCCCGCCATAACGGCGCACGGCGTCTTTCTTGGCTTGCGGCGCGGTACGCGGCATCACCACGTTACAGGGAATACCCCGCCGTCCGGCGGCATAAGACAGGGACAAAGCGTGGTTGCCACTGGAGTGTGTGCAAACACCCTTGGTCGCCATATCATCACTCAGGCCAAACACGGCGTTGCTCGCACCGCGTACTTTGAACGCGCCGGCCTCTTGGAAGTTCTCGCATTTGAAGAACAGCTGCGCTCCGGTCAGATCGTTCAAGTAGTCCGACACCATGATCGGGGTGCGCCGGATGAAGGGTTTGATCCGTTCATGCGCAGCGCGCATATCGTCGATCGTCAGATCCGCTGCGGGGATGTGATCCAGCATTGCCATCCTCCTCAGGCTGCGGCCTGGGCGCGGTCAGATGGGCCGGTGCGATAATAATCCTGCGCCGCCGCGACCCCGCTGCCCAAAGTGATCGGATAGTTCAGATCGGCCATCGCCATCTCGATTGTGCTGAGGCCGGACAGAACCATCACATCCGTCAGGCTGCCCAGATGGCCGATGCGGAACGCCTTACCATTCAGTTGACCCAGTCCAATACCAAAGGACACGCCATAAGCGTTGAACGCGTGGTCAGTGAGTGTGTTGCTATCATACCCGTCTGGCACGTAGATCGCGCTGACAGTGTCAGAATACAGATCGGGCGATTGCGCGACAAGTTTCAGCCCCCAGGCGTCGACGGCGCGGCGCACACCTTCGGCCAGTCGGAAATGCCGGGCATAAACATTCTCAAGCCCTTCTTCAAACAGCATCTTGAGGCTTTCGCGCATGCCGTAGATCAATTGCAGCGGCGGCGTATAGGGAAACCCGCCCGATGCATTGGCTGCCATCATATCGTCGAAGTCAAAGAAAGTGCGCGGCAGCTTGGCGCTTTTCATCGCGTCCTGTGCCTTGGGGCTGACGCACAGAATTGCCATGCCGGTCGCCAGCATGAATCCCTTTTGCGACCCCGACACGGCGATATCGACGCCCCAAGCGTCAAAGTCGAACGGCATCGAAGCCAGAGAGCTGACGCAGTCGACAAACAGCATCGCGGGATGGTTTTCCGAATCCATCGCTTGGCGAACCGCTGCGATGTCCGAACGCACCCCGGTGGCTGTTTCGTTGTGGGTCACCAGAACAGCGCGGATTTCATGCGCGCTGTCATCGGCCAAAGCGGCCTGAAACTGATCAGCGGGTGCGCCTGTGCCCCAAGGACATTCGACGATCTGAACGTCCAGCCCGTGACGCTCGCACAGGTCTATCCAGCGATGGCTGAACACGCCGTAACGCGCGACCAGAACCTTGTCGCCGGGGCTGAGTGTGTTGGTAACGGCCGCTTCCCATCCACCGGTGCCGCTGGCTGGGAAGGTCACGATCTGGCCGGTCGTAGTACCGAACACCTTTTTCGTGTCCTCAAGAACGGGTGCAAAGGTTTCGACAAAATCCGGTGCGCGGTGATCCTGCGTTTGAACCTGCATGGCAAGACGCAACCGGTCTGGGATGTTGGTTGGGCCGGGTATGAAAACCGGGTTTTGGTTGGACATCTGTTATTCCTCCGCTTTGGATGTAAGTGTCCGGGAAAACCTCACGATGTGCAATTTTCTTGAAAAATATTTTCATTTTTGCGATTAAATATTTAACGCGCTGTATTTATGCAGTTTTTCGTTTTTCATTTTTGGATCTCAAAAATGAACGATTTAGAAATAATCTGGCGTAGAGCAATGGAGTAGGGCGATGGACAATCAGAAAAGACCGCGTGGCAGGCCCAAATCCCTGTTCAAGGAAAGCTCGGCCGGGACCATGCAATCGCTGGATCGGGCGCTGGGCGTTTTGACCACGGTGGCTCGGTTGGAACGCGCAGCGCTCAGCGATCTGGCACGCGAGATCGATGTGCCGACGGCCACGACGCACCGCATTCTGGTGACCTTGCAGAAACACGGCTTTGTGGCCTTTGACGACGAACGTCAGGAATGGATGATCGGGATCGAGGCGTACCGGACCGGCGCCTCGTTCCTGCGCCGCAACAGTGTGCTTGAAATCGGGCGGCCAATTCTGAGACGTCTTATGCAGGACAGCGGTGAGACCGCCAACCTGGCGGTGCCGGATGGGTCCGAGGTGGTCTTTGTCGGTCAGGTCGAAACTCCGAATCCCATCCGCGCCTTTTTCCCGCCCGGGGCGCGAACGCCGATGTATGCCTCGGGCACCGGCAAGGCGATCCTTGCAGCAATGACCGAAATGGGGTTGGCCAAAACGCTAGCGGCGATTGATCCGGTGGAATTCACCGCGAACACGCAGATACCGGGCGACGGACTACAACAGGATCTTGCCAATACCCGCGCACGCGGCTGGTCGCATGACCGAGAAGAAAGATATCAGGGCATGTCCTGTATCGGCTCGGCGATTTTCAATGACCGGGGGGAGCCATGCGCAGGGATCTCGGTATCGGGTCCGACCGCTCGGTTCGGAGCGGATCGTGCGCATGCACTGGGTGAATTGGTTCTGGCCGCAGCGCGGGAAATCACCCACCTAAGCGGCGGCCAGATACCGAAACCCTGATGTCCCTGCTACTTGCGTGGTACGTGGGGAATACGGGACTGAGTTAGCTTGTACTTGTGTTCAGGATGCGGCGGATGGCCGTGCGTGCGGCCCCAAAAATCAGTGCCACCGCGCCGCAGCCAGATTGGGATGCACAAAATCAGACCCACGAAAAACCCACCCGTATGCGCCCAATAGGCCACCCCGCCTTCATCCGGGTTGCTGGCCAGACTGCCAAAGAACTGCATAGCCAACCAGACCCCCAGCATGACAAAGGCAGGTATCGTGAATATGCGGAAATAGACAATGAGGATCAGCAGGATATCCACGCGGGCCTTGGGGAACAGCAGCAGGTAACCGCCCATAACCCCCGCAATCGCACCGGATGCCCCAATGGTCGGCACGACCGAGCCCGGGGCCGTGAAGACATGGATCAGACCCGCGCCGATCCCGGCTGCAGTATAGAACAACAGAAAGGGCAGGTGGCCCATTTCATCTTCGAGGTTGTCGCCGAAAATCCACAGGAACAGCATGTTTCCGGCCAGATGCATCCAACCTCCGTGCAGGAACATCGAGGTCACCAGTGTCTCAAACGCAAAACCGTCAGTGATCCGCGCCGGGATAATCGCATAGTCGTAGTACAGCTGATTGATCAGCCGAGCATCGTTCATGATGCCCACATAGCTGAGAAATATCAGGATATTGGCCGCCATCAGCAGATAGACGACATAGGGTGTTCGCCCCGAAGGGTTATGGTCGCGGATTGGAAACATGAGGCGACGCTGGGCTTTTCCCGGCCCAGCGTCAAGGCATGCTTACGCCGCACCCCCAAGCAATGCGGCATTGCCGCCCGCGGCTGTTGTATCAACGCACAGGTGACGCTCGGCCAGAACGCGTGCGCGGTCCGGAAGGCCGGGGATCAGCGGCAGGATCGGGCCGTCCCGACGGGCGAGGTGACGTTCGATCTCACGCGCTGTGTCGTCATCGCCCCACCAAAGAACGCCCGATATCCCGGTCACGTTCTCCAGCCGATGCAAGTCTAACGAACCGATGGCCTGAATGGCCGTACCACCCAGCGCCTGAACGGCGTCGGCTTGCGCGCGCGCGGCCTCGGTTCCGGGTCCCATGCACAGCAATGGCGGGCGTGCGAATTCGCTCAACCGGTTGGATTCGCCTGTCGGGCCGGGCAGGGATTGGGTCTGCACCGACGCGGGCGTACCCTGAACATCGGGAAGCTCGCTCATTGGGTGTTCCCATTGTTCGTCGGACTGCTGCCGGTCCGGGGCGCAGAACCGCGTCATGTAGTTCGGCCCACCCGCCTTGGGGCCTGTGCCCGAAAGCCCCTCACCGCCAAATGGCTGAGACCCCACAATGGCGCCGATTTGGTTGCGGTTGACGTAGATATTGCCCGCATGCACCGCTTCGGTGATGTGTTGCACCCGGTCGTCAATGCGTGTGTGCAAACCAAATGTCAGTCCGTACCCGGTTGCGTTAATGTCGGCGATCACCTGATCAATCTTAGATGCCTTGAAGCGAACGACATGCAGGACAGGGCCAAAAATCTCACGCTTCAGTGCGGAAATGCCGGGTATCTCAATAAGTGTTGGGGCGATGAATGTCCCTTCCACCGGTATCGGCGTGTCCTTTAAAACGCGGCCTGCGGCGCGGGCATTGGCAACGTGATCTGCAATGCCCTGGCGCGCCGTCTCGTCAATAACCGGTCCGCAATCGGTTGAGATCAACCATGGATCTCCGACCTGTAGAACCTGCATTGCACCGGTTAGCATTGTCAGCAAATCGTCGGCGATATCTTCCTGGACATAGAGACACCGCAAGGCAGAACACCGCTGCCCGGCAGATTGAAACGCGCTTTCGATGATGGACTGAACGGCCTGTTCAGGTAGGGCGGTACTGTCCACGATCATCGCGTTCAACCCGCCGGTCTCGGCGATCAGAGGCGTACCGGGGCGCAGGTTGTCGGCCATGGCTGCGCGTATTTTCAACGCGGTCGCCGTCGATCCGGTAAACGCCACGCCGGATACACGCGGATCAGAGGTCAACGCCGCACCAACGGACGGGCCGCCGGGCAATAATTGCAGCACGTCGCGGGGAACTCCGGCCTCGTGCAGCAATTGAACGGCCCGATGCGAGATCAGTGGCGTTTGCGGTGCGGGCTTGGCCAGAACTGCGTTGCCTGTGGCCAAGGCTGCTGAAATCTGGCCTGTGAAGATAGCGAGCGGGAAGTTCCACGGGCTGATGCAGGTGAAAATACCAGCCGGTTCCGCATCGGGAATGTTCGCAGCGTAGTAGCGCAGAAAATCGACCGCCTCACGCAGTTCGGCAACGGCATCGGGCAGGGACTTACCTGCCTCGCGCGCGAGCAAGGCGAAAAGCTCGCCAAAATGAGCCTCATATAGATCGGCAGCAGTATTCAAGATACGCGACCGTTCTTCTGGTGGTGCCTGCCACGGTGCCGCGGAATTCAGGGCAAGCTCGACATCCTCGACGCTGGCGGGAGCGATTGCTCCGGGGCGATCCTGTGGTTGGGCCGGATTGGTTACCGGTTGGTCCTGTTCCGGGCTTGCATCGCCGGACAACAGCGGCTGGGCATACCAATGGTGCGCCCGGAAAGCATCCCGCGCGGCGTCGATCTTGTCCAATGTCGGGGTGTGGTGAAGGTCGAAACCCTTCGAATTGACGCGTTCCGGTTGGAACAGGTTCGGTCCGGTTGGCAGCGGTCGTGCCTGATCCACAATGGTCAGGAACGGATCAGCGGCGACCTCTTCCGGCGGAACGTTCTCGTCCACGATTTGGTTAACGAATGACGAGTTTGCACCGTTCTCCAGCAGACGCCGCACCAGATAGGCCAGCAGGTCCCGATGCGCCCCGACCGGCGCATAGATCCGGCACCGTGTGTTGTTTTGGTCTTTGACAAGCTGGTGCAGGGTTTCGCCCATTCCATGCAGGCGCTGGAACTCGAATGGCTGGTCATCGGCCATGTGAAGGATCGCACTGACCGTATGGGCGTTGTGGGTGGCAAATTGCGGGTAAATTCGATCGGTCATACCCAGCAGTTTGCGCGCATTCGAGATGTAGGAAATATCCGTGGCCGCCTTGCGGGTGAACACGGGAAAGCCATCGATGCCTTCAACCTGAGCTCGTTTTACCTCGGTATCCCAGTAGGCCCCTTTGACTAAACGAACCATCAGCTTTCGATCGTGACGCCCAGCCATGTCATACAGTGTGTCCAGCACGATCCCGGCGCGCGGGCCATAAGCCTGAACGACGATACCCAGGCCGTCCCAACGATCCAGGGCCGGTTCGGCCATCACCGCCTCGATCACCTGCAAAGACAAGGACAGGCGATCTGCTTCTTCAGCGTCCACATTCAGGCCCATGCCTGCCGCCTTGGCCAAAAGGGCCAACGCCCGCAACCGGGGCACCAGTTCTTCCATGACTTCTGCTTCTTGCGCCAACTCATAGCGTGGATGGAGTGCCGACAACTTGACGGAAATCCCCGGATTGGCCCGGATATCGTCGTGAATGCAGGCTTCGGCGATTGCAGCAATCGCCCGTGAGTAGGACAGGTGATAGCGGGCGGCATCGGCTTCGGTTCGCGCGGCTTCGCCCAGCATGTCGTAGGAATAGGTGTAGCCCTTAGCCTCCATGCCGCTGGCGCGCTCCAAGGCGGATTGGATGGTCTCGCCTAAAACAAACTGGCGACCCATTTCCTTCATCGCGCGCCCGACGGCCGTTCGGATTACGGGTTCGCCCAGCCGTTTGATCGCACCGCGCAAGACACCGACCGGAGAGGTGTTGTCTTCATCCAGCACCTTGCCCGTCAACATCAGGGCCCACGTGGACGCGTTGACCAGCGACGAAGAAGACCGACCCAGATGCTTGCCCCAATCCGACGGGGCGATCTTGTCTTCAATCAGCGCGTCGATCGTGTCAGCGTCCGGAACGCGCAGCAGCGCCTCGGCCAGGCACATCAGCGCAATGCCTTCGTCGGTGGACAGGCCGTATTCGGCAAGGAACACCTCCATCATGCCGGGTGAGGTGCTGGATCGGATGTCGCGCACCAATTGCGCCGCGGACGCGCAGATCGCGGCGCGGTCGGCATCGCTCAGGTCAGCATTCGCGATCAACGCGTCAAGAATTTCCGACGGATCGGCATAGGTTTTGGCATCAATTCGGGCGCGCAGGCTGTGTGACATGTGTCCTCCGGTCTTTTGAGTAATATAGTGTCGATTTTGCGGGACGATTGCCTTAGTTTCATCTACGGCTAGGCGATTGGTCTGATTTCAGGGGTTTGAGCGATGCAAAAAGACTTTCCGGGGCTGGATCGGTTCGACAGATCAATTCTGGCGATTCTGGCCGAGGACGGCCGGATCCCCATCGCTGATCTCGCGCGGCGTATCGGGCTTTCAAAATCGCCAACTCAAGCACGTGTGAAGAGACTTGAGGCCGATGGCATCATCACCGGATATCGTGCCTTGCTGGACCCCATTCGCCTTGGTTTGGACCACGTAGCCTTTGTCGAAGTCCGATTGACTGACACGCGCGAGAAAGCCTTATCAGAGTTCAACATCGCCGTTCGTAAAGTGCCTGAGATCGAACAAGCCCATATGATTGCGTCGAATTTTGACTATCTTCTGAAAATTCGCACCGGGTCGATGTCGGAATACCGCGCGGTTCTGGCTGAAAAGATCTCCTCATTGCCACATGTCGCCAGTACCTCGACCTTTGTCGCGATGGAGGCTGTGAAAGAGACCGGGATGTCTGGAGCCTTGGACACGATGGGTTGACGAACGCCCTGCGCGCGTCACCATTGGCGTATGAAACGCATTGCTTACGCCTCAATTTTCTATGCTGCGACCGTTTTTGCGGCTAATGCTCAGGACTGCCCTGTCGCGCCAGACCATTCCGCGGATGTATCGGCGGTTCTGGAACAGATACAGAGCGCTGAAACCGAACAGTCCGCTCGTGCACTGTCCGGTCAGTTATGGGAGTTCTGGACCGATGCCCCGGACGAAAGTGCTCAGGCCGTTCTGGACCGTGGCATGACACGTCGAAATGCGTGGGACCTGCTGGGCGCGATTGAAGATTTTGACAAGCTTGTCGCGTACTGCCCGTCCTACGCCGAAGGGTACAACCAACGCGCATTCGCCCACTACCTGCGTCAGGATTTTCAATCCGCGCTGCCTGACTTGGACAAGGCAATCGAGCTGTCTCCCAACCACGTCGCCGCGATCAGTGGCCGTGCGCTGACCCTGATGGGACTACAGCGCATGGACGAGGCGCGAGAAGCGTTGTCTCAGGCGTTGGAGCTGAACCCGTGGCTTTCAGAGCGCCATCTCATGGCACCGGGTGGGCCACTTGCCATACCGGGTGAGGACATTTGAAACAAAACGCCCCCGAAACCGCAAGGTCGGGGGCGTTTAGGCTTTGTGGGGATTATCCGACCAGACCGTTATCGGTGCGCTTGATCGCGATAACCGACGAGCGTGGTGTTCCGCCGTCCGGCCAGTTGCTGCCGGGGTGCTGAATGCCAACGAACATGGTGCGCAGATCGCTGGACCAGGCCAGACCGGTGACCTCACAGCCGTTCGGGCCGGTCATGAAACGCGCGATCTCGCCGGTGATCGGGTCCCCAACCAGCATCTGGTTGTTGCCGTTGCCTGCGAAGTCTCCTTCATTGTCGTCATTGCCGTCCGTCTGGATCCAGATCAACCCGGTCGAGTCTATCACCATGCCATCGGGCGAGTTGAACAGGTTGCCTTCATTCACGTTTGCCGAACCGGCGCGATCGTCCGAGTGAACCGTCGGATTGCCCGCCATGACGTACAGGTCCCAATCGAACCCTTCGGCGGCGTGGTCGTCATTTGCGGGGCGCCAGCGCACGATCTGACCGTACTTGTTGGCCTCGCGCGGGTTGGGGGCGTTGACCGAGGTGTCATCTCCACCGGCGTTAGCCTTCACGCCGCGGTTCTTGTTGTTGGTCAGACAGCAATACGCTTCTACCGCAACAGGGCTGGATGCGACCCATTCAGGGCGGTCCATGGTCGTGCCGCCGGCCTTGGACGCGGCCATACGGGTAAAGACTGCGATATCGGCTTCGTCCATCCCGGTGGTTTCCGGTGTCAGAGCCAGCCATTCGCCCTTCATGTCGTCGTTGAACTTGGCGACGTAGAGCGTGCCGTCGTTCAGCAGGCCCTCGGTTTCACCTCCCGGTTGGTAGGTGCCGTTCGACACAAACTTGTACAGGTACTCGCCCCGCTCATCGTCGCCCATGTAGACAACAACACGACCATCTGCGGCCAGAGTGACCTCGGCATTCTCGTGCTTGAAACGGCCCAGACCGGTGTGCTTGACCGGCGTGCTGTCCGGGTTGGTTGGGTCGATTTCAACGATCCAGCCCGCACGGTGCGGCTCGTTCGGGTTTTTTGATGTATCGAAACGCGGATCGAACAGTTCGTACCCGTTCCAGCTTTCGGCCTTGATGCCATAGCGTTTGAAGCCGTCCGTGACCGTCTGGTCGTAGCTGGCGTTTTCATCGCTGGACCCAAAGTAGCCGTTAAAGTTTTCTTCGCAGGTCAGGTAGGTACCCCACGGAGTTTTACCCGCACCACAGTTGTTCATCGTACCTAGCGACGTAGTTCCGGTCGGATCAGCTTCAGTTTTCAGCAGGTCGTGACCAGCGGCGGGGCCTACGATCTTCATTGGCGTATTGTGGTGGATACGGCGGTTGAATGGGCTGTCTTTGACAACTGACCAGCCATCGGGGCTTTCGGTGATTTCCATCACGGTCACGCCCTGAATGTTCTGCAGTTTCAAAACGTCCTCGGCGCTGGCCGGAACACCTTCCTGCGCGGCGGGCATGTTGATCTTGCGGTTCGGATATTCGTGGTTGATCGCGATCAGCTCGTGACCCTGGAACGAGAAGGTCTCCATCCCGTCGGTGTTTTCGCCGAAGATGCGATCCGATTTCTCAATCGGGCCACCATCAGTGATGTCATAGCCGTCGGCATCGGAAAACAGCGGGTCGCCCCAGCGGGTCATAACCTTCCACTCATAGCCTTCCGGCACGTGAACGGTGCCGTCAGTCTGGGCAGCGATCGGCGTGAAGGCAAAGCGCGAGGCCGTAACAGCGTGTGCGGCAGTTGAGCCCAGCAGGCCCGTGCCCATTGCGGCGGCACCCGAGCCAAAGGCCACTACGCCAGCCAGAAACCCACGGCGCGAGATGGCGTTTTCGACGACGTGATCAAAATCGTTTTCCTCGGGGCGGGGGAAATGCAGCTCGTCCCAATCGTCGGCGGACAGGGTGGTGGTATCAACGTCTTTCATGAATGGCTCCTGGCTGTCTTAGAGTAGTCGATGAAAGGCATGTAGGGCGACTTTGTGACATGTTCTTAACAACATTATTAATGACTTCATTTGGCCCTCAAGAAAAAGCAATCGGCTGGCGAAAGCATATCGATGCTTTCTGCCAGCCGCGCTTGCTATATTGGTAAAATGCACTCGTGACGATCAGGTTGCGTGATGCCAGCGATATGTCGGATTAAGCTAGCCGCTGCCCTGCTTCGTCAAAGCGATAGGCCTTCTCGGATGCATATCCGAATCGCAACTCTTGGCCTTCGGTGATGGTATGTTGGCCAAACAAACGGGCTGTGACGTCGTGGTCCTGAACTTTGGCTATCACATTGGTGTCCCCGCCCAACTTTTCCACATGGCTGACACGAGCGGCAAGCGGGCCGTCATCTGACAGGAACAGGTCCTCGGGGCGAATTCCGATCGTGTTCTGACCGCTTTCTTGAACTAACGCTTCAGGCAGGAAGTTCATGGAAGGTGAGCCCAGGAATCCGGCGACGAATTGATTTGCGGGGTTGTTGTACAGTTCCATCGGGCTACCGATCTGCTCGACCCGACCATCGCGCAAAACAACGATCTTGTCGGCCAGCGTCATCGCTTCGGTTTGATCATGGGTGACGTAGATCATCGATGCATCCAAAGCACGGTGCAGATTGGCGATCTCGATCCGAGTGTTCATTCGCAGGGCGGCGTCCAGATTGGACAGCGGCTCATCAAACAGGAACAGTTTAGGTTCACGCACAATGGCGCGCCCGATGGCGACGCGCTGACGCTGGCCACCTGACAACTCGGACGGGTAACGGTCCAAATAGGGTTCAAGGTTCAGCATCCGGCTGGCTTTGGCGACACGGCCTTCGATTTCCGATTTGGGCTGCTTTTCCTGCTTCAGTGCAAGGGTCATATTGCCCCGAACGCTGAGGTGAGGGTAGAGCGCATAGCTTTGGAACACCATCGCGATCCCGCGCTTGGATGGCGGCACCAGATTGACCTGCTGCCCGCCAATGTTGATCTCACCTGACGATGCATCCTCTAGCCCCGCAATCACGCGCAACAGGGTGGACTTGCCACAGCCCGACGGGCCGACAAAGACGACGAATTCGCCTTCTTCGACCTCCAGGGTGATGTCTTTCAGGACATGCACGTTGCCAAAGGACTTGTTCACATTGTTCAGCGTCAGGGCGGTCATGATGCGGGCTCCTCAAGGGAAACGGGCTGGCCGGTTCGGATACTTTTATCCGCAGCCAGACAAATGGCGAGCGATTGGACGGCGTCATTCATATGACGGGTCAGGTCGATATCTTCGGCGATGGCGCGCAGCATATAAGCCTGCTCAGCATCACAAAGGTCTTGATGGCCGGGTTCGTCCGGCATCTCGATCGTGTGGTCGCCTTGCGGTGTATGGACCAGCAGGCCGCCGACTTTGGTATGGCCGTCGATGTCGGCAGACGCACCCTTGTTGCCATCGGTGATTGAGACCGACCCGTTGGGCGACACGATATCTTTCACGAAGAACGCGGTTTCCGACATCATCGGGCCCCATCCGGCCTCGTACCAGCCGACAGAGCTGTCGTCGAAGACCACCTGAAACTGGCCGTAATTGTACATGTCCGGTGCGATTTCATCCGACAGGCGCAGGCCCATACCATGCACCCGGACGGGCTGCGCGTCAGTGATCTGGCACATCACGTCGACATAGTGCACGCCGCAATCGACAATGGGCGAAGTGGTCTGCATCAGTGCCTTATGCGTTTCCCATTCCGCGCCCGACGACTGCTGGTTCAGGTTCAACCGGAACACATAGGGCCCGCCAAGATTGCGCGCCTCATCGATCAGCCGCATCCAAGAGGGGTGATGGCGCAGGATATATCCAACCACCAGCTTACGATTCAGCCGGGTTGCTGTTTCGACCACACGCCGGGCGTCGGCGACATTAGTGGCCAGCGGTTTTTCAACAAACACATGTGCGCCAGCCTCCATCGCCGCGCAGGCGAAATCCGCGTGGCTATCAGAGTAAGTGGCGACCACGACCAGATCGGGTTTGGTTTCGGCCAGTGCCAAGTCGAAATCGGAATAAGCCGGGTAATCGATGAGATCCGGGTGATCCACACGGCCGGACCGGTTCACCAAACCAACGATCTGCGCGTCGGGATGGTGATGGTGCGCCAGCGCGTGGCTCAAACCCATATTACCAAGGCCTGCAATCAGTACGCGGGTCATTTAACTGCTCCGGATGTGATGCCGCGGATCAGCTGGCGCGAGAAGATGACATACAGGACAAGCACCGGCAGGATTGCCATCGACAGGGCCGAAAGGACCGCGTTCCAGTCCGTCACGAACTGTCCGATGAACACTTGGCTGCCCAGCGTTAATGTCTTGGTCTCTTCAGCCGGAGCGAGGATCAGCGGGAACCAAAGGTCGTTCCAGATCGGGATCATGTTGAACACGGCCACGGTCGCCATCGCGGGCCTGACCAGAGGCAGAACAAGGCGGAAGAATATCGTGTATTCAGATAGTCCGTCGATACGCCCGGCATTCTTCAGGTCATCGCTGACTTGTCGCATGAATTCGGACAGGATGAATACGGCCAATGGTAATCCCTGGGCCGTGTATACAAGGATCAGCGCCCAGAGCGAGTTCACCAGCCCGGTCGCCACCATCATCTCAAGGATTGCCACGGTGCCGATGCGGATTGGGATCATGATCCCCAGCGCCAGATACAGCCCCATGATCAGGTTGCCCTTGAACTGGTATTCCGACAACGCATAGGCGGCCATCGCGCCGAACAACAGGATGAAGGACAGCGATGCCACGGTGACAATCATCGAGTTCTGGAAATAGAGGAAGAAATCCCCCTGCTTCATCACCGTCTCATAGCCGATCATCGAAAAACTATCTGCGTTGGGCAGGGCCAATGGCTCGCGAAAGATCGCCCGACGGGATTTGAAGCTGTTGATCAGGATCACAAAGACCGGAAACAGGGCGATCAGAGTGTACAGGATCAGCGCGCCGTGCATCGCGACCATGTTGAGGGGGTTATGACGTGCTTTGTTCATCGTGATGCCCTCAGAGTTGATACCGGCGCATCCGGGTCTGGATGCCGAAAAGATAAATGCAAACGCCCACAAGGATGATGGCAAACATTGCCCCGGCGATTGCCGACCCCATATGTGGGTCGCCTAGTTGCAACTGGAAGCCGAAGAATGTGCGGTACATAAACGTACCAAGGATATCGGTCGAGAAATCAGGCCCCGCCAGCGCGCCTTGTGATGCATAGATCAGGTCGAATGCGTTGAAATTCCCCACGAAAGTCAGGATCGAGATGATGCCGATCGAGGGCAGGATCAGCGGTAGTTTGATCTTCCAGAAAGCCGAAGTTCCGGTGATCCCATCGATCTCGCCCGCCTCAAGGATTTCTTCCGGGATGGTCAGCAGCGCAGCATAGATCAGCATCATCGGGATGCCGACGAACTGCCAAACCGAGATCAAGGCCAGCGTGGTCAGCGCGTATTCTTCTTTTCCCAACCAGGGCGCAAACAGCGACTTGAGCCCGACGGCATCCAGCATCGATGGCGCGATGCCCCAGATCGGTGAGAGGATCAGTTTCCAGGCAAACCCGACAATCACAAAGCTCAGGATCGTGGGAATGAAGATTGCCGACCGGTACAGCGCGGCAAATCGCAGGCGCGGGTGGCTGAGTAAGGCGGCCAGAGCAATCCCAATTGGGTTTTGAACCAGCATGTGGATCAGGAAGAACCAGAAGTTGTTGCCTAATGCATTCCAAAACTGTTCCGACCAGATCGGATCAAAGAATAGGGTTTGAAAGTTCTGCAATCCAACGAAGACGCGGCTCTGATCGACTTCGGAGTAAAGCGCCAGTCGCAATGTGTTGAACAGCGGGAAGATCATGACCGCCGTGTAGACAAGAACGGCCGGTGCAAGAAACACAAGGATATGCCAGCGGAAGCGGGGGCGGTTCATGGGACTGCTTTCAATGGGGTGTCGGGGATACCCGGGCGATTACCGCCGCCCGGGTATGTGTCAGATCAGCGCTTACTGGTGCGGAGCGTACCAGGAGGACAGGCCTTTTTGCAGGTCTGCGCCCAATTCCTCAGGGCTGTTTGCGCCTTTGATTGCAGCAACCGACGCGCCCCAGGTCTCGTTCTCCAGGTTCGGCGTGCCGCGCGACAGGATCTGGTATGTCGAACGGATGGTCGATTCACACTCATCACGCCAACCGACGAACTCTTTGGCCAGCGGGTCCTGCAGTTCGACTGGTGTGTTGGACAGCGGGAAGAAGCCCGGAACGGCGTTGCCAAAGATTTCGGCAAACTCGGGGCTTGCGACCCACGCGAGGAATGTTTCGGCCGCTTCGGGGTGTTCGGTGGCGGCGTTCATGCCGATGCCGATATCCGTGTGGTCAGAGATATAGCAGGTGTCGCCTGCGTTTTGGACTGGCGGCTTGAATGCGCCCATTTCAAAGTCGGCTTGTGTGTTGAAGCCAGCGATTTCCCACGATCCGGCAGGGTAGATAGCGGCCCGGCCCAGAGTGAAGATGTTCTGGCTGTCGGGATAGGTCTGCGCCTCGTACCCGTCACCAAGATACTGTCCCCAACGTGCCAACGTTGCGTAGGGGGCGGTCCAGGCTTCGTCCGTCAGTTTCTGTTCGCCTGCGATCAGAGCCTGGCGACCTTCTTCACCTTTCCAATAATTCGGGCCGATGTTGTTGTAGCCCATTGTGGCGGCTTCCCACTGATCGTTAGTGCCCATCGCCATTGGGATGTAAGTGCCGTCTTCCTTGATCTTGTCGAGGGCAGCAAAGAACTGGTCTTCGGTGGTCGGCACTTCAATGCCAAGCTCGGCAAACGCATCTTTGTTGTAGATGAAGCCGTGGATCACCGACGCCATCGGAACGCAGAAACTGGCCGAGCCGTCATCCGTCTGCCATGCCGATTTTGCCACGTCCGAGAAGTTGCTCATAGCGTCGACCGAGGACAGATCGGTCAGGTGCCCGGCCTCATAAAGTGCCAGCGACGCATCAAACGGACGGCACGTGATAAGATCACCGGCCGAACCTGCATCCAGTTTCGAGTTCAGCACAGCGTTGTATTCCGCCGGAGCTGACGGGGTGAACTGCAGTTTGATCCCAGGGTGTTTGGCTTCGAAGGCCGGGATGATCTGCTCCTGCCACAAGGTCAGGTCGTCATTGCGCCAGCTTTCGATGATCAGCGTGACGTCCTCGGCATAGGCGCTTGAAGCCATCAGGGTCGTGCCCAGTAAGGCCAGTTTCAGGCTATTGCGTTTCATTCGTGTTCTCCCAGTTGGTTAGCAGTTATTTATCTTGTTCCAGTGCGGATTTCAGAACCCCGTTGCTTGCGTTAAGAACAGCAGAGGCATCCTTGGGTGATATGCCACGTGCAGCGATTAGCACCGCCGGCTTCACGTCTCCGTTCGCGGCGTCCAGCGCGAGTTTTGCTTTTTCCGTATCAACATTGGCGATCCGCGCGACGATCCCCGTCGCCCGCGCGCGCAACTTGTCGTTGTCGGCGCGCAGGTTGACCATCATGCCGCCGTGAACATGGCCAAGTTGCAGTGCCATAAGTGACGACAGCATGTTCAGAGCGATTTTTTGAGCTGTTCCGGCACCCATACGCGTCGAACCCGAGATCAATTCCGGCGGCGTCGCCAAAAGAATTGGGATATCTGCGCTTTCCAGCAAAGGGCTGTCTGCGTTATTGGCAATTCCGATAACGGTTGCGCCAAATGACTGTGCGATATTGCTGGCGGTCAGGGTGTATGGCGTCGATCCGCTTGCGGACACTGCGATGATTGTATCCGTCGGTTGCAATGTCGAAAGCGCGTCTGCTAATCCGTCGGCTTCGTCTTCTGCGCCTCCGGGCATTTCGACACCGGTCGGCAGGCCGCCTGCCATATGTATACGGAGCTGGTTCGCTGGGATTGAAAAGGTGCCGCCCAGCTCTTGCGCGTCGGCAGCGGCCATCAATCCGGACGAGCCTGCGGCCACATAGTGCAGCACGCCGCCGGCGCGGATAGTCTGCGCCATGGCGTTGCCGCCCCGCGCGATTGCGTCCAATGCGCCACGCGCTGAGGTCGCGGCTTCAATCTGACCCTCAACCAGCGCCCGAGCAGAGGCGACAGGGTCTTGTGGGTCCAGCTTGTTGGCGTCTGGATGCAGTTGTTCGGTCGGCGGCAGCGTCAAAAGAATCCCCCTTTGCGGTTCTCAATACAATACCTATTCAATACCACTTGTCCATAATTTTATTTTTTCAGTGAAAATCAACGTATTCTGTATCAAAACAGAGAAAATCTGCAGAAATCGGCCTATTTTGGCCTTCCTAAATTCAAATAGGTATTATAATGGTATTGTCATGACTGAGTCTCTGAGCAACGCTGTACTGGCCATAGATGGTGGCGGAACCCGATGCAGGGTTGCATGTGAAGTCGCTGGTATTGTCCATTCTGTTGAGACCGGGGCTGCCAATGTCTCGACAGATTTCGATGCGTCCGTCCAGCAGATGAAATCGGGGATTACGCAGATTGCGCAAACGCTTGCTGTGGATGTTCAGGACCTGACCCAGTTGCCCGCCTTTGTCGGATTGGCTGGCGTCACAGATGACCATATTGCCAGTCGCGTGCAGAGCGCGCTGGGCCTAACGCGGGCGCGCGTTTCAGATGACCGACCCGCCGCGCTTCGCGGTGCGCTTGGGTCTCAGGATGGACTGATCGCGCATTGTGGTACGGGGTCGTTTGTTGCTTCGCAGAAGGATCGGGTGATGCGGTTTGCAGGGGGCTGGGGGCCGATATTGGGGGATGAAGCGTCCGCGCAATGGGTTGGTCGTTTTGCATTGGCAGAAGCATTGAATTCCGTGGATGGCGTTCAGGCCTCTAGCGATCTGACACAGCAGTTGCTGAACGAACTTCGCGGTGCCGCCGGAATAGTCGAGTTTGCCGGACGGGCGACGCCGACAGAGTTCGGCGCGTTGGCCCCGATGGTTACCACTGCAGCAGTGTCCGGAGACGAGGTCGCCAAAAAAATTATGCAGGCCGGTGCTACTTACATTGCCGATTTGGCGGCACGTCTCGGATGGCAGCCAGAAGTCGCGATCTGCCTGACCGGCGGCATCTCTCCGCATTATGCGGACTATCTGCCTGCTGCCTTGCAGTCAGAGATACGCCCTCCATCGGGCGAGCCGTTGACCGGGGCGTTGGCTTTGGCGAAGGAGGTCTCGCATGAGTATTGCTGAATTCCTGCGCTCTGATCTTTGGCTGACCCCTGAAAATGGCCCCCGCTACGTGCAATTGCGGCGCAGGTTGCAAGAGGGGATCGATACGGGCGTCCTTGCGCCGAACTCATCGCTGCCATCGGAGCGGGAACTGGTTGAAATCACAGAACTATCCCGCGTGACCGTGCGCAAGGCGATTCAGGAGCTGGTGCAGGAAGGTGTGATCGAGCAGCGCCAAGGGTCTGGGTCCTTCATTCGGGAACGTGTTCAAAGGGTTGAACAATCGCTGAAACACCTGACCTCGTTCACCGAAGATATGTCGAGCCGAGGAATGGAGACGACCTCAAAGTGGTTGGAGCGCGGAGTATTTGCGCCAACCCCGGAAGAGGTCACTGCGCTGAATCTGTCAGAGGGTGAGCAGATATCTCGTATTTACCGCTTGCGCGAGGCGGACGGGCGTCCGTTGGCGCTGGAACGTGCTGCGCTGCCGTTGGATATCCTGCCGAACCCAATCGAAGTCACCACGTCTCTG
Organism: Ruegeria sp. CDSC054; assembly: GCF_059610645.1. Taxonomy (NCBI): domain Bacteria; kingdom Pseudomonadati; phylum Pseudomonadota; class Alphaproteobacteria; order Rhodobacterales; family Roseobacteraceae; genus Ruegeria; species Ruegeria sp. CDSC054. The sequence goes on along the minus strand of NZ_JBXWOA010000002.1, from coordinate 299,361 downwards.
TACGAAGTTCTTGAAGGTCTGGGGCGCCGCCCGGTGCGCGCTGTGCAAAAGATATCAGCTCTCAATCTTGCTGCGCGAGAGGCAGACCTGCTGGAGGTGCCCGAAGGTGCGGCGGGGCTGAACATCGAGCGTATCTCATTTTTGAAAAACGGGCGGGTCGCAGAGATGACGCGGTCGCTCTATCGCGGCGACGCTTATGACTTTGTCGCTGAATTGCGCCTATAGCCGGAAGGACCGGGATCAAATGTCCGAAAAGAACTCGAAAATGCGTCAGGAAATCCTGGAAATCCCTGATGCCGTCGACAGATTGCTCAGCACGGGGGCAGACAATATCCGAGCAGCTGCGCAAAGAGTAAGGGATACGGATCCGCGGTTTTTGATCTCGGTCGCGCGGGGATCATCCGACCATGCCTGCAGCTATTTGAAATACGCCAGCGAACTGCTTTTGGGGTTGCCGGTTGCCTCAGTAGGGCCGTCCGTCAGTTCAATTTACGGGGTGGACCTTAGCGCAAAAGGATCTGTCTGCCTGTCCATCTCACAATCCGGCCAAAGCCCGGATATCGTTGGCCTCACAGGGTCTTTGCGAAACTCTGGCGCACTGACAATTGCGGTGACCAACAACTCGGAATCGCGCCTGGCCGAAGTGGCGGATGCGGTTCTACCACTGCACGCGGGACCAGAGCTGAGCGTCGCAGCAACCAAGACATTTGTGACTTCGTTGGTGTCCGGTCTATGGCTGCTGGCCGAGGTCAAAGAGGATGCTGAATTGATCGGGGCGATCCAATCCTTGCCCGAATATCTGGCGCGGGCGGCACATTGTGATTGGTCGGCTGCAGCCGAAACAATCACCGGGCGCTCGTTGTTTACACTTGGCCGCGGTCCTTCTTGTGCGATCTCTGACGAAGCTGCATTGAAGATCAAAGAGACCTGCCAAATTCACGCCGAAAGCTATTCAGCGGCCGAAGTGCTGCATGGTCCGGTTTCGATTGTCGAAGAAGGATTTCCTGTAATTTGCTTCGCGGCCAATGATGCAGCCGAACAGGCGACTGCCGATGCAGCTGATGCCTTGGCGGAAAAAGGGGCTGCGGTCTTTGCAACGACCAACAAAGTATCACGCGCGCAGGCGCTATCTGTGGTTCGAACGGATCATTGGATCACGGACCCGATAACGGCGATTACGTCTTTTTACAGCATGGTAGAGGCCGTCGCCAGTGCGCGGGGAATCGACCCGGACGCACCGCGGCACCTTAAGAAAGTGACCGAGACGGTATGACAGAGCGCAAGGTGATCTTTCGAAACGGGCCAATCTTTGACGGCAGCCGGTTGTTACACGACCACGCGCTTGTTTTTCGCGAGGGGTGTTCGGGGGAAGTTTTGCCCGACGCCGAGGTCGCCCAGGAAAAGGACGTTGTCGATCTGAACGGCGACATACTCAGCCCCGGTTACGTGGATCTGCAGGTCAATGGCGGTGATGGTGTTATGTTCAACGATGATCCGTCGGTCGAAACGATCCGCAGAATTGCCGGTGCCCATCGCCGATTGGGTGTGGTTTCGCTACTGCCTACGCTGATCACCGACGAACCCGCCAAAACCCGTGCAGCAATAGATGCGACGATCGACGCGGTACGTGCACAGGTGCCGGGCGTTACCGGATTGCATTTGGAAGGACCGCATTTGTCGGTCGCGCGGAAAGGGGCGCACGACGGTAATTTGATACGGCCGATGGAACGATCGGATCTGGACACGCTGATAGAAGCGGCTAATGCACTTCCTTGCCTCAAGGTAACTGTCGCGCCGGAGGGTGTTTCCGAGCAGCAGGTCCGCGCCATGAGCGACGCTGGCATCCTTGTCTCGCTCGGGCACAGCGATGCAAATTTTGCGACCTGCCAGAGCTATACCGCCGCCGGTGCGCGTTGCGTAACCCATCTGTTCAATGCGATGAGCCAGTTGGGCAATCGTGAACCCGGCCTCGTCGGCGCAGCGCTGGCCAGCGGAACGCTGTCTGCAGGGCTAATTGCCGACGGTGTCCATGTGCACCCCGCCGCGATGCGCGCAGCCTGGGCTGCGAAAACTGCGCCAGGTCAAATCTTTCTGGTCAGCGATGCGATGGCTGTGGCGGGTACTGATCAAACGGAATTCACCCTTGAAGGCCGCAAAATCACGCGAACCGACAGCAGGTTGACACTGGCGGACGGAACGCTGGCCGGCGCGGACCTGGACCTGACGACCGCCGTTGGTGTGCTGGTCAAGCAAGTCGGCGTGCCGTTGCAGGACGCATTGGCGGCGGCCACTTCCTATCCGGCTACGCTGATCGGGTTGGCTCCGCCAACGGTCTTTGAATACGGTTCGGTGATCCGGATATCTGCCGATTTCAGCCGTTGCGAATGGCTGCCCGCGCAATCTTGAGTTTGTCTTTAACTGCCAAAACGACTGTCTTCTGGATGCAGATTATCGCCCGTCAATTTTTGTCGACGAATTTGAAATCTGGCTTCGAACTGCGCTTGACGACATCTGACGCATCGCTTAAACCGACCAGCGCTGAGCGGGCGTCGTATACTGGCTACTACCTCAGCCTTCCAAGCAGATGTTATATGTTTCCCAGGCATTCCTGGCAGTTGCCAAGCTATTCATACTATTTATTTATTTGATTTCTGCTCCTTCCTTGAATTTCCCTGAGTTTCAATTCATTTCCGACAAAAAACTGACAAAATGCCAAAACTCACAGAGACCTTCGCCCGCAAGGTTCCACAGACAAAAAAGGGCACTGCCAAGCACTGGGATAACGAGGTCAAAGGGCTCGTTCTGTTCGTCGGCAAGCAGTCCAAAACCTGGTACTTCCAGAAAGATGTTGGAGGGCAAACCCGGCGGGTTTTGATCGGGCGGTACCCACTGATCTCTGCGGACGTCGCACGACAAACTGCATTGGGTTTTGCGTTGGACTGGGGCAGGGGAGCAGGCAGGCAGCTGCAGATTGGAGCTCCCACTCTTGAGACAGCTATGGAGACTTATCTGGCACGTCCAAAGCTTCGGTCTGAGGCCCACCGGTCCGGGTTGCGACAGCAGTTCGAGCTTCATTTGAAAGATTGGCTACGCCTGCCGCTGGATGAGATCACAAAATCCATGGTGGTTCAGCGCCATGGGTCAATGGCCGCGACACCGTCCTCCGCAAATCACACTTTGAAGTACTTTCGGACAGTCTGGAACCATGCGCGGCGGGTACATGATCTGCCGGAAAGTCCAACGATGGCCATAGAGTGGTATGCGGAACAACCAAATGGCTCGACAATTGAAGATTTGAACGCATGGCGCGAGGCCGTTGATGAGCTCTACAACCCGATCCACAGGGTATTCTACGAATTACTCTTGTTCACAGGCTTTCGCAAAACCGAGGCACTGACGCTCGAATGGAAGAACGTGCAGGAAGATCACATACATTTGCCGATGACCAAGAACGGGCGCAGTTTTGATCTCCCCATATCGCACGTGCATCACGAGATACTTGCTCCTTTACGGGGCCTTCATCGCCAATGGGTCTTCCCCTCTCCGAAGTCACCGAGTGGCCATTTGAAGGGGCCCCAGCGTATGCAATGGTCCATTCAATCCCATCGTCGGACATTCGCGACGGTCGCCATGGAGGCTGGAATATTGGAAGAGATTGTAGGACGCCTTCTCAATCACACGCCGCTATCAATCACCGGTCAGCGCTACGTGAAGCCGTCGCTGAAAGCCCTCACACCAGCGATGGATACTGTGTGTCGGGAATTGGCCCGCAGAACAAGGTGGAACGCGGTGGATTGTAATGTCTAAGCGGGATTGGATTTGGCCTGTCGATTCCGACTTACCTGAATTGGATATGCCAGATCCAGAGGAGTTTGATAGTGGGCCCAGCGAATTCAATATGGAGTTAATTCGCCTCCTGAGAAAGCACTTTGACAAGTACGAACGCTTTGATGACGAAAGCTATGGCTGGATGGCCCATTACCTAAATTTCGACCAAGCTCATGAACTAGACGAGTTCTGGTCATCTAAAGAGGTGCTGGAAGACCTCGCTAGGCTCAAAACACGCTTAAACGAAGCAGGAGAAATCTTAGATCGGCTTCCTGCGCCCGTCAGTGATGCGTTTCGCATCGGCGCATTAAACAGGAGTGGTTTGCGAAATCAAAACAAAGTGGCTGATATTCGTAACGTCTGGTTTAACGATGCAATTGAAGAAACACCACATTGGAAGGCAATGATGGCCAAAGTAGAGTTCTTCAAAAGACTTCGCTACTATATTGAATTGATTAAAGATGCTGAAACTGCTGCTGCTCAGGGCGAGCCGGCCGGGAAGAAGGCAATTGAAGCTTGGCGCTTAGTCTCGGCTTGTGTCGGGCTTTGTGAGCGTCACCCAGACACAATCCGAGTTCCTAAAGCGATGAATGAAGCGGGTCCGTTCTATCGATTCCTGTGCGATATGTTCGAGGTGTTTGGTATTGAAGAGCTTCCAACGTCGGCATTTAGAGGCTGGAAAAAACATGTGGGTCGTTAGAAGGGTTCTTTCTTTCTGACGACCCATGACGAAAGCGCCACCTACGCCTTTTTTGTTCCTAGACATACTCAAAGGAGCAAGGCGATGCAGGCGCACTATCTGACAACACAAGAAGCTGCTCGATACACCGGAATAAGCCAAAGCTATCTCGCAAAACTGCGCATGGGTATCGGTAGCGTTGCGGGACCGAGGTTTATTCGGATCGGTTTACGATCCATCCGCTACAAGCGCTCTGATCTCGACGCGTGGATGACTTCGCGAAGCGAAGGTGTCGAGGGAGAGGGCTAATGGCTCGAACGGCTCCATTTACGAAACTTCGTTACCATTGGAAGAGGCGAATTCAAAGTTCAGCTTATCTGGCACCACGAACCAAGCACTTTGCAATGTTCGTCTGCGATCAGTTTGTGTCAAAAGCGAATGGTTGCTTCTGGGCCAGAAATACAACGCTCGCCAGCGCGTTTGGCGTTCATGAGCGCAGCATTCAGCGTTATCTTCGGGAACTCGAAGGGTGCGGTTGGATCACGCGTGTTCGTCGGCGCGGTGTTCGTCGCACATTTCAGATCAGCGTGCCACGTGATGCCGAACGCGACACTGAACCTGACATTGATATACGCCAAAGGGCGACAGACCTGTACTGGAAAGGCGACAACATTGTCGCGCACAATAAGAACATAGGAAAGAACATAGAAATCAAGCTCAGTGCGACAGGTCGTGGTGCATATCATTGGTTCGACGAAAGTGACGCATCTGCTCTTCGTGAATGGGAAGCGTTCGTAGCTGCCAAGACCGCCTTCAATTTTGAGGCGTTGGCGCAATTGCTGAGAAAGGATGGTTCTATTGCTTTGCCGGCACGTTTTCCAAAATCTGAAGAAGCAGATCGGTATGTTCGGTGCTTTGGCGAAGTCGTTCTCAGCAAAGGACAGAGCATTGGTAATGCACCGTCGCCAACTCGATGAAGGTCTCCTTGGGGGGCATCAAAAGTCTTAGGGCTAAAAGCTAGGGACCGGTGGGGGTAGTCAGATTTGTTCGCGTGAAACTTTTAAGGGGGGGTACGACGAATTGTGCACTTAGGGCTGTAAACAGACTTTTTCTGCACCGTTCATAGAGCTCCGAAAAGGGGAGCAGAACAGACATTAAACTATCGCTGAACGTTCGCGCCGCGGACTTTCCGACCGCTTACTCCACGTACGCGAATGCATGCTTCCGCTAGCTTTCAATGGAAAAAACAAGCTTGTATCACAACTTAATAGCCGTCGGAAAGGCAAACCAATTGCAGACGGCTTTGTAGCACAAATCGGTTGAGGTCGACAGACCCCCTTTACCCTGCGGACTTTTCCCACGAGCTCTGTGGCAGGTATGCAAAGGGCGGTGTAACGGTTGAGGACGGCGACGCGGAATTGGATTTCCGCTACCTGCCGATCAATGTCTCGCGCCATCAGCGATTGGCCCATCAGTTTCTTACAGTGCACCTCTCTCTCAACGCGGCTTAGGCGGTGATACTCGCTCCACCGTTGCCAGATAGCGCGGCCAAGGTATCGAGATGCATTGATCGTCTCATTTCGGGCAATGGCACCGGCAATTGCGGGATTCCATGCCTTGGCGTTCTTGCGTGGCGGGATGATGGCGTGGCCATTGCGGGCGGCAAGCGCGTCGTGGCATTTGCGCGTGTCGCATGCCTCGTCTGCGGTCACTGCCCCAATGTTGTGACCTGGAGGGATATGATCAAGCAACTCGGCAGCATTGGCGGGTCTCCGACGTTGCCTGTGGTAACTTCAACGACGCACACTTCCAGCGTTTCCTCGTCGATGCCTATGCGTATTCTACGCCAAATGGACCGCTTGGGGCTACCATGCTTGCGGGCATTCTATTCTCCTTCGTCCTCGGATTTGATGCCGGTAATGTCGATCGGCAGATGCAGCGGGCCGCTTCCCACCACGATACGGAAGGCTCACGTTCAGCGTTCTTTTTTACAGCGGCACAGGGTACTGAAATCAGGCACGGCACTGTCCAAGCCACCCAGCCGCAGGAGACCGCCCACGAAGCCCGTGGTTTGCCTCATCGTCATCTCGACAAAACCTTCAGGGTCAGACACGCTTGGATTGCGGAGTCGCTGAAACTCTGGTGACGGCCGCGCTTGCCTGAAGTTGGCGATGTCCAATACATCTCAGGATCAAACCAGATCGAGAGCGATCCTCGTTCTTTCAATGCGGTATTGTACGAAGGCTTTTCCCGGTCTTGTGCTTCGTCCGGGCCCAACTGGTCGTACCTCTCAGCTATCGTTCTGGATTCATGAAGTGAATCCTTCAGTCCATTTGTGCAGCAAAGCAGCTTGGCACCGGAATTGGCGGCCTGTCAGTTGGGAAAGAATCAGGAACCTGGCCATTCGGATTCCGGTAAGGAATCAGTCAAATTTGCGACAAAGAATCGACCAAGCTGCCAAATTTTACAATCCTGGCGTGTATTTCTCCGTGGTTTGGAGGATGCGGTGCCCTGATGGCGGGACCTAAGCTTGTGGAAGGCTCCGTCGGTATGGAGGGGGTTAGAACGCCGCGAATTTGGGCGGCATCCATGAGTAGCTAGTGAGTTAACTAGGAGAGTAAGATGTTGAAGCTTTATGTAATGATGAAGACCATGGCACGTGACGAAAACGGCGCGACCATTGTGGAATATGGCGTTGCCCTGACAATCGTCACGGCGATTGCAGTTGCTACCCTGACAGCGTTGGGCAACGACGTTAACGGTCAGTTCACAGACGCTGAAACCCTGATGTAATGACCTGACGGAAGACAAAGCACGCGGTGCGCTCAGCCCCGCGTGCTTATCGTCCCGGAATATTTTCTTGATCCGCTGGCAAAGTGCAACCGCTCAGATCGGTTCATTCGATAAACGCCAAAAAAAGCTGAAGGAGCACCAGATGAGACTCTCTGCCATTTTCACAGCATTGACGGGCCTGATCGTAGCCGGAGGGTCGGTTTACGTCGCTCGGGATTACATTCAATTCGATACTCAGTCCGCAAATGTCGAGGCCGAGAGCGAGATGGTGAGCGTGGTCGTTGCGTCGCGCGATATTTCGTTTGGCGAAGAAATCGAGCCAGGCGCGCTGACGACCATTGACTGGCCCCGCGGTGCTGTACCCGTGGGAGTCTTTACAGATTATGACGACCTGATTGCGGCGGCTAGCATGCCGTCCCGTCGCGCTCGTCGCGCAATTACTCAGGGTGAACTGATCCTGAACAGCAAGGTTTCCGACTTTGGTGAAAAGGTCACCATCGTTCAGACGCTGGGCGCAGATCATCGCGCCATGGCCATTGAGGTTGACGCTGAAACCGCCGTTGGGGGTTTTGTTACCCCGGGTGATCGGGTCGATGTGGTAATGACCACTGGCGAAAAAAGAGACATGCACGCCGTCACCATTTTGCAAAATATCAGGGTCATCGGTGTTGATCAGGAATCTGATGAACAGACCGACCAACCCGTTGTTGCTCGCACGGTCACCGTCGCCGTTACCCCGGATCAAGTTCAGCGCCTTGCTCTGGCGCAACGTGCCGGTCGGCTGAGCCTGACCTTGCGGTCCATTGATGACACCGAGGACAAGACGCTGGCCATGACTCGACTGAACGATCTTCTGATTGATGAACCAGCCGTCGCGCGGGACATCAAAGAACCGGTTCGCAAAACGATTATTCGGGTCCGCCGCGGCACCGAAGTGACAGAATCCATCATCAACTGAATCGACCAATGAAGGTTTCGACCGTGTCCCTCGCTCAATTCATACGTCCATTCCGCAGCTCCGAAGACGGCGCGATCCTGGTCTTTGTTGCGGTGGCCCTGTCGGTCATGGTCGGTATGGCCGCCCTTGCATTCGACATTGGTCGGGTGACCACCACACAGTCGGAATTGCAGAGCTTTGCGGACAATGTTGCCCTTGCGGCTGCGGGGGAGCTTGATGGTCGCCCGGATTCAATCACCCGCGCCACAAATGCGGCTGCAAACATGATCCGCGACCGTCAAAGCTTTGGCGTTCGGAATAAGGATCAGCTGTTGTCCGGTGCAACGGATTACCAGTTGCGGTTTTATGAAAACCCGCCGACCACTGCGACTGATCCAGCTCAACCCGCGCAACTGCTGGATTCGACCGATCCGGTCAGCGGACCGAATGCTGCATTCGTTCGGGTGACTGTCGATACGCACGAGGTTGGTACTCCGCTCGCAGCGGCAGCGGCGGCTTTGTTGGGCAATGCGCAGCCCTTCTCCAGCGTCAATGCCGAGGCTGTGGCAGGGTTCACCCTGATGGCCTGCGACATCACCCCCATGTTCATCTGCCTGCCGCAACCTAGCCTCGATCTGACCGAGGGCCAATTGATTAGGATGGTAAGTCAGGGCGGCAATGGCCATTGGGGTCCCGGAAACTTTGGTTTTCTGTCTTCTAATCAGAATCTGGCCATCGACGCGTCTGGTGCCTGCGAACCTGCACCAAACGGTCAGGAAGATTCTTGTGCTCTGGCCGCGTCGCGCGCTGTTTCCATGTGCTTCAGCCAAAGAGGCGTTGAAACCAGACCGGGTCTGAGCGTGGGTAACATGATCGCGGGCTTTAACACACGCTTCGACCGGTTTGAATCCAGCGCCAAACAGTTCAGTAACGGTTCGCGCTACGACGTCGACAATTTTGCCTCTTCTCCGCATGTCTTGGACGGTTGGATCACTTCGGGCAATGGAAACAACTGTACCAGCCAACCGGCGCCTAGCTATGATTCAAACGGTGCCCTTGATCCGGCCGCGACCGTTGGTTTGCCGCTTGACGATTGTTTTGCCAGTGGCACTTGCCCGACGCCTCGTATTGGCAATGGCGTATTCACTGCTGGCCTTACCGAATATCTGACCATCAACTATGGCGCAGATTTCAGCGGCCCTCTCCCAACCGGTATTCCGCCATGGTTCCCGACTGGTGGCACCCGCTACGACATCTACAATGCTGAAGTCACCAACCAGGCCGCTCTGGAAGCTATCCTGACCGCTGGTGGTAAAGCTGAAAGCAGCATGCCTTCGTGCCAACCCGCGTCAGCCGGTCGTGCAGATCCTACGCGCCGTGTCATCACCGTCGCCGGTATCGATTGCGCAACTTTTGCGGACGAGCTTAACGGCGGATCGGGCACCATTCCGGTCACCAGTTTTATCGAGATGTTTCTGATCCGCCCCTCTGAATCCGGCAGCACCGGTGCCAACGCGGTCATCTATGGTGAAGTCATTCAGACCGTTTCGGACGGCATTGGCGGCGCCGGAGTCGGCGGCATCGTTCACGATCTGGTTCAGCTGTACGAGTAATGATCATGTTTGGTGCATCCCGTCATATCAGAAAGACCCTCAACCGGTTCCGCAATGACCAGTTCGGCGCGGCGTTGGTCGAATTCGCGATCCTTTTACCGATCCTGTTGGTGACATTTGCCCTGATCGTCGAAGGGGGGCGGATTTTCTGGTCCTATCAAAATGCGATCACGGGGGTTCGGGACACTGCCCGTTATGTTGGCCGGATCGCCCCGTCGGACCTGTGCACTGCCTCGCCAAGCGCTGCTATCGGCGATTTTCAAACCGCTGTATCAAATACACTGACGTCGCTTTCGACCACTGACATTGCTGTTGGTCTAGACTCTCTGTCCCTCGAATGCGTTGGCAACGCAGGTGAATACCGCGTTTCGCCCACACCGGTTGCCGTACTGACCGCGTCACTGACAATTTCAAATCTGCCATTTACGCCCGTGTTCCAATTGGTTGGAGGCTCGGCAACGGCGCAGATCCAAACCACGATCACAGATCGCAGCCGGGTGTTTGGACCATGATCCGCCGCATTCAAAAGATAACCCGCGAAATGTCGCGACTTGGCCGTCAGGAAGATGGGTCGACGGTCACTGAGCTTGCCTTTGTCCTGCCGTTGTTCCTTTTGATTTTCCTGGGCTTGATAGATTTCGGCAGATTGGCCTTCCACTATGTGGCTGCTGAAAAAACAGCACAGGTCGCCGCTCGGATGGCTGCAGTGATGCCACCCGCATGTGGCGGTGTTCCGACAACCAACAGCCGAGGCACCTATACCGATATCACCGGCCCGCGGTTCGGAACCAATTGCAGTTTCGCTGCTGGCGTCTGTGTCGAACCGGCCACCACCATATGCACCGGTGCGGCCCCCGCGAATGCAGCTGCCCAGACCACCGTGACCGACATCTGGAACATGCTTCAGTTTGCCGTTCCCAACGATCCCACCGCAACTTTTGACGAAAGCAACATCACGTTCACTTACAACTTCGACCCGGAAATGAATTTCCTGGGTGGCCCCTATGTACCGATGGTCACAGTGACAATCGAAGAGCTTCCGTTCCGGTTTGTCTCTCCGTTGGGTTCGATCGCAGCGCTGGTTTTGGGCGGTTCCACGCCGCAAACCGATGCGCTGACCACCGCGACAACGGGCTTCAAGATATTTTCCGACTTTAGCGCAACCCTTCCTGGCGAAGACCTCGCCAGCGGAGTCAACGGTTGAATTTCTAACCATGGGAGCTGCAAAATGACTCAAAAATCATTAGCCCTTATCTCTGATAATGAGGCGATTAAGAATTCAGTCGCCCAGGCCGTCGACCGGCTCGACGATCTTTCGCTCGAGACGCACTCCGGAACATTGTCTTCGGTAAACGGCCGCGCCTGTGATCTGATGAGTGAAAATGACCTGCTGGTGTTCAGCTTTTCAGGTGAATTGGATCTGGAGACTGTCAGCGATCTTCGTCGTAACGCCGGTCCCCGCGGCACCCTGCTGGCACTTAGCGACCGTGACATCTCATTGACCGAGGTGCGCGCGATGAACAATTCGGGTGTCGATGAGATTTTGCCCTATCCCATCGGGCAGGACGAACTGGCTGAGCAGATCCAACGTCTGACGGTCGACAAATCTTTGTTGCCCACCATTTATGCGCCGCAACCGCAGCGATTGGGACAGATCATCAGCGTATGTCCGGCCCGCGGTGGCATCGGTGCGTCAACGCTGTCTATTAATCTGGCCGACCAGTTGCAGGGATATTCCGGTATCTTTCGGAAAAAGACACAAAACAAGGTCGCTGTCGTCGATCTGGATTTGCAATTTGGCACCGTGGCAACGTCCTTGGACTTGCAGCCTTCCTCGGGGCTTCTGAGAATGGCTCAGAACGGGGTCATGCCGGACCGGACGTTCCTTCAACAATCTCTGGTGCAACATGCATCCGGCTTGGAAGTCCTGAGCGCTCCCGAAGAATTAATTCCTCTGGATGTTCTGACACGCGAACAGATCAGCGCGCTGATCGAGAACCTGCGTCTGGAATTCGACTTTGTCGTCATTGATCTTCCACGCGTACTGATCGATTGGCTGGGTGCGGTTGTTACCGCGTCGGACCGGATGCTCATGGTGGGCGACAGCTCGGTTTCTTCGGTGCGCCAGTCCTGCCGTTTGATCGAATTCTTCACAAAAGAGCGGCTCGAACCTCCGGTTGAGATCGTCATCAGCCAAGAAACGAAACCGACATTCCGGTCAAGCCAACATGTTGAAGCCCAAAAGGTGCTGGAACGCGAATTGCGGTTCTGGCTTCCCAGCGACGCGCGACACGCAAAGCAGGCGCTGGATCGGGGTCAGTTGCTGTCGCAGGCCTCAGGCAGTTGTGCCCTGTCCAAGGCGATCCGCTCGGTGGGTCGAAAAATCATAAATGAAACGATGGTCGGAAAAGCCGACCTGAGAAACAACGCAGCCTAATTGGAGTCTAAGGGATGTTTGAAAAGTTTACGCGCGCCGGACGAACCAATGAGGCCGAAGTTATCCAGCTGAATCAACGTGCCGAACCGCAGGCCCAGGACATTCAGCCAGACACTGCCGCCGAAGATACAGAACTGGCAGATTGGCTTGAGCTCAAAAGCACTTTGCACGAGGCTTTACTGGAACGCTTGAACCTTGCAGTGATCGAAAAGGTTGAAAAAGACGTGCTGCGGCGCGAAGTCGCCGGGGTTGTCGGCAGCGCTTTATCCCAAGCGGGCAAGCCACTGAATACCGAAGACTTCAACCGCATCGTCGAAGAACTTCTGGACGAAATTCTGGGTTTTGGCCCGTTGGAGCCATTGCTGGCTGATCCAACTATCAATGACATTCTGGTTAACGGTTATCAGACGGTCTATGTCGAACGCTCTGGCCTGCTGGAACGCGTGCCGGTGCGGTTCCGGGATGAAAAGCACCTGTTGCGTGTTATCGACAAGATCGTCAGCAAGATCGGCCGACGCGTGGATGAGCGCCAGCCTTGGGTGGATGCCCGGCTGGAAGATGGCAGCCGTGTAAACGCAATCATCCGCCCGTGTTCGATTGACGGCCCCAGTGTTTCAATTCGAAAATTCGCCCAGTCGAAACTGACAATGAAAAAGCTGGTTGCAAATGGCGCTCTGAACGATGCCGCCGCTCGGTTCTTGCAATCGCTGGTATTTGCGCGCCTGAATGTCCTGATTGCAGGCGGGACGGGGTCGGGTAAGACAACGATGTTGAACGCCCTGTCTTCGTATATCGACCATGGCGAGCGTGTCGTCACCATTGAAGACGCAGCCGAACTGCAACTCCAGCAGGAGCATGTTGTGCGACTGGAAACACGCCCGCCATCCCCGTCCGGCGACGGCCAGGTAATTCAGCGTGATCTGGTGCGAAACGCGCTGCGTATGCGCCCCGACAGGATCATTGTCGGTGAGGTTCGCGGAGCGGAGACCTTCGACATGCTTCAAGCCATGAATACGGGTCATGATGGCTCGATGACGACTGTACATGCAAATTCGGCGCGCGATTCATTGGGCCGTCTGGAGCAGATGGTCACGATGACGGGTATCGAATTTCCCGCCGCAGCCATTCGATCCCAGATCGCGTCGGGGCTACACTTTATTGTGCATCTGTCGCGGTTGGCGGATGGGTCGCGCCGCGTCACCAGCATTTCGGAAATAACCGGGATGGAAGGTGAGATCATCACCATGCAAGACATCTTCGTGTTCCAGAAGAAAGGCCGCGCGGAAAGCGGCGAGGTGCTTGGTAAGTTTGTTCCCACTGGGATTCGCCCGAAATGCTATGACATGCTCACAGCCGCTGGCGTCGATCTCGAACCCGAGACCTTCAGAGTATCAGGAGGCTGAGGCATGACCAGTATTAACACAGCCGAACTTCTTAACTATCTGACGCTCGCTTGCGTCTTCGTCGGAATTTTCATGCTGATTACCGGTTTGTTCCACTTTGCCCGTCGCGGTGAAAACCACTCCGAGGCCCGCAACCGCCGAATGCGCATGGTCCGGCAAGGCGTTACCGATGAAGATCGGCTCGCCTTGCTGCTTCCCGAGACCCAGACAGGGTTTTTTGCGAAGATCCCTTTTTTTGGGAACTTGCCGGATACGCTAGTTCAGGCGGGGCTGCATGTTTCAGCGAAGAATTTTGTGCTGCTTTGCCTGTTTGGTACCTTGGCGATCGCAACCGCCGGTATGATGTTTCTGCCGCCTTGGCAGACGGCCCCGATCGCACTCGTCCTGGCTGTGGTCATGCCGGCTTTGGTGGTGAAATCGCGGCAGGCTGAACGCCAAAAAGCTTTGACCAGCCAGTTGCCCGATGCGCTAGAGTTGATGGCGCGTGGCCTGAAAATTGGCCACCCGGTCAACACCTCGATCAAAGCCGTTGCGGACGAGATGCAAGACCCTATCGGGTCCGAGTTCGGCATCATTTTCGACCAGATCAGTTTTGGCGACGAATTGCCCGACGCGGTTCAGGACTTTGCTGACCGGGTCGGTTCGGAAGATGCACAGTACCTGGCGGCAAGCATGGCAATCCAACACGGCACTGGTGGCGATCTGGAGCGGATCGTGTCCGTTCTGGCTACCGTGGTCAGACGGCGCATTGCATTGCGTGCGCGGATCAAGGCCATTTCCGCAGAAGGGCGCCTGTCCGGGTTTCTTTTGTCGATCATTCCGCTGGTGATCATGGGGGTAATGTCGATCAACGCACCGGGATATTACACCGATATCAGTGACGATCCCGCATTCATCAAACTTGCAGTGCTGGTTGTCGTTCTGATGGTCTCGAACGTCATCATCCTGCACAAACTCGTCAATTTCCGTATCTGAGGGCAGTTTCATGGAACATATGCTGGAAATCATGTCGCTTCGTTTCGGTCTGCCAGCCGAAACAATTCTGCTGACCATCTTTGGCCTCGGCGTTTTGCTGGTGTTCGTTGCTGTAACCTCGGCGTTAAGCCGCCGCCATCCTGCGGCCGTCCGCATCGCCAAACTGCGCGCCCAAAGATATGGGGCCCGCAACGACCGTGGACTGTTGCGGGAAACCATTGCTACACCAAAAGGCCTTTTTAGAGCAGCGCTACCCAGCAAAGAGTCTGAGCGGCGCAAGATTGAGGATCAGCTTATTCAGGCCGGGTTGACCGGCCGGAATGCCCTGCGGATCTATACGCTGACGCGGGTTTGGTTTGGGATTTTCGTGCCGATGATTGTGGGTCTGCTCATTGTTGCCTCAAGAACTCCTGGCATTCCAGTTCCCAGCGCGATTACGGACATTTTTGAATCCATCAGCAAAGCCAACGCCATACAGCTTATCGGTTTGCTGACGGCCGTTGGATATTTTCTACCCGCAGCCTGGCTGAAGCGTCGCCGTAAGGAGCGTCAGCAACGTATCCGCGACGCGTTTCCAAATGCCCTCGACCTGTTGCAGATTTCGCTTCACGCCGGTTTAGGCTTTGATGCAGCTATGACCCGGGTCGGAAACGAACTGGCGCTGGCCTCCCCTGATCTGGCCTTTGAGTTTCTGAACACACAACACGAGATTCAGGCTGGGCGTCCCCGCGCAACCGCGCTGTCTGACATGGCGCGGCGTACAGGGGTTGATGAAATCCAGTCATTTGCCACAGTTGTCCAGCAATCCATGCGCTACGGAACCAGTATGTCTGAAGCCCTAACCACCTATGCATCTGAAATGCGGGATTCCCGCGAAACTAGGGCGCAAGAGCTGGCAAATCAGTTACCGGTAAAGATGTCCGCCGTTCTGGCTGCGCTGATGCTGCCGACGCTGATCATCATCACCGCCGCACCTTCGATGATTCGATACTTCCGGGGCTTTGGGGCGTGAATTTGTGCCCGGTTCCACATCAATAACGTGTTCAAACAGGCCGCGTTTCCAAAAGGAGAACAAACAGAATACTTGTTGCGAACCTTTTTGCCCGCTTTAGGGAAATATGACTAAGCTTATATGCAGTTAAGTGGAGTCCGGCCACGCAAAAAAAATCGAGACACAATCGACGGGTGGGGGCGTTTGTCGAAAGGGTTGATCGGGTTTCGGTCAGTATTAAACGGTATGAATGGTATGTTTTCGGCGCATCGTTTCGCGCCAGATGCAATGGCACCGACTTCAGAACTTCTTAAGGTCGTGGCGGTCCTTTGCCAGGCCTCTCAGGGGAAAGTTCCACTGCTAAACGCACTGCGTGAAACGGCTCGCGCAATTGACGCGGAAGTGGTTGCAATCAGCCGGGTCGACCTGCAAGGCAATCAGAATTCGGCAAAAGTGGTGAGCTACGACGCCAATCACAAGACGCTGGACAGTTTCAGCGGTTTCGACTTCTGCATCGCGCCTGCCATCTGCGGCAACAACATGAGCCTGGCCAAACTGGGGTCGGCTTGGTTCGGCGACCTCGATGACCTTTCCGAATATGAACATCTGTCAGAGTTCTATGCGTTCCGCAGATTTTACGAGTCCGTTTCCATTTTGCTGGAAAGGCAAAATGGTGTCGCCGACTTTCTGGAATTGCATTTCAGCCACCCCATCTCTTCGGCCGTGGTAGATATTCTGAGCGTTCTGGGCCATGTTCTGTCGGATTGCTGGAAGAAAAGATCTCTTGGTCGGTTTTCCGAAGCGAAGCTGAAAAACACGCGCCGAAAACTTATCAAGAAAGAACCAAAAAGCATTTTGTCTTTGGACAACCCTTGTCGGCTGAGTCGCTCGGAATATCGGGTTTGCCTGTTATTGGCGCGGGGATTAAACAACAATGCCTTGTTGTCCGAGTTGTCGATTTCAATTTCGACACTGCGTACACATCTTCGCAATATCTACGTGAAAACAGAAACGTCATCTCAACCCGAATTGATTCATGATTTGCTGACCCCGGTGGTCAAGCGCCAATCGCCGACTGCAGGTAGCGAAAATGTCGCCTGAAGTCGCGCAGCTCGCCCCTTTGATCGTCATTACTCCGCTTTTGGCCGCAATGGCATGGAATGACCTGAAGAACCTCAGGATATCCAATAAGCTGGTGCTGATGATGCTCGCCGCTTTTGTCCTCTCCGCGCCCGTGTTTCTATCGTTGCACGAGACGGTGTACCGCGCGGTCTTCGGCGTTGGCGTTTTTGTCGTTGGTTTTCTTGGTTTCACGCTACGCCTGTGGGGTGGAGGGGACGTAAAGGCAATCGCCGCGCTGACATTGTTTGTGCCCAGCTACTTTCTTTTGCTGTTCTTTTACACTTTCACCCTGTCCATGGCCGTGGGCATGCTGTTTGTGATCACAAGCCGCTCGATAATTGGATTTCCGGAATGCCGCTGGCTCGCATTGCGACCAAAAGCCAGCTATCCGATGGGTGTATCGATAGCCATGTCGGGTGTATTATTGCCCTTGGTTGCGATGGGTTTGGGGTAGTACTATCCAAGATAGTTTTAGGCCGAATAGCCAATAAATAACGGTTGCTGGAGTGCTAGGGCAGATCGGAAGGCCATTAGGTTACTGTCGTAGCAGATGGCAACGCGTCTCCAATCTTTGAACCGGCCAAACATGATCTGGGGTGGTGTGGTGAGCACCACATCGCTTTATGAATTGTGAGGAAAATTCATTTTAGCGGTTTTCAGGTTGTTGGCGACAGCGCTTAGGCCAGAAAGATGTTGTGTTGATCCGACAAACAGCACCGTGTTGGAGCCGAATGATCGCTTAGCGATAGGAAGGCTCTCCAATTTGCGCCTGCAGAGAATGTCCGGTTGCCGTCCAAATTGATCAATGCTGCGTAGCGAACCAGTGTCCAGTTTGGGCTCTAAGCCGTCGTTCGCTAAATCGCGACAAGTGTCTGCTGTGCGAACATTTCCGCCTTTCGCCTGTTCGGAATCAAATACCGCAGGCAGCCCAAACCAGACATGCCACAGTAACACGCGGGACGGGCACTGCCGTTCTTTGCAGTCGCAAAGTCATTCATGGGAAACTCAAAAAGCGGCCAATCAGGTTCAGTATGACGATCTCGACGATCCCGCGGCCGCACCTATGTCACCGAAGCGCCCTGTAGAACGGTCAGTCCACTGTAGCGTCTGTTCAGCGAGGAAAAATCGACGTCACCTCAGTTTTAGTAACGCCTAACAAAGCCTTAGATAGTACAGGAGAGGCATCAACGTTTACGGATAAGCAGAGGGCGTTGCACCTCACAAACACACCTTAGTCTGTATTTCGGGCAGTGCGAAAAGCGATCATGGTTAAGTCATCCAAACGTTCTTCATTCGTACTATAGTCTTGAAAAGCGCTGTGAATAGCCGACAATAGATTTTCCGAACACGACCACTCTTCCTGTTCAAATACAGATACAATTCTCTGAAAACCAAAAGCTAAACGTTTTTCTCCACCTAATTGGTCAATCAACCCGTCAGTTGAAATAAAAAAATCTGTGATTTGATCCATTTGAACTTCGTGCTCCAAGTATTTTGGACCAATTGGAGTATCAGCATACCCAATGCTCAGCTTATCACCTCGGATTCGGTCAATGCCGGTTTTGGATTTGACCAAAAGAGACATGTGCGCACCTGCAAACGTCGCTACCCCTTTTGCTGAATCGATCTGGCATATCGCAGCGTCCATGCCGTCGTTGGAGGTCCCGTTTTCAGTGTCCTGGTTTAGAAGTGAACGCGTCAAATCGCTCAACTTGGACAGCGCCAGCGACGGGCTAAGCGTTTCATTTTCGAAGTAGAGCCGCTCGAGTGTAGCGATTGCCAACATGGTCATGAAGCCTCCTGGAACGCCATGTCCGGTACAATCAATTACGGCGAGCGTCGTAATTGGGCCATCCGTTTTGACCCAGTAGATATCCCCACCAACCAAATCGCGTGGTTCCCATATGACAGCGAAATCAGCAAAGGCGGCCTTGCACTGGCTTGTTCTGGGCAACAAACCCTGCTGAATTCGCGTGGCATAGTTTACACTTGCGACGATCTGGTGGTGCGCCTCGCGGATTTCACTGACACGTTCAACCTCCCGATCCAACATTGAGTTATAGCTTTGAACAACCTTGCCAATCTCATCTTCCGACTGGTATGGGACAATTTGAGGGTCATCGTATCGCTCGAACCTTTCAATGGCTTTCAACATTTGGCCGAGAGGTCTGTTAATGAGCCATAAAAATGCAGCGGCACCTGCTAAGATGAGTGCAAATCCCCCGAGCATTCCAAGAAGTACCACAACCCCCACTTCTGTCCTTAACTCATCGTTCAAGATCTCCTGATCAATTCGGACCAACATCGTGGCTGGCCCTGCGGCCGTCGGAACAGAAACGACGACATCTAGACCAGATTTTTTTATCTTGTCGCATCCAATAGCAGGCCAGGAAACCAGAGATTCCGAGCTTCGCTCTAACCTCTGTTCAGCGCAAATAATGTAAGGAAAACCCGAATAGACGGCGAGCAGGCTCGTTGCTTGCGCAAAATTCCCTACTTCAACCAATTCAGCCAACGGGCGTGCTATACGATTGGCAATCGTTGCAACCTCTGCGGCAACCTGATCCGTTTGAGCTTTCTTTTTAAATTCATAGTAAAAAAGAAGCACAATGGCATTTAACACGCCTCCGAGCAGGAGGGTCGCCAGAATATGCTTCAGAAATATTCGGCGCTTCAAGAATGTCCAGAGTTTACGCAATAAATGCCTCTATAGTGTTCGGCATCTAGTTCCCGATGTTCTTCATCGCGGCCTGGAGAGCGCCACGATTGTTGACGATCATCTGTACAACTTTGTAATCCCCGGAAACTTCACGCACAAGAAAGTCCGCCGTCACGGTATCGCCATCTTCGGTTATCATTTCAGAGCAGACGAAATAGTCACTTCCCGCAAGAAGAACCATGGGATGAACATTCGCAGGGTAAACGGTTTCAAACGCGTTGGTGGTCGTGTCCAGATACGTGTAAGAACCGTCGACCATTACCCCATCGACATGCGAAATCATGGCGGATTGGAGCTTTGCCTTGACCTCAGTTGGAATGTCGGCGGCTGTAGCCGGGTCGGACGATATTACTACGGCGACCACACACAATAGCCTAATCATATAAACCTCCCCACTAACAACACTGCACAATTGATACACTGAAAATGCATAAATGTGTATCTTATGATATTAAGACCTGAATTGAACTTAGTGCCACCCAAGCATGACCAAGGGGAACAGATGCTTGCAAGCGAAGTCTACGATCTACGCGCCAACCTGCGCCGACAAGGTGTTGTCTTTGCATACAGTGGTTATGTAACCGAAGGTATCCTCAGTGGTGTTGGCGATGCGTTAAAGCAGAAATTAGTGTCTGAAGATGCTGACACAAAAACTCTCCGAAGCGTTTTCGCTGTTTTCGTAGAGCAAATGCAGAACATCATCAGATATTCAGTCGAACGGCTACCAGCCGACGGTGAGACCGAGGTACTGGATATAAGTTACGGCATCGTGACCATAGGAAATGAGGCCAACGGCTATGTCGTTCATGCGGGCAATCTGATCCTTTTGAGGGACGTAGACAACATGCGAAAACGACTTTCCGAACTACGCGCCATGAATCGTGAGGAGCTTAGGGCTGCGTACAAAGGCCAACTCCGGTCAGAAACTGACGCCGTCAGCAATAATGCAGGTATCGGGTTAATTGAAATTGCGCGTCGAGCGTCAAGGCCAATCGAGTTTGATTTTATGCGGATTGACGATCAGCACGCATTCTTCGCACTCAAAGCGACGATTTAAGAGGGTACGAATGCAGAAAATTGATATCCCGGCAACAAACCGCACCCCGGCCGTCGCGTTCGATTTTGACGTTGGCCACCTCAAACTGATTGGGGAATCCTACCCTGAGGATGTTACGACGTTTTACAACCCGTTGTTTGATGCTTTGAAAAGTTGGTTGTCGGATGGTTCAATGTCCAAATGTCGTTTTGACTTTGAACTCATCTATTTCAATTCGTCCAGCGCCAAGGCCATCATGATGATCATGGAGCTTTTGGATTCCGCTGCTGAGGCGGGGAATAGAGTTGACGTCTATTGGTTTCACGACCCCGAAGACGCGACCATGGAGGAACTTGGGGAGGAGTTTGGGGAAGACCTGAAACATGCCAAGTTCACACTGGAAAAGTTGTCGGATCGATGACTATCGACGATCTCTTTGTTCGCGAGAATGAGGCTTTGGAAGTCGCGGAAGCAGCTATAAACAGTGGACAGTTTCCGAATGATGAAACACGCAAATCAATTGAAAACCTTGTCGGAGAATACAGAAAGCTGCTC
Source organism: Ruegeria sp. CDSC054 (assembly GCF_059610645.1). NCBI lineage: Bacteria > Pseudomonadati > Pseudomonadota > Alphaproteobacteria > Rhodobacterales > Roseobacteraceae > Ruegeria > Ruegeria sp. CDSC054. The sequence goes on along the minus strand of NZ_JBXWOA010000002.1, from coordinate 278,273 downwards.
AGAACCACGCGGCGCATGATGCGATTGAGTGATCGTAACGAGCGGGAACTGAATGCATTAGCCGAAAAACAGCGCATCGCCGCCGAAGAGGTTGCCCAAAAAAACCAAGAGCTGGAGGCATTGTCAGGAAAGCTTGCCAAATACTTATCGCCTCAAGTCTACAACTCGATCTTTTCCGGTCGCCAAGAAGTTAAACTCGCGAGTAAGCGAAAAAAGCTGACAGTGTTTTTCTCGGACGTCGCCGGCTTCACAGAGCTTACGGATCAGATGGAGTCGGAAGATTTAACAGAACTCCTGAACAGCTACCTGACCGAAATGGCGGAAGTCGCTCTGAACCACGGTGCGACGATAGATAAGTTTATCGGGGACGCAATCCTTGTCTTCTTTGGAGACCCGGAGACTAAAGGGGTGCGGGAAGATGCTTTGGCATGTGTGAGAATGGCAATTGCAATGCGAGACAAGTTGACAGAGTTGCGGGCAAAATGGATTCGTCATGGAATAAGGCAACATTTACAATGCCGTATAGGTATCAATACAGGCTTTTGTACGGTTGGGAATTTTGGAAGTGACGACCGAATGGATTACACCATTATCGGCGGCTCTGTGAACGTGGCATCAAGGTTGGAGCATCAGGCCGAGGAAGGAGAGATTTACATCTCGTACGAAACCTGGGCGCACGTGAACCACGAAATAGAGACCGAAGAAGTTGGAGCTATCCAAGTCAAAGGCGTGGCTCAACCTGTCATGACATACCGTGTCTTGGGTCAAAAGAAATCGAGACCGCGCGCAGAAAAAGTAGTATATGAAAACCCGAATTTTCAAATGGTGTTGGACCCGAGCTCGATGACACCAGAAGAACGCGCCGCAAGCTTAGAGATACTTAAGACGGCTCTTGCATCACTCCGCAAAAACTAACACTGAGGTCTCGCAGCCAGTGTTTGAACGTGTCTCAGAAAATTCCCACGAATACTCAAGAATTGTTCCATGCTGTGGACAAGGTCAGTTTTGTTCATACATCTGAATTAGATGTAACCTGCCTCAAAGGTAGCTTCGCCCGCGGACTGTGAGCTCACCCAACCCAAAAGATTGCTCTTGCAGCGGACGGCTGCAATGCGATCTGCGACCGCAGAATAAAGACCTACCCTTGAATTCAGAAGAGAGCTGTTCGCCAAACTTTGCAAAGCCCGCTTTCTGCGCATTGCCGACATTGGTGCTGGTTGCCGCATTCGGAACCTTGGGCTCAACGCAGTCACCTGACGGATTTACTCAGATGACCGATTAGCGGATTTGAGCGGACGTTCACCCCCGAAAACTCGGAGTTTCAAACAGGAACAACCGCTCTCTCTAAAAACGGTCGCTCTCCTAGATCGTGGCTACGACCGGCTTGCGGACAGAGCTGCAACCGTTTGAAGATTAGTTTTTTGATGTGTCGGCAAAGAAGCCACAACCGCACAATAATCCAAAATGGGGTCCAACTAACGCCAAATCCCTGTGGTGAACTGCACAATGCAGAGGTCAACTCTGCCTTCTCCCTGTTGGACTGGCCGGCGCGTTTGCGCCGGCTTTTTTTTCAATCACGTGCCCCCTTTTTGGTTGTGCTAGTGCATTAGTCGCGTATCAGGAAGAGATCTTCTCAGGCTGAAATCGGTCATTTGCTGCGCCATCATGCGAGACTTCCAAACCGATGACCGGGCCGGGCTCGAAGCAGACATTCGGTTAATTCCGCTGAATGTCCGCCTTGCAGACAATGTTGCCGTTGTCCTTCAGGGTGTTTGCTGGCGCAGCATCTGTTCGAAAAGGCAGCACACTCATCGTTGCGTTGTGGCCATAATCACCAATTCTGTCATTCGATGTCGCGCTCAAGTGCAGATCGACAGCTTCATGAAAACAAGCTTGCCTCTCACTCAACAACTGATGCATTTGTCAATTATGATTGTGTGACAAGCCAATCCTCAACTTCTCGAACCTCAGAACGGGTTCTGCTGGTATGCTGGACATCGATAAAGTAGCCATGGGTTGGGTTGATACGCTCATCAAAAATCCGAACCACTCTATTTTCCGCCAGATCCTGATCGATCAGTGGAAGCCAGCCAATGATTGCTCCCTGGCCTTCGGCAGCGCCGCGCAGCAGCACGTTTGCGTCCTCGAAGATCGGCCCGTAGAGCAGATCGGCTATTGAAACGCCCATTGCCTCAAACCAGTCCCGCCACCCCCAGTGATTTCTTTGATGCAAAAGGGGCAAGGTTAATAGATCCTTTGGGTGATCGATAGGTCCTCGTGTAATGACAAACTCTTCGGATGCTATGGCGACCGGGCTAAGCTCAAGCAGCTTGATTGCATCTTCTGCCATGTCGGCGATGCGGTCCCAGCGGATTATGATATCGACATTCTCGCGTTCGTGCGCGCCGGGATAAAGGGCTGGCACCACTTCCAATTCGATCGCGGGATGGGCTTCCCAAAAATCACTAATCCGTGGCATGAGCCAGCGCGCCATAAAGATCGGTCCCGCCGAAACTCGCACCGCTTTGCGTGCGCTTCGATGCATGGATTGAACCGCACTGTCCAACAGGCCAAAGGCCTGACTGGTCGCATGGGCCAAGCGCTTGCCTTCAGCTGTCAGGGTGACATCACGACCCTCCCGCCTGAATAGCTTGACGCCAAACTGATCCTCCAATCCGCGAATATGATGACTGATCGCAGTCGGGGTCACAGTTAGGTCCGCCGCGGCTGCCCGAAAACTGCCGTTCCGGGCGGCGGCGTCAAAGGCACGTAAAGCTGTAAGAGAAGCTGTCACGGCAATCCAATAGATGAGTTTTTCTCATTCATTGCTGAGAATGTTGCTTTTGTAAACTCTGCTATTTCCGGTGCAGGATAGGGCTGCATAAACCTGAGCTCATGAATCGATGACCATGGCAAACCGTCGGCGCGGTCGTAAAGACCGCTTAAAGCAAGTCTCAGAGACTGGCCCGCAGCCACCGGTATGGCCAGGGGTGATTGGTGGGCGTCTTAAACCGCTCTTGCCTGACGAAGAAAGTATGGTCGAAGAAGCCGCATATAAGCTTCTTGAAGACCTAGGGCTTAGTCAGGCCATTCCTTCGATGATCGAAAAAGTCACTGCTGCTGGCGGGGCCATGACGGATGATGGTCGGCTGTTGTTCCCGCGCGCGCTGGTGAAATGGGCGATGGACGGAGCGCAGCGGGGGTTCACCTTATGTGGCCAGCGTCCCGAGAACGACCTGAAGATTGAAGCCGCCCGCGTGCATATGTCTACCGGCGGCGCGGCGCCTGGCGTGTTTGATCTCGACACTCATGAATATCGAGATTCGACATTGCAGGACCTCTACGATGCAGCGCGGATCGTGGACCGGATGGACAATATTCACCACTTTAGCCGATCGGTTGTGGCACGCGATGTCGAAGACAACGCGTTGATGGATCTGAACACCGCTTACGCCTGTCTTACGGGCACGTCCAAGCACGTTTCGATTTCGGTTACCGAGCCGCAGAACGTGGCCGGTATTGCAAAGCTTTGCTATGAAATCGCCGGTGGCGAAGAGGCATTTCGTGCCCGTCCCTTCCTAACGATCATGGTGTGCCATGTGGTTCCGCCCATGCGTTTTGCCGAAGAAGCCTGTGAGGTGCTGGAGTTGGCAATCAAGGCCGGGTTCCCGGTGCAGCTGATCAGCGCCGGACAGGCCGGGGCCACCAGCCCGGCAACGATTGCCGGATCGCTGGTGCAGGCGGTAGCGGAAACGCTGGCAGGTCTGGTATTTGCGCGGTTGGTCGATCCGAAGGTCAAGGCGATTTTTGCCCCTAAACCCCTTGTGGCAGACTTGCGGACTGGATCGATGAGCGGCGGTGGCGGTGAACAGGCCATCTTGATGGCAGGTGCGGCGCAAATGGGTCGGCGATGGGATTTGCCAACGAGCTCGATTGCCGGGATCACAGATGCAAAACGGCTGGATGCCCAATATGGGGCCGAGAAATCGCTGGCGGTGACAATGGCGGCGCATGCTGGGTCAAATATCATTACCCAGGCCGCCGGTATGATGTCGAGCCTTTTGGGGGTGAGTCACGCGGCCTATGTCAGCGACAATGACCTTTTGGGTAACATCCTGCGCACTGTACGCGGCGTCGAAGCAACACCCGAAAATATCGCCGCTGATGTCATCGCAGATGTCTGTCGGGGTGAAGGGCATTATTTGGGTGAGCAACACACATTCGGCCGAATGAAGTCAGATTACTTCTATCCCGAGATCGGCGATCGGCGATCGGCGCGCGCCTCGCGACTGGCAAGATGATGGTGCTCAGCGGATTGGCGACGTTGCGCGGGAGAAAGCGAGAGAGATCCTGAGTACGTATTTTCCCAGCCACCTGCCGGACGAAGTGGATCGCACGCTTAGGATGAATTTTGATATCCGCCTGACACGGGCACAAATCGGACGGCCGGAATGATGAACCAAGATCTTAGCACCCGCGCCCGCGCGAGCCTGCCAGGTGGTGTCAGCCATGAGCTACGATTTCGTGATCCGCACCCAATATTCATTGATCGCGCGCTAGGTGCCGAAAAGTGGGACGTTGAAGGACGCCGCTATATTGATTTCAAAATGGGCAGCGCCAGTCAGATGTTAGGACATTGTCACCCGGCAATTGTCGAAGCGGTGCAGAGACAGGCCGAACGTTCGGTTTTCAGCGCGGACTGCCACACCCAGGAGATTGAGTGGGCCGAGTGGGTCAACCGGCTAATTCCTTCTGCCGAACGCACACGTTTCACCGCATCGGGTACGGAATCCACGATGCTGGCACTGCGACTTGGGAGAGCATATTCGGGCAAGGATCACGTGCTGCGTGTTGAGGGCCATTTCCATGGCTGGCATGATCACGCATTGAAAGGGGCAAGGCCGGGCAGCGATCAGGCGCCGTCTTTGGGTATCCCGGATGCCATCAACGATCTGATCCATATCTGTGCAGCCGATCCTCAGGCTATGGAAGACGCGCTACGGGATGACCGTATTGGCACGGTAATCATTGAAGCCTCGGGCGCGAATTATGGCTGCGTCCCCTTGGCCACCGATACCTTGATGGCGCTGCACGACGTTGCGCGTGCCGCTGGTGTTGTGCTGATCTTTGATGAGATCATCACCGGATTTCGCTGGTCGCCTGGTGGGCGTCAGGCACGCGACGGGATCGTACCTGACCTCACCACTTTGGCAAAAATCGCGACAGGCGGTTTGCCCGGTGGCGTGATTTGTGGTCGCGCCGAAATCATGGAGCTTTTGAACAATGCAACCGTGCGAGGCGGGTTTGGGCCTGCGGTCAGCCACAAGGGCACTTTTAACGGCTCGCCCCTGATTGCGGCTACAGCCTGTGCCGCGACTTCGCTCTTGGCCAGCGGCGAGGCGCAGGCGCATGCCGATACCATGGCCGCACGCATGCGCGATGGTATGAATGCCGCCATGAAGAGGCGGGGCATCGCGGGCATTGCCTATGGCGACAGTTCGGTTTTCCACGTGTTTTTCGGCCGTAGCAGTCTGGATGGACTTAGCCCTGCCGAAATTAGGGGGCTACCGAAACCCTTGGTCAAAGCCTATCGCGACGGCATGCTGACGCGCGGCGTGGATATGATGGCCTATACTTCTGGTTTGACCTCAGCCGCGCATACACCCGAACTGGTTGATGAAGCGCTCTTGGCCTTTGACGACACTTTGTCGGACATGATCCGCGACGGAGCATTGCAATGACCCTCCCGTCCTCCGCCCGCACCGTCATCATCGGCGGTGGCGTTATCGGGTGTTCCATCGCCTATCACCTGGCCCGCGAAGGGCGCAAAGATATCGTGGTGCTGGAACGTTCGAAACTGACGTCAGGCACCACATGGCATGCCGCCGGTCTGGTTCGGCGTTTGCGCCCGTCGGCGACGCTGACGAAATTGATCAACTACTCGATTGACCTTTACGGCGAGTTGGAAGTTGAGACCGGACAAGCCACTGGCTGGACACAAACGGGATCGCTGACGCTGGCAACCAATGAGGACCGGCTGACCAACATCAAACGGCAGGTATCGCTTGGTCGTGCTTTTGGGCTGAAGGCCGAGGTGGTCGATGCCGTCCGCGCACAAGAACTTTGGCCGTTGATTGAAGTGGACGACGTGATCGGTGCCGTTTGGTCGCCTGCTGATGGGCGCGTGAACCCGTCTGATGTGGCGCTTGCGTTGTCCAAAGGAGCCAAGGCGCCCGGTGTGAAATTTTTCGAAGACACCCGTGTGACCGGGTTGCAAAAGAAAGATGGTCGCATCTCGGGCGTCGAAATCGGTGAGTACGTGATTGAGGCCGAAGAGGTCGTGATCGCCAGCGGTCTCTGGTCGCGCGAAGTGGCCGAAATGGCTGGTGCGCATATGCCGCTTTATGCCTGCGAGCATTTCTACATTCTGACGAAGCCGCTGGCCGAGGTACAGGCGCTTGGCAAAGGTGTGCATCTGCCAACGCTGAACGATCAGGACGCTTATCTTTATGCCCGCGATGATGTTGAAGGCTTGCTGGTCGGCTCGTTTGAGCCCCATGCCAAGGGCATTTCTACGCGTGATCTGCCTGCGGATTTTTCATTCGATCTGCTGGATGAAGATTGGGACCACTTCATGCCGATGATGGAGAATGCGCTGCGCCGCATTCCCGCTCTGGAAACCGCCGAAGTGCGGATGCTGCTGAACGGCCCCGAAAGCTTTACACTCGACAGCCAGTTCATGCTGGGTGAAAGCCCTGAGGTGCCGGGTCTCTTCCTGATGGGGGGCATGAACTCTACCGGGATCGCTTTGGCTGGTGGCGCGGGCAAGGCGATGGCAGAATGGATCATCGCGGGCGAGCCGACGATGGAACTGAACGAAGCTGACATACGCCGTTTCAGTCCCGAAATGAACGTGTTGGGCGCGCTAGAAGCCCGCATTCCCGAGGTGCTGGGTCGGCACTACGACAATCCCTATCCAGGTCGGTCAATGGACACTGCGCGCGGTCAGCGCCGCTCGCCAATTCACCAGGGGCTGATGGCCGCGGGTGCGCGTTTTGAGGCGCGAGGGGGCTGGGAACGCGCCGTGCATTTTGGTGGAGATGCAACGCATCTGCCACTCACCTTCGCCGCACCGAAATGGCGCGGTCAGGTGAAGCGGGAAGTAGACGCCTGCCGCAATGGCGCGGCCATTCTTGATCAATCCGCCTTTGGCAAGATCATGATACAGGGGCCGGACGCCTGCGCCTTTCTCAACCGGCTATGTGCCGCGCAGATGGACATCGCCGAAGGGCGCATCGCCTATACCCAAATCCTGAATGCGCGAGGTGGTGTTGAAAGCGATCTGACCGTGCAACGTCATGGCCCGGCGACTTATCTGATGATCGTCGGCGCGGGCGAAGTTGTCCGTGTCATGAAACGTATGCACGACACCAAAAGCGACTTCCGTGTCGAGTTTACCGATGTGACAAGCGGCTATGCCGTGATTGGCCTCGCCGGGGCTAAAGCGCACGACGTATTGCAGGCCACCAGCAATGCGTCAGTACCTGACCTCAAACGCTTTGGTTTTGCGCCGGTCGAGATCGGGTTGGCGCGCGGTTGGGCTGGTCGTCTGAGCTTTACCGGTGAAGAAGGGTATGAACTTTATGTTCCTGCTGACATGGCCATGGCCGCGCATGAGGCGCTTGTCGCGGCAGGTGCCTCTCATGCAGGCCTCTTTGCCAGCGGCAGCTTGCGGATCGAAAGTGGGTTTCGTGCCTTCGGCCATGAATTGACACCGGGCACAACGCCGCAAGAGGCCGGGTTGGGTGCGTTCTGTGCTTTTGGCACCGGCTTCGTAGGTGAGGAGGCGTTGGTTAAAGCGGGTCAACCCAAGCGTCGGATCGTTTCGCTTATGTTCGATGACCCGAATGCGATCCCGATTCATGATGAACCGATTTACTATGATGGCCGCGTCGTTGGACAGATAACTTCTGCGGCGTGGAGCTATCGTTTTGACCGCTCTGCTGCGCTGGCGATGATAAACGCGCCGTTGGACCTGATTGCGGGGCAAGACGTTGTGACGGGGTTCGAGGTGGAAATCGCCTGTACCCGCTATTCCGCAAAATGTTCGCTACAACCCGCCAAGGAGGCGTTTTGATGTCGCAGACGACACGCACGACCCGCGTTGCGATCATTGGCGGCGGTATTATGGGCGTTGCGGCTCAGTTCCAACTCGCTGAAAATGGCTGGACCGACACGATCCTGTTTGAAAAGGCTGAACTGACCAGCGGGTCCACATGGCACGCAGCAGGGCAAATTGCCCATGCCGTGGGCAGCCGTGTTGCAGGCTGGATCAACAAGACATCGATCGAGACCTACAAGTGTGTCGAGCTGGAAACGGGGCAAAGCATCGGCTGGCATGAGGTCGGTGGGTTCCGCATTGCCACAACCGATGATGAAGTCGACTGGATGAAGTCGATCATGGGCGTCGGCAGATTGCTGGATCTGCCGATGGATTTGGTGGGGCCGGATGAGGTTGCGAAAGGCAACCCGTTCTACAATGTAGATAATGTAAAAGCTGCCGTACAAACCTATGAGGATGGGCATATAGACCCGTCTGGAGTGACCATGGCACTGGCCGCTGCTACCCGTGCACGAGGGGCAAAGATCGAGCGGCACAATCAGGTTCTGGGCGCCAGTCGCAGGGGCGATATGTGGCTACTCAAGACCCAAAAGGGCGACGTATCGGCCGAGCATATCGTGATTGCCGCCGGATCCTACGCCAATCAGGTCGGCGAATGGTTCGGGCTCAAGATACCCTCGGTCTCTTGCCTACATCACTACCTTGTCACCGACACAGTGCCCGAATTCGAAGGCCGCCCGGAATTGCCGGTGATGCGCGACAACTCTTATGGTGGCTATATCCGGCAGGAACAGAAATCCGGGTTGATTGGTATTTACGAGGGCCATGAGTGCCCGACCGTTTGGGAAATGCCTGAAGGCGCGCCATGGGCTGCCGAGAACGAGCTGTTTGCTGCGGATTACGACTCAATTGGCGATTTCCTGATGGTTGCTTTCGAAAAGATGCCGATCCTGGCCGAGCTTGGGATCAAACGCGTTGTGCGCGGCGCGATCACCCATACGCCGGATGGAGGAATGCTGGTCGGGCCTTCTGGTGCGCCCAATGTCTGGCTGTCTTGTGGCTCATCCATTGGTCTTGCCTGGGGCGGCGGTGCTGGCAAAGTACTGGCCGACTGGATGGTGCACGGCGAAACCTCGATCAACACACGCAGCCTTGATCCCCGCCGTTACGGGGATTTTGCATCGGATCATTACATCGTTGAGCGCACCAAAGACGAATTCATGCGCCGTCATGACACGCCGTGCCCCGGAAAACAGTTCAATAGCTTGCGCCCGGTGAACCGGCATCCTCTCTATGATCGGCTGGCTGCCAAAGGGGCGGTGTTTGGTGAGATTGCAGGCTGGGAGCGTCCGCGTTACTTCGGGGATCTCGGTGAAGTTGAGCAAATCGGTTGGGGCCGTCAGCCCTGGCATGAGAATGCGCTGGCCGAGGCAAAAGCTACCCGAGAAGCCGCTAGTGTGATCGACCTTTGCGCATTCGCCCAATTCGAGATCACCGGCAAGGATGCGGGCAAACTGCTGGATCGCTTGTCTGCCAACCGTATCCCCCGCAAAGACGGGCGGATGAGCCTCAACCATTTGTTGACCGAGAAGGGCCGTTTCGAGACTGAGATCACCATTTGGCGTATTGATAAGGATCGCTATTTCACAGGCTCCCCCATTACTCGCGCTAACCCGGATTTCGCCTGGATACAAAGCCATATCCAGCCGGGTGAAGACGTGCAGATTGTTGATCACAGCGCCGATTGGGGAATGCTGGCTATGTCAGGCCCTGCTTCGCGGCGCATTTTGTCTGAACTGACAGAGGCCGATCTGTCCAATGCAGCTTTCCCATGGCTTTCAGGGCAGGAAATCACGGTCGCCCAAGTGCCCTGCTATGCGTTGCGCGTTTCATTCGTGGGCGAATTGGGCTGGGAACTTCACGCCCCACTGGAGCGCATTGCAGACATCTATGACGCTCTGTTCGAGGCAGGTGCCAAGTTTGGACTGGCCGATCTGGGGTCCTATGCTTTCAACGGATTGCGGATGGAAAAAGCTTATCGCGCCAGCGGTGAAATGACGACTGATGTCGGACCGCTGGATGTTGGGCTTGAACGGTTCATCGTGGCCAAGGATCGTGAATTCATCGGCAAGGACGCGATGCTGGCCCGTAATCCGGAATGGGAGCTGCTTTATGCAGAGCTTCATGCTGACGGTCTCGATGTTCATGGCGGAGAGCCGGTCTTGTTGAAAGACCGGATCGTAGGTCTGACCACGTCGGGTGGCTACGGCTACACGGTGGGCAAATCGCTCGGGTGGCTCTTTGTAAAGAAAGGGACGCCGCGCGCAAATCTTACGATTCAGATTTTGAATGAAGCTTATCCGGTGACGATACATGACGCCCCGCTGTTTGATGCCGACAACCTGCGCCCAAGAGCCGAGGACTGAGAGATGACTAATATATCCGGCGGCGAGGCCGTCTATCGCGTTTTGAAGGCCAATGGGATCGACACTGTGTTCGGCCTCTTGGGTGGATCAATGCTGGAACTTTATGACGCGATATATCAGGGCGGAGAGATTGCCTATGTCGGTGCGCGCGATGAACGCGCGGCGGGTCACATGGCCGATGCTTGGGCGCGTATGACCGGCAAGCCAGGCATGGTTTTAGGCGCGCAGGCCGGTCCCGGCGTGGTGAATATCGTGACTGCCGTGGCCGAGGCGCATCTAGCCTATTCTCCGATGGTTGTCATTGCGGGTGCGATCACCCGTGCAGATCAATGCAAGGACACGTTTCAAGAGGTCGATCAGGTCGCCGTCTTTGCGCCGATCTGCAAGCGGTCAGTGATGGTAACTGATCCTTCGAGGCTGGCTCCGATGCTTGAGGATGCCATTCGTCTGGCCAACACTGGTCGCCGAGGCCCCGTTGTGCTGCATGTCCCACGCGACCTTTTTGCTGAAGAAATCCCCGCCATTGATCCCAGACCGCTACGGATTGCGCGCCCGGGTCCGGCCGCGCCTGCTGACGTCACCACCATTGCCGCGTTGCTGGCCGGGGCAGAACGCCCAGTGATCTTTGCCGGAGGTGGCTTCAAATGGGGCGCGGGTCGTGATGCGCTGACCGCGCTGGTAGAAACACTTGAAGTGCCCGTTGTGGCCTCGACCGGCCATGCAGATGTGATGCGCCATGGCCACCCCTGGTTTGCCGGACAAGCCGGACCGCGCGGCAACCGCGTGGCCAGCCGTCTGACGAGAGAAGCAGATGTGATGTTCGTGATCGGCGCTCGCCTTGGCTTCAATTCTACCTTCCATTCCAACGACTACGTCGGTGCAGATACTCGCATCGCGCATGTTGATGTCGAAGGCTCTGCCGTTGGTCGCTATTTCCCTGCTGAAATCGCGGCTCAAGGTGACGCGCGCCTTACGGCCGAAGCGCTGACCGAGGCAGGCCGGAAGCCAAAATGCGACGCATGGCGCGAGAGCTTCAAGGCGGATATGGACAGTCTTTGGGCTGAACGGGCCAAAGAGGCCGTAATCGAAACGCTGCCCTTGCACCCCCGCCGCGCTTTGGCAGAGCTGCGCAATGCCTTGCCTGAAGACGCCATTGTTACACTTGATACCGGCAACACCTGCCTGCAGGCTGCGGATCGCCTGGCCCATTACGAACCAATGTCACTGATCACACCGCTGGATTTTGGTCTTGTTGGCTTTGGTCTTGCCGCCGCAATCGGCGCCAAAGCCGCCGCCCCTGAGCGCCCGGTTGTCGCGATCATGGGCGACGGTGCTGTTGGCTACACTATGATCGAGATTCAAACCGCCATTTCGCATAAGCTCCCGATCACCATCGTAGTGCTCGACAACGAGGCATGGGGCGCTGAGAAAGCCTATCAGCAAGAGTTTTACGGCGGGCGTCTTCTGGGCGCGGAAATTGAAAGCCCCCGCTTTGACAAATTCGCCGAACTCTGCGGTGGCAAAGGCATCTGGGTTGACGGCCCCGGCGGTATGGGCCCCGCCCTACAAGAGGCCATTACATCGGAACAAACAACAATTATTCAAGCCAAGATCGATCCGGGCGCGCTGATGACGCTGCGCAAAGACCTGTTCAGGGCACCGCAGAATGGGGCAAAGGAATAAGCGCCTGTGCTCCATCATCATCGACGCTGGTAGCACGGATCTTTGTACCACGCACGCAGCCCGAGAAAAGGGCGCAAGCATGTTGATGCTGGAATGTTCGTCCGAGGCTTAAAACGGACGATCTCACTCGATCAAAGTTTCGACTTGACCTATGATGAATAGCGATAAAGAAAATCACCCGTTATGTGAAATCTGCTCAGGTTCAAATGGCAGAAGGCCCCTTTCTTGATTTGCGTCATCTGAAGATGATCCGCGCGATTGCCGAACACGGGCGTGTCAACGATGCGGCCGAGGCTTTAGGGGTCACTTCGTCGGCTCTTTCGCATCGCATCAAAGAAGCCGAACGACGGTTGGATCTGGTTCTATTTACACGCATCCACAAGCGCCTGCGCATGACCCCGGCGGCGGAATATCTTGCCGATGTCGCAGATCGCGTTCTGACCGAAATGGACCGGGCCGAGCGCGATGTTCGGCGAATGGACCGCGGTGTGGAGCATGTCGTGCGCATCGCGGTCGAAACCTACAGCGCGTCGTATTGGTTGCCCGATTTCATCCGCTATCTGCAAACGCGGCTACCGGGAATTGAGCTTCAGGTCATGGCAAGCGTGACGCGCAAACCTGTTGGCGCACTTGCAAACAGGCACGCCGACATCATTGTGACGTCAGAGGAGGCAACGCCCATTGGAACGCATTGCATTCCACTGTTCAGGGACGAGTTGCTGTTCATCTTCGCACCAGATCACCCGCTTGCCGCAAAAACTCATATCGAAGGCAAGGACATCGAAGGGGAAGACTTCATCACTTACGCCCTGACCCCTGAGCCGGATCGTGAATTTGCCCGGCTGTTTCGCCCGTCCGGGCGCTATCCACGCTGGACCACAACGGTCGAGATGCCCGAAGCCATCGTCGAGCTTGTGGCCGCCGGTCAGGGCAGCAGCGTGCTTGCTGGCTGGGCCGTGCGCCCGGCCATCGAAGCTGGACGTATAATCGGCCTGCGCGTCGGCAAGGACGGAATCGAGGTGCCTTGGGTCGCAATGATACGATCCGAAGACAGGGGCACAGGCCCCATTCTGGAAGTCGCCCAAGCTCTTGCGCGGTGGTCTTCGGCAAACGGCGGGTTCGGTTAGGACCGGAGCTTCTCGTTTTTTGGATCGTACACATGGTGAGAATGACGCGTTGCCGCGCGCATCTCGCCGAAAGCCTGAACCAAACAGTCCTCTCCCATCTCGAGCGAACCATTTTCAACATAGCCGAGCGCCAAAAACTTGCCGGTTCGATAGCCCATCGAGACCGACGTCAAGTAACCGATGACCCGTCCCTCTCGGATGATCGGGTCGGATGGCAATGGCTCTGGCCCGAGATCGGTGATCTCCAACCCGATAAAGGCCCATGCAGCTTTCTGCATTGCCTGTTGTTCAACGGCCTGTCGACCGGTGAAAGGCTTGGACATGTTCGCGAACCTGGAAAGACCAACATCGAACAGCGTGTATTCAACGCCAAAGTCCGCGCCCCAGCCGAGATACCCCTTTTCGACGCGCATGGCATTAAGCGCGTAAGAACCGAAATTGCAGATGCCATGCGGCTTGCCCGCCGTCCAGATCGCATCGTAAAGGGCCACCAGATCTGACGAGGCGACATGTAGCTCCCAACCCAACTCGCCCACGAAGCTGACCCGCATGGCCGTGACCGGCATACCTGCGATCTCGATTTCGGCCAGGCTCATCCAGGGTGCATTGGCCGCGCTCAGGTCATCGGCAGTGAGGCCCTGCAACAGATCGCGGGATTTCGGACCCATCACCAAAAGCGCGCCATCGCGAGTGCAACCCTTGGTCAAACGAACGTCGGCATCGCCGCAATCGGTCGCAATCCAGTCGAAGTCTCGATCAACAGCCAGGGTAGGGCCACACAGCAGAAATCTGTCGTCGGCCAAACGGGCAATTGTCGCTTCTGACCATATGTGTCCCTTGGGTGTCAGCATATAGGACAGACGCACCCGACCGACGGGCGGCAGCGTTCCGCAGACTACTTTATCAAGCACCTTGGCCGCGTCGGGCCCATCCAGGGTGAATTTTGTGAAGCCGCCATGGTCCATGATCCCGACTCGATCACGAACCGTTTCGCATTCAATCCGCACGGCATCCTGCCAAGGTTCGTGTCCGAAGCTCAAAGCGCTTGGATCGTTTGTCTTGCCCAGATCGAACCAGAATGCCCGTTCCCAGCCGCCGATTTGTCCCATGACCGCGCCCTGTTCGACAAGTTGCTTATAGAGCGGGGTCTTGTTGAGCGGTCGCCCAGAATCCATAAGACGATGAGGATAGGGGATCGCATATTGCAGGTCATAATGCTCGGACGCGCGTGCCGCTGCATAGTCTTGCGTGGCCCATGACCCGAACCGGCGGGGATCCCAGGCGGACAGATCCCATTCGGTTTCGCCTGTCGTCAGCCATTCGGCCATGGCTTTGCCAATGGCCGCTGAATGCATGATGCCAATCTGAACGCCGGTCGCATGGTAGAAGTTTCGAACACCTGCGGCGGGCCCTACAAGGGGAAGTGCGTCAGGCGAATAGGGGATCGGGCCATTAACGAAACGCTGGGCACCCGCTTCGGCAAGCTGAGGCACATGGGCTGAGGCCGCTTCGAACACCGCCATCATCCCGTCGATATCATCTGCAAACAACTGATGGTCAAAGTCCTGGGGAACCCCGTCTTGCCAGACCGGGCGGCCTTCGTGGGCATAGGACCCGAGCAACAAGGCGTTTCGTTCGCGCCTGAGGTAAAAGCGCATGTCGGGGTCTCGGATCAAAGGAAACGTGTCGGTGTCCTTCTCGAGAACCGCCAGTGGCGATGTCACCATATATTGGTGTTCAAGGGTGACGACGGGCACGTGCAACCCTGCCATTGCCGCAATCCGTCCGCCGCTTGAACCCGCCGCATTTATCACGGTTCCCGCGGCAATGGCGCCAGTCGATGTTTCAACCACCCATTCCCCCGACGCATGCTGTCGCAATCCTGTGACCGGCGTGAACCGATAAACCTTTGCACCCAAGTCACGGGCGTGTTTGGCCAGTGCCTGGGTCAACTGACTGGGATCGATGTCGCCCTCATAGGGATCAAATATCCCACCATGGATTGTATCATCCGCCTGCCAATAAGGATGCATCTCTTCAATCTGCGACGGCGTCAGCATCGACAGTTCAAACCCCGCCGATCGAGACACACCGCACAGGTGTTGGAATAGTTGCATCCGCTCAGGCGTGTGAGCAGGCCAGATAGCGGATGTATGCCGATAGGTGATCGGCGTGACCGGGTCTTTGGCAAGCTCCTTGTAAAGCTGCCAGGCATAGTTTCCGGCGCGCATGCCCAACCACGAGTTAGCGTAGGTGGGAATATTGCCCGCGGCATGCCACGTCGACCCCGCAGTCAGTTCATTCTTTTCAAGCAAAACGGCATCGGTGATGCCCGCCTTAGCCAGATGGTACAGGATTGCAGCACCAACTGCGCCTCCGCCAATGACAACAACCTCTGCATGGCTTTGCATTCAGTGCGACTCCAATAGTCTTCCAAAACCAGTGATCGGATCGGTTATGCCGACGGCGCGCAGCGAATGCCAATAGACCGCCGCATTGCAGGCCACGATTGGCTTGCCGTGGGTGTCTTCCAACGCGCCGATCATGGCCACCACGGGCAGCGCGGTCCCGACCTGAAGGATAACGTCGCAATCCGAGGAAGCGACCTCAGCAAAGACGGACCGGATATCCTCCAACGGAGTTTCACAGATGGCAGGAAGCGTGGGCGCTTCGGTGCCCTTGATCGCGACCACCTCGAACCCGGCGTTTTCAGTGTTTGCTTTCACAACAGCATCGACTTCAGCGTTGAACGGCGTGACAATGCCAACACGCGTCGCCCCAAGGGCGCGCAACCCCGCATAATCGGCTTGCGAAGCGCCAATCACCGGCACGCCGACCTGCTGTGCGATATCTTCGCACCGCGCCTTCAGTTTGTCCGGCCCACCGAGCCCTGCGTCGGTTGTCAGACCGACGGCGATTGCCGACGGCGCACAGTCCATCAACTTTGCCGCTTCGTCGGGCAGGTCATCCGACACCGCATCGCCCCCCAAACGAAAGCGCTGCATCTGGTTGGTCACACCCTTCGGTCGAAGCAATTCCAACTCCGGCTGGACGACAGTATTCATCGCAGGCGTCATGACGCCAATCACGGCGCGAGGGGCAAGTGTGTCAGCCATTCTCAGTCTCCTTCAGGAATTGGCTAAGTCCGATCATGCCGCCGATATAGATTACGTCGCCGACAGTCTTTTCCATTGCATCAGCGACCCCCGCGGCACAGTCGAAATGGCTTTCCCAGATGCTCAGAGTTTGGCGTGTATGGGTGATCGGAATGAATCGATGCGTGGACACGTACCCGGTCACGGGAAGCGCACTTTCGAGGATGTCATAGGTATAGGAATGATCGGTATCAGAATGGGCCAACAAGGTTTCCCGGAACACTGTGCCATCGGCGATGTCCAGCTTGCGGATGGTGCCGGTGGCGGTCGGTGATCCGTTCTCCAGGCCAACACCTACCACGCCCGGATTCCAATGCACTACACCGTCAAAGGCGCGAACGGCCGCCCAGACTCTGTTTATGTCACTGTCGATGACCATACTTCTGAAGACGTGCATGTCGGCTCCTCTTTAGGGCTGAAGATGGATGGGATAGTTGGCTCGAATACGTGCTTCAGCCTCTGCATCAAGATGTGCCGAATGCGGTGCTGCCAGTATCTCGGTCACGCGGGTCCGTGCCTGATCCCAGATCGAAAGACGGCCTGCAGCAACCCAGTCATCGACACTTTGGCGATTGGCAAGAGCCGGATAGTGATAGTCTGACTTCATGCGCTTGAGCGTTTCGATTTCCCCCAGATAATGACCGTCCTGGGTGACGACGCGTTCCACCGCGTCCAGATCGAGTGTCTCCACACTCACTTCAATCCCCCTGATGCTGCGCAGGATTGCCCCACACATGTCGTCATCGATCACCATCGCTTCGGGGCTGGCCACCATGATCGAGCCCAGCATCCCCACGGAAAGGTTGATCATGTCGGCGCCGCCATGTCCGGCCAGGGCGACGGTGTAGCCTTTTTCATAGCCCGCTTGGGCATCCACCATCTTGGAATCCGTCATACCCGCCGAGACTGTGGATGGTAGGCCGATATGGGCCAGAAGCTGGGCCGCGGCAGCATTGGCGATCGCTGCTTCACCGCTGCCACCGCTCATGGCTCCGGTGCGCAAGTCGGAAATGAAGGGCATCAGCGCATAAATGCACGGGCTACCCGCCTGGATACCGTCAACCACCACTAGGCCAGCGAGCGACTCTGCCAAGCCCTGTGCCAATGCGCCGGCCAAGGTGACCGGACTTGTCGCACCTGCCTGGCCAGCCGAACAAATCTGCGGGATCATGCCTGCTCTCACGGCCTTCTCCAGCATCAGTATTCCTTCGGCGCTATAGGTCAGCGGGGGAACCACATGGACAATCACTGCCATGCAAAACGGTCTTTCCCGGAATGCATGTTTGTGGCCGAGCGCTATATCGAACAACTCAACTATCGGGTCGATGTGGTCAGGCTCGCAAAAGCTGATGCCAATTGGTTTCGAAGTGGCTTTGAGGCAGGCAAATGCGGTGTTGATGTCCAGCTCGAACGGGTCGGTCAAATCCCTGGCAACAACGGGCCGTACACCATAGTGGATGTTCGACGATGCATCCAATACGCGCATTAGATCGTAGAGGTCGCTTAGTGAGCTGTCCTTGTAGGCGCCGGTTGCGGCATCCAGAGTCTGAACCGCCGCTCCGCCGGTCCCGATGTGAACCCGGCTGCCGCCGATCTGCAAATCCCTGTCTGCAGTGAACCCCGGTAACGTGATCTTTCTTGGAGCGCGAGACAGTGCATTTCTGATCATCTCATTTGAAAAACAAAGGCGTCCGTCAGGGCGACGCCACGCCCCGGCAGCAATCGCCCGTTCGGTCGCCTCTGCCGGCAAGCCGACCATACCCACTGTCGAAAGAATGTCATAGGCATGCGCTTCGATGGCTGCCAATTCCAAGGACGACAGCGGCCTCAAAGCACCCCCAATCTGAAATGCAGGCGGTGCGCCCGGTTCCAATCCGGTTTCTGATGTCTCATGTCTTCGCGTGCGTCTAACCATCTACGCCCCTCAACGACACCAATAAAGCGCAATTGTCTTGTGTTGAGAATTCAATAAACCGGCTCAGTTGGTGAACAAAATTCACGAAAGGTTTTTAGCGTTGCTTTGCGCTGTATGAGTCTCATCGCAACAGCTCGGTTTATCTCAAACCAATGAATGCGTCGCTTTTGAAAAGGGCTTTCCTGTGACGTTTGTGTCCGCGCATACCGTTATGGGTTGTTGCAGCAGATATTGGAGTTCAACATTCTAAATGTCAGCTCCAACCCTAATTGGGCAGGTCAACAATGCCGCCCGAGGTGTGAACGCCCGGTTTTCTCGCCGCGCCGCGGTACAACGGCCGATTCCCATGCGGCAAAATATCCGCAGCGAGCGTGCGCAGCGAAAAATCAAAATCACATAATGGGCTCAGTGCAGTCCTTGCCGCCAATAAGACGAATGCCCGTTCTGTACGCAATGGGGACATTCGAACAGTTCCGATGGGAACAGGGACACTTTGATTGGTCCGTTGGTTCTATTAAAAAATTGACAGCTTACTTTTTGGCCAAACTCCAAAACTTGCCTGCGATTCAGCTGCAGATTTTTTGTTCAACAAAGATCAGTTGTCTGAAAAAAAACAAATCCTCTATTGACCGCAAATTCGGGATGAAATAGACCCGCTCGAGTTGAGCGGGCGTCGTATACTGGCTATTACCTCAGCCTTCCAAGCTGATGAAGCGGGTTCGATTCCCGCCGCCCGCTCCAAATCAGCCTTTAAATTCTGCGTCAAATGGCCCTTTTATGTGGGGTCATATATTGTGGTTCTTGACCCGGCTTGCCGCGGCCGCCAAGAAGCGAACACTTAAGTGCGAAAAAGACGTAAGGGCCAATTATGGCGAACTCTGCCTCAGCCACGCCCAAGGGCAAACCTGCACCCGGTGCCACGGAAGAGCGTGCTGGATCTCGGAAGATAGGCGTTCTGTCGTCTCTTTGGCCATTTATGAAGCCGTATCGGGCCCTGATGACGGGTGCGGTACTGGCACTGGTGTTGACGGCCAGCATGACGCTAACCCTGCCACTTGCGGTACGCCGAGTAGTCGACAATTTCCGAATTGAAGATGGCGAGTTGCTGGATTGGTACTTTCTGGCGGCACTGGGCATTGCCGCGATTTTGGCGGTGGGAACTGGCATCCGATATGCGCTGGTCACCCGGTTGGGTGAGCGCGTCGTGGCCGATATCCGCAAGGCCGTGTTTAACCGCGTCATAGGAATGAGCCCCGAGTTCTACGAACGGGTCATGACCGGAGAGGTGCTCAGCCGTATCACCACGGACACGACCCTGATTCAGTCTGTGCTGGGATCGTCCGTATCCATTGCCTTGCGCAATATGCTTTTGTTTGCGGGTGGTTTGGTCCTGATGCTGCTGACCTCGGCCAAGCTAACGGGTTTGGTGCTTTTGCTGATCCCGGTGGTGGTGGTGCCGATACTTGTTCTGGGGCGTCGTCTGCGGGTCCTCAGCCGCGAAAATCAGGACTGGATCGCGGCCTCGTCGGGCAACGCAGGCGAGGCACTGAGCGCGGTTCAAACCGTTCAGGCCTTTACACATGAAAAAGCCAGCCGGAAGCAGTTCGGCGATATGACCGAAACCTCTTATGCGGTTTCTCTTCGACGTATACAAACGCGCGCCGTGATGACGGTAATCGTTATCTTCCTTGTATTTTCGGGCATCGTCGGCGTGTTGTGGATGGGGGCAAACGACGTTCGCAACGGCGTGATGACCGAAGGTGTTCTGATCCAGTTCGTGATCTACTCAATCATCATGGCCGGCTCTGTCGCCGCCCTCTCTGAGATTTGGAGCGAGCTGCAACGTGCAGCCGGCGCGACCGAGCGTCTGGTGGAATTGCTGAACGCGCAGGATACCGTGATCGATCCAGCCAAGGCCAAACCCCTGTCAGCACCTGTGCGCGGTGAGCTTCGGTTCGATGATGTCACCTTCCGCTACCCGGCCCGTCCGGATGTGGTGGCACTGGACCATCTGACCCTTTCGATCAAACCGGGTGAAACCGTGGCTTTCGTTGGTCCATCGGGTGCAGGCAAAACCACAGTGATCCAGATGATCCAGCGGTTCTACGATCCGGACGCAGGTCATGTCAGTCTGGACGGCGTTGACCTACGTGATCTCGACCGGTCCGATTTCCGGCAGCACATGGCTTTGGTGCCCCAGGATCCGATCATCTTTGCAGCCTCGGCCCGCGAGAATATTCGGTTCGGGCGTCTGGACGCCACGGATGCCGAGGTTGAGGCGGCCGCGCGCGCAGCCGCGGCGCATGAGTTCATCTCGAAACTGCCCGAAGGTTATGACAGCTTTGTTGGTGAGCGCGGCGTTATGCTGTCAGGCGGTCAGAAACAGCGCATTGCGATTGCCCGTGCGATCCTGCGGGATGCCCCGGTTCTGCTGCTGGACGAGGCGACTTCGGCCTTGGATGCCGAAAGCGAACGCGCGGTTCAGGGCGCGGTTGACCAGATGCGCGCCGGGCGCACCACACTGATCGTGGCCCACCGTCTGGCGACGGTCAAAAAGGCGGATCGGATCGTTGTGATGGAAGCCGGTCAGATCGTGGCCCAAGGCACGCACGAGGATCTGGTCGTTCAGGATGGCTTGTATGCTCGCCTGGCGCGCCTGCAATTCACCGACGGAGTTGCGGCAGAATAGCCTGACGTCGGGGAAGTCAATTTTACGCCGCTGCGTAATTCTACAAATTTGGGCGTGGCCCCTCTAACCCGTCGCTTGCACCTGCGGGGTTTTGCTTCCATCTTGTTTTGGAAAAAACCGCGCAAGACGCGGGAGAAAAACAGGGAGGAGTCACATGGCCTTTGTGGGTTTGGAAGACAAGGCGAGAATGGAGCAGGAAATGTCGTGGGAGGATCGGGATGTTCCGGTCACTTTCCACCAGTTGCTGTCACGCACAGCAGGCAAATACCCAAACAGTGATGCGGTCAGCTTTCAGCTCATGTCTGGTCCGACAAACAAGGCCGAGACTCTGACGTGGTCGCAACTGCTTGGCAAAGTCAATCAGGCAGCGAACCTGTTCCGGTCTTTGGGTGTCGGTGAGAAAGACGTGGTGGCATATGTGCTGCCCAACTGCAACGAAACGCTGGTCACCATGATGGGCGGTGCGGTCGCAGGGATCGTGAACCCGATCAACCCGCTGCTAGAGCCTGAGCAGATCGCAGCAATCCTGCGCGAAACCGGTGCCAAAGTGGTTGTGACCCTGAAATCCTTCCCCAAGACGGATGTGGCGCAGAAAGTCGAAGAGGCGGTGCGCCATGCGCCCAACGTCAAGACCATTCTTGAGATTGACCTCAACCGTTATCTGACGCCGCCGAAATCCTGGCTGGTGCCGTTCCTGCGTCCCAAAATGGGCGACAAGGAAAAATTGGCGCATGCGGACTATAAGAACTTCAACAAGGAACTGTCCAAGCAACCGACGACACTGACCTTTGAAGACAGCAAGGAAGATCGCGTTGCCTGCTATTTCCACACTGGCGGCACGACCGGTATGCCGAAGGTCGCACAGCACAAATACTCGGGCCTGATCTACAACGGTTGGCTTGGGAACACGCTGCTGTTTTCCGAAGAAGACGTGATCATGTGCCCGCTGCCCATGTTCCACGTTTTTGCCGTGCATGTGATCATGATGGCTGCCGTCTCATCCGGCGCGCATGTGGTTTTCCCGACGCCTGCTGGATATCGCGGCGACGGCGTGTTCGACAATTTCTGGAAACTGATCGAACGCTGGAAAGTGACCTTCATCATCACCGTCCCAACTGCAATTGCCGCGAAAATGCAGCGCCCAGTGGATGCGGACATCTCAAGCGTGAAAACGGCATTTTCGGGCTCGGCCCCTCTACCGGTCGAATTGTTCCGGCGCTTTGAAGAAGCGACCGGTGTGACCATCGTAGAAGGCTATGGGCTAACCGAGGCCACCTGTCTGGTGTCCTGCAACCCGGTGGACGGGGAAAAGAAGATTGGCTCGATCGGTATTCCGTTCCCCTATACAGATGTGAAAATCCTGCAGGATGGTCCGGACGGACCAAAGGAATGCGCCGCAGATGAAATTGGTGAGATCTGCATTTCAAACCCGGGCGTTTTCGCCGGTAACACCTATACCGAGGCGGACAAGAACGTAGATCTGTACCACTTCGACAAATACCTGCGCACAGGTGATCTGGGACGCTTTGACGGGGACGGCTACCTGTGGATCACAGGCCGTGCCAAGGACCTGATCATTCGCGGCGGTCACAATATTGACCCGGCCGAGATCGAAGAAGCTCTGCTGGGGCACGATGCTGTCGCGTTTGCCGGTGCCATCGGGCAGCCTGACGCCTATTCGGGCGAGGTGCCATGCGCCTTTGTCGAACTGGTCGATGGCGCCTCGGTGACCGAGAAAGAGCTGATGGAGTATTGCAATGTGCATGTCCATGAACGTGCGGCACAACCCAAGCACATGACCATTCTGGACGAGCTGCCCAAAACTGCTGTCGGTAAGGTCTTTAAGCCTGAGCTCCGCAAACAGGCGATCACGCGTATCTATAACGGCGCGTTGGAAGAGGCTGGTCTTGAGGCACGGGTCATTTCGATCATCGACGATAAGAAACGTGGACTCGTTGCGCAGCTTGACGCGAAGGGTTCCGCAGAGGACGATGTCAGCAAAGTGCTGGGATCGTTCACCCGGCCGTGGGAGTGGGCTGCCTGACCGGGAGGAAACATGGATTATGAACGTCTGATTGATGAAGAGACTTGGGCGTTCATAAAACGAACGGCTGAAAGCTATCCGGATGATGCGGTCGACCTTACGATCGAGGATCAGCGCCGGGTCTACGACACGATGTGTCGCGACTTTCGCCAACCCCGCCCACAAGGGGTCGAAACACAGGACAGGCAGGCCGATGGTGTGCCTGTCCGCGTTTACAATGCCGGTCACCCGACACGAACCGTCATCTATTTTCATGGTGGCGGTTTTGTTGTTGGCGGATTGGACAGCCACGACGACGTCTGCGCCGAGATTTGCGCGCAAACCGGGTATCGGGTCGTGGCCGTCGACTATCGCCTGTGCCCCGAACACGTACATCCTGCGCAGTTTCAGGACGGCTGGACCGCTACGAACTGGGCCGTGCAGGAGTTTGGCGATCCTATTGTCCTTGCGGGTGACAGTGCCGGTGGCAATCTGGCGGCAGCGGTCGCCCAATATGGGCGAGGGCGGTTGGAGAATGTGCTGGGGCAGGTGCTGATCTACCCAGGTTTGGGCGGCGACAGCGCGAACGGGTCGTATATCGAACACGCCCACGCGCCGCTTTTGACGCTGGATGAGATCGTTTTCTACGAAAAGGTACGTTGCGGTGGCACTGTCCCGCAAGATGATCCGACCTTCGCGCCGCTTCAAGACACAGATTTCTCGGGTCTTCCGCCGACCGTGGTGGCGACTGCAGATTGTGATCCGCTGCGGGATGATGGCGCCGCTTATTGCGACAAGATTTCCGCCGCCGGAGGCCAGGCGCATTGGATCAACGAGCCGGGCCTCGTTCACGGATATCTGCGCGCGCGTACAAGTGTGAAGCGCGCGGCAGACAGTTTTGAGAGGATTTCGGTCGCGATCGAGGCGCTGGGCCAGCAGATCTGGCCCTACGACTGATCTCTCACTTCAGGAACGGTTTCGCCTTCATCGTTTCGGCAATGGGCGCACCCATCCGGTTCAGGATCGTGGGCGCTAGTTGCAGCTGGTCGATCACCGTGTCGACCTCGGGGCCTTCGGCGTCGCCAAAATAATACAGCGCGGTTTCCTGTTGCAGCGGGCTGCGCCCGCCGTGGTGTCCCCGCTCATCCTGTCCGTGATCAGCGGTCACAATCACGTCGTACCCCAGTTGTCGCCAACGCGGGATGAAAGGTGCCAACATCTCGTCAGCTACGAAGCAAGCGTGGTCCATCTCTTCGCAATCGTGGTAAAAACGGTGCCCCATACTGTCCAATGTGCAGGCATGCAGCAGGCCGTAGTCCAGCCCATGACGCAGGCACAGATTGGTCAGAGTGGCATAGAGATCAACGTCGGACGGGGTCATCTGATTGGCTTTGCCATAGCCTGTCATGGTGTGAAAGCGACCGTGGTTGATCGTTTTGCTCTCAGGCTCATCATATTCGATATCGCGGACGTAATCGAACGGGTGGCGGTTGAAGAACTGCGACCAATAGCTGTGGGTGACAGCGCCGGTTACGCCACCAGCATCTCGTACCTGGCTGAAAACGTCCTTGTGGCTCAGGCGGAAGACATTGCCGTTGCCGGTACAGCCGTGTTCCTGCGGTGTCACACCAGTATGGATCGAGGCATAGCAGCTGGCCGACGTGGATGGCAGAACAGCGCGTAGCTTCCAGACCCGCGCCTCACCGCTGTCGACCCAACCTTCAAGGTTACCGAACAACCGTCGGAAATTGCGCCACGGAACACCGTCCAGGATGATGAGGAGTAGTTTGCGGTCCATGTCATTGGCCTTTTGACTAGATATTTCCGGCGACCCTAGGGGATTCGCGATCAGGGGTCTGCCCGTTCGCGCCCCCAATAGCAAAATCCCGACACCTGTCATCGAACAAGCGCCGGGATTTCAATTTTTCACTTACCTGTCACGGAAAGGGCAGTGGTCAGTTCCCGGCGCTTTCCATTTTGCGGTGGGCAACGACCTCCTCCAGCCAACCCAGATGCATCTCGGGGACGGAACTGAGCAGTAGATCGGTATAGTCGTCAAACGGCGGGCTCAGCACCTCGCTTTTCGACCCATAGCGAACCACGCGGCCCTGATACATCACCGCGATGCTATCGCTGATCGCGCGCACCGTCGCCAGATCGTGGGTGATGAACAGGTACGCCACATCCTCGATCTTCTGAAGGTCCAACAGCAGTTTCAGGATGCCATCCGCCACCAATGGATCAAGCGCCGAGGTGACCTCGTCACAGATGATCATCTTGGGCTTAGCCGCCAGCGACCGCGCGATACAGACACGCTGTTTCTGACCACCTGACAGTTCCGCCGGATAGCGGTCCATGTACTTTTCGCCCAATTCGATCTCATCCAACAGTTCGACGATCCGCTTGCGTTTTTCGGCACCGCGCATGTTGAAGTAGAACTCCAGCGGGCGTCCAATGATCGTACCAACCGTCTGGCGTGGGTTCATTGCCACGTCAGCCATCTGGTAGATCATCTGCAGCTCGCGCAGGTCTTCACGGCTGCGGCCCTTCAGATCGCCACTAAGCTTGCGGCCAGCAAAGGTGATTTCACCATCGCGCGGCGGCAGCAAGCCTGTGATCACCCGCGCCAGTGTCGACTTGCCCGAGCCGGATTCGCCGACAACCGCCAGTGTCTGCCCCGGATGAAGCTCGACATTGACGTTGTGTAGCACGTCAAAATTCAAACCCTTGTAGCGCGCGGTAATACCTTCGACGCTCAATACCGATTCCGGTGTGGGTTTTTTCTCTTCGTGCTCGATCGAGCGGACCGAAACCAGCGCCTTGGTGTACTCTTCCTGCGGGTTGTTGATGATCTGGTCGGTATTACCATACTCGACCGTATTGCCCATTCGCAGAACCATGATGTCATCACTGACTTGAGCAACAACGGCGAGGTCATGCGTGATGTAGAGCGCAGCAACGCCAGTATCACGAATGGCCTCTTTGATCGCCATGAGAACGTCGATCTGAGTGGTCACATCCAGTGCTGTGGTCGGTTCATCAAACACCACAAGATCAGGCTCGGGACATAGCGCCAGCGCCGTCATGCAACGCTGTAGCTGACCGCCCGAGACCTGGTGAGGATAACGATCACCGATATTGTCCGGATCGGGCAGCCCTAGCTTGGCGAACAGTTCCCGCGCACGGCCTTCAGCCTCTTTTCGCGAAAACTTCTTATGTTCGACCGCAGCTTCGACAACCTGATCCATGATCTTCTTGGCTGGGTTGAACGATGCGGCGGCGGATTGCGAGACATAGGCAACCTCGCCCCCACGCAGATTGCGGATATCGCTATGCGGGGTTTTTAGAATGTCGCGCCCGTTGACCCAGACTTCTCCGCCGGTCAGTTCGACGCCACCGCGGCCATAAGCCATGGACGCCAGACCGATGGTCGATTTACCGGCACCAGATTCCCCGATCAGCCCCAACACCTTTCCGCGTTCGAGGTCAAAGCTGACCCCGTGCACGATTTCGATGTCATGAGGTTTTTCGCCGGGCGGATAGACGGTCGCGCCGATCTTGAGGTTGCGGACCTTGAGAAGGGTATCACTCATCCCCGGCCTCCTTTCAGCGATGTGGTACGGTTTAGAACCCAGTCAGCCACAAGGTTGACCGAGATGGCGAGCGTCGCAATGGCCACAGCGGGGTACAATGCCGCGCCGATACCATAGACGATCCCGTCCTTGTTTTCCTTCACGATGCCACCCCAGTCCGCCAGCGGCGGCTGGACGCCCAGACCCAGGAACGACAGGGTCGAGATAAACAGAACCATAAAGATGAACCGCAGCCCGAATTCAGCCACCAGAGGTGACAGAGCATTTGGCAGGATTTCCCGGAAGATGATCCAGCGACGACCTTCACCGCGCAGCTTTGCGGCTTCGACATAGTCCATCACGTTGATGTCTACGGCGACCGATCGAGACAGTCGGTAAGGACGTGTGGCGTCCAACAGCCCCATCACAAGGATCAGGATCGGAACGGTCACCGGAACAATCGCTAGGATAACCAGTGCCAGGATCAGCGTTGGGATCGACATGATCAGGTCAACCGTCCGGCTCAGCGCTTGGTCAGCCCAACCACCCAGAACCGCAGCCAAAAGGCCCAGCGAGGTGCCAGTGATAAAGCTGAGGATCGTAGCCATCGCAGCGATAAAGATGGTCGTGCGACCACCATAGATCATACGTGTCAGCAGATCGCGCCCGATATTGTCCGTGCCCAGCAGATGCTCGGCGCTTGACGGTTCCCACACATCACCGACCACTTCGGCCATTCCGTAAGGGGCGATCAGTGGGGCTGCGATCGCTATGAAAAAGTACAGTCCGGTGAAAAACAGACCGACGGCGGCCGAAATAGGAATGTTCTTCATCATTTCGGATGCCTCAGTCTTGGGTTGGCAAGGATAGACACAATATCGGCAACCATGTTGAGCCCGATATAGACCGCGGCAAAGACGACGCCGCAGGCCAGAACGACTGGCACGTCACGCTTGGTCACCGAATCCACCAGATATTGCCCCATGCCGGGATATACGAACACCACTTCGACAACGACGACGCCCACAACCAGATAGGCCAGGTTCAGCATCACAACGTTGACAATAGGGGAAATCGCGTTGGGAAACGCGTGGCGCGCAATGACCTGAAAATTCGAGAGGCCTTTCAGTTCAGCCGTTTCGATATAGGCCGATTGCATCAGGTTCAGGATCGCAGCGCGGGTCATTCGCATCATCTGCGCCAGCACTACCAGTGTCAGAACGAAGGCAGGCAGGGCGATGGCATTGAGCTTTTGCCCGAAGGACATTGTGTCGTTGATCATTGCGAGTGAGGAGAACCAACCAAGTTTCACCGAAATGAAATAGATCACCAGGTAACCGATCAGAAATTCAGGGATCGAAACGGTTGTCAGGGTGATGGCTGAGATCAGTTTGTCCGGCCAGCGGTTGCGGAAACGGACGGCCAGAAGGCCAAGAAAGATAGCAAGCGGTACGGATACGACGGCTGCGGCACAAGCCAGGAACAGAGTGTTCCCTAAGCGTTTTCCGATGCTTTCCGCGATGTCGAGTTTGTTGGTCAAAGACTGACCCAGATCGCCCTGCAGGATGCCTCCCAACCATTCGAAATATCGGGTCAAAGCAGGACGGTTGAGGCCCATTTCCTCGCGCAGGTTTGCCAGCGCCTCGGGGGTTGCGGATTGGCCAAGGACCGCTTGCGCAGCGTCCCCAGGCAGGGCTTCGGTGAGGCCGAAAATCAGAGCCGATGCACCGAAGAGAAGCAGGAGACCCAGCGCAAAGCGCTGGGAAACCAGTTTTATGATAGGATGCATTATCCGTGGGCCCTATCAGGCGAACCACATCTTGCGGGACATGTTGCCGTTCATCATCTCGCCTGCGGGGTCAGTTTCCCAACCTTCAAGCTTGTTGCTGACGCCTTCAACAAAATCGTTGAACATTGGACAGATTACTCCGCCTTCGTCACGGACCATTTGACCCATCTGGCTGTAGATGTTCTTACGTTTGTCATTGTCCAACTCTGCACGCGCTGCGAACAGCATCTCGTCGAACGCCGGCACCTTGAAACGCGTATCATTCCAGTCGGCTGTTGAAAGATAAGCGGTTGCATACATCTGGTCCTGCACGGGACGCCCGGTCCAATAGGACGCACAGAATGGCTGGACATTCCAGACTTCAGACCAGTAACCATCGTTCGGCTCGCGTTTGATCTCCAGCGGAATACCGGCCTGAGCAGCGGACTGCTGGAACAGGGCCGCTGCGTCTACGGCGCCCGGGAACGCTGCATCCGCCACACGAAGAATGATTGGCGATCCGTCGTGGCCCGAATTCTTGTAGTGTTCTGCCGCTTTTTCGATACTGAATTCGCGCTGTGGAATCGACCCGTCAAACAGCGGGTATGCTGCGTTGACAGGCATGTCGTTTCCTTCAGTTCCATAGCCGCGCAGAACCTTGTCGACCAGTTCCTGACGGTTGATGGCATATTTCAACGCCAGACGCAGTTCGTTGTTGTCGAACGGTGCGGTGTCGCAGTGCATGATGAACACATAATGTCCACGTCCGGCTGTCGAATGCACGGTCAATGTCGGCGCGCGGCCCAGCAGGTCCGCAACCTTCGGCTCGATCCGGTTGATCGCGTCTACCTGACCGGATTGCAGCGCGGCAGTCCGGGCGGTCGCGTCGTTGATGACGATCACTTCGACGCCGTCGAAATGGCCGTAATCAGGGTTCCAATGGTTTGCGAACTTTTTGAACGTGTGGCGAACACCCGGTTCGTCGATTTCGACCTGATAGGGGCCTGTGCCGATGCCTGCCGCTGGGTTGTCCATGCCGCCGTCAGGCTGGATGATTAGGTGGTAGTCTGCCATCAGGTAAGGCAGGTCAGCGTTGGGCTCGGTCAGCGTGACCTGAAAATTGTCCCCGTCAGCTTTCATCGACTCGATGCCCTTCATGATGCCCAGGGCACCGGACTTGGAGTCCTCGTTCGAGTGGCGTTCCATGGTTTTCAGCACGTCTTCGCTGGTCATGGTCTTGCCGTTGTGGAACTCGACGCCCTGACGCAGTTTGAAGGTCCAGACCTTGGCGTCTGCGCTGCCTTCGATACTCTCTGCCAGACGAGGCTCTATCGAGCCATCAGTTGCGACTTCTACTAGCTGGTCACCAAACTGCTTGCCGTTCATAAATGGAACCGAGCTGGCGTAGGTGGCCGGGTCCAGCGAGTCGGTGGAACCGCCGCCCTGCAGGCCAAACTTCAGAACGCCGCCCTTGTTCGGGTCCGCCGCGCGCGCAGCGTCAGCGAACATGGTGCTGGCCATCGCTGCCGATACACCCAGAGCCGCCGCTTTCCCCATGAATTCGCGACGGGTCAGTTTGCCCGCAGTGACCTGACCGGCCATGTGAGTGAGTTGTTCGTTCATTTAGTGGTCTCCCAGTTGATTGGTTTCAGCCCTTCTCGGGCATTTTTATTGACGCATGAGTCAAGTTAGGCGCATTTCGGTCTACCGAGCAAGGGCAAATGTCTGCCCCTTGGCCGCCAAAATATCACATCTGGTTGCGTGGAACGGCGTCCTCCGTTTGTTTCGAAAATACCAAAGTTTCGTTTTCAAAGGCACTTATCTGCGCCTTGAGAAAAAAGCTCTCGCGATCCGACCACATTTCGCAGGATGTTTCGGTGCGCAGGTCTATCCCGTCCCGACTGATCTCCTGTGTCCAGCGGCACCGCCCGTGGGCGGATAGCGGGTTGTCGGGGTGGATGGTCCAGCGTTCATATGCAGTGCCACCATGCGTAAGCCCGTGGTGATTGTCCGTTACGCGACCGAAATCGTCTTCGATGATCAATCGGGTTTCACCTGAATTCAAGTCAGTCTCCACCCGGCGAGAGTTGCTGCTGTCCCGCAGGGTCGTCACATCAATCGGGGTTTCAGAATCGGGCGGCTGAAACACATGCTCATCATCACCCGCGGTCGGCCGGTTCGGGATCGTGATCGTACCACCTGTCAGGTGCAGTTCGACGGGTTCAGGCGCTGGCCAGATCAGCGGCCAATACGCGCTGGACACAGCCACCCGCACGCGATGCCCTTTGGGAACGCGATAGGCGATATGATCCAGGTCCAATGAGATTTCGTAGGGTTTTCCAGGTGTCAACGGAGTTGGTTGCGCGTGGCTGTCTCGGTGCGACAGGTTTACAACGCCATAGGTGATCCGGGTTGAGGCCCCATCCGGATGGACATGATTTAACCGCACGGCAATCTGTGCCTGCGGACGGTCGGCACTGACATTCAGGCAAATGCGCGGAGCGCCGACAATATCAAGATCTTCCGACAAAGGCGGGCCATCGAAACAGGCGGACAACGCATCATCGGGGCGCTGATCGCCGGGCATGTCGGGTCCCAGCCAAATTGCGCAATACTCGCCGCCATCCATGCCGCAGGTTTGGGGCGACTGGACCCGCGTCTCCAGCGGCTCATCTTGCCCGAGCCCATCGTTCGACAGGTTCAAAGTTAGGTTGGACAAATGCGAGCTCGCGCCGGCTTGCTCGCTGATCCAGCGCCCGGGTCTGTTGTTGTACCACCGCTTTGGGCGGACGCCGTCCATCAGATACGCTCGATAGTCTGGGTCGGTTTCAACTCCGCTATCCAGACCTTTCAGCCAATGATCCCACCAACGCAGTGCCTCTTGAAGAAAACCGATCCTCGGTTCGGGCACCGCGAAATGCGGGTATTTGTGCACCCATGGCCCCACGATTCCCTTGACCGGAGCGTTAAGCTGTTCGACCAGCAGCGGCACGGTATTCTTGTACGCGTCCCCCCAACCGCCTATGGCCAAAGTCGCCGCGCGGATCGCGCTGAAATCCTCGCAGACAGAGCCATGCTGCCAATAGGCGTCGCGCGTCTGGTGGCGCAGCCAGGTCGAGGGCAGGAACGTTTGATTTTCCAAACGCTTAAGCCACAGCTCGCGCCAGTTGGGGCGCAGCGCAGGATCCGGTGCGCGGGATGAGTACGACCACATGGTCGCGCCCCAACCCAGGTTTTCATTTAGCAAGCATCCGCCCTTGTAATGGATGTCGTCTGCGTAACGATCTGCGGTTGAACACAGGGAGATAATTGCTTTCAGCGGCGCGGGTTGAAGGGCGGCAACCTGAAGCGCGTTGAACCCGCCCCAGCTGATTCCCATCATCCCAACGGTGCCCGAACACCACGGCTGATCCGCCAGCCACCGAATTGTTGAGACGGCATCATCCAGCTCTTGCTGAGTGTATTCGTCTTCCATCAACCCTTCGCTGTCGCCATTGCCGCGCATGTCCACACGAATGCAGGCATAGCCGCGTTTGGCAAACCAAGGATGGGTCAGGGCATCACGCGTCGCTGTACCGTCACGCTTGCGATAGGGAAGAAACTCCAAAATGGCCGGAACGGGGTTGCTGTCTGCATCCATCGGACGCCAGACACGCGCTGACAGGCGACATCCGTCGGGCATCACTATGCCGACATCCGGTAAGTCTTCGATATCGCATAGCGAATTGAGCGAGCGCGT
Source organism: Ruegeria sp. CDSC054 (assembly GCF_059610645.1). Lineage (NCBI taxonomy): Bacteria > Pseudomonadati > Pseudomonadota > Alphaproteobacteria > Rhodobacterales > Roseobacteraceae > Ruegeria > Ruegeria sp. CDSC054. The sequence continues at coordinate 246,054 of NZ_JBXWOA010000002.1, read as the reverse complement.
CATTGTGGAAGTGTCACGGTCTTTTGCGTTTCCCGGTGTTTGAAAATCGTCAATTCATCGCCTGATTGCGACAACAAGGTCCATCACGTTTGTTCCGGTCGGACCCGTCACCAACAAAGCGCCGGCGGCGTCCAGAAAACTCCCGCTATCTGCATTCTGCAGGGCATGCTCAGCCCCGTCGTCCCAGGTCGTGCCGTCAACAACCGCTCCGGCGGCATTGGTCGGGCCATCGGTTCCGTCTGTTCCGCCAACGACCAGCGTCAGACCCGAGGTCCCGGCTATTTCACGGGCCAGCGCCAGAGCCAGCGCCTGATTGCGCCCGCCGCGGCCCGGCTGATCTGGCAACACAACCGTAGGCTCACCGCCGAACACCATGACACCCGGGGGCATATCCCTCAGGCGTTGTCCCAGTTGGGAAGCGACGTGCAAGAAGTCGTCGTGCAGGCATTCTTCATTGGCCAATACTTGCAGGCTTTCACGACGCGCCAAATCTGCTGCCGCAGAACGCGCATGAGCGTTCGACGCAACAATCTGGGTCACGGCGTCAAATTCGTAAGTTTCGGGCAAGGCACCGATCCCCGATCCGATGACATTCAGATCATCCCCGGGAACGTCCGAGATTGCCAGAACGGTGGCTTTTGCCCCTTTGAAATGGGCCAGCAGCCCACCGCCCTTTATCCGGGACAGCTTGCGACGCTCGGCATTCATTGCGGTGATATCCATCCCTTCGGACAGCAGCCTGCCGTTCAGCTGCTCCAGATCACTCAAAGTGTTTCCCGGCAGCAAATCCTCAGCCAGGGATGAGGCTCCGCCCGAAACCAGAAGCAGCACATGAGAATTGGGTGCCATAGCCTCGATCGCGGCCCGCAGGGCGCGACCGCCCTCAAGGCTGCGCGCGTCCGGAACGGGGTGTGAGGCCTCGATCAGCTGAACATGTTCCGGCAGACCGCGTCCGTGATCATCCTTGGTGACAACCAGCGTTGGACGCGGGCCGAAATGTTCCAATGCCGCGCTGGCCATTGCTGCGGCTGCCTTGCCGACTGCCAAGATCTGGTCGGGCGTTGGAACCCCATCCAGAACAGCTTTGGTGGCCCTTATTCCGTCAACCGCATCAACGCCAGCCTGCCAAATGCGAATTGCCTGTTGCCTCTGATCCATCAGCTTTCCATCCAAATCGTGACTGGTCCGTCATTAACCAGCTCTACCGCCATGTCGGCACCGAATTGCCCGGTTTCGACGGCCACACCATGCGCCTGCAACCGCCGCGCAAACTCTTCATACAGGTGCTGCCCCTCATCCGGGGCCGCAGCCTCGGAAAACCCTGGCCTGTTCCCGCGCGACGTGTCGGCGGCCAGCGTAAACTGGCTGATCACCAGAGCCGAGCCACCCACATCAACGACAGAGCGGTTCATCTTGCCGTTTTCATCTTTGAAAATGCGCAACTTTGATACTTTGGCCGCAAGCTGCCCGGCCTTTTGTTCATCATCGCCTTTCATCGCACAGACCAGGATCATCAACCCAGGGCCAGACTGTCCGATCGTTTGTCCATCAACCGAGACCTTGGCCCGGGAAACCCTTTGTAGCAGTGCGCGCAAATCCGTTCTCCGTTTGTTGGCGTGGTTATTCAACCCAGCGTGCGATCTCGTCCAGACCGGCACGGCTGGTTCGAAACCCGTTTGCAGGGTGGTCTGTATCGGAATAGCCGAAAGAGATTGCGCACAAGATCAAGCGGTCATCGGGGATACCAAAGTACCGGTGCAGGAACTGACCATAGCTGGCCACCGCGGCCTGAGGGATTGTGGCCACCCCCAGCGCTTGGGCGCCGAGGGTGAAGGCCATGACAAAACCACCGCAGTCCATCGCTCCGTAAGGACCAAGGTCCGCAGGGCTTGAGATGATCGCGCAATGCGGCGCGCCGAAAAGTGCAAAGTTTTCCATCATTTGCTGGGCTGAACCTGCACGGTCCCCGCGCTGTACGCCGACGGCTTCGTACAATGCCCAGCCGCATTCACGGCGGCGTTCCTGATATATACCGGTATACGCCGTCGGGAACGGCAGGTCGGGTTCCGGTGCGCCGGTTGTGACTTCGTGTTGCAGTGCTTTTCGGAACGCGTCAGTCTCGGCGCCACTGGTGATCACGATGTTCCAGGGCTGCGCATTGCACCAGCTGGGGGCACGTGACGCACAGGTCAGAATCTGTTCGATCTGGTCCTTGGGAACGGGTTCAGGTCGGAACGCCCGGCAAGAATGTCGCTCAGCCAGCAATCGATCCAAATCGGATAGCGTCACTCTGCTCCCCCTTCGTGTATCCGAGGCGCAGGATGGCGTCAGGTTCGGCGATATTCAAGCGGTTAAAAGGGGACAGGTGCTACTGCTGACCAGTTGCCATGAGGTATCCGACACCCGCTGCAACCAGCAGACCCAACACAACAGCGATCGTGATCTTGATAGCGGACCAAGGGCGTTCGCCCTGAACACGCCCCGTTCTGCCGTTAACAACGAAACGATAGGTCTGACCCCGATATTTGTATGCGGCCAGCCAGACAGGCAGTAGAATATGTTTGAAGGTTACATTTTGCACATCCGTGTCGATTGCGTGAATGCGCTGCCGGTCGCCGCCGATATCAAAACGCACATCTCGTTCGATCACCCGGGCCATATGCCCGCGCGCTTCGGTATACCCGTCCTGCAATTCGACTGTATAAGCCTCGGCCCGGAATCCCGCCAGATACTCCGGCTGGTAAGGTTCAAGCGCCGGCAAGTCCCAGGGTTCCAATGCGTCAGTATAGCGTTTCGGCAGTGACTGGGACGCGAGCACAAGAACATCGTCAAAGAACCGGGCAACCCGACCGGATTTTGGGGACCACCGCACCTTTGCCACCTGCTGTTGCACGCGCTTGCCGTCACGCATGACGGTCCGGGTCTCGTAATACACCGTGCCCCGCTCGCCGCGATAAGCTGACTTGGTATCCGCGTCGAAGGTCCAGTAGGGGACGTAAATCCCCTGCATCTTGCGACCTTTGCGGGCGTAATCCTTCAACCCGTTGGGCGCGAACCACAACTTGCCAAGCCAGCTCGACATCGACTTATGAGCCGACCGTTCATCCAGAGCAAAGGGCAACACGCCTTTTGGCTTGATATGCCGGTTAACTCCCGTCTCCGTGACTACCGGAGTGGCACAGAACGGGCATTCGGCCGCATGGGTGTTCGGGTCAAACTCGACCTCAGCTGCGCAGTTCGGGCAGGACAGAACCCGCGTTTCTTCGATCTCTGCTTCCGGCAGCTTGTTCGCCAGCGCTGCGTTGAAATCCTGTTCTTTCAGGCTGGCACCGCCCCACGGTCCGGCGCCTATGGATTCCGAATGCCCGCAATGATCGCAGGTCAGGGTCCCGTTGCCCGGATTGAACCGATAGTCCGAGCCGCATTGCTCGCAGGGAAAGCGGTGTTCTTCAGTCATTGCTTGAACTCGGCTGGCTGAACGGGCTTTCCAGGGCCGATGATTGCGCGGATCACGACAGCCAAAAAGATGCAAACCACTATAAACAAAAGGGAATTATGCGCCAGAACTTGCCATCCATAAGGCGTCAGTATGCCATCAACAGATCGCACGAAATCGCCACCCCCGATTTGAGAATCGAATTTATCGTTGTGCGATTGATGCCATCCTCTTAGCCGACCGATTGCAATACTCAGCAGGACAAGACCTGTGCTGATCGCTCCCCCCCAATAAGCTGCCCGGAAAAAAGTAACCGGCTTGCGCATCATCGTGCGCAGGGCGGGTGCGACGAAAATCCATGCAATCAGAAAAGCCGAGGGTACACCAAATAAAGTCAATAACTGAAATAGAGACCACAGAGTGGCGTCCCATCTGCTTTGGAAAAGATCAAAAAGCATCGGCGCGCCAATCACGCAAAACCACCCGAGAATTGCACTCAAATTGACGGCGCGCCTGATCTCTCTTTGCGAATAGGCAGATATGTCGGCGTTTGCCGTCACCGATTACGCCCCCGGCGGAGGCGGCGGCAGGATGGTAAACAGCTGCGCAAGCTCCTGCACGTCGCCCGCTTTTTTCCAGCCGTCCTGACCGGCGGTCCAGACATGGGTGTCGCGGGTGATCTCACCATCAGTCGCCATGCGGCCCATCTTGGCCTTGGAAAACGGGCCGCTGGTCTGCCCATCCAGGGCGATATGCCAGACATGCTCGACCGGCGGCGGAGGAGGGGGCGGTGCCGCATGCGCCGCTGGTTGCGAGGCAGCGGGGGCGGAACCGCCCCACGGTCCGCTTGGTTGACCCGCTGCCATGTTTGCCATCTGGTTGGCCATCGCCATGCCCATACCCATGCCTAGGCCTGCACCCATGCCGCCGCCCTGACCGGGGTTGTTGGCTGCTGCGGTCATCGCTTCGGCGGCGGAATACTGGGTGAACTTGCCCAGATCGCCTGCCAATCCCATCGACGTCCGCTTGTCCAACGCAGCCTCGACCGCAGGCGGTAGCGAGATGTTTTCGATGTAGAACTCGGGCATCTCAAGCCCGTACCCTTCCAGCACGGGCGACACCTCGGCGGCGATAAGTTTACCCAGATCGGCGGTGTTGGCGGCCATGTCCAGCACCGGAATGCCCGATCCTGCGATTACGCGGCTGAACTCCTGCACGATAATGTTACGGATCTGAAAGCTGATCTCATCCATGGTGAATTCACCATCGGTGCCGACGATTTCAATCAGGAACTTCGCGGGGTCCTTGACCCGGACCGTGTATGTGCCAAAGGCGCGGATACGGGTCGGTCCGAACTCCGGATCGCGCAGCATGATCGGGTTCTTGGTGCCCCATTTCAGATCATTGAAACGCGTCGTGTTGACGAAATAGATCTCGGATTTGAAGGGCGACTGAAATCCGTGATCCCAATGCTGCAGCGTCGTCAGGATCGGCATGTTGTTGGTCTCAAGCATGTAGAGGCCGGGCGTGAATACATCTGCCAATTGCCCTTCGTGCACGAACACCGCTGCCTGTCCTTCGCGCACCGTCAGTTTGGCGCCGTACTTGATGGCATGTCCTTCACGCTCGAACCGCCAAACCATGGTGTCGCGGGTGTCGTCGACCCAGTGAATGACGTCGATAAATTCTCCGGTCAGAAAATCGAAAATACCCATTGGGGTCTCCTTTCCTTGGGCTCAGAGCTGCTGGCCCATCAATTCGCGAGCAATAATCCGGACCACCGGGCGGGCGTCTTCAGCCGTAACACCGGGTTCAAGGCGCGGGTCATAAAGCATTGTCAGAAGTTTCTCGTCATGGCTGGTCAACAGCGCAAACTCGTCATTGTCGTTGAAAATCGAAGGCCGTGCCGCTGGGCTGTCATTGGACAATCCAAGCCCCTGCGCAATTTCCTCGTGGATGCAACTGCGCCGGGTCAGGTCCGGCAGTTCAGCCCGGATGAGAGTGACAGCCCGCACAAATTTATACGGTGAGGTATTGGTAGGAGACGCAAAAACAAGACAGTCAATATTGGCGCGCGGGTTTGCAACCAAATCCAGTGAAGGCGTGCTGATGCCCGGAATCAGCTGTTTCAGGCGTTTCACCACATAGGCGCTGTCATCCTTGCCTGCAAAGAAGACATGGAAGTTTGCCTTGCGATTGACGACCGAGATCGGGTGATCCGTCAATTTACTCAGCCGCTCCGCGAACGCCTCGACGTCAGCCGCGTCTTTTTTGCGTATCTCGGGTGCCACGGACGGGGCGAACTCGGTCTGAATCCGCACAGGTCCTGCCCACCGGCTTAGCTGTCCGTCCGTTCGCCGAATGCGTGTAGTTACAGCGTGATCGGGGTATTCGCTGTAAAAGGCAATAGCCTCGAAATTACGGGCCAAATCATCGGCATCATAGGGTGTGTCGGGACCACCTCCATCCACGCGCAACATGTCGCGGGTGAGCAGGTCACGTTCGACCCGCTGATAGAACCGGGCCAGATCCTGACTTGCCGCAGACGGGGGAACATAAGCATTAGGTGCCGGTGCAGGTGCAACCGGGCGCGGTTGCGGCACGACGGACGACGTCAGCGCCTCATCGCAATTGGCCAGCGCCAACAGCGCCACCATACCCAACAGAGGTTTCAGATATCCCGGCACTTGCACGTCCAGCCTGCCTTTAGCTCGAAACCGCAGTTCCAGCGTTGTCGCCGACGCCGTCTTTGCGCGCCTTCGCAGAGGCAAGGGTGTCGCGCAGCTCGGTCTCCATCTTCTGCAGCTCCTGTTCGGCTGCGGCGCGTTTGGCCTTGCCTTCGTCAGCAATTGCAAGGCTTTCGTTGATCGTACCGATCAGGTCAGCATTGGCTTGCTTGACCGCCTCGATATCAAACACACCGCGCTCCATTTCCTCCCGGATCATCTTGTTCGACTCACGCAGGTTCGCCGCGTTCGAGGTCAGCAGCTCATTCGTCAGGTCATTCGCATCACGCACGGCCGCGGCCGCCTCGGCGCTACGCTGGATGGTGACGGCCTGCGCCAGTTGCGTTTCCCACAACGGCACGGTGTTGACGAGGGTTGAGTTGATCTTGGTCACCAGCGACTTGTCATTTTCCTGCACCAATCGGATCGAGGGCAGCGATTGCATCGTCACCTGTCGCGTCAACTTCAGGTCGTGAACACGCCGTTCCAGATCATCCCGCGCTGCGCGCAGGTCACGCAGCTCTTGCGCTTTCATAACTTGTTTGTCTTCGGGCGCGGCCTGAACTTCGGCTTCTTTTTCGGGGATGTTCTGGCTGTCCAGCTCGGTCAGTTTTTCTTCACCTGCTGCGATATACAGCGCAAGCTCGTCATAAAAGCCCAGCGTCTTTTCATACAACAGGTCCAGCGACTTGATGTCTTTCAGCAGCGTATGTTCGTGGCCCAGCAAATCGTCGGTGATCCTGTCGATCTGCCCCTGAACGTCTTCAAACTTGGCGGTAAACTGGGCGAAAGGTGCAGCCTTGCCCAACAGCTTTTCCCACCAGCTGCGTTCGCGCCGGACGTCCAGCTCACTGACTGAAAATCCGCGGATCGTCGTGACGATATTGCGCAGGCTATCCCCGGCGGGTCCGACATCTTTGTTGCGGACATCCGCCAACATGGCCTGGCTGATTTCCTGCAATTCCGCCTGGGCAGACGACCCGAACGCGACGATGGAATTGGTATTATCCATGTCGATCTCATCCATGCGCTTGCGGATTTCGGCGCTGACAGGTTCGTCGGCCTCTTCAAGCAAGACGATTTCGGCGGTCGGGTCGGGCAGGGTGACAGCGGTCACTTCCTGTACCAGCGTTTCAGCCTCGACCGCCTTGTTCTTGATGTCATCGGACATGGGGGTAATCCTCTCTCAAATTGTGGCCGGTCAGTCCAACCGGACGCCTTCGCGTTGCAGCCTTTCGCGCAACACATCAATTTCAACCGTCAGATCACTGCGGTCGTCCAAAAGCAACTTGCGGGTGCGCGCCGCAAAATTCTGTTCAAGATCATCCAGGAGGGACGAATAATCCTCCAGCGCCTGCGCGTCGCGTGTTCGGGCGTACACGTCGGCGAATTTGACCGTCGCGTCACGCGCACCCTTTAAGTAAACGGTCAGGTATTTTCGCGCACCGGCCAGATCGCGCGGGTCTTCCTCGACCGTGCGGAACAGTTCGCGGGCGGTATCCTGAAACCGTTCAACGCGGGCCTCGATCCTGCGGTCGCCCGCACGTTTGATGGCGTCGGTCATCTCGGACAGGTGCGTTTCGGCGTCTTCAACTACGCGGGCAACGCGGTCTTGCTGAAAGGTATCGATGCCCTCCATACCCTTGTCTTTCATCGGATCAATTCCGAATGAGGCTGAGTGGAGGGCACCAGCTACCAAGCCGAACAGGATCGGCGCAATAAGGCTAGCCTCGGACGCTGTAGCCGCATCCAGAAATTCTGTGCGGTATGCGGCCAACCCGATCCCAAGCCCGGTCAGGAGACTGGAGAATATTTTTCTGGGAAACGCCGGGCGACGGGCGGTGCGCCGGGCATTATAGGCAGACTCGGCCCGCAATCCTTCACGCAAGAGGAATGCCGCGCCGGTCAAAACGCCGGCTGCAATCAGCCCGATTGTCATGCCAACTGCGCCGTCGTTCAGTGACAGGAACACCAAAGGGATCGCGGGCAAGAACAAAAGGTTGGCGCGGGCGCCAGCAGGTTCGACGCGTGCGCCGTCAAACTGGCCACGCGGGTTTTGGTCTGGCTGTGCCGAGTCGCCTTGAGGGCTGTATTTTCCGCCATACCGTTTGGTCATGCGCTCACAAGCCCCCTAGCAGGCCAGTGCACACGCCAAGCATTAGTGCCAACAGCACAACATAGGCTAATTTTTGCACTCCGGTCCCGGACATGGCGCCCCCCAAGTATGCCCCTTGGGGAAATCTAGGCCATGAGAGGCCGTGGCGCTAGGGGGAAGGTTGCCTAACCTGCGTCACTTGCGAGGTTTCTTGCCGATGGGGGGCCGATTTCGCTGTGGGCGAGCGGGTCGTTTGGCCGGTGCTTCGGGCTCGGCTTCCAACCCCAGTTGATCGCGCATGACCCGTCGGCGGATCTCTTCGACTTCGCCGGGTTTCAGGCTTCCCAGCTGGAAGGGGCCGTAGGACACGCGCAGCAGCCGGTTCACCGCAAAACCGATATCTTCTATCGCACGCCGAATTTCACGGTTCTTGCCTTCGCGCAGACCGATGGTCAGCCAGGCATTTGCGCCTTGTTGACGGTCCAGCGTGACGTCCATCGGCAAAAAGCGTTCCCCGTCGATCACAAGCCCTTTACGAAGCGGTGCAAAATCCTCATCCTTTGGGCGGCCATTCACCCGCACGCGGTATTTGCGTAGCCATCCGGTCGAGGGCAGTTCCAACTTGCGCTTGATGCCGCCATCATTGGTCAACAGCAGCAACCCTTCCGAGTTCAGGTCCAACCGCCCAACGCTCATGACCCGGGGCATATCCTCGGGCAGTTTGTCAAAAATGGTCGCGCGTCCTTTTTCGTCTCGTGTCGTTGTCACCAGACCGGAAGGTTTGTGGTACAGCCACAGGCGCGAAGGTTCCGGTTCCGACACCGGTTTGCCGTCGACAATGATCTTGTCCTTGGCGGTGACGTTCAGCGCGGGGCTGTCTATGGTCTTGCCGTTTACACTCACACGACCTGCTTCGATCATGCGTTCAGCTTCGCGGCGCGAGGCAACGCCTGCGCGGGCAAGGACTTTGGCGATCCGGTCGCCGGGAGGAGGGGTTTTGGTCATCCGCAGCCCATAGCGCATCCCGGCCGCTTGCGAAAGACAGGTTTCTGTTGCAGTCAGAGGCATGGTATTCAGATCGCACATGGATAAGGCGCTGGTTGAAGCGCGCGCTGCGGCAGATCGTGGTGAAGTACCTGTAGGTGCTGTTATTGCCGGCCCCGATGGCGTGATCGTGGCCTCAGCGGGCAACCGAACACGAGAGCTGAACGATCCCACCGCCCATGCCGAGATACTGGCCCTGCGTGCTGCATGCGCCGCAGCCGGATCCGAACGTCTGCCCGATCACGATCTATATGTGACGTTAGAGCCTTGCGCGATGTGTGCGGCGGCTCTGGCAGCGGCGCGTATCCGGCGCATCTATTACGGGGCTGCCGATCCGAAATCCGGCGGCGTTGCCCATGGCGCGCGGGTTTTCACCCATACACAAGCACACCACGTGCCAGAGGTTTACGACGGTATCCGAGGGCAGGAGGCCGCCGAGCTTCTGAAAGAGTTCTTCGCCGCACGGCGTTGACCCTAAATGGTAATGGCCTTCATTACCTGGGGTTCGATGACATCGACCCCCGGCAACCCATCGACCAGCGCCTGAGCTGATTGTTCGAGGATCGGGAAGGTCTTGTAATGGCAGGGAATCACGGTCTTGAAATTGAAATACCGCTTGGCCGCATACGCCGCGCCCTTCATGTCCATCGTGAAATGACCACCCGCCGAAAGAATGCCTATATCGGGTTTGTAGTAATCCCCCATCCAATCCATATCGGCCATGATATCTGTATCGCCAGAGACATACAGCATGCGCCCTTCCGAGGCGATCATGAACCCGACCTCGCTGCCGCCGGTGCGCAGACCGTCGGGCGTGGAAAAGGTTGAACTGTGCGAGGCCGGAACCATTGACACTTTGACGCCGTTCAGGTTCACGGTGCCACCTTTGTTGTAGCCGATAGTTTCCAGCCCTTCGGACTCGCTCCAAAACCCCATCAGGTCGTATTGTCCGACCACGGGGACGTTCAGGTGCTTGGCCAGCGATACGACATCGGCGACGTGATCGAAATGTGTATGCGTAAGAAGGATATGAGTCGCACCGTTTAGAGCGTCATCATGCTGTTCCTCGGACAAGACCGGGTTGCCAGTCAGCCAGGGGTCGATCAGCAGAACCTGCCCGCCGGTTTCGATGCGGAAACTGCCGTGTCCCAGCCAAATGATGTTCATGAATTCATCCTCCCAAAACAAACTGTTGGCATTAACTTAGCATCGGCTATGTAAAAGTTCATGGACTGGTTTCAGGAAATTGATGGCTATTGCGAGCGCTTGTCGCCCACCTATTGGGCCGAGCCGATAAACGCGGTGACAAACGCGGCGTTTCTGATTGCGGCTTTTGTCATGTGGCGGAGCGTGCGCGGGCAAGGGATGCCGCTGGCGATGCTGTTGGTGGCCATTCTGACTGCCATCGGGCTTGGCAGCTACCTGTTCCATACGCACGCGCAGGTCTGGGCCGCCATGGCGGATGTTCTGCCGATTTTGCTGTACATTCTGGTCTACATTTTCGCGATCAACCGGGACGTCTGGCACATGCGGCCGCTTACGGCCGGGATCGTGACGGCGCTGTTTATTCCCTATGCCGCAGCTACGGTGCCCTTGTTCCAGCTTGTGCCGGGACTGGGTGGGTCAGCAGCCTATTCCCCGGTGCCGTTGCTGATCTTGATCTATGCGTTTCTTTTACGCCGCCGGGTGCCGGACACCGCCCGTGGTCTGGCCATCGGGGCGATGATCCTGATCGCATCGATCACCTTTCGTGCGCTGGACGAACCCATATGTGGGCAGATCCCATTGGGCACGCATTTCATGTGGCACATCCTGAATGCCCTCATGCTGGGCTGGATGATCGAGGTGTATCGTAGGCACCTGACCCGCGCGGCTCAGGCCTGAAACGCTGCGGCCAGCTCCGCGGGTAAGTCAAATTCGGACAGCACGCGTGCACGGCCTTGATCCGACATCTTGCGCGCGGTTTTCTCGACAATGCTTTGGATTTTCTCGGCTGAGTGCTTTTTGGCAAACGGAGCGAAATACCATTTGAGGAAAACAAAGCAGATGACATCCTCCAGCGCCTGCACCTCGTCGTCACGCTTGATGCCCTGTTTGCGCAGCATCCGGCCAGCAGATTCGATATCCTCGGCAGAGTAGCCGTTCCGTTCCATAAGCCCCATCACGACCTCGGCGTGATGGACGCCCTGCGCCTTGCGCCAGGCCAGATATCCGGCACGACCTTCGGGGTATTCACTGCGCGCGAGCTTCCACCGCTCCACATGCTGACCTCGTGCGGCTATCTGCAACGGGTCAGAGGCGTCTGGGAACAACCTGTCCAACTCAGCGCTCATGCGCTGGCCATAAAGCAGTTCAGCGGGCTGGCCGTCTTCGAGGTTGGGGTCGTGTGAGTTGGCCGCATCAATTGCGTCCAGAACAGCTTGCTTGCGCGCGTTCATCTTCCGCTCCGTTGGCTTGCCGGGTCTGCAGGGCAGGCCGGCGGGTTACTGTGGACCACCGTAGCGATACGCCGCGCGGAACGCAGCAGGCAATTGTCGGGCCGGGGCATTTGGACCCGACCCGGTTTTGCGGGCTAAATTACTTGCCCGGTTTGTTCTGATCCTGGGTGACAGGTTCCGACACCTGATCGGGGAAAATCAGGCTGCGGGTCAGGGTGTCCATGCTTGGGCCAAAAGCGCCCGCCTGAGCTTGCGCAGCAAGAACCGTAGTGGCCAGTACAAAGGCAGTCATGAACGTTTTCATCGTTTTTCTCCATATAAGGCTGTGCCGTGTCATATGAAATGAACAGTTCAGTTCAGTATTTCAAGATGTGAAGTGAACTAATCGGTTCATTTTTTTTACTTCGGGGTGTTCAGAAATGAATGATCGGACAGGATTTATGGACCTTTGCCATGCGCTCAAGGATGGATCAGCGCCTTGCCGGTCTTGCGACCCGGCGACCAGACAGGTAAATGCCCCCTAACGCATATGAGGATATCCGATGTCGATTGACCAAAGCAACGCCGCCAAGGTGGCCAAACTGGCCCGGATCAAGGTCGAGGATGACGCGCTGCCTGCGCTTGCATCCGAATTCAACACCATCCTTGGCTTCATCGAACAACTCAATGAAGTGGATGTTGAAGGTGTCGAACCGATGGTTTCGGTCGAGCCGATGCGCCTGAAACGTCGTGAGGACGTAGTTACCGACGGCAACCAGCAAGACAAGGTTCTGGCCAATGCCCCCGATGCGCGCGAAGGGTTCTTCGCTGTTCCCAAAGTTGTGGAGTAAGACATGAGCGATCTGAACAAACTGGGCCTGGCCGAAGCTCGTGACGCATTGCGTGCCGGTGACGTAACCTCGGTTGAGTTGACCGAGTCCTGCCTGAAAGCGATCGATGACGCCGACGCGCTGAACGCTTTTGTCCACAAGACGCCTGAGATCGCGCTGGAGCGCGCCAAGGCTGCGGATGAGCGGATCAAAGCCGGCAACGCACCGTCAATGTGCGGCCTGCCAATTGGCATCAAGGATCTGTTCTGCACCAAAGGCGTGCCCTCGCAGGCGGCATCTAAAATCCTCGAAGGCTTCAAGCCTGAATACGAATCCACAGTATCGCAGCAGTTGGCTGATTCCGGTGCAGTCATGCTGGGCAAACTGAACATGGACGAATTCGCCATGGGCTCGTCTAACGAAACTTCTGTTTACGGCAATGCGGTCAGCCCGTGGCGCCGGGGCAATGACGATGCGCAACTGACACCCGGTGGATCGTCCGGTGGGTCGGCCTCGGCCGTCGCGGCAGATCTTTGCCTGGCCGCCACCGGCACCGATACCGGCGGCTCGATCCGCCAGCCTGCTGCATTTGTTGGCATTACTGGCATCAAGCCGACCTATGGTCGTTGCTCGCGCTGGGGCATCGTTGCGTTCGCTTCTTCATTGGATCAAGCCGGGCCGATGACCAAGAACGTGCGCGACGCTGCGATCATGCTCGAGACGATGTGTGGTCACGACCCCAAGGATTCGACCAGCACCGAACTGGCCGTTCCAAATTTTGAGGCGATGCTGACCGGCGAGATCAAAGGCAAGAAGATCGGTATCCCAAAAGAATACCGCATGGAAGGCATGCCTGCCGAGATCGAAAAGCTGTGGGCCGAAGGCGCCGAGATGCTGAAAGCAGCAGGCGCCGAGATCGTCGACATTTCGCTGCCGCACACCAAGTATGCGCTGCCCGCATACTACGTGATTGCACCGGCCGAAGCGTCCTCGAACCTCGCCCGCTACGACGGTGTCCGCTATGGCCGCCGCGCGCAGCTGGCACAGGGCGATGGCATCACCGAGATGTACGAAAAGACCCGCGCCGAAGGCTTTGGCCACGAAGTGCAGCGCCGTGTCATGATCGGTACTTATGTGCTGTCAGCGGGGTTCTACGATGCATATTACAACCGCGCCCGTAAGGTGCGGACACTGATCAAGAGAGACTTCGAAGATGTCTTCGCCGCAGGGATCGACGCAATCCTGACGCCTGCTACCCCGTCGGCGTCCTTTGGTCTGGGCGAGATGACCGAGGCGGACCCGGTGCAGATGTACCTCAACGACGTCTTTACCGTGACAGTGAACCTTGCCGGTTTGCCCGGTATCTCAATTCCCGCAGGTTTGGACCAACAGGGTTTGCCGCTGGGTCTGCAACTGATCGGCCGCCCGTGGGAAGAAGGCGATTTGCTGAACACAGCTTATGCGTTGGAAAGTGCCGCCGGATTTGTGGCCAAGCCGGGCAAATGGTGGTAATCCTCGGATCAGGCAAGACCAGCTAAAACGGAGCAGCTGAATGCGCTTTACGCTTCTGATCCCCGCAATCGGGCTTGTGGCCGCCTGTAACACGGTGGCCCCGGTCCAGGGTACAGGATTTAACACGCCTCAATATCAGGCGCAGCGCGAGGCGGCGCTAGCCGGACAGGGCTATACCGGCAACCCATTGACTGGCCCTGCTGAGGTTTCAGAACAACAACTGGGCGCACCCGGTAGCACTCCGACCGGGGATAACGCTGATATCGCGTCGGCAACGGCGGCTGCATTGGCCAACACTTCGGGGCAAAGCACGTTGACGCAAGCCCCGCTGTCCGCCGCCAGTAACAATGCGATCTCCGACGAACAGGATTTCGCGGCTGTATCAGGCCGTCGCACGATCGAAAACGACGCGGCCCTGATTCAACAGAACCGCCAGACCTACGAAGTCGTCACACCAACTGCTGTTCCGCAGCGCGGATCGGACGGCCAGCCCAATATCGTGCAGTATGCTCTAAGCACTTCGAATCCAGTTGGTACACAGCTTTACAGCCGCGCTGGTTTCAACCTTGAGGCCAAGGCGCAGCGGAATTGCGCCAAGTTCCCGTCGCCTGACCAAGCTCAGATCGAGTTTCTGGCCAACGGCGGCCCTCAGCGTGATCGCAACGGTCTGGACCCGGATGGGGATGGGTATGCCTGTGGCTGGGATCCAAGTGCATTCCGCAGTGCCGTCAACAACTGATCCACAAGCGCCAATCTGGCACGCTTCGCCTAACTACGGACCACGCAGGGACGGGCTAAAGCCGTCCCTGATCGTTTTGCACTATACGGCGATGAACAGCGCGCAAGAGGCGCTGGACAGGTTATGCGACCCTGTCCACGAAGTTTCGGCGCATTACCTGATTGGGGGCGACGGGACGCTCTGGCAGATGGTGCGAGAAGAGGATCGCGCGTGGCATGCCGGGGCCGGAGAATGGTGCGGTCAGAAGGATATCAACTCCCGTTCGATCGGCATCGAGTTGGACAATACCGGCAGGCACCCGTTTTCAGACCTGCAAATGCGCAGGCTGGAACGGTTGTTGTCTCAGGTCATGCATCGCTGGGGCATTCGCCCATACGGTGTGATCGGTCATTCCGACATGGCACCCGGACGCAAATTTGATCCCGGGCCGCGATTTGACTGGCTACGGCTCGAGCGCAACAAACTGGCCGCGCCGCGCGGACAAAACGATGGCCCGGTAGATGCGCCGATGGATCAGTTTCGAATCCTGGCACAATCCGCCGGCTTCAGCGCTGACGTAGACGACGAAACTTTGCTGTCCGCCGTTCGCCTGCGATTTCGCCCTTGGGCTACAGGTCCGTTGCAGAAGGCCGATTTCGCACCTCTGACCGCCCGATCCTGATCCGCTCTGCGCTCTTGACGCAGCCTGTCACAAGGCATACTCACCGCTTGCGCGGAGGGCCGGATGGCCGCTGGGGCCGCAAGGCCTGAGAGGAAAGTCCGGACTCCACAAGACAACGGTGCCGGGTAACGCCCGGGCGGGGCAACCCGACGGAAAGCGCCACAGAAATCAGACCGCCCCGGACTTCGGTCCGAGGTAAGGGTGAAACGGTGGGGTAAGAGCCCACCGCGCCGCTGGCAACAGTGGCGGCACGGCAAGCCCCACCGGGAGCAATGCCAAATAGGGTCCCCGCGCGGGCAGGTCGGCGTCAGCTGAAACCGCCGCTAGGCACGTCCTGGCCAAGAGGGACCGGGTTGGCAGCTTGAGCCGCGCAGCAATGCACGGCCTAGAGGAATGGTCATCGAAGGGGGCAACCCCGGAACAAGATCCGGCTTACAGGCCCTCCGCGCATAACTCTGTTCACTTACCGGGCGGCGTGTAAGCCCCAGTCAGTTTGGCGGCCTTCTTGGTAATGGCGGCAAAGTCCTTCGCCTTCCAGGCGCGTACTGTTTCGACGTTTGATACTGCACCTGAGGCCGCAACAGCCATTCCAATGGCTACTGCGTCAGTGCCATCCGGAACTTCACTTACGACCACCACGTCATTTTCGCCGGTTGTCATGTAAAAAGCCAAAAGCTTGCCGCCGACTTTTTTCAGCAACGCCCGGACGGCCGCCGTGCGGTCTGCAGGCTTCTTCAGCATTCCTTTGACGCCATCCTGGGAGTAGGTCGCATAAGTGATGAAAATAGGCATAAGTCTTCTCCTTGATTCAATGGTTTGGAACGCTGAAATTGGCCGGTTCCGCGGCCTGGAAACGGGATCTAAAAAATACTCACAATGGCGTCCAAGGCGACCCAGAAACCCACGACAATCAGGGCCAAGCCAGTCAAGGTGGGCAACCAGCGTGCGCCCGGCAGCAGCTTTTCCAAAGCCACGTAAATGGCGATTCCGGCAATCCAGTACAGGTTCATGATCCCGCCGACGAACAGCAGCGCCATCAAGGCCCAGCAACAACCCAGACAGTACAGCCCATGCAAAGCACCAATTCGGAACGCACCATACGCGCCGAGTTTGTGATGATCGGCGATGAATCGGGCAGGGCTTTGACAATGCCGCAGACAGGCGGACTTGAGGTCCGACAGCTGATACGTGCCTGCCGCAATCAGGACGCAGCCAGCAAATGCTTTAGACCGGATGGTCATCATTGGGCCATCGGACAGCCCGATGCTTTCCAGTCCCCATTGCAACCCCGTCGCAGCAAGGCTGAACAAAGCCCAGGCGATGAGGTAGCCCGCGAGAAAGCAAAAACTGAACTGCGCGGCCTTGTCACGTTCGGGGCCCGCACGCTTTATCGCCGAATACAGTAAGACCGCAGGTGCAGCACTGGGGGTCATCATTGCGATCATCATGACCCACCACATCAGAAAGATCAGGATTGCGTAGCGCAGGCCCCAACCCGGCGCCTCACCCATTTGCATGGGTTCTCCGATCGGGCCCGCCATCGCGGTCATTTCGGTGGCCGTCATGTTCATGCCGATCCCGGCGACGGTGTACCAGACTGCAACCAGAACAATCAGCGACACACCGGACAGCACGATGACCCGCTCGCGCCGCATAAGCCGCTCGACCGCCCCGGCGCGGGGCGGTGTGGGATGGGATGTCATGATGACCCCCGGATCAGGCGCCCAGGACACCGTGGCCCGAAATGTTCAGGTGGGCCAGATGAGCGTGCGTCGCGTCAAAGGTCAGGCTGATTTCACCGCCATGTGTCTTGGCCGAGCCCGAGGCAGCCTCGGCGTGTCGGTATTCAAACCCGTTTGGCAGCTGAATTGACGCCCGGTGCGCCGCACCCGACACGATATGTGGAATCGGGCTGACCTCGACATCGAAGACGCCATTCACCTTTGCAAACCCGGTGCGCTCGTCGCGGTCCCAGTTCAGCTCAATCGGAACGAAAAGCGTTTCATGTTTGGTCGGAGCCATAGCGCTATAGACATACCAGAAGGTTGCCATTTCATCGGTATCTTCACCGGTCATGATGGCTTGCAGGGCCGCGCGCTGATCGGCGCTGGCGCTGGCATCTATGATCAGTTGCATCTGACCGTTGCCCTCATGGATCGGGCCAGGCCAATAGTACACCCCAGCCGCCCTTACGCCCGCCAGGTCGGTGTCCCCATAGTGACCGCTTTCGATGTCGAATACGACGACGGCCTCGCAATTGCCATGTGTTGGAAGTACGCTGAACTGGCAAGGACAACCGAAGTTGCAGTTACAGTTGGCCAGCTCTTCGCCCTTAATAGTCCACTCAGTCATGATGCCCCCTAAACAAAATCAATCGTGCAAACCCTGCTTGCACGGTTGCTTGCCTGTTCATGGTGCCTCGAAGATCGAGCCGGAAATTGGCTTCTTTGGATTGTTGATGGCGCGGTTACTATCACAAATTCGAATTTCTGACAAATTAGACATGCACTTGTGCAGGAATACGCCTGTTACATGTTCACTTGCTGAAACGAAGCCACCATTGGCCAGCTTTGCGCTAGCGTTAGGGCATCTGCTTAATCCGTGGATTTTTGAGTCGCAGATATCTGCTATATTGCAAGAACGCATTTTGAATATTGGGAGGATTGTTATGAGTTTCATGAAGGCACTGGCTTCGGTCGCAGTTGGATTTGCTGCAGCAAAAGGCATGGAAAAGTACAAGCAAATGGGCGGTATGGCCGGTCTTCAAGAAATAATGCAGGGCGCCGGGGGCGGCTTTGGCATGGATCAACTGGGCAAGATGGCAGAACAGTTCGGGATGCCGGGGGGTGCCGGTGGGCTGCAAGAGATGATTGGAAAGCTTGGCATGGCCAATCCGGCAGGGGCCGTTGGTCTTGGTGGGTTGATGAATGCCATGCAGGGAGCAGCAAAGTCAGGCAGCCAGCAGACCGTCGACATGATGGACACGGTGTTCAAAGGCACACCCGGGGGCGCGGCGATGGAGGAGCAAGCCAAGTTGATGCTGCGCGCGATGATCCAGGCGGCCAAGGCGGACGGAGAGCTAGATGAGCAAGAGAAGGAAACCATTCTGGGCGAATTGGGTGATGACATCAGCGATGAAGAACGCGCCTTTGTCCAGGATCAGTTGAATGGCCCGATTGATGTGATCGGCCTGGCTGCTGATTCCGGTGCGCCATTGAAAGCGCAGGTCTATGCCACGTCTCTGGCGGCGATTCGTTTAGATAACCAGCGCGAGGCGTCTTACCTTGTTCAACTGGCCACCGCGTTGGGTTTATCTGATGCTGAACGCGACCAGATTCACACGTATATGGGCGCGCCGACCCTTTCGACCTAGGCCTGATCCCTGATCAACCGATCATGTGCCCAATTGCCCTTGACACGAGCCGTGCAAGGCGTAAAAGCGCACGCTCATAGGAATTCAACCGAAAGGCCCCTGCCTTTTCGGACGCAGGAGATAACCATGGCGAAGCCGACGACAATCAAGATCCGTCTGAACTCGACCGCGGGCACGGGCCACTTCTACGTGACCAAAAAGAACGCTCGCACCATGACCGAGAAAATGACCGTTCGTAAATACGACCCGGTTGTTCGGAAACATGTCGAGTACAAGGAAGGCAAGATTAAGTAATCTGCCGTCCAACTTGGACAGAATGGAAAAGGGTTTCGCTGATGCGGAACCCTTTTTCTTTGTGCATGCGGCTGGGTGAAATGTCCTGGATCGGGAATTGGCCGTTGCAGTGACGCATCAGCGTAACGGCCATTCGGTCGGGCGCCGGGTTGCTTTTTGGAACCCCTTGGCCATACGCTTCATCAAATCGTTCCAAAATGTTGGTCGCCATGAAAAAAATCTTGTTATCCACAATTGCCGTATTCGCCCTTGCGGCTTGTGAAGACCCCTATAACCGCTCGGGTGTTGGCTTCACGGGCATCGATGGTGAGCCGCGGACCCTCTCGGATGTTCCGGGTGCGGTCTCGTTCCTTCCCGACGCCACGAATATTCCGGCGGAATTGGCTTTGTTGCCATCCATCCCGGTCGTAACGGATCAGACCGAGGCGGAAAAAGTAGCCCGCGTCGCGATCGACAATGGCGGACGCAGCGACACAAACTCAGTTGTTCTGACCGGTTCGGACATGAACATGTACTTAAGCACAGTCAGCGTGAACGGCACTTTGTTCGGAGTGCTTCGGACCGCAAACAACAGCACCCGCGTGGACAACAACGTCGGCGCAGCCTTTGGCCAAAATGCCGAACAGTTTACTGGGTGCCTGCCTGTGGGTGACGTGTTCCGCAAGGGGTCGTCGTCGCGCAGCTCGGGTTTTGCGGTTGCTCTGAACTGCAGCTGATCGAACCAAAAAGATACAACTAAAGAAAGCCTCCACCGTGTCGGTGGAGGCTTTCTTTGTTCTTAACGTCACAAGTTTGCGCCGCCTGTTTGCTATCTCGGGATGCCATGCAGTGAGGCAAACAAAAAAGGCGGGCCAATCTGGCCCGCCTTTGAAATCGAATTCCGTCTGTCTTATTCGCGGTTGCCGAACAGCTGCAGCAGGAACATGAACATGTTGATAAAGTCCAGATACAGGCTCAGCGCGCCCATGATTGCGGCTTTACCCAACCACTCCTGGTCGCCCGAATGGGCCATCTGCAGGTAGGTGGTTTTGATCTTTTGGGTGTCATAGGCGGTCAGACCAGCAAAGATCAGAACGCCGATCACCGAGATCGCGTACATCATCGCGGGTGACTGCAGGAAGATGTTTACAACCATCGCCACGATCAGGCCAATAAGACCCATGATCAGGAATGTACCCATTCCAGACAGGTCTTTCTTGGTGACGTAGCCGTACAAGGACAGTCCTGCGAAAGCGATCGACGTGATCAGGAACACCTGAATGATCGACATCCCGGTAAAGGCAATGAAAATCCAGCTGATCGACAGGCCCATCACCGCTGCGAATGCATAGAACACTAGCTGTGCAGCTGCGGCGGACAAGCGGTTGATACCGGCGCTAAAGCCAAAGATGAACGCCAGCGGTGCAAACATGATCACCCAGCGTAGCGGCGAGGTATAGATCGCGGCACCCAGCGACGTCAGATAGGTGCCCGAGCTGATTTGCCCGGCTGCGGCCGATGGGTCGGTTGTGGTTGCAAGTCCGGAAATGGCCCAAGCAGCCATGAATGTAATCAGCATGCCCACGGACATTGTGCCGTAGACTTTGTTCATATGGGCGCGCAGGCCCTCGTCAATCTGGGCAGCGCGCGCACCGGTCGCCGTCCGGATCGTGTCAAATTGTGCCATTAAGGGTCTCCCTTTGCATATTTCTTGTCGGACCAATGAAATTGGCACCGTTCCCCGCAAATATCGGCAAGTGCGGGCTGTGTTTCAAGGGTTTAACGCCCGAAACTGGCTAAAACACGCAACAAAAATGGCAGCCCGACGGTTCGCGCTGCCATTCACCGAGAAAAGGTGCAGTGTCGAATCACTTTTGCCAGAACTCCGGCGCATCCCAAATGGATCGTGACGCCTCGGCTTCGGCCTGTTGGCGTGTGATGCCGATGTCTTCCAGGGCGCGATCATCAAGTCTGGCAAGCGTTTGACGCTGACGCAGAAGAGAGAGGGCATCCCGAAGCGAGGACAACAAAGAGCGACGCTGCGGTTTGCAGTGCTGTTTGATTGCAATTTGGGTCATATTTATTGTCCTTTCTCTGTTTCATGATGGATAACCGTCTTTCCATCAACTTCCTTGATTTATATGGCGCAACATGTCACATTTTAAAAATGAATATTTATGAAGAAATGCATAAGGATTTGTGAACATGCGAAATCTGGATATCACCACGCTCCGTTCCTTCGTTGCCGTTGCTGACCAGGGTGGCGTCACAAGGGCCGCCGGATTTCTGCATCTGACGCAATCCGCCGTGTCGATGCAGTTGAAGCGGTTGGAAGAGCTGCTGGGCCTTGAATTGTTGGACCGTAGTGGGCGCACAATTGCGTTGACTGCATCCGGTGAACAGCTGCTGGCCTATGCCCGACGCATGATCGCTCTGAATGACGAAGTAATCTCAAAGCTCACGGATCAGGCCTATGAAGGCGAGGTCGTTCTGGGCGTTCCGCATGACATCGTCTACCCGGCCATCCCGCGGGTCTTGCAGCGTTTCAATGCTGACTTCCCGCGGGTTCGGGTGCAGCTGATTTCGTCATATTCACTTCAGCTGAAAGAAATGTTCAAACGCGGCGAGTGCGATCTGATCCTGACAACCGAAGCCTCAGCCAGTGATGGATCTGAGACCGTCGCTGAGTTGCCCTTGCGGTGGATTGGGGCGCCGGGCGGGTCAGCATGGCGTAAGAATCCGATTCCATTGGCCGTCGGACGGCGGTGCGCGTTCCGGCCCCAGATGATCTCGGCCCTCGATGCGGAAGGTATCCCGTGGGAACTGTCGGTCGAAACAGAAAACGACCGCACGATCGAGGCGACAGTCAGCGCGGATCTGGCTGTTCACGCGATGCTGGACGGGACCGAACCCGCACATCTTGAACAGATCGATACCGGAGGGGCTTTGCCGGAACTGCCGGCCCACATGATCAATCTGTATGGGGGCGAGACCGGGCGCGGCGCTGTCGTCGAATCGCTGGCCGCGCTGGTGCGTCAGAATTTTCGTATACTGGGCAGTGCCCCGCTCAAGGCTGTGGTGGGGTAAGCGCCCGTCAGGGGGTAATAACTACTTTGCCGGTGGCCACGCGGTCGCGCAGCAGTTGCATGCCTTTGTCGGCCTCGGCCAGTGGAAGAACGTGGCTGATATGCGGCTTGATCCGCCCTTCGGCGAGCCAGCCGAACAGCGTGTCAAAGCTGTCCTGTACAATCTGCGGTCGGAATCTCAGATAGCCGCCGATGTAAAACCCAATCACAGTCAGGTTTTTTACCAACAGATGGTTGGCCGGAATTTGGGGAACGTCGCCGCCCGCAAACCCGATGGGCAACAGACGGCCTTCGGGGTTGGTTGCCCGGAACGCGGCTTTGAAGACATCCCCTCCGACAGCGTCATAGACGACATCCGCGCCGCCCAGATCCTTGACGCGTGCGCGTAGGTCTTCCGAGGCGTCGATCAGGTGATCCGCACCAGCCGCGCGGGCCACATCCAGTTTTTCCTGCCCACGCGCATGGGCAATTACCGTCGCACCCATCAGCTTGCCAATTTCGACGGCGGTAAGTCCAACCCCACCTGCGGCACCGGTCACCAAAAGGGTCTCCCCCGGCCGGAGATGCGCCCGATGATCAAGGGCGATGTGGCTGGTGCCGTAAGCGATCTGAATGGCCGCGGCACTTTCAAAGCTGATTGCATCGGGCAGGGGAATCGCGCGACTCGCATCAAAAACGCCATATTCCGCCAGTCCGCCCTGACCGGAATAAACGGCAACACGGTCCCCGACATTCAAGCGCGTAACACCGTTACCCAGCTTGTCGACAACACCCGCAACTTCCATACCCAGCGTGAACGGAGCCTCGGGCGTGTCCTGATACGTACCCTTCTGCATCAGCAAGTCGGCAAAATTCAATCCGCAGGCCTTGATCGCGATGCGTACTTGCCCGGTGCCGGGTTCGGGAAGGTCAATATCAGCCAATTGGGCGGCGCTTCCCTGGGATTGTATCGTGAATGCCTGCATGATCGCGCTCCGTAATTTTGGGGCATAGATTCTTTTCAGCCAGGGTTTGTCAATCTATTCCCCGGCCAATTCGGTTCGTTTCAAGTGCACATGGTGGGCGTGGGGACTATCCCAGTATAAAAAACACACAACCCTAAATCTTTGTGGCCCGAAACAGATTCAACCTTCTTGAAAAATTACCCAAATGCGGCAATATTGCGCTATGGTGCTGTTTTGGGGGTATGTTCCAAATTAGGGAGTGGTTAAGTGCGACTCGCTAGTGTTGCGATAAAAAGCAACGCGCGCCCCAGGTAGTTGTGTGTAAAAGAGGAGAATACCAATGACCCATCACGTCGATGTCCATGTGGGCAAGCGCGTCCGGCATCGCCGCTGGCTGATTGGCATGACCCAGCAGCAGCTGGCGGAACAAGTTGGTATTAAGTTTCAGCAAATTCAAAAGTATGAAACTGGGGCCAACCGGATCAGCGCGTCTCGCCTGTGGGACATTGCCGAAGCATTGGACGTTCCCGTCAGCTTTTTCTTTGAAGGTCTGGAAGAGGCCGAAAAGGAAACCTCTGGCAAAAAGTCGGTTCCTGCCGATCTGATGGGGGACAAGGAAGCGCTGGACCTCGTGCGGTCCTACTACGCGATTCCCGAAAACCAGCGCCGCCGCCTGTTCGAGCTTGCTCGGGTTCTCAGCGACGTAGCATAAATTAGCGGGTTGACTCCAAACCGTGCGCACCTCACGGGTTACGCATGCAAGAGACCTCTCTAAGCGATCTGGAAGTTGCCGAAGAAATGGCCGACGCGGCGCGTGCGGCCATTCTTCCGTATTTTCGGCAAACCAATCTGGACACCACGAACAAACTGGAAGATGGGTTTGACCCCGTAACCATTGCTGACCGCAACGCCGAAACGGCGATGCGCGCGGTTCTGGCGCGTCATCGGCCCGAAGATGGCATTTTTGGCGAAGAGTTTGGTCGCGAAGAAGGCTCAAGCGGCCGGACCTGGGTTCTGGACCCCATTGACGGTACCCGCGGGTTCATCAGCGGTACGCCGACTTGGGGGGTTCTGATTGCTCTCAGCACATCTGAAGGCCCGATCATGGGGGTGATCGACCAGCCCTATATCGGCGAACGGTTTGTGGGTTCGGCGGATATCGCGCAGGTCACCGGCCCATCCGGAACGGTACCGTTGAAAACACGCTCGACATCCGCTTTGGATCAGGCGGTTGTTTTTACGACCTTCCCAGAGGTTGGCACACCTGAGGACCGTGCAGGGTTCGAAGCGGTGGCCCGGCAAGCAAAGCTGACCCGTTATGGCATGGATTGTTATGCCTATGCGCTGGTGGCGGCGGGGCAGGTTGATCTGGTGATCGAATCCAGCTTGAACGCCTATGACATTCAGGCCCCCATTGCAGTGATCGAGGCTGCTGGTGGGGTTGTGACTGACTGGCGGGGCGGTCCGGCCCATAATGGCGGGCGGGCTCTGGCGGCGGCGAATCCCGAACTGCACGCGGTCGCACTGGAAATCCTGCGCAACTACTGAAACCGGTTGCCGCGATTTGGCCGGTCGGGTAGGTTCTACGCGGCTGGTTCTTGTGCCCGTTTTCCGCCAGCCTTTGCACTCCTTGCATGAGACGGGCTAATGCAGGAGGGCGAATTGACTGAAATCCTTATCAAAAATGCAGATACCATACTGACGATGGATGACGCGCGACAAGAACTGTCGGGCGCGGACATTCTAATTTCTGGTGGTCAGATCAAGCAGATCGGCCACAACCTGCAAACAGACGGAGAGCTCCACGATGCCGCGGGTTGTGTTGTGACCCCCGGCCTCGTGAACACCCACCACCATTTGTACCAAACCCTGACGCGGGCCGTGCCAGGGGGGCAGGATGCGTTGCTGTTCGGTTGGTTGCAGACACTCTATCCGATCTGGTCTAGATTCGGTCCCGAAGAGATGTTCGTGTCGGCTCAGATCGGTCTGGCGGAATTGGCTCTGTCAGGGTGCACGCTTAGCTCTGATCACCTATACCTGTATCCCAATGGCACGCGTCTGGACGACACGATTGCCTCTGCCGCTGAAATTGGCCTGCGGTTCCATCCGACCCGTGGCGCGATGAGTATCGGTGAGAGCGACGGAGGATTGCCGCCAGATACCTTGGTCGAAGTCGAATCGGCAATCCTTGACGACATGATCCGTGTGGTCGACGCGTTTCACGACCCATCCGAAGGGGCGATGTGCCGGGTTGGGTTAGCGCCCTGCTCTCCCTTTTCCGTCAGCAGGGACCTGATGCGCGACACAGCAATCCTTGCGCGCGACAAGGGCGTGATGCTGCACACCCATCTGGCGGAAAATGATGAAGATATTGCCTATTCGCAGGCGCAGTTCGGGTGCCGCCCAGGTCAATATGCCGAAGACTTGGGGTGGACCGGATCAGACGTCTGGCACGCGCATTGCGTCAAGCTGGACAGGGCCGAGATTGATCTGTTTGCCAGAACCCAAACGGGTGTAGCCCATTGTCCTTGCTCCAATTGTCGATTGGGATCGGGTATCGCCCCAGTGCGGGCCATGCGTGACCACGGGGTTCCGGTGGGTCTGGGCGCAGACGGTTCGGCCAGCAATGATAACGGCAGTCTGATCCTCGAGGCCCGACAGGCCATGCTGCTGCAGCGCGTTGCCAATGGCGCAGATGCAATGTCGTCACGCGAAGCGTTGGAGATTGCCACGCGTGGCGGTGCAGATGTGCTGAACCGCCCCGATTGCGGTCGGCTTGAGCCCGGTAAGCGCGCCGACATTGCCATATGGGACACGCGCGGGATCGAAAGCGCGGGCAGTTGGGACCCGGCCGCACTGCTGCTGGCCGGACCAATGAAGGTGAAACACCTGTTTGTCGAAGGCCGCCAGATCGTGCGCGACGGGCATGTCACGACGTTGGACCTGCCGCGCGTGATCGAACGGCAGACCCAATTGGCCCGCGCTTTGCAGGCTTAGGAAGACACGCGGCGACCGGCGATCCAAACCTCGGCAATCGCCCGGTCGTCGCCCATCATGATCGTGGGAAAGACCGCCTCCCACAGATCATCGGCGCAGGCTTCACGCTGGGCAATTGCAGGGGTTGAGGCTAGGTCGAGAACGACCAGATCAGCCTCCATCCCCGGTGCGACATTGCCGATGCAATCATCCATCCGCAGCGTACGCGCCGAGCCAACCGTTCCCAGCCACAGCAGTTGCGCCGCGTGCAGGGGCGAGCCGCGCAGTTGCCCGATTTCATAGGCCGAAGCCATCGTGTGGAGCATTGAAAAGCTCGACCCACCGCCGGTATCTGTTGCCAGACCAACCCGGTGCCCTTCGCGCATCAGCCCGTCCATGTCGAACAAGCCGGATCCGATAAAGGTGTTCGAGGTTGGGCAATGGATCAGTGAGGCGTCAACCTCGCGCAGCCGATCGCGTTCACGCGATTCCAGGTGGATGACATGGCCGTAAACGCCATGCGACCCCAGCAGCCCGAACTTTTCGTAGGTATCCAGATAGTCCCTCGCATCAGGGAAAAGCTCACGAACCCATGAGATTTCGTCTGTCTGCTCGCTCAGGTGCGTTTGCATCAGGCAATGCGGGTGTTCGGCCCACAGAGCGCCCATTGCCTCAAGCTGCTCGGGCGTGGATGTGGGGGAGAACCGCGGTGTGATGGCGTAGGATATCCGGTCGACACCTTGCCACTTCTCAAGCAGCGCCTGCGATTGGTCATAGGCCGTCTGCGGAGTATCCCGCAGCCCTTCGGGCGCATTGCGGTCCATGCAGGTTTTCCCCGCCACAACACGTTGCCCGCGTTGTTGGGCAGCCGTGAAGAACGCATCGACACTTTCGGGGTGGATGGTGCAGAAACTGCACATCGTTGTGGTGCCGTGCGAGGCCGTCAGGTCGAGATAACGATTGGCGATCTCGGCTGCATAGTCGGGATTCCCGAACTTCATTTCCTCGGGGAAAGTATATGTGTTCAGCCAGTCGATCAGGCGCTTGCCCCAGCTGGCGATCATCGCGGTCTGTGGGTAATGGACATGCGCATCCACAAAGCCAGCCATGATCACGTGTTGACCGTGGTTTACAACTTCGGCATCGCGGTTCGCGGATATCAAGCTGTCGGCCTCGCCGACTGCAGATATGCGGCCGTCTTCGATCAGGACCGCTTCGCTGATTGTCACAGCCTCTGTCGGCTCACCTTCGAATGGTGATCCGTTGAAGCTCAGGACACGCCCTTTCAGCAGCGTTTTTTGCGCCATTTCCGTTCATCTCCGCCTGTATGGGACTGCGAAACAGCATAGTGGGGCGAAACTTGTCGGTAAATCGGCGCATTGTCATTGTTTTCCGGTAGCTGCTTCTTCTAATTAGGGGTCAATGCGCGAACCAACCGGGGGCAGACATGACGACAGGCTATGATGAACCCGTAATCGATTCCGCAAGCGACGATGACGCCTATGCGCTGGATCGCCGGATGGTTGCCGCGATCCTGTATGCGGTTGATGTGGAAGATCGCGACAAGCTGATCGAGCTGATGGAGCCGCTGCACCCTGCGGACATTGCCGACCTCCTTGAACAGATTAATCCCTATGACCGTGGGCGTTTGATCCGTCTTTACGACAAGGAATTTGACGGCGATATCTTATCCGAACTGGATGAGTCCGTCCGCGAAGAGGTTATCAGTGTCCTTCGCCCCGACGTTCTGGCCGACGCCGTGCGGGAAATGGAGAGCGATGACGTCGTCGACCTGCTGGAAGACCTTGAAGAGCCGCAGCAAGAAGCCATCCTGGACGCGTTGGAAGATTCCGAGCGGATCGCCGCAGAACAGGCGCTGTCCTTTCCGGAAAACTCGGCCGGTCGCCTCATGCAGCGCGAGGTGGTCATGTCGCCCGAGCATTGGACCGTGGGGCAGACCATCGATTTCATGCGCGCCAATGATGACTTGCCGGAACAGTTCTATCACGTTGTTCTGGTTGATCCGCGGCTCAAACCGGTGGCACAGGTCACGCTTGGCAAGCTGATGGCAACCCGGCGCGAAGTGCCGTTGCACGACATCGCCGAAGAGGAATTTCACACCATCCCTGTCGATCAGGACGAAGAGGATGTGGCCTACGCCTTTAACCAGTACCACCTGATTTCCGCCCCAGTGGTCGATGCCGATGGGCGTTTGGTCGGCGTGATTACCATTGATGACGCCATGGTTGTTCTGGATGAAGAATACGAAGAGGACATGTTACGCCTTGCCGGCGTCAGCGACGAAAGCTCGTTGTCCGACAGTGTCGCCGCGACCAGTAGGCGGCGCCTGCCTTGGCTGGCCGTCAACCTGTGTACCGCAATATGCGCGTCACTGGTCATCTCGCAGTTCGAAGCGGCGATCAATCAGTTGGTGGCACTGGCAATCCTGATGCCGATCGTTGCGTCCATGGGGGGGAATGCCGGGACGCAGTCGCTGACGGTTGCGGTGCGGGCGCTTGCTACGCGCGACTTGACCGGATCGAACGTGGCGCGTGTTATCCGGCGAGAATTGTTTGTGGGTGTGCTCAATGGTCTGTGCTTTGCGACCGTTTTGGGGACAGTCGGCATGATGTGGTTCGATTCACCCTTGTTGGGTGTCGTGATCGGCTCGGCCTTGGTCGTGAATATGGCGATCGCAGGCTTCGCAGGTACGGTAGTACCGGTTGTGCTGGATCGTCTGGGCATTGACCCGGCGCTGGCGTCAGGGACTTTCGTGACCACCACAACGGATGTCATGGGGTTCTTCATCTTTCTTGGGCTTGCCAGCGTGGTGCTTCTGTGACCGATCTGACTGAAATCAAGGCCGTCGCCCGTAAGGCGGCATTTGCGCGCCGGAAGGCTGCATTCGATGCGCGTTTGCCGGGTGCAGCCGGACGTTTGTCCGAAGTGCTTGCGGGGCATCGTGGCGTCCCGATGTCGGGGTACATGCCGATCCGCACCGAAATTGATCCTTTGCCTGCTATGGCCGAGGCCGCGGCTTATGGCCCGGTCGGTGTGCCGGTCATTCAGGCCGCCGGGCAGGCGTTGCGGTTTTCGCGCTGGACGCCCGAGGGCGGGCTAAAGGATGGCCCGTTCGGCGCTAAGGTTCCCGAAATTGACGACTATTTTGACCCCGAGATTCTGGTTGTGCCGCTGGTTGCTTTTGACGCGCAAGGCGGAAGACTGGGATATGGCGGTGGCTTTTATGACCGCACGCTGGAGGGATTGCGCGCCAAGCGCCCCACACTGGCCATCGGCTTTGCCTTTGACGCACAAGAAGCCGAGGGGCTGCCGTTGGAACCCACGGATCAGCCGTTGGATATGGTCATCACTGAAAGCCGAGTACTGACGTTCTCGGCCTGACCGCCTTAGGTCGGGCTGTTTTCGCGAAAGTACTCCCACGCGTCCACTTCTGTGCCATCGGGCAGGATGCAGATACCGATCTGGCCGCCTTCGCCATCTCGGATTTCGTAACGATTGCCGCTTTCAACGCAAAAGGTTGCTGCCGGGTTCGCCAGCTGGGTGGACGAGTCGTTTGAAGCAGGTTGGTCGCAAGCTGAAAGCGCGGTCAAACTGGCGGCGGTCAGAAGGGCAAGGCGCATGGGAAATCTCCTGCATAATGTGCTTTGGCGGTTTATTCTGCCAGCTTAACCACTTGTGCTTGAGAGATACCACACTTAGGACAGTTCGAATGAGGATACTTTTTCTAGGTGACGTGATGGGCCGCGCCGGACGCGCGGCCATTCAGCAACATTTGCCGCGTCTGCGCGACGAATGGCGGTTGGATTTTGTCGTGGTCAATGGCGAGAACGCATCAAACGGGATGGGTCTGACCGGGGATCACGCCAAGCTGCTGCTGGATGCCGGGGCCGATTGCCTGACACTGGGCGATCACGCGTTCGACCAGAAAGACATGTTGCAATTCATCGAAAGTGAACCCCGTATCGTGCGCCCGGTGAACTTTGCCAAGGGCGCGCCGGGCAGGGGCCACCGGTTGTACACCGCGCCGGGCGGGCGCAAGGTTCTGGTTGTTCAGGTGTTGGGGCAAGTCTTCATGAAACGCCCCTTTGATGATCCGTTCTCTGCTGTTGAACCAATCCTGAAGTCGCACCCGCGTGGCGGGCAAGCGCAGGCGATCATCGTCGATATGCATTGTGAAGCGACTTCCGAAAAGATGGCCATGGGCCACTATTGCGACAAACGCGCCAGCCTTGTTGTGGGCACGCATACGCATGTGCCAACCGCGGACGCGCAAATCCTGCCGGGTGGCACGGCATATCTGACGGATGCGGGCATGTGCGGCGATTATGACTCGGTCATCGGCATGGACAAACTGGAACCGATGCGCCGGTTTATCACTGGCATGCCCAAGGCCCGGTTCACTCCGGCTAATGGCGAGGCCACGCTAAGTGGCGTGTTCGTTGAAACCGACGACCGGGACGGTCAGGCGAAATCTGTTCAAATGGTGCGCGTTGGCGGGCGGCTACAGCAAGCTGGCCCACTGTAAGGGCACGTCAGGCTTGCTCTGTCGCGCGCAATGCGTGAAACTGCCTGACGGGCGCGTAAACCAAGCCAGGGTTCGGACAGAAAACCAAGAATGCAATTCCTTCAACTGACAGAAATGGGAAGCGCGATACTGGCGCTGTTGGTCGTTGCAGGCATGTTCATCATGTTCCTGCGCGAATCCTATCCGACTGAAGTGGTCGCAATTGGTGGCGTGGCCTTGATGCTGGTGACGGGCATTCTGCCCTATCAAAGCGCACTTGCCGTTCTGTCAAATCCGGCCCCTTGGACGATTGCCGCGATGTTCATCATCATGGGAGCATTGGTGCGTACCGGAGCACTGGACGCATTCACATCGACCGCGCAAAAACAGGCACAGGTAAGTCCCAAGGTCGCAATCGCAACGCTGATGGCCTTTGTTGTCTTTGCCTCGGCGGTGGTTTCAAACACGCCCGTAGTGGTCGTTATGATCCCCGTATTCGTTCAGATCGCGCGGACGCTGAACGTGTCGGCCTCGAAACTGCTGATCCCGCTTAGTTATGCGGCCATTCTGGGTGGCACGCTGACCTTGATCGGCACCTCGACCAACCTGTTGGTTGATGGTGTCGCGCGGTCCCAGGGGATGGCCCCGTTTACGATCTTCGAGGTCACGCCCCTGGGCATCGCGCTGGTCATTTACGGCATGTTCTACCTGCGGTTTGTCGCGCCGCGCCTGCTGCCGGAACGGGACAGCATGGCGACAATGCTTAGCGATCGGTCGAAGATGAAGTTCTTTACCGAGGCTGTCATTCCCCCCGACAGCAACCTGATCGGGCGTGAGGTGACGGGCGTGCAGCTGTTCAAACGTCCTGGCGTGCGCCTGATCGACGTCGTGCGCGGCGACGAGTCGTTGCGGCGCAACCTCAAGGGCGTCGCTTTGAAAGTTGGCGACCGTGTCGTTCTTCGGACTGAGATGACGGAACTGCTGAGCCTGCAAACCAATAGGGAGCTTAAGCGTGTTGATCAGGTCTCGGCGGTTGAGACGAAAACGGTCGAGGTGCTGATCACTCCGGGTTGCCGCATGGTGGGGCGGACGTTGGGCGCGATGCGTTTACGCCGCCGTTATGGCGTCTATGTGCTGGCGGTGCATCGGAGAAACCAGAATATCGGGCGGCAATTGGATGATCTGGTTGTGCGGGTCGGTGACACGCTGCTGCTGGAGGGTTCACCTGCAGATATCCGGAAACTGGCTGCTGATATGGATATGGTCGATGTGACCCAACCTTCTGCCCGCGCATTCCGCCGCAGCCACGCGCCGATTGCCATCGGGGCGCTGACCGGGATCGTTGTGCTGGCCGCGCTGGGCGTTGCGCCCATCCTGCTGCTGTCGATCCTGGCTGTTGCGGTAGTTTTGATTACGCGCTGCATCGACGCGGATGAGGCGTTTTCCTTTGTCGAAGGAAGATTGCTGGCCCTCATCTTCTCAATGCTGGCCATAGGCGCGGCCTTGGATAAATCCGGTGCAGTTTCCTTAATTGTCGAAGCCGTGGCGCCGGGTCTTGGTGCCCTGCCACCATTCCTGATCATCTGGGCGGTCTATTTGCTGACTTCTGTGCTGACAGAGCTAGTGTCGAATAACGCCGTGGCAGTTGTGGTGACGCCGATTGCCATCGGTTTGGCGCAGGCCGTGGGCGTTGATCCGCGTCCTCTGGTGGTGGCGGTCATGGTGGCAGCCTCGGCTTCATTTGCGACGCCGATCGGATATCAGACCAACATGATGGTTTACGGCCCCGGTGGGTACAGGTTCACAGATTTTCTGAAGGTTGGCGTGCCGCTGAATCTGACTGTGGGTTTGCTGGCTTCGCTGTTGATCCCTCTGATCTGGCCGCTTTGAGTTCGGCACGGAACCGCTGGTTTTCCGGCGAAGTCCTTGTAAAATCAAAACCTCATACAATGTTTTGAATAAGTGATTTTGCGAAAAGGAGCACGCCAATGCTCAAGACCGGATATACTGCGCTTACGGTTGCGGCCACATCAGTCCTGCTGAGCGGCGCGGCCATCGGCGGAACGATCGAAGGCACTGCAGCATATCGCGAGCGTATCGCCGTACCTCCGGATGCGACGCTTTACGTGCAATTGCAAGACGTCTCGCGCGCGGACGCACCGTCGGTGACCCTGTCGGCAAAGCGCTATGCGCTGACCGGAGTGCCAGCACAATTTGAGCTGAGCTATGACGACGCCCTTATTCAAGAGGGGATGCGCTACGTGGTGCGTGGTTCGATCTTTCAGGGCGACAAGCTGTTGTTCACAACCGATACTGCCTACCCTGTTCTGACGAATGGGGCCGGGAACACGACCGATCTGATGCTGGTCAAAGTACAACCGCCCGGGGCAGCCGTGCTGGAGAACACCAACTGGACTGCAACCGGCCTGAATGGCGCAGCACTTGAGACCGAAAGGCGCCCCGCGCTTTCATTCGCCAATGATGGCGCGTTCTCAGGCAGCGGTGGATGTAACCGGTTTTCCGGCCAAGCCGAGATTGCGGGCAACAATATTGAATTCCCCGACAACATGGCTGCCACCCTAATGGCCTGTCCGCCCCCACTGGATGAAGTTGAGCGGCAATTTTTCAAAGCCCTACAAGGGGTGACAGCATATGCGTTCAAAGGCGATACGCTGGTGTTGCTGGACAGTGCTGGGCAATCCGTCGTTCAGTTTGCCCGTGAACAGTAGGGTTTAAGGGGCCGTCACGCGACGGCCCTTGACCGTCCTGCATTGCGGCCGGAGAAAATGCAGCCGCCCAGGAATGAACCTTCGAGCGCGTTGTAGCCGTGATAGCCACCGCCGCCAAAACCCGCGACCTCTCCGGCTGCGAATAGGCCGGGAATGACCTTGCCGTCTGCGCCCACCATCTGACTGTCCAGATTGGTCTGAAGCCCACCCAGCGTTTTGCGCGTCAGCACGTGCAGTTTCACCGCGATCAGCGGGCCATTGGCCGGATCAAGGAACTTGTGCGGCTTGGCGGTTCGGATCAGTTTGTCACCACGGTAGTTGCGCGCGGCCAGAATGGCGGCCATCTGCGCATCCTTGGTGAACGGGTTGTCGATCTGGGAATCCCGCGCCTCGATCTGGGCGCGTAGATGCGCCTCATCGATCAGCCCTCCGCCCAGATGGTTCATGCCGTTAACAAGCTCGGTCAGGGTATTGGCGACGATGAAGTCTTCGCCGTGCTCCTTGAACGCCTCGACCGGAGCAGTGGCCTTGGAGCCTGTCAGAATGCGTTGGAATAGAACCTCTTTCCATCCACCGTCCGTCATGTCGGGGTTCTGTTCAGACCCGGACAGAGCGAACTCTTTTTTGATTACCTTCTGGGTCAGGACGAACCAGCTGTATTCATGGCCGGTTTTCAGGATTTCCTTCAGCGTCCCCAATGTATCAAAACCCGGCAGGCACGGCGGTTTCAACCGGTTGCCTTCAGCGTCGAACCACATCGAGCTTGGGCCGGGCAGAATGCGAATGCCGTGCGATGGCCAGATCGGATTCCAGTTACGAACGCCCTCGGTATAATGCCACATCCGGTCGCCGTTGATGACATGACCGCCAGCCTTTTCGCTGATACCGATCATGCGTCCATCGACGTGGAATGGCACGCCAGCGACCATGTCTTTTGGCGGCTCGCCCAGACGGTCGCGTGGCCAGCTTTTGCGCACCATTTCAAAGTTGCCTCCGATGCCGCCGGACGTGACGATAACGGCCGGGGCGTAAAATTCGAACTCGCCGACTTCATCGCGGTTGGTCTTGGCGCCGTGGGGTGCGGTGTCGTCGGCCAGAACCTCGCCCGACACTCCCTTGGCCGCGCCGTTCTGCATGATGATGTGGCTGACTTGATGGCGGAATTTAAGCTCGATCAACCCATTGCTGACATGGTCACGCACTCGGCGTTTGAAATGTTCCAGAACACCTGGGCCGGTGCCCCAGGTGATATGAAAGCGGGGCACAGAATTGCCGTGACCATCCGCATATGATCCACCGCGTTCGGCCCAGCCGACTATCGGAAACCAGCGCAGGCCCATGTCATGCAGCCAAGGGCGCATTTCGCCGGCGGCAAATTCGACATAGGCCTCGGCCCATTTCCTGGGCCATGCGTCCTCGTCACGATCGAACTGCGCGCTGCCCATCCAGTCGCGCAGTGCCAGATCATAGCTGTCTTTGATCCCCATGCGCCGCTGTTCCGGCGTGTCGACCATAAAGAGCCCACCAAGGCTCCAGAACGCCTGACCGCCCAGGAAATGCGCGGGTTCCTGATCGACCACGATCACCTTTTTGCCCCGGTCGCCCAGTTCAGCTGCGGCGGCCAACCCGGCCAGCCCAGCCCCCACGACGATGGCATCGGCAGAGTTATTCGCCATGTCTTTTCCTTTCAGCGGCTGCGGAACCAAAGGATGAAGGGCAAGGCCACAACATACATCGTTATTCCGTACACAGCCGACGGCAGAGCCAACGGGCTGAACCCGCTTTCCGTCGCCGTGATCAATGCAGCCAGTGTAATCCCAAGTGTCGAGTTTTGTATTCCGGTTTCGATGGAGACCGTCTTGCTTTCGTCCCACGTCAGGTTTGCTGCGCGCGCCAGCCCCAAACCGATCAGCAACAATGCGATGTTCAATGAGATCAAACCCGCGCCCATAACTCCCAGGTTATCGACAAAAAGCTGCCAGTTACCAGCCAGCGCCGCCAGAACGATCAGCATGAAGAGGACAGTTGCAATCTTGGACAGCACAGGCTCAAGCAGCTTTGCAAAGTCAGTTGCAAAGCCGCGCAGTGTGACGCCAAGCGCCACGGGCAACGTAGTGATCAGGAACATCGCAATGGCCAACCCCGTGATGGAAACCTCGGGTGCCGCATCGCCCATGAAATAGTTCACTGACCACGCGGCAAGAAAGGGCACGGTGACCATCGAAAGCAGGCTGATGACGGCCGTCAAACTGACCGAAAGGGCGACATCACCTTTGGCCAGTTTCGACAGGATGTTGCTGGTCACACCGCCGGGGCAAAAACTGAGGATCATGAAGCCGACAGCGATCTCGGGTGGCAACGCAAAAAGTGTGACCGTGACAAATGCCGCGACCGGCAGCAACACAACCTGGCACAACGCGCCGATGGCGAAAGGATAGCGCCGGCTGAGCACGCGGCGGAAATCAGCGACTTCGAGCCCAACGCCCAGAGACAGCATGATAATGGCCAGCGACAGCGGCAGGCCGACATTTATTAGAAGATCCAAGAACAACTCCTCCCAAAGCCGTTCGGGCCAGCCTAAGCGAGCGGTTGCGGATCAGGCAATAACGCCGTTGGGTCACCCATAGCGTTCGGCAAATCTGCGGAGGATTTCGGCCGGTTGCGTGACGTCCGCTGCGTGACAAATGTCGATCAGGCGCTGGGCGTCTTCGGGCGGAAAATAGCCGTGGTTCTTGTAGATATTGATGCGCTGCTCAAAATCGCGCGCGTCCGCCTCGGGGTGGAATTGCGTGGCATAAACATTCTGCCCCCAGCGGATCATCTGAAACGGGCAGGGGTCCGAGGCCAACAGATGGATGCACCCGTTCGGCAGCGCCTGCACGGCCTCTTTGTGGCCCACGAAGGCGTCGAATGTTCCGGTCAGCCCTGCCGTTAGCGGGTCTTGCGCTCCGTCTGCAGTCAGGTGGCAAGTCGAAGGTCCGACAGGTTCACCGTATTTCTCTTTGCTGACGTCACCGCCAAGATGGGCGGCCAGAATGCCCAGCCCATAGCAGCAGCCCATAAAGGGATGATCCCATGCGATGATCTGCGGCATCAATCCCATGATGGCCGCCTCGGTACGCGCCTCGGTTTCCGATTTGGTTGCTGGATCGTCACTGACGCATCCCGGTCCACCGCCGACGATCACCCCGGCATAGTCCGTGACATCCAGATCCGCAGGCAATTCCTCGCAATCCAGACGAATGCGATGGATTTGCTCGGGTTTCAGCCCGGTTTTGTCCAGGATCGAGGCATATTCGGCATCCGAAGCATCGGTTTCAGGGCGCAGTTGCAGGATCAGAAATCGTGTCATGAATGGCTCTTATCCGTCACAAAGGCCAGAACACAAGGATGGCGGGGATGGAAACCGCAATGATCAGGATTTCCAGCGGCAACCCCATGCGCCAATAATCACCAAACTGATACCCTCCGGGCCCCAGCACCAGCGTATTGTTCTTATGCCCGATCGGCGTCAGGAACGCGGCTGAGGCAGCAACGGCAACCGTCATCAGAAATGGGTCGGGTGAAACCTCAAGCGTTCGGGCCATCTGGATACCGACCGGAGCCGCAACAATGGCCGTGGCCGTGTTGTTCAGCACGTCTGACAGGGTCATGGTAACCACCATCAAAACGGTCAGAATGGCCCATGCCGGCAGCCCGTCGGTCAATTGAATCAACGCATTCGCAATCAGTTCTGTACCGCCTGACGTCTCCAATGCGCTGCCTAGCGGGATCATTGAACCTAGCAGAACGACAACGGGCCACTCGATATGATTGTAGATATCTGCAATCGGCATGATCTTGGTCAGCACATAAGCGACGACGACCAGCCCCAGGGCGATAGGCAGGTAGATCAACCCGACACTGGCCGCCAGCACGGCGGCGGCAAACAGACCAATGGCCAGCCACGCCTTTTCGTTGGCGGTAACATTCAAGCCGCGTTCGGCCAGCGGCAAGCAGCCCAGCCATTCCGTTACATCGGCACTGCGGTCACGCGGGCAAAGCAGCAACAGAATATCGCCCGCCTCAATCTGAGTTTTGCGGACCTGTTCGGTAATGCGACGGCCCTGACGTGAAATCCCCATCAAAACGGTGCTTTGACGCCAGGCCAATCCCAGGCCTTGCGCGGTACGACCGGTGACGCGTGCGTTTAGCGGCACAACAACCTCAATCACTTCAAGACCATCGCCTTCGGCTTTTAGTAGTTCCTGACGGCGGGTATCCGAGAAATCGAGGTTCAGCGCGGTGCGAAATTCGTCTAGCGCCTCGGGGCGGGCCTCTAACACCAATGCGTCGCCCGGTTTGATTGTAGCATGGGCCGACCGGCCATAGCGCCGTTTGCCATCTCGAATAAGGCCGATGATGGCCACGTCGGATTTCTCGGCGGCCTCATAAAGCTCGCTGACACGCTTCCCAATTTGCGGCGATTCTGGCGGGACCGTCAGTTCCGCGATGTATTCAGCAAGGGTTTCCGAGGCCTCTTCCTGTGTTCCGCGATTGGGAATCAACCGCCATCCGACCAGCGCGACAAATG
Source organism: Ruegeria sp. CDSC054 (assembly GCF_059610645.1). Taxonomy (NCBI): domain Bacteria; kingdom Pseudomonadati; phylum Pseudomonadota; class Alphaproteobacteria; order Rhodobacterales; family Roseobacteraceae; genus Ruegeria; species Ruegeria sp. CDSC054. The sequence continues at coordinate 208,115 of NZ_JBXWOA010000002.1, read as the reverse complement.
CCAGCCCGGCAATCGCTGCCAATCCACCGACGGGGGCGAAATCGAACATGCGAAATGGTTCACCCAAAGTCTCAGCCCGGATCGATGCGATGATGATGTTAGGCGGCGTTCCAATCAACGTGGCCATGCCACCCAGAATAGTGGCAAAGCTCAGCGGCATCAGCGTCAGTCCGACCGGCCGCCCCGCCTTGCGCGCGGTCTGGATATCGACCGGCATCAGCAGCGCCAGCGCGGCCACATTGTTCATAAAAGCCGACAGAACAGCGCCAATCCCGCCCATCAGCGCGATGTGCGCGCCAAGCCCGCGCGAGGCATCGACCAGCGTGCGGGTGATCAGGAAAACAGCGCCCGAACGCACCAACCCGGCCGAGACAACCAATACCAAAGCGACGATGATCGTAGCGGGGTGTCCGAACCCGGCAAAGGCGTCATCGACCGGCACAACACCCAGCGTAACTCCGATCAATAGCGCGGTGAAGGCCACAAGGTCGTATCGGAACTTCCCCCAAAGCAGCATTCCAAACACAGTGGCGAAAAGGGAAAAAAGAATAATCTGGTCTGTCGTCATGCGGTCACCATACCCTTCGCGGCGCCTGTCGCAAGCCGCTCTCTTGATCCTTGGCCCCGCAAACGTCTATATGAGCGCCGAATACGCAATCACGATGACGAGGACGCAATATGGCAGGCCATTCCAAATGGGCCAACATCCAGCACCGCAAGGGGCGTCAGGACGCCGCGCGGTCCAAACTGTTTTCCAAACTGTCGAAAGAGATCACCGTCGCTGCCAAGATGGGCGACCCGGATCCTGAAAAAAACCCACGGCTGCGTTTGGCCGTGAAAGAAGCCAAGTCACAGTCGGTTCCAAAAGATGTCATCGACCGCGCGATCAAGAAATCGACGGCGGGCGAAGGCGATGAATACGAAGAGATCCGGTATGAGGGCTATGGCCCGAACGGTGTGGCGGTGATCGTCGAGACGATGACCGACAACCGCAATCGCACCGCTTCGACTGTGCGCTCGACCTTTTCCAAGAACGGCGGCAACCTGGGCGAAACCGGTTCAGTTGGCTTCATGTTCGAACGCAAGGGCGAAGTGGTTTACCCGGGTTCCGTTGGCGACACGGACACCGTGTTCGAAGCCGCAATCGAAGCCGGTGCCGAAGATGTCGAAAGCTCGGAAGAAGGGCATATCATCTGGTGTGCCGATACCGACCTGAACGAAGTGTCGAGCGCCCTTGAAGCTGCGCTGGGGGAAACCGATTCCACCAAGTTGGTCTGGAAGCCCACGACCACAACCGAGCTGGGTCTGGAAGACATGCAAAAACTGATGAAACTGGTCGATGCGCTGGAAGACGACGATGACGTTCAGCGTGTGACGACGAATTTCGAAGCCACGGACGAGGTCATGGCTCAGCTCTGATCCAAGTCAAAAAAGAAGAAAGAAAACCCGGTCTTTGGCCGGGTTTTTCATTTTTGACACAGGGGGTTCTTGGCCGGTTGCGTGGAACTGAGTACCATGGATTGGTCAAACCCAAGTGGCACGCCCTTTTGCGAGCCGAGGAACCCAAGCGCGCAAATGACTGACAAGTCACTGGACACATCGAAAAGAAACGTTCCGGTCCTGGCTGGGCAAAGCATTCTGTCTCAGGTGGCGTGGACCCTAGGCAGCCCATCCGTGGTCTTGCCATTTCTGGCCGTGTCGCTTGAGCTTCCGATGTTCATAGCCGGCGCGCTGGTGTCGGTGCGGATGGTTGGCAGCATGATCTCGGATGTTTTCCTCGCGTATCCCATCGCAGCGCGTGACCGCAAGAAACGTGCAATCGCGATGACTGAGGTCGCAATCGGTGCCTGCCTGATTTTGGCTTTGTTGGTGGCCTCAACAGGTGTCGTTCCGGTCATAGGTGTGGCTTTTGTCGCGGCATTTTTCATGATCGGTTTGATCGAAGAAATTCAGTCGCTGATGTATACCGATCTGCTGGGCAATCAGGTGCGCTCCAAATCGCGGATGATCATGCATTATCTGCAGCTGGGGGTGGGTGGGTTGGGCGCAATCGGATTGGCGTTGCTGGTTCACGAGATCACCAAAGAAAACCCACCGTTTTCGCGCCATTCCGCAGTCATCGCCGTTTCGGTAACATTCTTTGTCCTGTCCGGCCTGTCGATTCTAATGATGTCCGAAACCGTCGGTCCCACCCAGGAACAGGGCGCGCAACGGGTCAAGAAGCGAAAGTTCCTCGATAACTTCACCGATATCGCCGCAATGTTTGATCAGCGCTGGTTCCGCCGTTACATGATCATGCGCATGCCGCTTGTTGTCGTATCCCTGTCCGTACCGTTCTTTGCGCTGATCGCAGCCGAAGCGCACCACGACTCGGCCAGAGGGCTGACGGCGATGATCGTGTCGTCGGCGTCGGGGTATCTTGTATCTGCCCCACTGTGGCAATTGGTGAACATGAAATCGCATCGCGCCGTGATGGTCACCGGGAACCTAATGGTGGCACTGACGGGCGGTGCGCTTTTGTCCGTGCACTTTCTGGGCATGGACCATGACGTTCACTTACACGCCATTGCCTTGTTCGTTGTCACTGTTGCGGTGACAGGGATCAGCAGTGCCCGCAAGTTGTACTTCCTGGACGTTGCCCCAAAAGATCAGAGGGTCAAAGGTGCCGCAGCGATCAAGAGCATTTGCCGGATCTCTGGCGTATTGCTCTCGGCCGCGTTGGCAGGCGTTGCGCATTTGCACGAGGTCGCCTGGGCAATCGCCTTCATCGTCGCCACAAGCGTTTTCGCGGCGGTCGCCTGTTACCGTGTGGTTGTACCCAGCGAGAAAAAAGCGGTTCAGTCCTAGTCTGCCGTGTCAGCAGGAAGCAGGGCACCATTGGCGGCGCGTTTGACTGCGTTAGTCAGCGGGGCCAACGCCGTGGATAGCACACGACCCACCTGCCAGGTCAGCCCTACGTCAAGCCGCGCGCCCGGTACCAAAGGGCATAACCGGCCATCTTCCAGCGCTGGGCGCGCAAGACTTTCCGGATTCATTCCCCAACCAATCCCCGCAATGGCCGCTTCTACAAACCCTTGAGAGGACGGCAGGAAATGCGAAGGGGGTGATAGCCGTTGACCTGTCTGCCGGGTAATCCAGGCTTTTTGCAGCCCATCCTTGCGGTTGAATGTCAAACAGGTGGCGCGGGACAACGTCTCGACATTTACACCGTCCGCGAACCATTTGCGTATGAAATCGGGGCTGGCCGTGGGGATGTACCGCAGGGCGCCAAGGGCGACGGCGTCGCTGCCTGGGACTGTATCACCTCCGACCGTTATGGCGGCGCTGACCTCTCCGCGCCTCAGCCATTCCGCCGAATGATCCTGATCGTCAACGACCAGATCGAACAGCAGGCCGTCAACCTGAGACATGACATTGATGAACCACGTCGCCAGAACGTCGGCTGGCACGGCGACGCGCACGCGCGCGGGGCCGTTGGTTTGATCAAGCGTCAGTTCGCGGGCCAGATGCGTCTCAAGTAACCCGATGTCCTCGGCATGTTGCGCGATACGTAAACCCGTCGGAGTGCCCGTGCAGGGCGTTCCCCGATTGATCAGGGTTGCGCCAACAAGGTCTTCCAGCGCTTTGATCCGCTGTGAAACCGCGGAAGGCGTCACCGCAAGTTCTGAGGCGGCCGCGTCAAAGCTGCCATGACGCAGGATGGCAGAAAGCGCAGTCAGGTGGTTTGGATCCAGTAGCATTAGTCAGGCTTATTTCAGGTCAGTTTCTTTAATTTGATAGATGCTTTGTAAGTAAGTAGTCAACGCCGCAGACTATCGGAGGTTTCATGTCCACATCCTTGATTGCAGGCTTTGTGCTTGGCTTCAGCCTGATCCTCGCCATTGGCGCGCAAAACGCCTTTGTTCTGCGTCAGGGATTGCGGCGCGAGCACGTATTCCCACTGTGCCTGACTTGCGCGGTGTCTGATGCCATTCTCATAGCCGCAGGCGTTGCGGGTTTCGGAACATTGGCGCACGCGTTGCCCTGGTTCGAGACTGTCATGCGGTATGGCGGGGCGATCTTCCTGATATGGTACGGTTTGCGCAGCCTGAGTTCGGCCTGGCGCGGCGGAGCGGTGATGGAGATCGGCGAGAGTAAGCGCGTCAGCCTGAAATCTGTTCTGCTGACCGTTCTTGCGTTCACATGGCTGAACCCGCATGTCTATCTGGATACAGTTGTGCTGATTGGGTCAATCTCGGCGCAGTATGAGGATCGGCTGGCCTTTGCGCTTGGTGCAATGACGTCCAGCTTTGTGTTTTTCTTTTCGCTGGGCTACGGGGCAGGGATGCTGTCCCCGATTTTTGCAAGACCACGGGCGTGGCAGGTGCTGGATTTAATAATCGGCGTGGTTATGCTGGCAATTGCCGCAAAGCTTGTATTGATGTGACGGGTTGCCTCTGCCAAGTATTCGGTGTTCAACCGTTAACATGTCAACTTTGACCGCCCAACCCCGCCCCGTGGCTGGCATGCTCTGGATGTTTTCGGCAGGCTTGTCGTTTGTGGTCATGACCGCATTGGTAAAGTCGCTGGGCCCCACAATGGACCCCACGCAGGCTGCGTTCCTGCGGTTTGCCTTCGGCTTGATCTTTCTGTTGCCGACGTTGCGCCTGGTGTTGAAAACGCAACTTACACGCAGCCACATCGTATTGCTGGGGACGCGCGGTGTTGTCCACGCATTTGCAGTGATGCTGTGGTTCTTCTCGATGACACAGATCCCGCTGGCCGAGGTTACGGCGATGAACTACATGACGCCGGTCTATGTCACGCTGGGGGCCGCGTTGTTTCTGGGCGAGAAGCTGGCCATCCGTCGGGTCGCCGCGATTGGCGTGGCACTGGTTGGCGTTCTGTTCATCCTAAGGCCGGGTTTTCGTGAGATTTCACTGGGCCATATCACCATGCTGGGCACGGCCCTGACCTTAGGCGGGTCTTATCTGATTGCCAAAGTGCTTGTGCGTGATCTGCCGCCGTCAGTTGTTGTGGCGTATATGTCGATCTGGGTGACCATAGCTTTGATCCCTTTTGCAGTTGCGGTTTGGACCACGCCCAGCTTGCGCGACCTCGGCGTGCTGTTTCTGGTGGCCAGTTTTGCCACGGCGGGCCACTATTTCATGACGATCGCACTTAAGGCGGCCCCGGTCGCGGTCACACAGCCGGTTACATTCCTGCAGCTGATCTGGGCCACCCTGTTGGGCGCGCTGGTCTTCAACGAAAGCATCGACATTTGGGTTGTCGCGGGTGGAACGGTGATTCTGCTAGCGGTCAGTTTCATTGCCTGGCGCGAAGCGGTTTTGAACCGCGGCAGCTTGACGACCCCCAGCATCGCACCCAAACTCTGATCATTGGCGGTCGCGTGAAACGTTATTGATTGACGAGTCAATAAAAAGCCCTTAGCGTTTTCTCACTATACTTAGTGAGGGATAGTGATGCCGAAACTCGGAATGGAGCCAATCCGCCGTGACGCGATCGTCAAGGCAACAATTGCCGAACTCGGGTCGAAGAAATCCCTTGATGTGACTGTCAGCCAGATTGCCAAACGGGCAGGTATGTCCAGCGCGCTGGCGCATCATTATTTCGGTGGCAAAGATCAGATATTTCTGGCTGCCATGCGCCGCATCCTGTCGGACTTTGCCGACGAGGCTAGACAGGAGCTGAAGAATGCTGTTCCGCAGAAACGAGCGCAGGCCATTATCCGGGCCTGTTTTGCACCATCATGTTTCACACCGGATGTCATCGCTGCGTGGATGACATTTTACGTGTTGGCCCAAACCAATGATGACGCCTTGCGCCTGTGGCAAATCTATCAGGCGCGTATCCGGTCGAACCTGACCCACGCCCTGCGCCCGTTGTTGAACGATCCGGCCGAAGCGGCCGAAAACATGATCGCCCTTATCGACGGGCTATATATCCGCGCCGCACTCAGCGCGCCGGAAGAACCGCAGCTGGCGGTCAATCACGCGATGCGTGTCCTCAATACTCTGCTCGAGGCTGAAAAATGACAAAACCGAACATTCTGATCCTGATGGTGGATCAGCTGAACGGGACCCTCTTTCCAGACGGTCCCGCTGACTGGCTTCACGCTCCGAACCTGAAGAAGCTGGCTGAACGGTCGACCCGGTTTGCCAACGCCTATACCGCGTCGCCTCTGTGCGCGCCGGGGCGGGCCAGCTTTATGTCCGGTCAGCTGCCTTCGCGCACGGGTGTTTATGACAACGCCGCAGAATTCCGCAGCGACATCCCGACCTATGCGCACCATCTGCGGCGCGCGGGCTATTACACCTGCCTGTCCGGTAAGATGCACTTTGTCGGCCCAGATCAGATGCACGGGTTTGAGGACCGCCTGACAACCGATATCTACCCGGCTGATTTTGGCTGGACGCCGGATTACCGCAAGCCCGGTGAACGGATTGACTGGTGGTACCACAATATGGGCTCGGTGACGGGCGCAGGCGTGGCCGAGATTTCCAACCAGATGGAGTATGACGACGAGGTCGCATACAACGCTAAAGCCAAGCTGTACGATCTGGCTCGCGGCAAGGACGACCGCCCGTGGTGTGTGACCGTCAGCTTTACCCACCCGCATGACCCTTACGTGGCGCGCCGCAAGTATTGGGATCTGTACGAAGACTGCGAACACCTGCAGCCCGAGGTTGCAGACATTGGCTATGACAATCAGGACCCGCACTCAAAGCGTATCTTTGATGCCAATGATTGGCGCAGCTTCGACATCACAGAAGAAGACATTCGCAAGTCGCGCCGCGCGTACTTTTCCAATATCTCATATCTGGACGACAAGATCGGTGAAATCCTCGAGGTGCTGGAAACAACCCGGCAAGAGGCGATAATCATGTTTGTCTCGGATCACGGCGACATGCTGGGTGAACGGGGCCTGTGGTTTAAAATGAACTTCTACGAAGGGTCGGCACGCGTGCCGTTGATGATTGCCGCGCCGGATATACCGGCAGGCCGTATCGACACGCCGGTTTCGACAATCGACGTCACGCCAACCCTTGGCGCACTGGCGGGCGTAGATATGGCCGAGATCGCGCCGTGGACCGATGGCGAAGACCTTGTGCCTTTGGCCAATGGCACCGAACGAACTGCCCCGGTGAAGATGGAATATGCGGCCGAAGCCTCATATGCGCCGCTGGTTTCGCTGCGCTATGGTAAGTGGAAATACAATCGCTGCGCGCTGGACCCCGATCAACTGTACGATCTGGAAAATGATCCGCATGAATTGGAAAACCTTGCGGAACACCCAGAACACGCAGGCACGCTGGAAACTTTGCGCGCGAAATCCGAGGCACGCTGGGATCTGGACCAGTTCGATGCCGACGTCCGTGCCAGTCAAGCGCGCCGCTGGGTTGTCTATGAGGCGTTGCGGCAGGGTGGGTATTACCCGTGGGACTACCAGCCACTGCAGAAGGCATCTGAGCGCTACATGCGCAATCACATGGATCTGAATGTCGTAGAGGAAAACGCCCGCTTCCCGCGCGGCGAGTAACCTCTTCACCTTTTCGAAAATACGCCTGCCGGACGATCAGAAATTTGGTTCGGCTGGATATGGAGACCAGAAAATGGAAGCAGATTTCGTCATCGTTGGCGCAGGATCGGCAGGCTGCGCAATGGCGTATCGCCTGAGCGAGGCCGGGGCCTCGGTATTGGTGATCGAACACGGCGGGACTGATGCTGGTCCGTTCATCCAGATGCCAGCGGCATTGAGCTATCCGATGAACATGCCGATGTACGATTGGGGTTACAAGTCCGAGCCCGAGTCGCACCTGAATAACCGCGAACTGGCTTGTCCGCGCGGCAAGGTTATTGGTGGATCGTCTTCGATCAATGGCATGGTCTACGTTCGTGGCCACGCGCGTGATTTTGACACTTGGGCCGAGATGGGTGCCGATGGCTGGTCCTATGCGGATGTGCTGCCCTATTACAAACGCATGGAGACCTGGCATGATGGTGGCCATGGCGGCGATCCGACATGGCGTGGCACCGATGGACCGCTGCATGTTTCGCGCGGACCGCGCGAGAACCCGCTGTTTCAGGCTTTCGTCGATGCGGGACAGCAGGCGGGATACGAAGTTACCGGCGACTATAACGGTGAAAAGCAGGAAGGCTTCGGCCCGATGGAGCAAACCGTCTGGAAAGGACGGCGTTGGTCGGCGGCGAATGCGTATCTGAAACCTGCGCTCAAGCGCGATAACTGCGATATCGTGCGCGGACTGGCCTCAAAGGTGGTCATGGAAAACGGCCGCGCAATCGGGGTCGAATTGATCAGAGGTGGCAAGACAGAGGTCATCCGCGCCCGGCGCGAGGTGGTTCTTGCCGCGTCCTCCATCAACTCTCCCAAGCTGCTGATGCTGTCTGGCATCGGTCCGGCGGCGCATTTGGCTGAACACGGGATAGACGTTGTCGCAGATCGCCCGGGTGTGGGTGCGAACCTTCAGGACCATCTGGAGCTTTACATTCAGCAAGCGTCCTTGCAGCCGATCACGCTGTACAAACATTGGAACCTGATCAGCAAAGGTCTGATCGGGGCGCAGTGGCTGTTCACAAAGACCGGTCTGGGTGCATCCAACCAATTCGAAAGTGCGGCGTTTATTCGCTCCAAGCCGGGCGTAGAATATCCGGATATTCAATATCACTTCCTGCCAATTGCCGTTCGCTATGATGGCCAGGCCGCAGCCGAAGGTCATGGTTTCCAGGCGCATGTCGGGCCGATGCGCTCGCCGTCGCGCGGGGCGGTGACGCTGCGGTCGGCCAAGGTCGAAGACGCGCCGGTGATCCGCTTCAACTACATGAGCCATGAAGAGGATTGGGCGGATTTCCGCACCTGTATTCGCCTGACGCGTGAGATTTTCGGGCAGGATGCGTTCAAACCTTATTCGGGAAAAGAAATCCAGCCGGGTGCGGACGTGCAGTCTGACGAAGCGCTCAATGCCTTTATCGCGGAACATGCCGAAAGCGCGTATCACCCTTGTGGAACCTGCCGGATGGGTCGGGCAGATGACAAAAACGCTGTGGTCGATCCCGAGGGACGCGTTATTGGCGTGGACGGTCTGCGCGTTGCCGACAGTTCAATCTTCCCACAGATTACCAATGGCAATCTAAACGCGCCGTCTATCATGGTGGGTGAGAAGATGTCCGATCATCTGCTGGGTAAGGATGCCCTGCCAGCAGCCAATGACCAACCTTGGATTAATCCCCAATGGGCGGTTGCGCAGCGATGATCGAAAGCATGATTTGATCCGCGTCAAAGATTGACGGGGACCGGACGAATAGACTTGAATCGCAACAACATATTTTGAGGAGCGAACAGGAATGTCCCATACCCCGCACGAACTGGCCGAAGAGTTTCCGGACAAGGTTGAGCTGATGAGCCAGCTTAAGCAAACAGACGCTCATTTTTCACGGCTGGCGGACGAGTATCATGAGATCAACCGCGAGGTTCATCGTGCCGAAACCAATGTCGAACCGATGGATGATATCGCTGAGACAGATCTGCGTAAAAGACGTGCGGTTCTGAAAGACGAGATCTGGGCGATCTTGTCCAAGCCCTGAAAAACAGCGGGGGCTCTGCCCCCGTCGCGGCACGCCTTCCGCGGGATATTTTAGGTCAGGTGAAGATCAGGTGACTTCATAGGGCAAGGTGCCGCGGGTATGGGCGTCGATTGTCAGACGTCTTTCCAATGGCGGGACCGATCGCTGATGACAATTCGGCCGCTCGCAGATACGGCAGGATATGCCAATTGGCTCGTAAGCGCTGGCGTTGTTAAAATCCAGATTGTCGGCATAAACCAGCGCCTCGGCGTGGCGCACCTCGCAACCTAGTGCAATCGCGTAACGGCGCACAGGTGCGCCGTATGAGCCGCCCGATTTCGACACGTCCCGAGCCAAAGATATATACTGAACACCATCGGGTGTTTCTGCCAGTTGTCGCAGGAAATGGCCGGGTGTTTCGAAAGCGCGGTGCACGTTCCATAGGGGGCAGGCGCCGCCGAACCGGGCAAATTGTAGGCGCGTGGCCGAGTGTCTTTTGGTGATCGTACCAGCCTGATCGACGCGCACGAAAAAAAACGGAATGCCTTTGGCGCCAGGGCGTTGCAGGGTCGAAAGCCTGTGCGCCACTTGTTCGATTGACGCGCCAAACCGGTTGCTAAGCAGTTCAAGATCGTGACGATATTCCTGAGCTGTGGCCAGAAATTTGGCATAAGGCATCAACGATGCGCCGGCGAAATAGTTTGCCAGCCCGATCTTGGCAATGGCACGGGCTTCGTCGCTGTGAAATTTGGCAAAATCCAGCGTTGCTTCAAGAAGTTTATCCTGGCTGATCAGTGCAACCTGCAACAACAACTGAAACACCTGAGTTTGTGGTGCGGTTCTGGACGAAAGCCGCAGTGTTTTGTTCTCTGCGTCGTACTTTCGGGTTTCATCGATGTCCGGGAATTGTACCCGAATGCCGCGCTCGGCGAGGCTGTCCAGGGCTGCCGCACGTATGCCGCCTGCATCCCCGGCGCGCCCGGCAAATCGTTCAGCCGCGCGGTCCACCGCGTCGATGTAGTTGTCGCAATAGTGGAAGAAGTCCCGCACTTCCTCCCATGGGCTAGCCTGGATTTGTGCGTCTTCGCGCCCCAATGCTTCGTCAAGGGAGGCCAGGCGTTCATGCGTCTGACGATAGGTGCGGTGCAGGGCAATGAAGGCCCGTGCCAGAGCAGGTGCGTTTGAAGCCGTGAGGCGGAGATCGGCGAGCGGTGGAACAGCGTCGTCAAAGACCGGATCGGCCAATGCTTCGCGCATGTCCGAGACCAGACGCTCACTGTCGCCGGTGCTCAACTCGGTGACATCCATTCCGAATTCTTGCGCCAGCGCCAGAACGACCGTAGTCGAAATCGGACGGTTGTTGTTCTCCATCTGGTTCAGATAGGGCAGGGAAACACCCAGTTTAGCGGCAAATTCCTTTTGGGTAAGTGACAAGCGCGTACGCATTTCACGCAGCTTTGCACCTGCATAAAGTTTCTGAGTCGCCATGTTGAGCCTTTGCAACTTTCCTAAATCGGTAAGCTAACTTTGCAAACCGTCATAGGCAAGCCGTGTCAAAGGCCTAGTTGCCGTTCGCGTCGAATGACAGACAAAATTGCGCAGACCGCCAGGACCGAGGTTGTCAGCATTAGCCAGAGCAAGGGCATTGCACCGGTTTCGTGCGTTAGCAAAGCTCCTGCAAGGGCGCTGAGGCCCGCGCCGCCGCCCAGCATGATCGCTCCACTCAGTCCGGATGCTGTGGCGGCCAGATGCGGTCGCACCGAAAGCGCGCCGGATGTCGCGTTGGGAATCGTCATGCCGTTTCCAATGCCGACGAAGGTCATGAATCCAAAAAAGCTGAGCGCTGTTCCGAAGCCGGCCAGAAACAAGATGGCGGACATTGCAACGCCTGCTGCGTTCAGCCAGCAGCCCCAAAGTACCATTCGATTGACGCCGAAGTGAACGGAATAGCGACCGCTGAAGAAATTGCCAAAAAAGTATCCTACGGCTGGGGCGCCAAAGTAGATGCCGACCTCGGCGGCACTGAGGCCGAATAGTTCGGTGCCGATAAAAGGAGCGCCGCCCAGATAGGCAAAGAAGGCGCCAGACGACAGCGCGGATGATAGCGAATAGCCCCAAAATCGCGGGGAACCCAGCAGTTCGGGGTATTCCCGGAATTGTTGAACCAGTGTTTTGCCGCTCTTGGCTGAGGTTTCGCCAAAATCTAAGTAAGTTAGCACCAGCGTCATTACGCCAAGAACGAAGGGCAGCCAGAAGTTGGCTTTCCAGCCAAAGCTCTCCTCCAACAGGCCTCCGATCGCGGGTCCGATCATGGGGACAATGGCCATGCCCATCGTTACGTAACCGATCATCGACGCCGCCTGGTCCTGATCATATAGGTCCCGAACCGCCGCACGGCTAAGAACCATGCCGACCACGATGATTGCCTGACACATTCTGAAAACAAGAAAGACCTGGACGTTGGGTGCATAGATGCAGCCCAACGTCGCCGCCAAAAAAAGGACCAACCCCCAAAGTAAAACGGGACGGCGCCCCGCCTTGTCGGCAATTGGTCCGATCAGGATCTGAAGCACCGCATTGACCAGCAGGTACAGGGCAATCGACAGTTGCATGACCTTGTAGTCGGCCTGAAAGTGCAGTGCCATATTGGGCAGGCTCGGCAAAAACAGATTGAGGCTGAGCGCGGACAATCCGGACAGCAAAACCAGAGTGGTAATTTTAGGAGGCGAGCGATGCGCCGACGAAGAACTAAACTGCATGGTTCACGTGTATAGTCACCACGGATGGGAATGCCATCCATCATGCGTTTTGCGAGTGAAAATTAGCAAGTTTACAATATTCACGAAGGTGATTGGAAAAGATTTGCAAATTTGCCGAAAGATACTTTGGTCTCGCGGCATCAGCGTATAGTGTCCGGCCAGATTTTACAGGGGATCATCGTTATGAAAGACATCCTTTCCGAACTTGAAGACCGTCGCGACAACGCGCGGCTGGGTGGTGGACAAAAGCGCATCGACGCACAGCACTCGCGCGGCAAACTGACTGCGCGCGAACGGGTCGAACTGTTGCTGGATGAAGGCAGCTTTGAAGAATTCGACATGTTTGTCAGCCATCGGTGTACCGATTTCGGGATGGAGAAGCAAAGGCCAGCGGGTGACGGTGTCGTTACTGGCTGGGGTACGATCAATGGTCGCATGGTTTATGTGTTCAGCCAGGACTTTACAGTCTTTGGCGGCTCACTGTCGGAAACCCATGCTCAGAAGATCTGCAAGATCATGGATATGGCCGTTCAGAACGGTGCACCGGTGATCGGCATCAACGACTCGGGCGGGGCGCGAATTCAGGAAGGCGTGGCGTCGCTGGCTGGTTACGCCGAGGTCTTCCAGCGCAACATCATGGCGTCAGGCGTGGTTCCGCAGATCAGCGTGATCATGGGACCCTGTGCTGGCGGCGCAGTCTACAGCCCGGCGATGACCGACTTTATCTTCATGGTCAAAGACACTTCGTACATGTTTGTGACCGGCCCCGACGTGGTCAAGACGGTCACAAACGAAGTCGTTACCGCCGAGGAACTTGGTGGGGCGTCGACCCATACCAAGAAATCCTCAGTTGCTGACGGAGCGTTTGAGAACGACGTTGAAGCACTGGCCGAGGTGCGCCGTTTGGTTGATTTCCTGCCGCTCAACAACCGCGAAAAACCGCCAGTGCGCCCGTTCTTTGACGAACCCGACCGTCTGGAAACCTCGCTGGATACATTGATCCCCGACAACCCTAATACGCCGTACGACATGAAGGAACTCATCACCAAAGTGGCGGATGAGGGCGATTTCTACGAAATTCAGGAGGATTTTGCCAAAAACATCATTACCGGGTTCATCCGGCTTGAAGGGCAGACAGTGGGCGTTGTAGCCAATCAGCCGATGATTCTGGCGGGTTGTCTGGACATCGACAGCTCGCGCAAGGCCGCGCGGTTTGTGCGGTTCTGCGATTGCTTCGAAATTCCGATCCTGACGCTGGTAGATGTGCCTGGATTCCTTCCGGGGACGTCGCAGGAATATGGCGGAGTGATCAAGCACGGCGCCAAGCTGTTGTTTGCCTACGGTGAAGCCACGGTGCCAAAAGTTACCGTCATCACCCGTAAGGCTTATGGTGGTGCCTATGATGTTATGGCGTCCAAGCACCTGCGCGGTGACTTCAACTATGCGTGGCCTACAGCCGAAATCGCGGTGATGGGCGCAAAGGGCGCGACCGAGATCATTCACCGTGCCGATCTGGGCGATGCTGAGAAAATTGTACAGCACACGCAGGACTACGAGGACAGGTTTGCGAACCCGTTTGTCGCGGCCGAGCGGGGCTTTATCGATGAGGTGATCATGCCGCAATCGACCCGCCGTCGCGTTTCGCGGGCCTTTGCCAGCTTGCGGAACAAGCAGCTGAAGAACCCGTGGAAAAAGCACGATAACATTCCCCTTTAAGGGAATATGCCAAGAAATCTGCCCGGCCGGAACGGTTTGGGCGGCGTCTCGGACAACCGGTCAGGGCAGATTACTTGGGTGCAAAATTGACTTTGAGGCCACAACTGCTAATGAGTTGCCCAATCAGACATAGAACAGCGCGGGCCGAAAGCCAGGCGCGCGCGATCCCGGAGAGAGGAGCTCGCCTGAGGCGGGTCCGGGATCGCGCCTTAGCTGTTGTACTGTCTATTTTTGCGGTCCCCGTTCTGGCTGATACCGAAAACCTGTTGCCGGTTCCGTCCGGACAGCCAGTGCATCTGAGCGACGTTCTGCTGGACAACAACCCCGGTGAACTTTGGGTGCGGTTTCGCTTTATTGCGCCCAAGATCGGTTCGGATATTGGCCGGATCGGGTACGATGTCGCCTCGGTCGATATGGAACATCTGTGCCAGACGCTGGCGGTTACCTATGTGGCCAAATACGAACTGGACGCCGCCCGGGTGGTCATTTCCCTGTCTGACCGACCCATCGAATTTGGCCGTACATCCCATGATGCCACGCAGTTCTTTGAAGCCTACCGGCTGGAACAATCCCGGTGTATCTGGGAGGGGCTTTGACCATGAATCCCTCTATTCATCTCGTCAGGGCATTTCTGAACAGCTACGCGGCTTTGGAGGTGCGCACCATGACATCATCCTGTGACGGATGTGAATATCTGATCCCCATGACCCCTTGTGCAACTGAGGTGGAACCATGCTGAAACATCGCGGATTTCCCGGGCGCCTGCCGGGTACTGACTTTCAGTTCATCATTCGTCGGGCCAATCCCAAAGGCGTGACGCCCCTGACCCGCCGCGAGCGGTTTCGAGATCGTAAACCCGCGGATAAGCGCGCGGATGCAGCCTTTATGGAAGCCCTGTGGGCGCATTTTGGCGACCAACCGTTTGAGCGGGGCAATTTGGATGCCGGTCGTCTTTGCTGGCTTTTCGAACGCGAGGTCATTCCGGCCGAAGATCCGTTTGATCCGGCTAGTTATGATGCGCTTTTGGTAATTGATCCGAATGTGGGCCGGATTTCCTTCCCCGAAATTTTCGACGGGGTGCGCTGATCGTGCAAACCGCTGTCGCACATACCTTCGTGGTGCCGTCAGAGCCCGGAACCCTGCCCACATCGGGGCAGGGCCGGAATGTGCGGTCAGAAGTTCAACTGGGCTGCCAGTTGAATGCGATTGCTGTCAAATGTGCGCCCGGTCGGTGCGTCGTTTCGTTCGCCGTAGAAAAATTCGGCGCTAAGGGTCAGATTGTCGGTCGCCTTGTAGAAGGCGTTCACGTGGATCGTTTCAACTTCGGTAAAGGACAGGGTCCCGGTCGAGGTCGGCAGATCATAGTTTTCTTGCCCGTAGGCGATGCCGACATTCCATTTGGGACTCAGTTCCTGGCGGAATTCCACGGTAAATCCATCCACGTCGTTGGCCTGTCCATTGACGATGGCGTCACCGGCAGCGATCAGGTAGGGGCCCAAAGCCTCGCCGTCGACATAGTTGACCTGAAACAGACCGCCTTGCCAGGGCCGGATGCCAGCCGAGAGGGTATAGCCGGTCTGATCCACTTCGACCGCGCCGGATTGTGCCTTACCGTACAAAGCCGAGGCGCGGGCCAGGTAGGTGCCGTTGTTGTATTCGATGGAGCCGGTCAGGACGGGATCATTCGAATCCGAGCCGCCAACGTTCTCCTCGATCGCCACCGCAAAGGTTGTGTCAGAGCCCAGCGTGTTCGTATAGCGCACTTGAGGAACGCGAGCGAAAGGAATGCCAACGGGGCCGTTGAATTCGACGGTTGTCGGGTAGGTGTCGAGCGGCTGGAAGTTGGTCCAGTATTGACCGATCAACCAGTTGTCGCCAATGCGGATATTGGCGTGGCGCAGGCGCAGTTCAGCAGGCCCATCCGTCCCGCCGGAAAACAGGTCCAGTTCCAGCTGGCCCGCAATATCGCCGATGGCAGACGGCGTATTGGTCCGAAGCCCGATGCGCGATTGGCGCACGGTGGCCCCAAAGGTGCCGCTGGTGGCGTTTGCTGGCTCGCCAATTCGGGTCGCATCGGCAAGGTCGCCCAGTTCAAAGTCGGTGTCGTAGAAGAAATCAGCCTTAACGTACCCATAAACATCAAGCGTGGTGTTTCCGATTCGAAGATCGCCAGTGCCAGCGCCGGGTTTTGCGGCCTCGAGGGCCTCGACGCGGGCACGCAGGGCATCAAGTTCCGTTTGCGTCTGGGCGTCTTGGGCGAAAGCAGCCGCGCCGGATATGCCAAGCGCGGATACGGCAAGCAGCAACGCCGTTTTTCTCTTTGCAATCATGTGGATGTTTCCTTGTGTGCGAGTGTGCACGGGCACCGTTCCACGCAAGGGAACTTGAAGGAAATCACGAGAACGGGATGGAAAGCGCCTAGTTTCTCAAGAAAACGTGCAAAATTTCCGAACCGTTTTCACCCTATGGTGAACAGATCGGTTAACCCTTTGCGTTTGAGAAGAGAATTTCTGAGGCCCTTTTCCGCAACCCGTGATGTTGCAGGCGCAGAAACAGACCAATTGCTGAGGAAAAGTAACAGCAACGTGACGGCATTGGCCTCGCGTTTCTCACTTAAAACCGCACCTGATCTCGGCACGAATCTGCGCGCATATTCGCCCAATGGGCGATTTCCAGCCGGAATCCTGACCGGAAACAATACGTTGTTTACGCATTTGATTGTGCCAAGCAACCTGACCAAGCCGTGCGGCTCTACTTTGCCTGCGTCGCACAAGCACCTACTATTCCGTACCCCTTCCTTCCGCGGGCAGGCTTGTGATGTTCACAAAGTCCTGCCCGCGTTTTTCCTTGCGCAATATACAGGCGTAAAGCGGCACAAATTTGCGCAAATCTCTGTTCAGGACTGCCTGTTATTGAATAACAAGGCCGAAACCGGACATCTGCCCCGGAACGCATCAAGAATCCAAAAGGGGCAGATATCATGCGAATCTCGAAACTCGTTCTTGCAATGGCGACCTGCGCAGGTCTTGCCGCCTGTGGCGACACGACGGGCGAACAAGCGCTGCTTGGCGGCGGCGCAGGCGCGGTCGGAGCAGCTGTTGTCAGCGCGGACCCATTGTTCGGTGCCGTTGTCGGCGCGGCAGGCAATGTCCTGTACTGCAAAACACAAAACAACTGTAGGTAATACCGGGTTTTCCGGGGCGCGCGTCGCCCCGACCGTCATCGCGCATCACGCCGCCGTGGGGAACGTTCCCTGCGGCGGCGTTTTGCGTTCTCAGAACATCAAGACAAAGGACGTTCCATGTTTAACAAGATCCTGATCGCCAACCGGGGCGAGATCGCCTGCCGGGTCATCAAGACAGCCCGCAAGATGGGTATCGGCACCGTTGCCATCTATTCGGATGCAGACAAGAACGCCTTGCATGTGTCGATGGCGGATGAATCGGTGCATATCGGCCCGCCGCCTGCGAACCAGTCCTATATCGTGATCGACAAGGTCATGGATGCCATTCGCCAGAGTGGGGCCCAGGCGGTGCATCCTGGTTATGGCTTCCTGTCGGAAAACTCGAAATTCGCCGAGGCGCTTGAGGCCGAAGGCGTTGCATTTGTTGGTCCACCGGTTCGGGCAATCGAAAGCATGGGCGACAAGATCACCTCGAAGAAGATCGCACAAGAAGCCGGTGTTTCCACCGTTCCCGGTTACATGGGGCTGATCGAAGACGCAGAAGAGGCCGTCAAGATTTCCAACGAAGTCGGCTATCCGGTCATGATCAAGGCCAGTGCCGGTGGCGGCGGAAAGGGCATGCGGATCGCGTGGAATGATGAAGAGGCACGCGAGGGCTTCCAGTCGTCCAAAAACGAGGCCGCGAATTCGTTTGGTGATGACCGGATCTTTATCGAAAAATTCGTGACCCAGCCGCGTCACATCGAGATTCAGGTTCTATGCGACAGCCACGGCAACGGGATTTATCTGGGCGAGCGTGAATGCTCGATCCAGCGTCGGAACCAGAAAGTGGTCGAAGAAGCACCGTCACCTTTCCTGGACGAAGCGACCCGTAAGGCGATGGGCGAACAGGCCGTGGCACTGGCCAATGCCGTGGACTATGCCAGCGCCGGTACGGTTGAATTCATCGTCGATGGCGAAAAGAACTTCTACTTTCTGGAAATGAACACTCGACTGCAGGTGGAACACCCGGTCACCGAACTGATCACTGGCGTCGATCTGGTCGAACAGATGATCCGAGTGGCGGCGGGTGAAAAGCTGTCGATCACACAGGACGACGTGACCCTAACCGGCTGGGCCATCGAAAACCGCCTGTATGCCGAGGATCCGTATCGCGGCTTCCTACCTTCGATTGGCCGTTTGACTCGCTATCGTCCGCCACAGGAAATCGCCTCTGGTCCTCTGCTGGTGAACGACAAATGGCAAGGCGAAGCGCCCGAAGGTGAGGCGGCCGTTCGTAACGATACCGGCGTCTATGAGGGTGGCGAGATCAGCATGTACTATGACCCAATGATCGCCAAGCTATGCACCTGGGCCCCGACCCGCGAGGCGGCGATTGAGGCGATGCGCGTAGCGCTGGACAGCTTTGAGGTCGAAGGCATCGGCCACAACCTGCCATTCCTGTCGGCTGTGATGGACCATCCGAAATTCGTCAGCGGGGACATGACCACGGCCTTTATCGCCGAGGAATATCCCGACGGTTTCGAAGGCGTTGAACTGTCCGAGGCCGACTTGCGCCGCATCGCGGCTTCCTGCGCAGCCATGCACCGCGTGGCCGAGATTCGCCGCACCCGCGTTTCTGGCCGGATGGACAATCATGAACGCAAGGTCGGCTCTGATTGGGTCGTCACACTGCAAGGGCAGGAATATGCGGTTGAGATTGATGCGGATCGCGATGGGTCAACCGTGACGTTGTCGGACGGCAATACCGTACGGGTCACTTCGGACTGGACGCCGGGCGATCATTTGGCGGTGCTAGACGTCGATGGCAGTCCGCTGGTTTTGAAGGTCGGAAAAATCTCGGGCGGGTTCCGTATTCGTAACCGGGGTGCAGACCTCAAAGTCCATGTCCGCACGACGCGTCAGGCCGAACTGGCCCGTATGATGCCCGAAAAGCTGCCGCCGGATACTTCGAAAATGCTGCTGTGCCCGATGCCCGGCCTGATCGTGAAGATCGATGTCGAAGTGGGGCAGGAAGTACAGGAAGGTCAGGCGCTGTGCACTGTTGAGGCGATGAAGATGGAAAACATCCTGCGCGCCGAGAAGAAAGGTGTCGTGTCCAAAGTCAACGCAGGCCCCGGCGACAACCTCGCCGTGGACGACGTGATCATCGAGTTCGAGTGATCATGATCGCGTTTTCACCATATCTCCATGGTTTCCCGGCGGTTCGCGCCGGGAGCTTTGGACGTGGCGAAAGCGCTCAGCCGCCCTCGCGTCGTTCGCGGATTTCGCGTTCGCGCAGGGGCGTTTTATCGATGGAACGGCCGATTTCACGTGTGCTCCACGGCGAAGGTTTGCGCAGTTTGACCACGCCGTCCTTGTCGACGAACACCATCTGGAAGCCGCGCGGGCGCAATTGTGACCGGATCGGAGATCGGGCGGACGGATCGGTATCGGTCAGCACGACTACATCCCGGTCGCGCATGGCCTCTTCGCCTTCCAAAAGCATGTCGATTTGCTGCCGGAAACGCGGATCGGCAGGCGTATCAGCAAAGACGACGATGGGCCGGTTGACCCATAAGTATTCGCTCAGCTCGCTATCACCAGCGGGGCGGACAAAATCTTCATCGGCGGGCGCAGACCCATCTGCCGCCATGGCGACCAGCGGGAATAGTGCCGAGAAAACAAGGGCAAGCGTTCGTGTCATAGGGCCTCCTGTTCGTTTGAATATAGCCTCTGCGCCGGTGAATGCGACTGGCGAAATGCACGCAGGCTTCAAAATAACGCGTTTACACCTGCCGCGACGCGCGGCACCGAACGTTAAAACGCGCAGGCAATGCCTGTTCGCGACCCGAATTGAGAAAAGGAATACGCAATGACTGATACGAAAGACTGGCAGGCGCTGGCCGAGAAAGAGCTGCGCGGACGCCCGTTGGACGACCTGACCAAAGAGACTTTGGAAGGTATTGACGTCAAACCTCTTTACACGCAGGAAGACACCGCTGAGCTGCCGCATATGGGATCGTTGCCGGGGTTCGGGCCGTTCACGCGCGGTGTGAAGGCGACCATGTATGCGGGCCGCCCTTGGACGATCCGCCAATATGCGGGTTTCTCGACCGCCGAAGAATCGAACGCGTTCTATCGCCGCAATCTGGCCGCCGGTCAGCAGGGTGTGTCGGTTGCCTTCGATTTGGCGACACACCGCGGCTATGACAGTGACCACCCGCGCGTGGTTGGTGACGTGGGCAAGGCCGGTGTGGCCATCGACAGTGTTGAGGACATGAAGATCCTGTTTGACGGCATTCCGTTGGACAAGGTCTCGGTCTCGATGACGATGAACGGCGCTGTGATCCCTATTCTGGCAAGCTTCATCGTTGCGGGTGAAGAGCAGGGGCACGACAAATCTGTTCTGTCCGGCACCATTCAGAACGACATTCTGAAAGAGTTCATGGTGCGCAACACCTATATCTACCCGCCAGAACCCTCCATGAAGATCATCTCGGACATCATTGAATTCACATCGAATGAGATGCCGAAATTCAATTCGATCTCGATCTCTGGCTACCACATGCAAGAGGCCGGGGCGAACCTTGTGCAAGAGCTGGCCTATACGCTGGCTGATGGTCGTGAGTATGTGCGGGCTGCAACTCAGGCCGGAATGGACGTGGACAAGTTTGCTGGGCGTCTGTCGTTCTTCTTTGCCATCGGCATGAACTTCTTCATGGAGATCGCCAAACTGCGCGCCGCGCGTACGCTGTGGCACCGGGTGATGACGGATTTTGGCGCGAAATCCGAACGCTCCAAAATGCTACGAACTCATTGCCAGACTTCGGGCGTGTCGCTGCAGGAACAGGACCCGTATAACAACGTGATCCGCACCGCCTATGAGGCGATGAGCGCGGTTCTAGGCGGTACCCAGTCTCTGCACTCAAACGCGCTGGACGAGGCGATTGCGCTGCCCACTGATTTCTCGGCCCGTATCGCGCGGAACACGCAGCTGGTTCTGCAAGAGGAAACCGGTGTGACCGATGTGGTCGATCCGCTGGCCGGTTCGTATTACATCGAAAGCCTGACCAACGAGTTGATCGAAAAAGCCTGGGCCTTGATGGAAGAGGTCGAGGAAATGGGCGGCATGACCAAGGCCGTTGCCAGCGGTATGCCCAAGCTGCGGATCGAGGAAAGCGCCGCCCGCCGTCAGGCCATGATTGACCGGGGTGACGAGGTGATCGTCGGCGTCAACAAGTACCGCAAGGAACAGGAAGACCCGATCGACATTCTGGACGTCGACAATGTGGCCGTGCGCGAAGCTCAGGTCGCGCGATTGGAACGTATCCGTGCAACCCGTGACGAAGCCGCCTGTCAAACGGCACTGGATGCTCTGACCAAGACCGCCCGCGAGGGTGGAAACCTGCTGGCTGCTGCCGTTGAGGCCGCCCGCGCCCGTGCATCCGTAGGAGAGATCAGCATGGCAATGGAGAAAGAATTCGGTCGCCACCGCGCCGAAGTGAAAACGCTGGCCGGTGTCTATGGCGCGGCCTACGAAGGCGATGAAGGCTTTGCAGCGATCCAGAAATCCATCGAAGAATTTGCCGAGGCCGAAGGCCGCCGTCCACGCCTGCTTGTGGTCAAGATGGGGCAGGACGGGCATGACCGCGGTGCCAAGGTGATCGCAACGGCCTTTGCAGATATCGGCTTTGATGTGGACGTTGGCCCGCTGTTCCAGACGCCCGCCGAGGCTGCCCAGGATGCAGTGGACAACGACGTGCATGTCATCGGTATCTCGTCGCAGGCAGCGGGTCATAAAACATTGGCACCGCAACTGGTCGAAGAGCTGAAGAAAGCCGGTGCCGAGGATATTCTTGTTATCTGCGGCGGGGTGATCCCGCAGCAGGATTATCAATTCCTCTATGATCACGGCGTCAAAGCGATCTTTGGCCCGGGCACCAATATCCCAGAAGCCGCTCAGGACATCCTGCGCCTGATCGGTGAAGCGAAAGGCTGAGGCTTTCAAAGATTTTCGTCGAAAAATCTTGTGATCCACCGCCTTTAGGGAAAACATGCGACCAGATCCGAAAGGGTCTGGTCGTTTTTCATAGGAGGCACCGCGTGTTACTGGATCATCTGGCCGTTGCGGGTGAAACGCTCGAAGAAGCGTCTGCCCATGTCGAACAGGCATTGGGAGTACCGCTGCAGGACGGCGGCAAGCATGAAAGATTCGGCACATATAACCGCTTGTTGGGGTTGCGAGACGGCTTGTATCTTGAGGCCATCGCGATTGACCCACAGGCACCGAATCCGCAAAGAACCAGATGGTTCGATCTGGACCGGTTCAAGGGCGCGCCGCGCCTTACCAACTGGATATGCCGGGTCCCGGACATTTCAGCCTCGTTGACCGTGTTTCCGGATGGGGTGGGCCACCCGATCGACCTGGCCCGCGGGGCGTTACGCTGGCAAATGGCGGTTCCGCCAAACGGGCGTCTGCCCTTCGACAATCTGTTCCCGGCGCTTATTCAGTGGCACGGAGATTTGCATCCGGCAAATATGCTGCAGGATAGCGGCTGCCGTTTGCGTCGATTGGTGGTTTTTCACCCGGACGCGCTGGAGCTAGCCAAGCTGCTAGGCAAAATGGACGCTGTGGTATTCGACACAGGCCCGGCCGCATTGCAGGCAGAGTTCGAAACACCGCATGGGAAACGCGTTTTGGAATGAAAATCAGACAAGCCAAAGCTGCGGATGCCAAAGAGATAGCTGCGATCACCAATACAATCATCCGCGACACGTTGGTAACCTTCACAACCGACGAACGCAGCGTGGACAGCATTGCACGTGACATCGAAGCGCGTGGTCCGGCCTATCTTGTGGCGGAACAGGACGATCAGATTCTTGGGTTTGCCACCTATGGTCCGTTTCGATCCGGTCCGGGATACGCGCAGTGCCGCGAGCTGACCATCCAACTGGCCATTGACGCGCGCGGACAAGGTACGGGGGGCGCTTTGATGCGGGCGCTTGAGGCCGCCGCCCGGGCAGAGGGAACTTATGCGCTGGTGGCGGGGATTTCTTCGGCAAATCCGGGGGCAGTTTCTTTTCACGCGGCTGTGGGCTTTGTCGAAGTCGGACGCATGCCCGAGGTTGGGTTCAAGTGGGGGAAACGTCTGGACCTTGTGCTGATGCAGAAAATTCTTGCCACAGACGGTTTGGTTGCACCTGACAGTCCCGATTTGGGACGCTAGGGTGCGCTCATGTCGATCTGGATCCGTATATCCGATGCGCTAAGCGCGCTTGCCCAGGGTGAAAGCCTTACCGCAGTCTTTGAAAAGCTGCGCTCGCCACCTGAACGGTCGGTGGCCTTCACCATCGCCGTGATCGCACTGGGCGCGAAAATGGCCAAGGCTGACGGGCAAGTGACGCGAGATGAGGTCACCGCTTTCCGCGACGTATTCCAGATCGCGCGTGATGACGAGGAAGGCGCGGCGCGTGTGTTCAACATGGCCCGCACGGATGTTGCGGGATATCAGGACTATGCCCGCAAGATCGCGCGCATGTTTTCCGAAGACAGCACCACGCTGTGCGACCTGATGGAAGGGTTGTTCCACATCGCCATGGCGGACGGGTTCTATCACCCCAACGAAAACGAGTTTCTGGAAGAGGTCAGCCATATTTTCGGCCAGACCGATGCGCAGTTCATGGCCTTGCGTGCCCGTTTTGTACCTGATGCGCCCAACGATCCTTACACGGTTCTTGGGGTGCCTCGCGACATGCCGCTGCCCGATATTCGCAAGGTGTGGCGGCAACTTGTGCGCGAAACACATCCCGATGCGATGTTGGCACGTGGTGTCCCAGAAGAGGCCGTACGTTTGGCTGAAAAGAAGATGATCGACATCAACCGTGCCTGGGACGAAATCAACGGCGCGCAGGCCTGAGGCATGCGCCTCGCGACTTATAACATCGAGTGGTTCGCCAATCTGTTTGATCGTCATGACGAACTGATCGCCGATGACAGTTGGTCAGGTCGCCATGATGTCACCAAAGCGCAGCAGATCGAGGCTATCGCCAAGGTTCTGACGGCGATCGATGCGGATGCTGTGCTGGTTGTCGAAGCGCCAAACACAGGGAAATCTCAGAACACGGTCCGTGCGCTGCAGAACTTTGCCGAGGCATTCGATCTGCGCACTAGCGAAGCCGTGATGGGGTTTGCCAACGATACGCATCAGGAACTGGCCTTGCTGTACGACCCGCACTCTTTGACGGTGCGACATGATCCAAAGGACGGAGGCCAACGGGCCCCGCGTTTCGATCAGGTGTTTCACATCGACCTCGACATCGACGCAACCGAGGATCAGGTGCAGTTTTCCAAGCCGCCGATGGAATTGGCAGTTGAAACCAAGGCAGGCGAACGGTTCCGTCTTATTGGCGCGCATCTGAAGTCAAAGGCGCCTCATGGGGCGGAAACCCGCGATGCGGCGATCCGCATCTCGATCGCCAATCGTCGGAAACAGCTGGCTCAGGCGATCTGGCTGAGCAGGCGGATCAAGGCGCATCTGGCGGCTGATGAACAGTTGATCTTAATGGGCGATCTGAACGATGGTCCGGGGCTGGACGAATTCGAAAACTTGTTTGGTCGCTCATCGGTTGAAATCCTGCTGCAATCGGGGTTGTTCGACCCCCACGCGGATACGGCCTTTGGGTCAGAACCGGGTGAACGCCCGTCGACCGCGCGCTTTTATCGGCCCCAAGATCGCGGGTATCTTGAGGCGTTGCTGGACTATATTATGATCAGCGATGGGTTAAAGGATCGTCGCCCGGACTGGCGCATATGGCATCCGTTTCGCGATCCGGCTTGCCGTGATGCGCAGGATCTACATGCAGCGTTGCTAACCGCGTCTGACCATTTCCCTGTCACTCTGGATATCGAGCTGTGATCTTTCAACCGCGTTTCAGTTGCCCTATATTTTCGATATGAAACGTTTCATTCCAATCTGCGCGTTGACCGTCACTATGGCCCTTCCGGCTTTTGCCGAGGAAGAGGGGAACAAATCCCTGATAGAGCAGGGGGCAGAGCTGTTCTTTGAAGGCTTGCGCCAGGAGATGGAGCCTGCATTGGATGAACTGCTGGGCCTGGCCGAACAGTTTGGCCCTGCAATGCAGTCATTTATTGCGGAAATGGGGCCCGCCTTGGCCGAGATGGCAGATGAGATTGAGGATTGGAGCGCCTATGAAGCACCCGAGATCCTGCCTAACGGCGATATAATTATCCGCAAAAAGCCGCCGCAGGACCCAGAGATACAGCCAGAGATCCCTGAAGGCCCGCCCGAGGGCGAAACCGAGATTTGATATCTAGCCCAGGATGATGACGCGAGTCTCGGATTTCAAAGCGTTGCCGAGTGACTTTAGCCGTGCCTCGGCCACTTCGTTGAACAGGGGGCGTGCTGCAGTTGGCAAGAACAGGTCCAGTTGTTGCTTCTTGGGGTAAAATTTCAAAGTCGCCATCGGCGCATCGTTCTGCATCCACAGCATAGCACCAAACCGCATGGCCTTTCCCAAAATCTCGGCCTGTTTCTGGTCTTTCTCGTCTAGGAGTTCGTACAGTGCGGTGAACCGGTTGCCCTCGCGTTTGTTGCGATACCGGTGTTGCAGGGCCAGCCCGATATAAACTCGCTCCGAGTGCTTCAAGCCGCCCAGATTGGCACGTGTGACGTAGTCGAAACAGACCTCGGCGCGATAGTCAGGATGTGCGCGCCAGCTGACGTCGTGCAACAGACAGGCCGCCTTTATCAGGCGGATGCGCGCGGGTGGGGCTGATTTGAACAGCGGCATCACGAAATCGAGCAGATGTTTTCCGAAACCGGGCAGGCGGGCGTCCTTGGCTTCGGAAAAACGGCTCGCCTCGATCAACGGATCGCGGTCTCGGAGGTTTTGTGGCATCTGCTCGTAAAGCAGACCCTCGCGGATACCATAGCTGGAAATGGCGATATCCTTGGGTTTGAACGTGCGGATCAAGCGTGCCAGCACATCCATCGCATAGGGGATCAGTGCCATCCGTGATCCCGACACACCGGCTTTGCTGCGCAGCTTTTCCGGGTCACCTTTTTCGATGAATTTAATGGTCTCGCGCACCTGCTTGGTGGTCATGCGATATTCATGCAGCACGTTCAGGGGATAACCCCGACGCAGCATGTCCAGACGCGCAAATGCTCGCCAGCTTCCGCCCACTAGGAACAGGCGATCTCGTTGCGGCCCCATCTGGTCGCGCAGATCCTCCATCGTGACCTTGATGTGTGCCTTGCGCGCACGCCGCCCACCTTTGATGTCCCGCAGTTTCAGCGGCCCCAGCGCCGAGGTCAGGCGCCGACCGACACCGCCGTCTCCGATCTCGGCCAATTCCATTGAGGACCCGCCAATATCGCAAATCAGCCCATACGCACCTGGCCATCCCAGCAGGACACCCTGCGCGGACAGGCGTGCCTCTTCATCGCCGTTGATGACCGATACGGTCAGGCCGGTTTCGGCTTTGACTTCGGCACAAAACTCGGGGCCGTCTTCGGCCTCACGCACGGCTGCGGTGGCGACGACATGCAGGCCGGGCAGGCCAAGGTCATCGGAGAGTTGGGCAAACCGGCCCAAAGCGGCCAAGGCGCGTTTGCGACCCGTTGGGTTAAGCCGCCCCGTGTCTGAAAGGCCCGCGCCGAGCTCGCACATCACTTTTTCATTGTAGAAATAAGCCGGTGAGCGCGCGGCACCGTCAAAGATCACCATCCGGACAGAGTTTGATCCGACGTCAACCACGCCCACGCGTGACAGAGCTCGGGCTTGGGGGCCATCAAAGAGGGGCTTTCCGAACGGACCCCAGTCAGGGATTTCGGTAACGACAGTTTGATCCATGTCTCTTCCAGATATTCCGCGTGCAGAATGCGAGATGACCCGGCGTGGGTCAATTCCCAGATTGGATATCATCCAAATCTGCGCTCAAAACACGCACCGCCAAGGCGCGGGTAATGTCGCGCTTTTCCGATAGGGCAAGCTGGTCCAGTTGCGCCACCACACTGGCGGCAGTTTCAAAGCGCCGGTCCATATGTTTGACCAGATAGGCGATGACTTCGGGGCTGGGGTTCAACTGCCGATCCACGAACAGCTTGGCCAGTACCGCGCCCAGCAATGCGTCATCCGGCGGGTCAAGCGCTACGTGATGCGCGCCCTCGATTCGGCTTTGGAGATCGGGCAGCGGAAGTTGCCAGAAATTAGGGGCCAGCCGTCCAGTCATGAGAAGGGCGTTGCCTTCGGCCAACACAAGATTGTGCAGGTGAAACAGCGTTTTTTGTTGTTCTAAGTCGTCCGCGATCGTCGGGGCGTCTTCGACCGCGACAGCTGCGCGTGCCAGATCCGGCACATCCTCGTGACGCACATCCGCGGCCTGAATGATCCGACCACCGGTTTCCGCCGCCCAGACATGTGCCAGATGGGTTTTGCCTGCACCCGCAGGGCCGCTCAGGACCAGTTTGTTGCCCGGCCAGGACGTGGCCGAGATCATTGCAACCGCAAGTGCATTCGCGGGAGAGACGAAAAAATCCTCACGCCCCAGCGCGGTTTTGGCCGGAAGATCAAAGCTTAGCTGAAGGGCCATCTTAGAGGTCTTCCTGATCCGCGCTTTCGAGGCCGGTATATAGACGGCTGCCCAGATAGACCGATGTTGCGTACCGCGCCAGCACGCCCAGTGCGGCAGCAACAGGCACAGCGATCAGCATTCCGACAAAGCCGAACAAGGCGCCGAATACTGACAGCGCCAGCAGCAACCATACTGGGTGCAAACCCACTGAGCTACCTACCAGCTTTGGCGTCAGGAAATTGCCTTCGGTTACCTGACCCAGCGCAAAGATCCCGGCAACCAGACCGATCTGCGCCCAATCCCCCCAGAACTGGAACAGCGCCAAACCAATTGCCAGCGTGCCGCCGATCAGGGCGCCGAGGTAGGGAATAAACGTGACCAGACCCGCAATGAAACCGACGATCAGCCCGAACTGCAGGCCGACCGCCATCAGCGCCACGGCGTAATATGTGCCAAGGATCAGGCAGACCGTGCCCATGCCGCGAACGAATGAGGCCAGAACCGCGTCAATTTCACCGGCCAGGCGTTTGATCGTGGGGGCGTGATCGCGAGGCAGCAGATCCCCGATCCGGGCGATCATGCGATCCCAGTCCAGCAGCATGTAGACAGCCACAACCGGAACAATAACCAACAGAACCACGACGTTTATCGCCGAACCCAATGAGGCAGCGACGGATTGCAAGACATCGCCTGTTTTGGATTTCAGCGTTTCACCCAGTGAGACGAGGAATTGGTGCGAATTGGATTCGCGGTCAAGAAGCGACGGGAACTGTTGTTCGATAAAGCTGCGCAGTTGTTGGAACAGGCTTGGCATAACTTCGACCAGTTCGATCAACTGGGTAATCAGCGCGGGAACAACCATCAGGATCGCCAGAGCAAAGCCCAGAATGCCGACAACTGTGATGATCGCCGTGGCCGCCATGCGCGACAGGCCCAGATTTTCCAAACGATCTGCGAGCGGATCAAGGAAATAGGCGATCGCACCGCCAATTACAAACGGTAGTAAAACGTCGCCAAGCGCCCATAGGCAAAGCACAAAAATGACAGCCGCGACGCCCCAGTATCTGAGTTGATCCTTTACCGGCAAGGCCATGCTCGTCCCCTTGTTCTTGGCTCTTACTGGTGTTCTTGGCGTAAGCGGCCACGTGATGCAAGCGGTTCATGCCATGGAAATTTCCAAGGATTATGAGCTGAGCGTCCCAAGCTCGGGTGTATCGACGGTGGCATTTTCATCGGGCCAGTTGGTGCGCCAGATTTCGGCGGACCAATGTCCGCAATGAACAGATGGTCGATCAAAGCCGGGCAGGGGCGGCAGTAGCGGTTCAACGATCACGTCATGACGCGGAACTGCGAAATATGGGAAGGAATAGCGTTCTTTGCCAGATTTATTGACCACCCGATGCGGAGTGGATTTAAGCTGTCCGCCGGACCAAAGCTCAAGCATGTCGCCGATATTCACGATAAACCCGCCGGGTGGGCAATCCGGGGTGATCCATCCGCCACCGCGGGTCTGCACTTCTAGCCCGCCAACGGGGTCGGGGGCGATAATCGTCAGGGCATCCGTGTCCTTGTGGGGATGAATGCCAAAGCCTTCCTCATCCGCTGCCTGCGGCGGATAGTGCAACAGCGTCATGTTTGTCATGGGGGTGGCAAAGGCCGCTTTCAGGACGTTGGGCTTCAGACTCAGCCCAATTTCAAGCGCGCCCAGCAGCAGTTCGGCCACGTGGTCCAGTTGCGACCAATACTCCAATATCACTTCGCGCGCGCCCTGTACTTCAGTTGGCCAGAGGTTCGGGCCATAAAGTGCACAGTCATCGCGAACCGGGTCGTCCTCGGAAACTTCGAAATGCAGCTTGTAACCTTCGTATTTGTCCGCTTTGCCCGAGCCATCATTGGGCGTGAAGAAACCCATGGGGATATATCCGCGATAGTTGTCGCGGGTGATCGCCTGATCCCACTTGCTCTGTTCATCGATGTCAAAGATCGCGCGCGTCTTGGCGCGGACCTGATTAACGGTGTCAGGTGAAACCCCAGTGCCTGTGATGGAGAGAAAGCCGATGTCGGTGCAGGCGTCCAATATCCGCTGAACGGTTGCGTCATGGTCCGGATGGGCCGTGTCTTTCAGTGGAGAGATGTCGATCGTCGGGATTGATTGCATCAGTGAATCCTCACGCCTTGCCGGTCCAGTTCCGCGTGAACAGGGGCAAGGTTCATCGCGTGTAGGTCCTGGTTGCCTTTCAGCGACAGGGCCGCGGCAATTCCTGCACCCTGTCCCATGACCGCGCAACAGGCCATGTTGCGC
Organism: Ruegeria sp. CDSC054; assembly: GCF_059610645.1. NCBI lineage: Bacteria > Pseudomonadati > Pseudomonadota > Alphaproteobacteria > Rhodobacterales > Roseobacteraceae > Ruegeria > Ruegeria sp. CDSC054. Next base: position 177,993 of record NZ_JBXWOA010000002.1, on the reverse strand, counting down.
GTTGCGGCGTGGGCCACCTTGTCCGCACCGTGCGAACGGCCCGCGACCAGCAAGCCTTTGATGCCCTTTGGTAGCATCGAGCGATAGGGCACCTGCATATACCGCCCCGTGGTCGGCAGGATCAGTATGCCATAGCCATCGATGAATTCGGGGTAGATGCCGATCGTATCTTCGAACCGGCCCTGATGGCGGGCATCATCTTCGGTCATGTTATAGGCTGCGTCGATCTTGCGTGTGTCACGGATGCCGATGGTCATACCGAAATTTCGCAACCGAGCATTCTCACAACCTGGCATGAACCGGCGCAGCGCTTCGATGGCCAGCATGGATTGGCGGCGGCCTTCAATCTCGCCCTTCGTCAGACTGTCGGGGTCGGTCCCGTCGATTTCGCCCAGATGGATGAGGTTCATGTAAGTGAGCTCGCCCGTGTCGTGCATTGCGCCCCATGTGCCCGCGATGGTGTTCAGATGCGGCGGGATCAGGCCCTGATCGATGGCCTGCTGGAACGGCTTGTGCACGAAGGGAGAGAACATGTCGTCTTCTTTGCCCGAAGTTTCGATGTTCCACTCGCCGCCGCCGCCCCAATCCTTGTAGGTCTGCGGATCGGCTTTGACACCTTCCATGAACGCGCGCTTGTCGACACCGGCCAGATGGAACATGACCGAGGCGGCCATCATGTCTTCGCGGGCGGTTTTGTGGGTTGGCGCGCCTGCGCGGTGGGCTACATCGGCGTCGCCGGTGGCGTCGATCACAACCTTGGCCAGAATCGCTTCGCGCCCAGCTTTGGATTCAGTGATGATGCCGGTGATCCGGTCACCTTCCATGATCGGAGCGACGAATTGCCGGTGCAGCATTGGATGAACGCCTGCCTCTTCAACCAGCTTGTCGGCCACTAGCTTAAAACCCTCGCTGTCCAATTCATAGCTCAGCGACTGGCTTTCGGGCACCGCGGCGCCCATGTCCTTAGCACGGGTCTCGAACTCCATGCCGATGCCACCAGCCTCGACCGTCTGTTCGTGGCGGTACCAGGCAAAGCCCTCAACACCCACGGCGGTGATATTGCCACCCATACAGCCAAAGCGGTCGACCAACGAAACCTCAACACCGGCGCGCGCCGCAGCCAGCGCGGCGGCCAGTCCGGCTGGGCCTGATCCAACAATAAGAACGTCCGTTTGGTGTACCACGGGAATCTTACGAGCGGGTTCCTGAATGGTCTGCATGGGTGCCCCTTGGAATTACATTTCCGTCACAATCGAAGTCTCTGACTGGCGGGTCAATCAAAAAACCGACTGACCCGAGGTCGCAAAATAACCAATGCATGATTGCCCCCGGCGGGGCTTTGGCATAAGCAACTTTGAAGTCCAAATTCACCTTCAAAGGTTCACCAATGCGCCTCAGCCGTTACTTTCTGCCCGTTCTCAAGGAAAACCCCTCCGAGGCCCAGATCGTCAGCCACCGGCTGATGCTGCGCGCCGGGATGATCAAGCAAGCTTCAGCCGGAATTTACTCCTGGCTGCCGCTGGGTTTCAAAGTGCTGCGCAAGCTGGAAAATATCATCCACGAAGAGCAGGCGCGCGCTGGCCATATCGCGATCCAGATGCCCATCATCCAATCGGCTGACCTGTGGCGCGAATCCGGGCGGTATGATGACTACGGTCAGGAAATGCTGCGCATGAAGGACCGGCATGACCGAGATATGCTGTTCACCCCAACAGCCGAGGAACTGGTCACCGACATCTTCCGCGGTCATGTGAGCAGCTACAAAGACCTGCCGCTGACTTTGTACCAAATCCAATGGAAGTTCCGCGATGAGATCCGCCCCCGTTTTGGTGTGATGCGCGGACGCGAATTCTACATGAAGGACGGCTACAATTTCGACCTGACCAAAGAGGATTCGCTGCACTCCTACAATCGCCATCTGGTCACCTATCTGCGCACCTATGAGCGCATGGGCCTGCAAGCCATCCCGATGCGCGCCGATTCCGGCCCCATCGGTGGCGACAACACGCACGAGTTCCTCGTTCTGGCTGATACCGGTGAATCTGAGGTGTTCTATGACAGCGCAGTCACCGACCTGACCTTTGGTGACCGTCAGATCGACTACGACAGCCCCGAGCAGTGCCAGGCCATTCTTGAGGAGTTCACCTCGAAATACGCCCGCACCGATGAGACCCATGACGAGGCGCTGTTCAATCAGGTCCCCGAGGAGCGTCGCCGCGTGGCGCGTGGGATCGAGGTTGGCCAGATCTTCTACTTCGGCACCAAGTATTCCGAAGCCATGGGTGCAACTGTTCAAGGCCCCGACGGAAAGCCGGTTCCGGTTCACATGGGCAGCCACGGTATCGGCGTCAGCCGCCTGATCGGCGCGATCATCGAAGCCAGCCATGACGACAAGGGCATCATCTGGCCCGAAGGCGTGACGCCGTTCCATTGCGGTATCGTCAACCTGAAACAGGGTGATGACGAGGCCGACGCCGCCTGTAACAAGATTTACGGCGCGCTGACTGCGCTGGGCCTCGACCCATTGTATGATGACCGTAAGGAACGGGCAGGGGGCAAGTTCGCCACCATGGACCTGATCGGTCTGCCGTGGCGTATCACCGTTGGCCCGCGCGGTCTAAAAAACGGTGTGGTTGAACTGACCTGCCGCCGCACAGGCGAAAGCGAGGAGTTGCCGCCCGAGGCCGCCGTTACCAAGATCGCCGAGATCTATGAGCGCATCGCCTGATACCTCTGACGCGCCGCTGATCTCGGTCATCACCGCGACTTATGACCTGCTGTCGCAAGGGCGGAAGGACAGTTTTCGCGAGGTGATCGAGTGCATGGCCCGTCAGAATTGCGACAGGGCTGAGCACGTCATTCAGGATGGGGCATCGAGTGATGGCACAGTCGAGTTTCTACAGGACCTGACTGCGGACGCACCGCGCACCCGGCTGTTCAGCGAACCGGATACCGGTTTGTATGACGCGATGAACAAGGGCGCGCAGGCAGCGCGTGGAAAATATCTGTTGTTCCTGAACTCGGATGACTCGCTGGCGTCCGACGATATTTTGGACGTCGTCGCTGATCGGCTTGAGGCGACACAGCCGGATTTTCTGTTCGGCTCGACCCTGCGCCGGTTCGAGGATGGATCAGAAAGCCGAGAGAAACGGATGTCGCTGACAGCGATTCTGCAGCGGATGCCGTTCTGCCATAACTCGGTGTTGCTGAAGCGGGATGTGTTTTTGGCGCTGGGCGGGCATGACACTCAATTTAGTGTCGCGGCCGATTACGATCTGATGCTGCGCCTTTTGACCGAAGGGTATCAGGGCGAGCGCATTGACGACCCGATATCTATGTTCTGGGGCAGGGGTGCTACGAGCGACGATGTCGCAACAGCGGAAGACTACGCCCGTGTCTGGATGAATTACTACGGCGGTTACAGGTCGACCGATAGTCTGACACAATCCGATTTCGTTCGGTATTACCAACGTGGTCACATGCCCGCGGCACTGATCCTTGAGCGAATGTTAAAGCCCGGCACGTCGGATGCCATCAAAGCCGCCGCGCGCCACAGTCTGTGGAAGACCACACGCCGATCCGTTCAGTTCTGGCGCAGCTTTTAGGCGCGTCAGACCGTCGGTCGGGCAGTCAGAACATCTCCGTTGGCCTCATGGCCCCGTGCCACGACGATCGGACGGCCCAGCTGTCGCACCAGATCCCTGAATTCAAGGCCCAGGAAACGCAGACCGCAAACCCGGTCTCCGGTGGTTTGATCGGTGATGCACATCCGTCCATCCCGGAACGCCAGACAATATCCCTTGTCGTTCAGGATGTCGGTCAGACCAGCCCAGCTTGCCGCGCTGGCAAAGACCGGAAGGATGGTTGCGCGCAGAAGAACTGCGGATTCACAATCCAGTTCTGTTGATGTTTGTCGGACCGAAAATGCGTCCGGTTGTTCAGTTTCAATTCGAATACTCATGAGCGACCCCCGCTCTGTAAAATGAATTCCCCCATAGTCAGGGTGACAAAGTTTCCAAAAATAAGCAAAACGCGAAATAAAATTGCGCTAAAAATGTTGCATTTTGAGGTCAGTTTGCCTCGCCATGCTCACATTAACTTCATACCTGAAACAATACCGGGCTGTCTGTGAAGAGCGTCACAACCGGCGGTATATTTTAATGGCGGATGATCTCCTTAAGTTCGAGTGTCCGTTTGACCGGTGGGGTTGCTGATTCGCAATTTCGGGGCTTTGAGAGCGAATTTGACCGCGCCGAAATTGCTGATAAACCGGGCAAAACGATGAAAGGGCCCGCGCTGTGCTGAGTTTCGCGACCGTCGTGTATTCCAAGGACTTCCCCCTGCTGGAACTTCAGGCGCTGTCTTTTGCCCGTTTTGTCGATCCGGACATAGTTTCGTCGATTCACGTGATCATGAATGACTGCGATGAAGATACGCTCAGGGCAAAAATTGAACCCCTATTGGCTTCATACGGCCCACTGCGATCCAAGGTTCAGGTCCTGGGCGGCGATGACCTGTTGTTGCAGTCCGGCCAGTACGCGCGGCGATCCTTGTCGGATCGGATCCTGATCGAAAACCGGTTTCGTATTCCAGGCATTCGCAGGCAGGGGTGGCGCGGGTCCAACGGGTATCGCAGTCAGCAAGTTCTGAAGCTGGGTGCCGCGCGCGTTGCGGCGTCCGAGAACATGGTTATCCTTGACACCAAGAACGTCTTTCTGCGCAGCTTTGACCCGACTGAGTTCTTTGCTGACAATGGTGCGGCGCGTATCGCTTTCATCGACGTCCAAAGCGATTACCACCGCAATTGGCTGGTCGAGAGTCTTGATGCGCTGGGCGCGTCAGGTACCGACCTTAAAGGGTTAAGGACCACGACATTTGCGACCCCTTTCGCGATGCGCCGATCCTTGGCCTTGGCGCTGTTGGACGAGATCAATGATCGCTACGGTTCGGTTCAGGCGCTGTTCGGATCGCGCAGGCGACCGTCCGAGTTCATGTTGCTGAATGCGTTCTGCCTCAAATCGCCGGATGGCTATGCACAGTGGTTCGAGGACCACGCGCAATGCAATATCGGGCTCTGGCCGACCTATTCGCCCGAGGAAATGGCATCGCAGTTGGCGATGCTGGATGATCCCGCTGCATTGACGTTGGGTCTGCATAACCGCGCCTTGTCGCTGTTGCCCGGCGATCTGCGGGATCGTGTGTTTTCCGAGTTGGAAGACAGGGGTATTTGTACCCGACCGCGCGCCGAAGAGGTGCTAAACCGCGCGGCAACGCTGACCGGCTGACAACCGGCTTGACCATCCGGTGAAATGCCGAAAGGGTCGCGACAACAAAATAACCGGAGCAGGCATGGCCAGAACACCCCCGCCCTTTGCCCCATTTGAGTGGAAAATCGCGTGGCGTTACCTGCGCGCGCGCCGTGCCGAAGGTGGCGTGAGCGTTATGACGTGGATTTCCCTGATCGGGATCACGCTGGCCGTCTTTGCCCTGATTGCCACTCTGGCCGTCCGTTCTGGATTTCGGTCCGAATTCGTCGGCACTATTCTGGGCGCAAACGCCCATGTGACTGTGTACTCCGCCGGAGAGTTTGATGCGCAGGGGCGCGTTGACCGCACAATCGCGGAATATGAAGAGATGACCAGCCGGATCGCGCAGGTTCCGGGCGTGGAACGCGCGGCCCCGCTGGTCAAAGGGCAGGTCCTGATTACCAATCGCGATCGCAGCAGCGGGGTCGAGGTCTTTGGTATCCGCCCCGACGACTTGCGCGATCTGCCGGGCGTCGCGCAAAGCGAACAAGCCGTCGGTGATCTGACCCAGTTTCAAGACGGAGAGGATGTGATTGCCATTGGGTCCGGTGTGGCGCGCAGCATCGGAGCGGCGGTTGGTGACACGGTCAAACTGACCTCACCCAATGGGGTGAAAACCGCCTTTGGGACGTCTCCGCGCGTGAACGCTTATCAGGTGGTCTATGTGTTCTCGGCCGGGCGGTATGACATCGACCGCACCCGCGTTTATATGCCGTTCACGCAAGCTCAGAGCTTTTTCAACCGCGACGGTGTGGCCGACGAGATCGAAGTGATGGTCGAACGGCCCGAGGAAATGACCCCGGTTCTGATTCCCATCCTCGAGGCCGCAGGCGGGCGCAGCCAGATCTGGACTTGGCAGGATGCGTCGGGCGGATTTCTGCGTGCGCTTGAGGTTGAGGACAACGTGATGTTTATCATCCTGTCGATCCTCGTCTTGATTGCGGCAATGAATATCGTGTCGGGCCTGATCATGCTGGTGAAAAACAAGGGGCGCGATATCGGTATCCTGCGCACCATTGGCCTGAGCGAAGGGTCGATCCTGAGGGTCTTTTTCATCTGCGGTGCGTTCACAGGCATCATCGGCACCGTTATGGGCGTGATCCTCGGCTGCCTGTTTGCCATCTATATCGACCCGATATTCTCATTCGTGAACTACGTCATGGGCGGCGGCGTCTGGGATCCGTCCATTCGCGGCATCTACTCCTTACCCGCCGAGTTGCACCTTTCCGATGTGCTCAAGGCGATTGGGCTGTCGTTGGGGCTGTCATTCATCGTCACCTATTTCCCGGCCCGCCGCGCGGCGCGGCTGAACCCGGTTGAGGCGCTGCGCTATGAATGACCTGACAATGCGGCTGAACGGTCTGACCAAAACCTACCTCAAGGGCACTCCGGGCGAGGTTCAGGTGTTGCGCGGTGTCGATCTGGAACTGCGTGCTGGCGAAGCCGTGGCGATGGTCGCGCCATCCGGGGCAGGCAAATCGACACTGTTGCACATTGCCGGACTACTGGACAAACCAGATGAAGGATCGGTCGAGATCGCGGGCCAGAATGTAGCTGGCAGGGGGGATCGAACCCGTACAGCGCTTAGACGAAAGGACGTTGGTTTCGTGTACCAGTTCCATCATTTGTTGCCCGAGTTTACCGCGCTGGAAAACATCACCCTGCCGCAACTGGCTAACGGTGTATCCGAAAAGGCTGCACAGGACAGGGCGATGGCCTTGCTGGACCGCGTTGGAGTGGCGGCACGGGCCGATCACCGCCCCGCCGCCTTATCGGGGGGCGAGCAGCAACGTGTTGCGTTTTGTCGGGCCTTGGCAAACAAGCCGCGCGTTTTGCTGGCGGATGAGCCGACTGGAAACTTGGATCCCGAAACCTCGGATCAGGTATTTGGTGCTTTGATGTCGCTGGTCCGGGATGAAGGGCTTTCAGCGTTGATTGCCACGCATAACATGGATCTGGCCGCGCGAATGGACCGTAAACTGCGACTGGAGGCGGGTGTTCTTAAGCCAGTTGAGTGATGGCGACACCGGCCGCCATCACGGCTATGCCCCCGGCCCGTATCCATGTCAGCGGCGTGACCTGAGCACCAAACAGGCCAAAATGATCGATGGCCGCCGTGCTGATTAGCTGTCCCAGCAGAACAAAGAACACGGCGTTGCCGACTCCGAAATGGGGGGCGACATGCGTGATCGACAGAACATAAAACGCAATCAAAACACCGGCCAGCAACAAGTGTTTCGGGGCTTGGGCCACCTTGGATAGCGCTTCTATTCCTGGAAACAGCAGCATGACCAGGGCTGACGCCACGAACGCGATGGCAAACAGGACTACGCCGGCGGTTGTCGGGGACCCGATCAGCTTGCCCAGTGCGGCATTCAAAGCCGCCAGAATCGGAACGCCGATCCCGGCCGCCAGCATAATGGCTGCGTATTGTGTCATTGCCCGTATCCTCCCGCTTCGTTGATCTGGATCATTGCGCCAAGCCGCCCGGCGGGCAAGCCTGCAAATGTCAATCGTGACAGGAGGATGCGATGATCAAACCGATGTTCGGGGCCGTTTGTGCGAGTGTAGCTGCGTTGGCGTCTCAGACCATGGCGCAGAACGTTGAAACCGGTGCCGAACTCTATCAGCATTATTGTGCGACTTGTCATGGGATCGATGCGACCGGGCATGGGCCAATGGCTGGTGTGTTGGTGATACAGCCGACTGATCTGACCCAGCTGGCATCCGGGGATGGAGTATTCCCAACAGCCCGTGTTGTGGCGCGTATCGACGGGCGTGATCCCTTGGTCAGTCATGGCAGCCCGATGCCGGTTTACGGTCCCTATTTCGACGGGCAGGATACCACGATGAAAACCCCAGACGGTCAGCCGATCCTGACCAGTCAGCCGATTGTGGATCTGGTGGCTTATCTGGAGACGCTGCAATAAGGCTTAACCCTCGCGGCAAATCCCTTCGACCTTCGCTCCGCTCCACGGAATGACAACGGCACGCTCGCGTTGTGCGCCGGGCAGCGGGGACAAGTCGAAATGCGTCCCCAACATGTCATGCAGGCGCTGGGTCCGCGGCGCGGTAGGGTCCAACGCCCGGCAGCAGACGTACTCCTCGACGATCGCCCCCTGTTGTTCGAATCCATAGGATAGAAAATCAGGCGATGTCTGCAGGTCGAACAAGTAGGGGTCCTTGCTTCCGCCATGTTCGGCGGCGGCTCGCAGGGGGTGGTAACCAGTGGACTGGCGGTTCTGCCATTGCCAGACGTGTGTCAGCTCGTGTGCAAGCAACATCCCGGCAATCAGGTCCATTTGTTCCGGGAAGTCGGACATATAGTCCTCAAGGTACCAGTCCTTGTTAAAATAGACCTTATTGAACAACGCAACAGCGGCGGGTTTTGCGGTGACGACACCTTCTTCGGTTGGTGGCAGGATACGTTCCCGACAGGCCAGGCGCGGCCGGTCCTTGCGGTAAAACGTGATCGGCGTTACCGGCGCACCTTCAACAAGGCGCACGCGATCCAGATCCAGCGTGTCGCCTTGAACGGCACTTGCAAATGCGCGTTCCTGATCCGTCAAAGGGCGACCACAGGCAGCAAGCAAAATTAGTAGCGTCATCAAAATACGAAAGGCCATAATCAAAGCCTAATGCGAAGCGCCCGCGCTGCAACCCGTTTTCACAGGCTCATCGCCAAAACCCTGCTGATTTCCGTCAGCGACCGGCCTGATTGATCCATCCATGTGTTGAAGGCCGCTTGCACCGCAGCCATTGCCTTTTTCGAGGTGGGGGATTTGTCGATCACGCCTTCGGCAATCAGCCGCGCGGTCACATCTTGTGAGAGGATAAAGCTGTCGCGCCCAGCAAATCGCATGGCGTATTGGGCCGAAGCCCCGCCCAGACGCGACCCTCTCTTGCCCAGCATCGCCAGCAGCCCGGCAAAGTCGTCAGATGGCCAACCCCCAAGAACCTGACCCGCACCGCCTTCATCACGAAGCTCCAGCAAAAATGCGGCATTGTCACGAACGGTCGCGATCTTGGTCCCGTTGCGCACAATGCGAGTATCCTGCAGCAAGGCGTCGAATTTCTCATCGTCCATGAAGGCGCAGCGTCCGACATCGAAACCGTCAAATGCGATTTCAAACCCGTCCCACTTGTTTTCGATGACCTTCCAGTTGAACCCCGCCTGAAAGATGGTCTTGGTGATAATCGACAGCCAGCGATCTTCCGGCATCTCAGAAAGCTCGACCAGGCTTTTGGGTTTGCTCAACTTTTCATTCAACGCATCCGGGCCACCATGGCGATTGGCAGCCATTACAAAAATTTCATCGAAATGATGCATAAATCATGTCCTCCACCGATAAAGTTGCTTGTTGATCGCTTCGTTGCAAGGTCTCAAAGAGAGTGAGTTTTTGGACATTTGGTGCGTCTGAAATCAAAAAACGCAGAAAAATCGAACATCGGGAAAAGAAATACTCGACAAAACAGGGGATTCGGGTTTGTGATTGACTCGTCAATCAAAGACCTGCGCCAGATATTTGTGTTAAGCAAAAACGCGCGCGATCAGTACAACGCAGCGAGTGGGGACTTGCGGCTTAATACAAGGCGAAAAATTCCGCCTTTGTTCAAAGTGTTCACTTCCCTTTTGCGGCCAATATTGTGCATGTTGCGACATGGTATTGTCGTCTGTCCAACCTTCCGGCGCGCAACTGTGCGCTGAGGTGGACGAAAAACAAAAAAAGACAGGGAGAATGTCGATGAAAAAACTTAGTGTCAGCCTGTTGGCTATGATGGTAGCCGGTTCCGCTTACGCCGCCGATATGGGTGCCGTGGACGAGCCGATCAAACTGGCGATCAACGAATGGACCGGTCAGCACGTAACGACCCAAGTGGCGGGCGAGATGCTGAAAGCCGCGGGTTACAACGTCGAATATGTGACCGCTGGTATGATGAACCAGTTCCAGGCAATCGCGGATGGCGACATCACTGCGACGCTGGAAATCTGGTCGTCAAACGTCTCGGACGAATACGCCAAGAAAATCGACGAAGGCACCGTCGTCGAGATCGGCGATCTGGGCCTGGATGCCAAGGAAGGCATCGCTTATCCGGCGCACGTGGCCGATCTGTGCCCCGGTCTGCCGGCGTGGGAAGCGCTGAAGGATTGCGCGCAGGTTTTCGCAACCGCTGAAACTCTGCCCGGTGGTCGCCTGGTCGACTATCCTGCTGATTGGGGTACGCCCGGCGCCGACCGTATGACCGGTCTTGAGCTGCCGTTCAAAGCTGTGCCTGCCGGTTCCGAAGGTGCTCTGATCGCAGAATTGCGTGCCTCGACCGAGCGCAAGTCGCCGCTGCTGATCACTTTTTGGCAGCCGCATTGGGCGATGTCGGCCTATGACGTTCAGTTCGTTGAATTGCCTGCCGGTGAAGAAGCCTGCTTTAACGATCCGGCATGGGGACCGAACCCGAACGCCGTGAACGACTGCGATTTCTCGCCCTCGCGCATCTTCAAAGCCAGCTGGAACGGGATGGAAGAAAAATGGCCCGCGGCCTATGAAATCCTGTCCAACTATCAATTGGCGGTCGAGGACCAGCAGCCGATGATGGGCGCGATCGACGTTGACGGCGGTAAAGTCGAAGAAGTTGTCGCCGAATGGATGGCTGCGAACGAAGACAAATGGCGTCCGGTTGTTGACGCGGCAACGCAGTGAGTTCGCATAAGTGACTGACGCGAATACGCCAGCCATTACCTGCCAGAATCTCTGGCAGGTTTTTGGTCAAGGCGCAGACAAAGCCCTGACCGACGCGCTGTCTCGGTCAGGGAATGATGCAGACCAAGCCGCCGCCGATCTGCGCGAACACGGGTTCATCCCGGCCGTTCAGGACGCAAATTTTGAAGTCAAAGAGGGCGAGCTGTTCGTCATCATGGGCCTGTCTGGGTCGGGCAAGTCCACACTGATCCGCTGTATCTCGCAATTGTTGCCGGGCACGGGGGGCGAAATCCGTGTCGACGGCGAAAACGTCATCGGTGCGTCGAAGAAAGCGCTGACCGAATTGCGGCGCAAGAAGTTGGGCATGGTGTTCCAGCATTTTGGCCTGTTTCCACACATGACCGTTGCGGACAACGTGGCCTATCCACTGCGCGTATCGGGCGTCGGCAAAAAGGAACGAATGGCTCGCGCACAAGAGGTCATCACTTTGGTCGGGCTGGAGGGCCGCGAGGACAGCTACCCGCGTCAGCTTTCCGGTGGTCAGCGTCAGCGCGTGGGAATTGCACGGTCTTTGGCGGTGAACCCGGACATCTGGTTTCTGGACGAGCCGTTCTCGGCCCTTGATCCACTGATCCGCCGACAGCTGCAGGACGAATTCCTGCGCATTCAGGCGACGCTGAAGAAATCCATCGTGTTTATTACTCACGATATCCAAGAAGCACTGAAACTGGCCGACCGCATCGCCATCATGCGCGATGGCAAGATCGTCCAGATCGGAACGCCGACGGATATCGTATTGCGCCCCGTGGATGATTACGTGCGCGAATTCTCGAAAGACGTGGCCAAGGGTCAGCACGCCAAAGTCGCCTCGGTCATGCGGGACGAATCTGAACGTGGCCCGGATGATCCTGGCCTGACAACCTCGATGACCCTGGACGCCGCGTTGGCGCATTGCATGGAGCTTTATGAGCCCGTTCCTGTGCGAGATGAAAACGGCAATATCGTTGGCACGGTTCATCCTTCTGATCTTGCCGCCGCGCTCCAGGTGGATGAAACATGAGTATGCGGCTCGACGTCCCGATACTTGGTAGATTGCGTGTTACAGATGGGGCCATAGCGGCCTTGATAACAGTTTTCGTCGGTTACCTGTGTTTGCGTTATGAGGCAGATGCGCCGTGGCTGGTGCAGTGGCCTGCGGAATGGGTTGTTCCCGCGACGGAATGGGTCGGTGCATTCCTCGACTGGTTTCTGAACGGCATCAAACCAGCGATGCGGTTGTTTTCCGATTTGATGGCCTATCCCATGAACGGTGCCAATTTTGTATTAGGCAATACTCCATGGCCGATCCTCATCGGTCTGGTAACGGCACTGGGTTGGTATCTGGGCGGCCTGTCGATGGCGGCGTTGGGGTTTTTTGGCCTGTGTTTCGTGTTCGCCTCCGGCTATTGGGCCGAGAGTATGAATACCCTGGCATTGGTCGCCGTCTCGGTTCCCGTTGCGCTGATCGTCGGCGGTGCCATTGGCATCCTTGCCAACGAAATGCCCCGCGTCAGGTCCTTTGTCCAGGCGGTGTTGGACGTGATGCAGACGGTCCCGACTTTTGCCTACCTGACCCCGCTACTCCTGCTGTTTGGCTTTGGCCCGGTTGTGGGTTTGATCGCGTCGGCCATTTATGCGGCCCCGCCCATGGCGCGCAACGTGATGCTGGGTCTGGAACGGGTCGAGCCCGAGATCAAAGAGGCCGCCATCATGTCCGGCGGCACGCGGTTTCAGCAGTTGTTTCAGGTCGAAATCCCCGCAGCGGCGACGCAGATCATGGTGGGCGTAAACCAATGCCTGATGGCTGCCCTTTCAATGGTCATCATCGCTGCCGTTATCGGCGGGTTCAACGACATCGGCTGGGAAGTTCTTCTGACCATGCGCAAGGCTCAGTTTGGTGAGTCGCTGATGGCCGGTCTCGTCATCGTGGTCTTTGCTGTGGTGATCGACCGGATGAGCGGCACGCTGGCGACCGAGCGTAAGCGCTATGATCCACGCGTTGTCTGGGCGGTCTTGGGCTTTACGGCCCTTTTCACCGTCGCCTTCTGGGCATGGCTGCCGAACCCGTCCGAACTGACCTTGCTGGATCCTATGGCCGAGGCTGTCGATAGCGGTCTGACCGCGTTCACGCAGGCAAATGGTCCTTGGCTGGATGCGCTCAAGAACAACTCATTGTTCTATGTTCTGTTGCCACTGCGGATCGGTCTTGATCAGGCGGTTTTGCCCTTCACATGGGGGTTCCAATGGACGCCTGAAATGAGCGAACGCCTGTTTATCGTTGGGGGTGTCATCGCCGCACTGATGGCATGGCGCGGTCACCTGACAGGCGGTTTGATCGTGCTGATCCTGATCGGAATGTTGGAAACTGGTATTGCAAACCTGCCATGGCCTTTCGTTCTTACTGGCGCTGCCGCGCTCAGCTATGTCGCGGGCGGCTGGCGTCTGGCGGCGCTTTCGGTGGGGTTGCTGTGTACCATCCTTGTCTCCGGTCTTTGGGAGCGCGCCTTGCTGTCGCTTTACCTCAGCGGTGCTGCGGTGTTTTCCTGCGCCGTGGCAGGCGGCTTGATCGGACTGGCCAGCGCGGTATGGGCGCCGGTCTGGAAGGTTGTTCGTCCAATTTGCGACATGCTGCAGACGATCCCGCTATTCGTGTTCCTGATCCCCGTGCTGATGGTGTTCCAGATTGGCGAGTTCTCGGCCTTTCTGGCCATCTGTGCTTACGCCATCGTCCCGATGATCCGCTACACGCGTCACGGGCTGGTCAACACTCCAGAAGAGATGATGGAGGCCGCAATCTCGAGCGGTGCGACCGAGTGGCAGATCATGCGCGACGTGCGCGCGCCGTATGCTGCGCCGACGATCCTGCTGGGGTTGAACCAGACCATCCTTTATGCCTTTGCAATGCTGGTGATCGCGGCACTGATCGGGACCACCGGTCTGGGGCAGTCGATCTATCTTGCACTGGGGCAAGCGGATGTGGGTCTGGGCATCTCGGCCGGTGCTGCTATGGCGATTCTGGCGCTTGTTGCCGACCGTATCGTACAGGGCTTTGCCGAAGAACGGCGCAAAGCGCTGGGGCTGTAAATTGGGGCAGGGGCGGCGCGTCCGCCCCTTCTACCCCGCGTTTGATCTTGGACAAAGACCGGACAGCGTTCGGGGCGTAGACCGCGCGTAACACGTTCGGAGAATACTATGACCAGTTGGGCCTTCTTTCTTGCAGCACTGATCACCTTTCTTCTCAGCCACGCCATCCCGGTGAGGCCGGGTGTTCGCAGTCGACTGATCGAAACACTAGGGCGCAAGGGTTATTTTGCGGCATATTCCGCACTTTCCCTTCTGGTGCTGGCATGGCTGATCGTCGCCGCAGCGCAAGCGCCATATGTTGAGGTCATCCCGCCGCTTGTCATCTTTCGCTGGGCGCCACTCTTGGTGATGCCAATCGTGTGCTGGCTGGCTGTCGCGGGCATATCGATCCAAAACCCGTTCTCATTTGGCGGGATGGGGCATTGTACATTCGATCCCGAAAAACCGGGCATCTTGCGGTCCACTCGCCACCCTGTTCTTGCGGCTTTGATGCTGTGGGCGGGGGCTCATCTGCTGGCCAATGGCAGCCTGTCACACGTGATCCTGTTCGGGCTTTTTGCAGGCTTTTCGACATTCGGCATGGCACTGATCGACCGCCGCAAACAACGCGACTTGGGTATGGAATGGACCCGGTTGTCCCGCAACACGGCCCGCCTGTCGCTGCGCGTACCACAACCGTGGCCGCGCCCTTGGGTCTGGCTGGTTGCAATTGCGATCTTCATGGCATTGCTTCATTTGCACGCGCCTGTGATCGGATTATCGCCATTACCGTGATCCAAGAGAGTGGTCGCGCAGGACCTTGCGTGCTATCTGGAACGTTACAAATCTGTACTAAGGGGTCCTTGGATGCATCTGGCCTATGTTACTACCACCGACCGCGGCGCAACCGACCGCCTGTTAAGTGCGGTTGCCGAACACCTGCTCGCCAAAGGCGCGAGCCTTGCGGGTGTGGTTCAAACCAACACCGAATGCGCGGATAGCAGCAAATGTGACATGGATGTTCGCGTTCTGCCCGAGGGTGAGACGATCCGTATCTCGCAATCCCTTGGTGAGCAGTCACGTGGTTGTCGTCTGGATCCTGCCGCGCTGGAACAGGCCGTCGGATATGTGACCTCTTCGCTGGCCGACGCGCCGCAATTGCTGATGATCAACAAGTTCGGCAAACATGAGGCGGATGGGCGCGGTTTCCGCCCCGTAATTGCCGAAGCTTTGGCGTTGGATGTTCCCGTTCTTGTTGGTGTGAACGGTTTAAACAA
The DNA here is from genome assembly GCF_059610645.1 of Ruegeria sp. CDSC054. Lineage (NCBI taxonomy): Bacteria > Pseudomonadati > Pseudomonadota > Alphaproteobacteria > Rhodobacterales > Roseobacteraceae > Ruegeria > Ruegeria sp. CDSC054. Next base: position 162,612 of record NZ_JBXWOA010000002.1, on the reverse strand, counting down.
AGAAAAATTCGACGCGTTCACAGGTGGTGCTGCCGAACAGATCGCAGCTGATCTTGAAAGCATCATTGCATGGTTCGACCGTGTTACTGCGCAACGTGAGGCCGCGGCCTGACAAAGCTCCCGTTGGGTAAGCTTCTGTTTTCCTGACTTGTTTCGTGTCGCATGTGCTGCAATCCTCTCCCTCGGAGGAGACAGTGCATGTGGACCAACTGGGCCGGAAACCAGCGCACGGATACGCCAATAGCGCGCCCGACGTCGATTGCTGAACTGCAAAATGAGATCGCGCGACCCCAAAGCCTGCGGGTCTTGGGTGCGGGGCATTCCTTTACGCCAATCGTAGCCGGTGGTGACCGGATCGTGGACTTGTCTGATTTGGATCTGCCAACGCTTGGCGATGCCCGGCAGGATCGGGTGTGGGTCAACGCCAATGCGCGGTTGCGGGATCTGTCACCGGCGCTGGCGGACAAAGGACTGGCATTTCGAAACCTTGGGGACATCAACACCCAATCGCTGGCGGGTGCGGCGTCGACTGCGACGCATGGGACCGGGCGGGACTTGCCGTGCCTTGCGGCAGAAATCACTGCAGCCCGGATGATCGGAGCAAGAGGAGATGTCCTGACCACGGATGATATCCCGCTTGAGATGGTACAGGTCAGTTTGGGGATGCTAGGCGTTCTGACCGAAGCGCAGATTTCGGTCGTGCCAAAGTACAACTTACGTCGGCAGGTCCAGCTTGCCTCGGTCAAGGATAGTCTGGCCACGATGCACCAGAAATGGGCAGAGAACCGGAATTTCGAATTCTTCTGCATCCCGTTTACCGGAAAGACTGTCGAACTTCGTCATGCCATCACAGATGCAGCCGAAAGCAAAGCACCGCGCGATTTGGATATGATCGCTGTAAAGGTACTGAAACTTGCGCGCAGCGCGGGGCGGATCAGCGAAGGGTTGCGCAGTGCGATGCTCAAGCTACTGACGCTTGCGCAGTCGGACGAGGATTATATCGGCGAAAGCTGGCGGGTTTTGTGTAGCGACCGGCATATTCGTTTCAAGGAAATGGAATACCATCTGCCGCCAGATGTGGCTGGGGATGTTCTGCAAGAGGTTCTGACGCGCCTACATCGCGACCATAAGGACATCTATTTTCCGATCGAAGTGCGCCAGACTGCTGGAGACACGGCCTGTCTGTCTCCGTTCCAGGGTGGGCCGCGCATTTCCATCGCTATTCACACCGACGCAGACGAGGATCATAAGCGGTATTTCGAAGCCATTGAGCCGCTATTTGTCGAAGCAGGGGGCCGCCCTCATTGGGGCAAGATACACAACCTGGCTTACAAAGACCTGTCCTTAATGTATCCGGATTTTGACCAGTTTTGTGCCTTGCGCGAACAGCTCGATCCACAGGGTAAATTTATGACGCCCACGCTTGTTCGGTTGTTTCGACCATGAATGCAGCAGCCCTGAAAGCTCTGTCAGATGTTCTGCGATCACACGGGGTCGACAAGCCCGTCGTCGTAGTGGACTTAGACTTGTTGGACGCCAATTGTGTTGTCGCCGACAGGGTTGCTGATGTTGGACTGGCCCGCAGGCTGGTCGCCAAGTCTCTGCCCTGTCTGCCTTTGTTGGATTTCATTCGCGAGCGCATATCGACCTCTGGCCTGATGACGTTTTCCGAACCGATGTTGCAGGCGCTTTTGACGGCCGAGCCCGATACGGACCATCTGATTGGAAAGCCCTTGCCTGTCAGTTCTGCTGCAAGGCTTCTGTCCACCAATCCCGATGCGGCAAGGCGCGTTCAATGGTTGATCGACACTCCAGCTCGGCTTGGGGAATATCTGGCGTTGGCTTCAAATCGCCAGACGTCACTGCGTTTGTCTTTGGAACTGGATATCGGCCTGCACCGTGGCGGGCTAAATTCTCAGAATGTCGCAGAACTTGCCCAACAAATAATGGCGCACCCTTACGGGCAGATTGCCGGGGTGATGGGGTACGAGGCGCATTTGGCGAAAATGCCGGGCGTTTTGCGCAACCGCGCGGCGCGGGCCAGCGCAGATGCGTTCAACACAGCCGTCGCCGCTTTGCCGCATGACGAAGATGAGTTGTGTCTGAACACAGGTGGCAGCCTGACCTTTCAATCCTACCTTGCCGAGGGGTCCGCGAATGAGGTCGCATTCGGCTCGGTCCTGGTAAAGCCCGGCGATTTTGACCACGCCACGACGCAGGCGTTTGCACCAGCCGCGTTCATTGCGACACCAGTTCTTAAAGCAATGCCGGGTAACGCATTGCCGGGTCTGGAGTTTTTGCCGCGACAAAAAACGGATATAGCGATCTTTGGCGGCCACTTCCTTGCCCAGCCGGTATTCCCAGCAGGGTTTGGCTACTCAGCGGTCTTTGGCCGTTCAAGCAATCAGGAAGTGTGGACTGGCCCGCGAACGGCAGACGTGTCGCCGGGCGACATCGCCTTGCTGCGCCCTGCTCAAAGCGAGGCTGTACTGAATCAGTTCGGCACCATGCTTGCCATCCGAGGCGGGCAGGTGGTTGGTGAATGGCCATGCCTGCCCAACTAGGCGTCGGTTAATCTGCAAACAGGGCTTCGGCGGCACGGCGCGCCTCGGGGTCGCGCTTGATCTCTTGGTTGTAAGGAAGCTCGGCCAGTTCGGGCACCGACTGACGCAGGATCGCCGCGTTTAGCTCTCCGTTCCGGCGCAGGGCAGGAGTAATGCCCATACTGCGCGAGATCAGATATCTGTCATTGAACGGATTGAGCGTAAAGTGACGCGGCATCCCGTTCAGCCCGGCACCCATTGTGTTTGGAAGGATGTTCTCAAGAAATGATAGGTCAAACGCGTAGCGGTGCGTTTCCGGTGGCAGTGTGTCAAGCCAAGTCATCACCTCACGTTGCCAATAGACAGCGGGTGGAATGCCTTCAGGCGCCCTTAAGCGCAGGCGCCGCACCAGATGTGGAAATCGAAACGCATCCTGCCCTTTCCACTGATTTGCACGGTTCATGTCCATGACATTTCCACGCATAGAAATCTCGGCATCAGGCAGGAATTCGTGTGCCGCCAGTTCACGATACCCCATAGTCGACGTATGTCCGCCCGTACGAAGCCCGAACAGCTTTTCCTCGAGGCTCAGTTCATCCGACGGGCCGTGTTCTTCAGCCAGCTTCATGCCATCAATCCGTTCGGGCTCAAAACCAAGCTTCTGTCCAATTTTCTGGGCAAGCAGACAATCCAGCGATGACAGATAGTTAATCCGGTGCGTATAAAACGCACTGACATGTCCAAGGTGGTCCTTGGCTGACGCGACCAGTGCCCGGCTGTCATACCCACCTGTAATCGGAATGGCGGACCGGAAAGATCGCGCAAGCGCGCCGACCGTAGTCCCAAGACGTGTCACAATATCAGATGCAACGGCGTCAATGTCCGCATCCGCAGTAAATGGCCCGTCCGATCGGGGCCAATGGCGATATTGCTGATACCGGTCGAGGGTCAGCGAATGATTTGGTCGGGCCAGCCGAAGGTCGCGGTCTGCAGTGAAGCCTAAAGAAAAGTTAGTTGCCCCCGACATGACATCCTCGGCCCGGATATAGCGTCCGGGTGCGATGGGCCGGTCCAGCGCCATGAAAGGTGATGAGCCTATGAGGCCCGTCTTGGGGTCATAGAAACAGGACAATTCCAGTGTGGGATCGAAATATAGCCTTTGTTCGCGCCCGAGCCTGCTGAATATGACAAAGCGCCCTGCCAGATTTTCAAGCCAGTCATCCAGGTCGCGCCATGTCGAACTGGCACCAAGATCGACATGTGTACCGTCCTCTATGACCGTTCCGGTGTCGACCGCGATCCCTAGAATCAACAGCTGTAGGTCGGCGTCGGCGCAATCGGGTTGCGCAACGTTTAGCCGAGGACTGTGATGAATTTTGAACGGGGCAAACTCAGCTGTATTCCAACCTTCTGGCGCTGCTACACTGTCCGATCTGACCGCGTATTGATGGGGAAAAACATCATCGAACGGAATGCCAATATCCTGCGCTTCACGTATTGCCTGTAGCATTTGCTCTCCACATCGGACTGATCCGCAAAGCCCTGACTTCGCTGGGTATCCTGTTGTTCGTTGTTTGCGATCAGATTAACCGGAGGCGATTTGCACTTCCAGTGGCAAGACCGCCGATCCGTCGCGCAGCGCCCCGCCGATGTCAACAATTTGCAACAGAGCCCCGCAATCGAAGGCCATAGCAATCGAAAGTGCTTGGATTGAGGGATCTGCATGTGATTGGAAAGTGGTGGGCGACCCTGGAATCGAACCAGGCGTGCGTCTCCGCGAGGGAGTTACAGTCCCCTGCCACACCTTGCGGCCTGTCGCCCACTGTCAGGCGTTGCACCTGACGTGGAGGCGTGATTACTAGCGCCTTGAAGAAGCGTCAACAGGAAAATTTGGCTTTGACGCAGGAAACCGAATTCCCGGCCCGGAGGCCCAAGAAATGAAGAAACCCAAGTGGGTCGTTGAAAAGGAACAGGCGCGCAAAGCTGCGGCGTCTGAAACCGTATGGCTGTTCGGTTTGCATGCCGTTCGGGATGCTTTGATGAACCCCAACAGGCAGAAACTGCGCCTTGTTGTGACGCGGAATGCCCAGGATAAACTGGCAGAAGCGATTGAATTTGCAGGGATCGAGGCCGAAATGGTCGATCCGCGCAAATTTACCGCTCCTATTGATCCGGGGTCGGTTCATCAGGGGGCCGCTCTTGAGGTCAAGCCGCTGGATTGGGGCGGGCTGGCTGAAAACTGCATTGGGCGTGAACATCCCAGGGTCATTCTGTTGGACCGTGTCACCGACCCGCACAATGTTGGGGCGATTCTTCGCTCGGCCGAAGTGCTTGGGGCCAGTGCCGTGATCGGTACGCGGCACCACTCGGCCCCAGAGACGGGCGCGCTGGCCAAAACCGCCAGCGGAGCGCTGGAGCGTCAGCCCTATCTGCGTGTGCGCAATCTGGCGGATGCGATCGTTGAATTGCAGAATATGGGATTCTTGGTGTTGGGCCTGGATGGCGAGGCGGAGGACACCATCGAAACCGCGCTGGGCGGCAAACTGGATCAACCTGTTGCGCTGGTTCTTGGGGCCGAAGGGCCGGGTCTGCGGCAAAAGACCAAGGAAACTGTCAATCAACTGGTGAAAATCGACGCATCCGGTGGGTTTGGTTCTCTGAACGTCTCAAATGCTGCCGCAATTGCCTTATATGCTTCAAGGCATTGATAGACAGGAGAGAGCCATTACCAGCCCGACCAAAATCGCCACCTGCTGTTATTGCGGAACGCGCGCTGCGTTGGTTCTGAAGGGGAAGCAACGCCACGAACTCAGCTGCTCTAGCTGCGGTGCCCCTTTGCATGACCTCAAGATGGTTCCCAAGCGCAAGCTGAGCAATGACAAGCCAAAGCGCGACAGCTACAAAACCGCCACCGCATACAAGTCCAAAAAGAAAAAGAAGAAAAAGGGGATTTTTGCGCGCGTCATTGATGAGGCCTGGGATGTGGTCGAGGATATCTTTGACTGACGCGGGATAAAGCGACACGGGTGTTCACAACCGCGTTAATAGGGGTGTTTCGCGCGACAAAAGATTGCATTTTGATACCCTGAATTTGTAATCCTGAGCATGTGATGCCAATCAAACGATTCATACTTGGCGCGATAGCCGCCGTTGCCCTTCTTCCTGCCGCTCATGCACAGGACATGCCCGTCTTCTATGAGGCGGACGGTGCCGTCATGGCCGGCTACGACCCTGTCTCATATTTTCTTGAGGAAACGCCGGTACGGGGTTTGCCAGAGTATTCTGTGATCTGGAAAGGGGCTGAATGGCATTTCGCCTCGGCCGAGAATCGCGATCTGTTTGAAAGCAATCCCCGCGCCTTTTCCCCTCAGTTCGGGGGCTACTGCGCCTATGCTATGGCGCAAGGTATATTAAAAAGCACCGATCCGATGCTTTGGGACATGGTGGAAGGCCGGCTGTATCTGACCCACTCGCCTGAGATTGAGCAGCTCTGGCGCGGAGATCGTGCAGAATACATTCACATGGCCGAGAAAAACTGGCCTGTGGTGCTTTATCAAGACTAGGCGAATTTCCGCTTTCTTCGGCCTGTCATCACAAAAATGCGACGCCCCTCTTTTTTTCTCTGAACTTATGCCTAAATGTCACAGTGACCGCGGAACGGAACTGCCGCGGGTCATTTCACTGTCCCTCGTTCCAACAACTGGCGCTCAGGTTTGACCTGAGCGCTTTTTTCTTTGCTGCGCCAAGTCTAGGGTGGCCGCATGGCAAATTACACAGACCCATTCCTGAAAGACATCCTGCGTCGAACCAAGGTGATTGCCGTGGTGGGCGTTTCGATGAACCCGGTGCGGCCCAGCTATTATGTCGCCCGGTATCTTTCACTTAAGGGATACACAGTGATCCCGGTGAACCCGGGCCATGCCGGGAAGTTACTTTTTGGCCAGACCGTCCGCGCGTCACTGTCTGACATTACTCAGCCGGTGGATATGATTGACATCTTTCGCCGGTCTGAAGCCGTTCCGCCAATAGTCGACGAAGCCTTGTCTTCTTTTCCCGACCTGCGCACGATCTGGATGCAGATCGGCGTTGAACATCCCGAAGCCGCGGCCAAAGCAAAGGCGCGGGGCATAGACGTTGTAATGAATCGTTGCCCGAAGATCGAATATCAGCGTCTGTTTGGCGAGCTGCGCATGGGTGGATTCGCGACCGGAGTGATTTCTTCCCGGTTGTGAATGCTAGCCGCCGACATAGGGCAGCAAGTCCCCGTATTGTTCCTGGCGGCGCTTTTCCAGAACAACGCTGCGCGGCACCCATTCATACTTGGTGTCTTCCACCAAGGGCGACCAGAACAGAACACCGCCGTACCGCCATGGGTCCAGGACCACGCCGTCATACATCGTCTCACCCTTGCGGCTGATGATGGCCGTGCTGTGGTCGATTCTGAACTGGTTGTCCGCATTTGCTATCGCACGGTGCAATTCCAAGGTCTGGAAGTTCTCTTGCTTCAGCCGACGTTCGATATCCTCGGCCCAATGCCAGCACAGCCCACGCGGGCGTAGACCCTTGTTGACCTTGGCATTGTGGATCAGCGGAGGGTCGGTGATTTCGTACTCCTGAACCAGCTGCGCGGTATAGGAATAGGCGATGCGGGCCGCGCGATCGGCTTCTTCTGGGTCGATGTCGGGACCAAGGCTGCGGATTTCCGTTGCCAGTCTTTGAACTTCATCACCGGTCGTGCGCGGCGGGGCCGAACACGCGGTAATCATCACAAGCGAAAGCAAAGCCATTACACTGGCCAGAGCCTTGGTCATTCCCGCGTTCCTCGGTCGGTCCCACACTGATCCCTGACTATACAGGGCAGGGCGGCAGGACGGAACCCGCGCTTAGGTCTTTGGGCGCGATGCCTTTTCGGTGATGCCGCTTGTGCCCTGGCGGCGGGCCAACTCGGTCAATACGTCATCCAGCGCCACGTCCCGCGCGGCCAGCATGACCAGCAGGTGATAGAGGACATCCGCAGCCTCAGCGGTCAGCTTGTCTTTGTCACCCTTGACGGCTTCGATGATGGCCTCAACAGCCTCTTCCCCGAATTTCTCGGCACATTTCTCAGGCCCCTTAGCCAGTAGCTTTGCGGTCCAGCTGGAGTCCGGCTCGGCCCCCTTGCGGGCCTCAATCGTCGCGGCCAGATCGTGCAGGATGTTCATGTCAGCCTCATGGGGATGCCAGCCGCAGCCATGTGTTCCTTGGCCTCGCGGATGGTGTATTCGCCAAAGTGGAAGATGGAGGCCGCCAGTACGGCACTGGCCCCGCCCTCTGTCACACCTTCGACCAGATGATCCAGGTTGCCTACGCCGCCCGAGGCAATCACCGGCACGTCAACCGCGTCTGAGATCGCGCGGGTCAGGGGCAGATTGAACCCGGCTTTAGTGCCGTCGCGGTCCATCGAGGTCAACAGAATCTCGCCGGCCCCTTTGGCGACAACGGTTTTGGCGAACTCAACTGCGTCGATGCCGGTCGGTTTGCGACCCCCATGGGTGAAAATCTCCCATTTGCCCGGGCTGACGGTTTTGGCGTCGATGGCGCAGACAATACACTGGCTACCGAATTGATCCGCAGCTTCGGCGATGACATCCGGATTGGCGACAGCGGCCGAGTTGAAGCTGACCTTGTCGGCGCCAGCCAGCAGCAGCGCGCGAACGTCGTCTTTTGTACGGACGCCTCCACCGACGGTCAGCGGAACAAAACACTGTTCAGCTGTGCGTTGAACCACATCGAACATGGTGCCGCGGTTTTCGTGGGTGGCGTGAATGTCCAGAAAACAGATCTCATCCGCGCCTGCTGCGTCATAGGCTTTGGCCGACTCTACAGGATCGCCCGCGTCACGCAGACCAACGAAATTGACACCTTTGACAACACGGCCATCGGCGACATCCAGACAGGGAATGATACGAGTTTTCAGCATACCGGCGTCCTTTGTTGGCGCACCTGTATCGGCAAAACCCCGCCTTTTCCAGTGTCGTAAAGGCACCTTGCGGAAAACGGCGGGGTCAATTGAACCTTTGAAGCGGAATTTCTGCCGGTTGGAAGAAAATGTTGTCTCACATTAGTGCGTTTACTGCTTGTCTTTGAGCAATATGAGCGCGGACAGCAAGTTTGCCTTATCGTCCGTCCACGGCTCTCCCCCATCAGAAACCACGGGCTGCCATTTTCCATTTTGGACAAAACCGTCGACTCGTCCCTGATCTGGGCTGACAATCACCACTTGGGAATCCGATGCGCCTAGTTCGTTTGCGCCTGGTTCAATCCGATGGAACTGTTTGGCCGCGTGGAGACCAAGCTTGTCTGCAATGCGCGCAAGTGGGTCGACCAGATCGTAGTACCGGTTGCTGATGTGAAAGACCAATATCCCGTCATCAGCCAGTCGCTCTGTATACATCCGCACTGCTTCTTCAGTGATCAGATGCACAGGAATAGCATCAGAACTGTATGCGTCCAGGACGAGAATATCGAAGGAATAATCTGTGTGCGCCAGGACAATGCGTGCGTCACCAAGATGCGTTGGCGAATCTGGTGCGCATTCCGAGATGTAGGTGAAAAGGGATGGGTTGCGCGCCACTTGGTCAACCATGGCGTCGATTTCAAAGAATGCCCATTTCTGAGATGGAAGCTTGTAGCAGGACAGAGCACCAACTCCGAGGCCGACAATACCGATGCTGTCGGCTTCTTGTCCGAATTCAGACGTTATGACCTGAGCCATTGGCCCTTTGGGATAGTAGTAAGACTTCGGCGTAGGTTTTTGACCAATTTCTGATTCTAACTGCAAACCGTGCAGTGTGGTCCCGTTTTGATACATTCTGAGGCCCGCAATTGAGAAAACCCTGTGCGTTCCAAAGAAGCTTCGATCCTGAAGTAACGAGTCTTTTTGTGGCCAAAGTACCTGCAGCATAAGTGCCGCGATAATCGCTATGATACGCGCAGGTTGATTACGGAACAGGATCAGTGCACCCAACAGCATCGCGGTTGCGACAACCGCGCGCAAGGCTCCATCTCCAAGAGGGTTTATTCCATCGATCATGCCGAAGCACAAAAGGATCGGGTAGCTGATAATCAGGCCAAATGCCAGATTCCTGGGCGTAACTGCGCCTTTCCCGATCAAGAGCAACCCGCCAGCCAAAATAAGCGTCATTTGCGCCTCGACTTCTAGGGCAAATGCAAAAGGTGCAATAATGGAATTGAACAATCCGCCAAAAGCCCCGCCTATCGACAGTGCGATGTAGAACACTGTCAATTGCTCTGCCGGCGGTCTCATTTCATAAAGCAACCTATGTGCATACAAGGCGATTACAAATAGAATGGGAACGTACAACAAAAAGACGATGGGGTTTGTGTGATGGTCGATCAGGTTGGAAAGTAGGACGACACCAATCGCCAGTGCCAAAATCATCGGGATGTGTAAGGATTTGACACTAAGCCAATTCAGTTTCGCAAAGGCGAATATGAAGGAAAGAAGGTAGGTCGCAAGGGGCACAACCCAGATAAGCGGGATTGAACCCAGATCCGTACTGGCTTTCGTGGTAAAGGAAAGCATCAGGGATGAGGGTACGAAAGCGATCACAATCCAGGTTGCAATCTGCTTCATCTTTGGGGTGCTCTTCGCGACATCAGCTGCGATCGGCGCAAGGTCGCTGCTCGATCCGCGCAGCGCAATAAGGCCACTTACCGCCATCAACCCACCGAAAATGACAAATCCGACGGACCAAATTTTGCTGGTCGCACTGGCACCCAGAAGAGGGTCTGCCAGCAAAGGAAAAGCCAGAAGAGCCAGCAGTGATCCCACATTACTGGCGCTGTACAGGAAATAAGGGTCGTCTGCCGAAGGCCCGCCGGACCGTGAGTACCACGCCTGAAGCAATGGCGCATTCGCAGAAAGAACCGCAAATGGCAGACCGACACCCAGGGCAAACAATTTAAGGGTTTGCAGTGCGGTCGAGCTGGATGCGTCATAGCTCCAGCTCTCGTTTATTGAAAGGGGCAGGTACGTCAGCGCAGCCGTCCAAAGTACCAGATGAGTCACAAGCTGCCAGCGCAGAGGTATCCATTTCGTCAGCACATGGGCGTAAATGTAGCCCAAGATTAAAACCATCTGGAAGAACAGCATCGCGGTCGTCCAAACCGCAGGAGCGCCACCGATTTGCGGTAGGACCAGCTTGGCAAACAGGGGCTGGACAAAAAACAGAAGAGATGCGCTGACAAAAATTGTGACGCAAAAACTGAATATGATCGCAATTCTGAACCAAGAATTGTTCGAATATTCTGTGCTCGTAATACTCACGGTGGCAATCCCTGCTCGAGTTATTTTTCAAACTGCTACAGGCGAAATAAGACCAAGTTTGGGCCAAGCTTGGTAAAATATCTGTCAGAATGGGCTATTGTTCTCAAATGCGGGACGGTCTGCGCAGGTTGCTAAGCTGTGAGATTCGGGTGCGCGGCAAGGCCACGCCGATGCCGGAGATGTGATTGCAAGTTCGCGAAAAGCTGAGACAATTTGGATGAAATTTACAAAAGGAAACCCGATATGCGAAATCTGATACTGGCAACAATTTTGACTTTTGGAGGGGCGATGTCTGCCATGGCTGACGACATCATCAAGGTAAATTCGAACAAATCGGTGCAAGAGGCGATGGACGCCCTGGAAGCTGCCGTTGGTAACGCGGGCGCGACCGTCTTTGCCCGCGTCGATCACGCAGCGGGTGCGGAAAAGGTTGGCTTAACCATTCCCGCCAATCAGGTTCTGATCTTTGGCAACCCGGCACTGGGTACACCCGCGATGCAGATTGATCCACGTGCCGGGCTTTTCCTGCCGCTCAAAGTGCAGGCATACGAAGACGAGACCGGGCAGGTCTGGCTGGCCTATGAGGACCCGAAAGAGACGATGGATGAGCTAGACGAAGTCGAGAAATCACCTGTCATCGAAAAGATGCGCGGTGCGCTTGCCAAGCTGACTTCGGTTGCGGCCGAGTGATCAGCTTAAGGCGCGAATGGCCTCGGAAAGGTCAATCGCGCCATCGTAAAGCGCCCGGCCCGAGATCGCGCCGTCCAATGCCACGCCACAATCACGCAGGGCGATCAGATCATCCAGCGAACTGACCCCACCCGAGGCGATGACCGGGATTGAAACCGCGCGGGCCAAATCTGCCGTAGCCCGGATGTTCGGCCCCTGCATCGCCCCGTCGCGATTAATGTCTGTATAGATGATGGCCGCAACGCCTGCGTCCTCGAAACTGCGGGCCAGATCGGTGATCTTCACGTTGGTCTCTTCGGCCCAGCCCTTAGTGGCCACCATGCCGTCGCGCGCATCGATGCCGACAGCAACTTTGCCCGGAAACTCCTTGGCAGCTTCACGCACCAGATCGGGGTTTTCGACCGCCACGGTGCCCAGAATCACGCGCGCCAGACCTTTGTCGATCCATGTCTCGATCGTGGACATGTCGCGAATGCCACCGCCCAACTGCGCGGGCACGTTGCATTCTCTCAGGATCGCTTCAACCGGGGCGGCGTTGACCGGTTCACCTGCGAAAGCGCCGTTCAGATCGACGAGGTGCAGCCATTCACAGCCTGCCTCGACAAAAGCCCGTGCCTGCGCTGCAGGGTCGTCGTTGAACACGGTTGCCTTATCCATTTCACCACGCAACAGGCGCACGGCCTGTCCGTCTTTGAGGTCGATGGCGGGGTAGAGGATCATGTCAGGCGGCCCTATATCTGATTTGTTCGCGCGGGATATCGCACATGCGGGGCAGGGGATGCAACGCGACGCCAAGTCAATCTTGCCGGAATTGCCCAGCCGGGCCAGACTGAGCAGAAATAAGGGAGGAAATCATGAAAACATTCACACTTGCAGCCGGGTTTGCGGTATTGGCCAGCGCTGCTTTTGCAGCCGATCCGGTTGACGGACTTTGGAAAACCCAACCAGGTGATACTGGCGGCTATCTTCACGTTTCGATTTCGGAATGCGGCAGCGCGATTTGTGGCACCATCGACACCGCCTTTGACAAAGACGGTAATGAGCAGCTGGCGTATGAAAACCTCGGCAAGCAGATCATCTGGGATATGGTGCCCGATGGCGGCGGCAGCTATAGCGGCGGCAAGATCTGGGCCCCGGACCGGGACAAGACCTACAGCTCGAAAATGACGCTGGACAGCCAGAACAAGCTGACCGTCAAAGGCTGTGCTGTAGGCGGTCTCGTGTGTCGCGGGCAGGACTGGACGCGGGTTCAGTAACCGCTCAGGGCGTCCAGGTCAGGAAGTTCCCGATCATCCGCAGGCCCACATCCTGACTTTTCTCAGGGTGAAACTGCATCCCAACCATTGTGTCGCGGCCGATCACGGCCGTGACCTCCTGCCCATAATCCACAAAGGCCAGACGCTGCGCCGGATCGGTGACACGGAAATGGTAGGAGTGCACGAAATAGGCGTGATCGCCTGATTGCACCCCGGCAAAGACCGGGTGCTCGCTTTCCAGAACCAGATCGTTCCAGCCCATATGCGGTACTTTCAGCGCACTATCTGACGGCTCGATCCGCACCACATCACCTGCAACCCAGCCAAGACCGTCGGTCTCGCGATATTCGTGACCCTTGGAGGCCATCAATTGCATGCCGACGCAGATGCCCAGAAAGGGGCGGCCTTTCTGTTCGACGGCCTCGACCATCGCGTCGTAGATGCCTTTGTGCCCGCGCAGCTCATTCGCGCAGGCGGGAAAAGCGCCGTCACCGGGTAGAACCAGCCGGTCCGCACGGGCAACCACCTCCGCGTCCGAGGTTACGACAACCTCACCCGCGTCCATCTCGCGCGCCATGCGCTGAAACGCCTTTTCCGCCGAGTGCAGATTGCCACTTTCGTAGTCGATAATGGCCGTCAGCATCTACAACGCGCCCTTCGTGGACGGAATCGCGTCCGCCTTGCGTGGATCGGTTTCGACCGCCAAACGCAATGCACGCGCGACGGCCTTAAACGCGGCCTCGGCAATGTGGTGGCTATTGAACCCGTGTAACTGGTCGATGTGCAGCGTGATGCCGCCATGGGTGCTGAGCGCCTGAAAGAACTCGCGCACCAGTTCGGTGTCGAACGTGCCGATCTTGGGGGTCGGCAGGTTCACGTTCCAGATCAGAAACGGGCGCGCGGACAGGTCCAGAGCGCAGCGTACTTGCGCGTCATCCATGGGCAGGTGGCACTCGCCGTAACGACGGATGCCCTTCTTGTCGCCCAACGCCTGCGTCAGCGCCTGACCCAGCGCGATGCCGGTATCCTCAACCGTGTGGTGGTCGTCGATGTGGTAATCGCCCTTGGCGCGGATCGTAATGTCGATCAGCGAATGGCGCGCAAGTTGGTCCAGCATGTGATCGAAGAACCCGACACCGGTTTGGTTGTCATAGGTGCCGGTTCCGTCAAGATTGACCTCGACCGAAATCTCGGTCTCGGCGGTTTGACGGCTGATCTTTGCGCTGCGCATGGGCGAATTCCTTTTGCTACAGGCGCGCTTATAGACGGGGATTGGTCGGCTTATCCAGACCAAGCGTTGCATTCACTGCAATCTGTTGCAGGGGATTGCGCCCGGTGACGTGCCATGCCAGCCTGCCGGAAACTCAACCAACAGGTCCAAATCATGTCCACCTGCGTTTTCATTCAGATCCGCTGCACACCCGGCACCACCTATAAGGTCGCCGAAGAGATCGCGCTGCGCGAGATTCACTCCGAGCTTTACTCCACCAGCGGCGAATATGACCTGCTACTTAAGCTCTACATCCCCGAATCCGACGATGTCGGTCATTTCATCAATGAAAACCTGTTGGTGATCCCAAATATTGAGCGGTCTTTGACCACCATGACCTTCAAGGCGTTCTGAGTCAGACCGAAGCGTTGGACACCGAACCTTGCGGCGCGGTACATGCCAAAATCGCGCCATTGCGCGCCTGCTGATCAGTTGTTCCTGCCCGGAGCAACTGATGCACACCGAACAATACCATCAGCGGAATGCCAAGCGAGACCAGATAGTTTTCTCCGGCCAATTGCGACCAAACCACACCGATTGCGCAGACAATCAGCAAAACGGCAGAGTGTGTGTTTCTCTGTTTCGCGCCGTTGGTCTGATAGTTCAAGAACCCGTTCGTTCTGAACAAGGTCAAAACGACACCCGTTAAGAATACACTCATAAGAACGAGTGTCGCGATGTTCCCGGTCAAAATCGTCGCCGTGTCGCGATAGCCAAGCAAGATCAGGCATTCGATCAGTGGCGTGATAGCCACCATGAAGAGATTGATACCAAGTAAAATGGGCTGTGGACGCAGCGTTTTCCTGACATAGGTAACGCAAACCGAGGCGGCCAGAACCGTGCCGATCCACCCGGCCAACCGCATATCATCCGTGGCCCGAAACAAAAGCATGAAAACCACGCCCGGCAGATTCTCAAACATCTCAAGCAGCAACCGCTTTTGGGTTTCGCTGGGCATTCTATAGATTTCCTTTTTGTAAATGCGCTTTTGGAATGTCGAGTGTGGGGTAAATTTACCCCAGTTCGAATGTTGTGATGCCGTAAATCCGGTCCAGATCAATATTTGGTGCGTGGCTGGAATACATGCGACCTGTTTCGAAGACTTTGGTCAAACCCAACTGTTGCGCCATTGCCATAGCATGCGCGTTGGGGTTGGGCATGTCGATGAAGACCTCCGCATCCATCTGATCGGAGGGAAGTGTGGCCAGCAGCGACACCAAAAGGGCCTCTGCGCTCTCAGGATTGTTCGCAAACAGGGGGCCGACCTTGTACCCGCTCAAACACCGCCGCAGGGTTGCATAGCCCTTGATCTGACCATCTTCTTCGAACACGCGAGAGACGTGGCTGGGCGCACTGAGCCAGGCGTGAAGGAACGTGTCGCGCGGGGCAGGGAACAAGCCCCGGTCGTACGATTTCAGCTCATCCGTCAGGGCGCTGAGGGGCGTGATCTGATCGTGAAGGGACCGGCCTAACTGGTCTAGAATTTCACCAACTGTGCCCGAGAAGCGATAATTGTCATAGGCCAGCTCGAACCCGAATTTTCGATAATTGTCCTGCTGTTCGACAACACCGTCCATGCCCATGTTCCGGTGCTGGCAATGCGCCTTGACCGCCTCGGCAACCTGCAGCCCATATCCCGATCCGCGATACTCGGGCCGGACGATATAAAAGCCTAAAAACGAGTAGTTATCGTCATAATTCACAGCAGAGGCCGATGCGATCATCTGCCCATCCAGGAACCCGCCCTTAAACCCTTCGGGGTCGGAACCCCGAAAGCAGACCGCGTCGTGTAGCCCCGGGTTCCAGCCTTCCTGGCCGGCCCAATCGACGGCCGTTTGAACTTCGTCTTCAGTCAAAGCGCGAATAACGTATTCTGGCATCAGCGCACCTCTGTTGTGATTGCGTGCCATTCGAGAATGCCGCAACACCAGACAAAGAACCAGCATGTTCAGAGAGGGTTGTATCTGGAGCGGGCGAGGCGATTCGAACGCCCGACCCTAACCTTGGCAAGGTTATGCTCTACCCCTGAGCTACGCCCGCATCAGATACATATTTTCGACCTTTCGGTCTCTCAATGGAGCGGGCGAGGCGATTCGAACGCCCGACCCTAACCTTGGCAAGGTTATGCTCTACCCCTGAGCTACGCCCGCGCCGTTGAGTGAGGAGGGGTGTATTAATTCCCACGCATGGCTTCAAGCGGAAAAAACAAAAAAGAGGAAAATTCTTTGCGACGGAAACGCGCCCCTTAACCGTTCAAGAACCAGAGCATCCAAGAACAAGAACGGTGGAGGTGACGAAAATGACGTATTCTAAGGATCTGAAGATGGCGGCCCTGGCGGCGATGATTTTGCTGGCCACAGCGGTGTCTGGCAAAGGCGAGAATCGAATGGGCGATGTCGAATCAATTTTTACGGAATCCCCTCGAATCGAAACGCAGGTTTTGGCGGGGTAATCTCCGCCATCCCGTTCACAGCGCCATCAAAAGGCTGGCTATCGCCGCAACCACAATCACGGCAAAGGTCAGCAACATGCCGATCTGGCGCAGAATGACAATCTGCGGTTTGCGGCCGAACCCATAGGCATGCAGCACGCGCCCGGCCAGAATGCCAAAGCCCAATAGATTGACCAGCCAGCCACCGGCGCCCTGCAGCTCGACCATGGCGATTAGTAACAGGGCAAACGGTGCATATTCGGCAAAGTTGGAATGCGTGCGCATCACTTTGAGCATGTCGGTGTTGCCACCATCGCCGTAAGAAATCTTGTCGCCGCGGCGCTGCAGGATGACCCGCACACTGAGCGCGACATAGAGAAGTGCCAGCAATGCGGCATAGACTGGGGTGATGGACAGCATGGTCTGCTCCTTTCAGGATCAAAAAAGGGCCGCCCGGTTCCCCGAACGGCCCTTGTTCCCGAAAAGGTTAGGTCGTTTATTCCAGTTCGACCAGTAGGTCCTTTGCGTCAATCTGGCTGCCCGGCTGAACGTGCACGGCCTTGACCGTCGCATCGCGCTCGGCGTGGATGCCGGTTTCCATCTTCATCGCTTCGATGGTCAGCAGCATGTCGCCTTCCTTGACCTCCTGGCCCGCGGTCACGGCAACGGTGGCCACCACGCCGGGCATCGGCGCGCCGATGTGGTTGGGGTTGCCCGCCTCGGCTTTGGGACGGGACTGCGTGGTTGAGGTCACCAGACGGTTTGGAACCCGGATCACGCGCGGTTGGCCGTTGAGCTCAAAGAACACTTTGACCTCGCCCTTTTCATCGGTCTCACCGATGGCCTGACAGCGGATTTCCAGCGTTTTGCCGGGGTCTATCTCAGCCGTGATCTCTTCGCCCGGTTCCATGCCATAGAAGAAGGTGCGCGTGGGAAGTGTGCGTACAGGTCCGTAAGCCCGGTGACGCCCCATGTAGTCAAGGAACACTTTGGGATACATCAGATAGCCGTTCAGATCCTCATCATCGACTTCCTTGCCCTCAAGCTGTTTGGACAAGTCCGCCCGGGTCGCCTCCAAGTCGACTGCTGGGACGTCTTTGCCGGGGCGATCGGTGTTGGGGGCTTCATCCTTGAGCACCTTCTTGACGATAGTGTCGGGGAAACCGCCCGGAGGTTGACCCAGATTGCCGCGCATCATGTCGACCACCGAGTCAGGGAAGGCAACATCCGTATTCGGGTCTTCGACCTGTTCACGGGTCATGTTCTGGCTGACCATCATCAGCGCCATGTCACCGACCACCTTGGATGACGGTGTCACCTTCACGATGTCACCGAACATCCGGTTCACGTCAGCATACATCTGAGCGACCTCGTGCCAACGTTCTTCCAGCCCCAGCGAACGCGCCTGCGCCTTGAGGTTGGTGAACTGACCGCCGGGCATCTCGTGCAAGTAAACCTCAGAAGCCGGAGCCTGCAGACTGGATTCGAAGGCTGCATATTGGCCGCGAACCGCCTCGAAATAGTCGCTGATTTCACGGATCGCCTTGATGTCCAAGCCGGTATCGCGCTCAGTATGGCGCAGCGCTTCGACCACTGTGCCCAAAGTCGCCTGCGATGTGTTGCCACTAAAGCTGTCCATCGCGCAATCCACCGCGTCCACACCTGCCTCGGATGCGGCCAGGATGGTCGCGCTGGCGATGCCGGCTGTGTCGTGTGTGTGGAAGTGGATCGGTAGCCCCACCTCCTCCTTCAGTGCACGGATCAAGATGCGCGCCGAGGCTGGTTTCAATAGCCCCGCCATGTCCTTGAGGCCAAGTATATGAGCACCCGCATCGCGCAGTTCTTTCGCCATGCCGACATAGTATTTCAGGTCATACTTGGCGCGATCCGGGTCCAGAATGTCACCGGTGTAACAGACGGTGCCCTCACAGATTTTACCGTTCTCAACCACGGCGTCCATCGCGACGCGCATATTCTCAACCCAGTTCAACGAGTCGAACACACGGAACACATCGATGTTCTGCGATGCCTGACGTACGAACTCTTGCACAACGTTGTCAGGGTAATTGGTGTAGCCGACCCCGTTCGCACCGCGCAACAGCATCTGGGTCATCAGGTTCGGCATCGCTTCGCGGAGGTCGCGCAGACGCTGCCAAGGGCATTCTTGCAGGAACCGATAGGCCACGTCGAAAGTTGCACCGCCCCAGCATTCGACCGAGAACAACTGCGGCAGGTTAGCTGCATAGGTTGGCGCGACCTTGATCATGTCGATCGACCGCATCCGGGTCGCCAGCAAAGACTGGTGGCCGTCGCGCATGGTTGTGTCGGTGATCAGAAGCTGGCGCTGCGCCTTCATCCAATCAGCAACGGCTTGCGGGCCTTTTTGCTCCAGCAGGTTGCGTGCGCCCATCTGCGGTTCCGACTTCGGTGCCGGGGGCTTTGCGTCTTTCAGATCGGCGCGAGGTTCGGGGCGGTCCTTGGTCTCTGGGTGACCATTCACTGTGATGTCGGCGATATAGGTCAGAACCTTGGTACCCCGGTCGCGGCGGCGCTTAAAGGAGAACAAGTCCGGCGTCGTATCGATGAATTTGGTCGTATACTCGTTCGACAGGAAAGTCGGGTGCTTCAGCAGGTTGATGACAAAGTCGATATTGGTGCTGACGCCGCGAATGCGGAACTCGCGCAGGGCGCGGTCCATCCGGGCAATCGCCGCCTCGGGCGTCGGAGCCTTGGCGGTCACCTTGGTCAGCAGCGAGTCATAGTACCGCGTGATCACCCCGCCTGCATAAGCCGTACCACCGTCCAGACGGATGCCCATGCCGGTAGCCGAGCGATACGCAGTGATGCGGCCATAGTCGGGGATAAAGTTGTTTTGCGGATCTTCGGTAGTGATCCGGGTCTGCAGCGCGTGGCCGGTCAGATGCACGTCTGCCTGGCTGGCGGCACCCGTGGCTTCGGCTAGGGTTTTGCCCTCGGCGATCAGGATCTGAGCCTGAACGATGTCGATACCGGTGACTTCTTCAGTAACCGTGTGTTCGACTTGCACGCGCGGATTCACTTCGATGAAGTAGAACTTGCCGGTTTCCATATCCATCAGGAATTCAACTGTGCCTGCGCATTCATAATTTACATGCGCGCAGATTTTGCGGCCCAGCTCACAAATCTCGGCGCGTTGTTCTTCGCTTAAGTAAGGGGCAGGGGCGCGTTCGACAACTTTTTGGTTCCGGCGCTGGACCGAGCAGTCGCGTTCGTACAAGTGATAGATCTCACCATGCTTGTCGCCTAAGATCTGCACCTCGACATGGCGGGCGCGGATAATCATTTTTTCCAGATAGCCCTCGCCATTGCCGAACGCGGCTTCGGCCTCGCGACGGCCTTCCAGAACTTTCTCTTCCAGTTCATCTTGTGACAGGATCGGGCGCATGCCGCGTCCGCCGCCGCCCCAGGAGGCTTTGAGCATCAGAGGATAGCCGATTTCCTTCGCCTCGGCGCGGATCGCATCCATGTCATCGCCCAGCACCTCGGTCGCCGGAATCACCGGCACACCTGCCGCGATGGCCACGCGGCGTGCGCTGGCCTTGTCGCCCAGTGCACGCATGGTTTCGGCTTTGGGACCGATGAAGGTGATGCCGTTCTGAACGCAGGCATCAACAAAGTCCGGGTTCTCGGACAGCAAGCCATAGCCGGGGTGGATCGCATCTGCTCCGCACTCTTTAGCGACGCGGATGATCTCATCGATGCTCAGGTAGGCGGCAACAGGCCCCATGCCTTCGCCGATGCGATAGGCCTCATCCGCCTTGAAGCGATGCAAGCCCAGCTTGTCCTCTTCGGCAAAGACGGCAACGGTGCGTTTGCCCATCTCATTGGCGGCGCGCATCACGCGGATGGCAATTTCGCCGCGGTTGGCGATCAGGATCTTGTTGAAATCAGTCATGTCGGGTCCCGGTCCTACTTGTTTGGCCGTGTTGATAGGCGGACAATACGCGTACGTATATCAGTCGTTCTGGGTAGAACCGGCATGTTAACGCTCGCAAACGCCCCCTGTTAGCGCTATCTCTCTAATAGCGCTGCATCGCGGCATGAACAAGCGGTGTAGTGGGCGGAAGGTGATTCAGCGACTCGGCGCCCAATTGGCCCATGTTTGCGTGCATGTCCTGCCGCAAAATGTCGATGAGGTGGGGAGGGCCTTTGGCACCCAGGGCGGCGAGGGCATACATGAAGCCGCGCCCCATCATCACGAAATCGGCGCCAAGGGCCTTAGCACGCAATATGTCCAAACCACCTTCGACCCCACTGTCGAAGATCAGGGGCAAGTCCGTAGCCGCACGGATGGCGGGCAGGGCTTCGATGCTGGCCGGGGCACCATCAAATTGCCGACCGCCGTGATTCGAAAGCCAGAGAGCGTCCACTCCCGCTTGCTGCAACGGTTCGGCATCTTCAGGACGCTGGACGCCTTTCACGATCAGCGGGCCATCCCAGGCAT
Source organism: Ruegeria sp. CDSC054 (assembly GCF_059610645.1). Classification (NCBI taxonomy): domain Bacteria; kingdom Pseudomonadati; phylum Pseudomonadota; class Alphaproteobacteria; order Rhodobacterales; family Roseobacteraceae; genus Ruegeria; species Ruegeria sp. CDSC054. The sequence goes on along the minus strand of NZ_JBXWOA010000002.1, from coordinate 141,610 downwards.
TGCGCAGCCAGTGAACATAGTCCATATCCGGGGACGTCCGCAGCAGATACCCAACATGGGCCGTCGGCGGCAGGTTGCTGGAGTCGTCCGTATACTTGTCCAGTGTCCGCATCCGCGGGGGCCCGCTGCGCGCTATTCCAAGCGCCCATTCCGGCCGCATCGCGATCTGTGCCAGAAGGCGTGGCGTCAACCGCGGTGGATTGGTCAGACCCGAACGTGTTTGGCGCTCGCGCCGGGATGCAACCGGGACATCTGCCGTCATCACCAGCGTCGTAAAACCAGCGTTCCGAACCCGATCCAGCAAGTCCTTGCGAATGTCCGGATCCTTTGGCGGATAAAGCTGAAACCACGCGTTGTCACCCAGATGCGGCGCGACGTCCTCGGGGCTTTGGCAGGCAACGTTGGATAGGGTAAAGGGCAGACCGGCGCTTGCGGCAGCGCGGGCAAGATGAGCTTCGGCATCAGGCCAAATCAGGCCTGCCATACCGATCGGGGCAACGCCGAACGGTAATGGGTAGGTCTGACCCAGGAACTCGGTCGAAGTGTCAAATTCCAATGGTCCGTGCAGGATAGACGGCAGGAAACCGACGCGGTCCAATCCATCGCGATTGCGGCGCAGCGTGGCTTCAACCCCGGTTCCGCTGTCCAGATACTCCCAGACAAAGTGAGGTATCCTGCGCTGGGCGCGGTGTTTCAGATCGGCGATGCCGGGAAAGCGACTATGAAGGTCCATGGGGATTGATCCGACCTAAGGCGCGATTCGGCAAGGATTTTAAGCCGTTGATTGCCCGCTAACGGCTTTTATTGGCTTTTTGAGCTTTGAAATCTGCCGTGTGTCATACTCGCTGCCGGCGACCTGAACTTGATTGCGACCTTTATCCTTTGCCGTATACAGCGCATCATCGGCGGCGCGCATCAGATCCTGCGGCATAGTGCCATGCGCCGGATAATGCGAAACCCCAACCGAGATCGTGATACGGGGCAGGGATTTCTCACCGTAGCGCACCGAGACGGCCTCGACCGCTTGCCGCAATTGCTCAGCCCGCGTGATCGCGTCGTCCGACGTATTGTCGGGCAGGATCAGCATGAATTCTTCGCCACCAATGCGGCAGGCAACTTCATCCCGGTCGCAGCCCTGTTCCAAAGCGGCACCAACTGCACGCAACACCATGTCACCGGCATCATGCCCATGGGTGTCGTTGAATTTCTTGAAATGATCGACATCCACGGCAATCAGGCTGAGCGGTGCGCCGGTTTGCTGACTACGGTTGATGGATTTGCGCAGGGTTTCAAGCATATGCCGCCGGTTGAACAGCCCGGTCAACGGGTCCCGGACGGACTGGTCGTGCAACTGATCGCGCATCCGTACGTTGGCTATCGCCATGCTGATCTGTTCAGCGCTGAGCTGTGCCAGCTTTTTACTCGTGTGAAACGCCTCATCTGTCCCTTCAAGGGCGCGGAGGTGCAGAAGGCCGACCGTCTCCCCATGCGCCAGAATTGGAAAGCAGAAATAGGGCCGTCCGTCATGTGGTTCGGCGTGTTCACAGACAAAGTCGATCTCAGACGCGCCGTATTCATAGGTTCGGCCACGCCGAAGCCCCCAACACCCTTCGGGATGGATGTGCGCCTTATGGGTCCCGCCATTCCAACTGGCACAGCCATCCAGGACGTCGCGCGAGTTGGAATATACGTAAACGCTGCCCTCAGCTTCGGGTAGGATATGGGTCATGAAGCGCGAGACCATATCGAACAGCTCGTCCAAGGACCGGCTGGATTGCAACCACTCGTTCAATTCGCCCAGCAATCGGACTTCGCGGGCCAGGCGTAGCTGATCTTCCATTAGATCACGCTCTTTGGCGGATTGTTTTTGCAGGGCCCGCAATTGCAAGCGGTTCGCCCGGTAGCTGGCAAAGGACACGGCAACAAGCGCAAGCAGGGCGATGCCACTTAGAACGGTCAAAGAAATCCTAAGCCGCGTGATGAACGTGGTGCGCAAGTCGGATATATCAGTAAAGAATTCAATTGCGCCGATGAAACGCCCATTCTTGGCCACCGGCATAAAGACTTCGGCAACATGGTGCTGCGCTGCGTTCAGGATATTGTCGGTATGCAGATCAAGCCCGTCGATCTCGGACAGGGGAACAACTTCCTGAATGTAGTGAAGCATTCCTCTGGCAACGTCGCTGCGAAAGAAATCACGGGTTTCAACACTGCCCTCCTCTGTCGGACGAGTCGACCAGGTGACACGCCCATTCGAGTCGAGCAATTTGAAGCGGTAAACATCAGAAGCTTCGGGCATCGCGGCCAGAAATTCGGCGTCATGCGCGTCAATCACGCCCGTCTTAAGCGCGGTCTCGGGGTCCTCTAGATGCAAGACGACACGGCGCTTCCACAGCTCAGCCTGCTTAAGAATGTCGACCTTAAGCATCCTGTCGACCAGCGGCGCGGGCAATTTGTAGATTCCCCAGCCGCATCCAATTGCCAGAGAAATCAGCAACATGCTGATACCGATCCATTTCAGCCGGTGATTTACGGCCCCCCGATTATCTTGAGTCATACCTTCGCGCTCCCACAGCAATTTAGTGATCATCGCGGCGGGTGTTTTACAGATGGTTAATGAACCCGTTCTCAGTCCAAGTCGCTTGATTAGAATTGATCGCAAAGGTGTAACAAAATCTGTGCGAACAAGGCGTGAACAAACCCTTTCCCTCGGCCAACATCCAGCGTAGTTTGGAAAGATGAGCAGTTTCGACGAAATAGACGCCTTTGAGGGCGCATCCCTGTCCGCGCGCGCCATGGCCGCGCGCCCCATGCCTTATCTGGATGAGCTGAACCCGGCGCAGCGCGACGCGGTCGAGAGGTTGGACGGTCCTGTCCTGATGCTGGCCGGTGCAGGCACTGGGAAGACCAAGGCACTGACAGCCCGAATCGCGCATCTGCTCAGCACCGGGCGGGCGCGCCCGAATGAGATTTTGTCCGTTACCTTTACCAACAAGGCTGCGCGCGAGATGAAGAACCGCGTGGGCCGTCTGTTGGGACAACCAGCCGAGGGGATGCCGTGGCTGGGCACATTCCACTCGATCTGCGTCAAGCTGCTGCGACGGCACGCGGAACTGGTCGATCTGAAATCGAATTTCACCATTCTGGATACGGATGATCAGTTGCGGCTGCTCAAACAGCTGATTCAGGCGGCCAATATCGATGACAAACGCTGGCCTGCGCGCATGTTGGCCGGAATCATTGATGACTGGAAGAACCGGGCGCTTACGCCCGACAAGGTGCCTGCTGCCGATGCCGGCGCCTATAACCACAAGGGAATTGAGATCTACGCTCAGTACCAAACCCGGCTGCGCGAGCTGAACGCGGTGGATTTTGGCGACCTGCTGTTGCACATGGTCACGATCTTCCAGACCCATCCGGATGTGTTGGAGCGATATCAACGTTGGTTCCGCTACATCCTTGTGGACGAATACCAGGATACCAACGTTGCCCAATATCTGTGGTTGAGGTTGCTGGCTGGGGCGCACAAGAACATTTGTTGTGTGGGAGATGACGATCAGTCAATTTATGGCTGGCGCGGGGCCGAAGTGGGCAACATCCTGCGGTTTGAAAAGGATTTTCCAGGGGCTTATGTCGTTCGGTTAGAGCAGAACTATCGCTCGACCCCCCATATCTTGGCAGCAGCGTCCAATGTCATCCGTGGCAATGAAAGTCGGCTGGGCAAGGAATTGTGGACCGATGCGCAGGACGGTGAAAAGGTCCGCCTGATCGGTCATTGGGATGGCGAGGAAGAGGCGCGCTGGATCGGTGAAGAGATCGACGCGATGCAGGGGGGAACGCGTGGAGCGCGGCCCTTTAATCTGGATGAAATTGCGATTCTCGTGCGGGCCAGCCATCAGATGCGCGCGTTTGAGGACCGTTTTCTGACCATCGGTCTGCCCTACAAGGTCATAGGTGGCCCGCGATTCTATGAGCGGATGGAGATTCGTGACGCGATGGCCTATTTCCGGCTGGTGGTCAGCCCCGGCGATGATCTGGCGTTTGAGCGGATTTATAACAAGCCTAAGCGCGGTCTTGGAAGTAAGGCATGGCAGGAAATTCAAGAAACCGCACGGGAAAACAGCGTCTCATTACTTGAGGGCGCTAAGTTGGCGATTGAAAAAGGGCTTTTGAAAGGAAAAGGCGCAAAGTCCCTTCGACAATTGATCGCGGACCTTGCGCGTTGGAATGGTCTTACACGTGGCCCCTTGATTGAAATTGATGATGACTCCGTGCTTGAAGACGAAGTTGCAACAATTCGCTACGGTGAACCGGAGTTGTCACACATCGAATTGGCGCAAGTCATAATAGATGAGTCGGGCTATCCAGAGATGTACCTACAGCCTGTTGACCCTAGTCGCCCGGATGCGCCGAGGAAGGAAAAAGACGTTGAATCAGCCGGGCGGTTGGAAAACCTCAAGGAATTGGTCAACCAACTGGATAATTTCGAGAATCTGCAAGGGTTTTTGGAACATGTCAGCCTGGTAATGGACAACGAGAAGGAATCGGACGGGGCAAAAGTCTCGATCATGACCCTGCACGCGGCAAAGGGGCTGGAGTTCCCGGCCGTGTTCCTGCCGGGGTGGGAAGACGGGTTGTTCCCATCACAGAGATCAATGGACGAGTCCGGGATCAAGGGCCTCGAAGAAGAACGGCGACTGGCCTATGTGGGCATCACCCGCGCGGAAGAGATCTGTACGATTTCCTTTGCGGCCAATCGTCGGGTGTTTGGCCAATGGCAAAATGCGATGCCGTCGCGCTTCATTGACGAGTTGCCTGAAGATCATGTCGAAGTTCTGACGCCGCCGGGGCTGTACGGGGGTGGTCAGCCGACTGCCGGTATCGAAACCCGTGCGGCCGAGGCCAATGTCTATAACTCCCCCGGTTGGCGGCGATTGCAGGCCCGGCAGGGACAGTATGGAACGTCCCAACCCCGCGAAAGCCGCAATACGGTGATCGACGCGACTGCTGTTGCCAGTTTCACCCTTGGCGAGCGCGTGTTTCATCAGAAATTCGGCTACGGCGCGGTGATCGGTATCGAAGGTGACAAGGTTGAGGTCGATTTCGAAAAAGCTGGATTGAAAAAAGTGGTTTCCCGCTTTCTGTCCGCCAAGGATGATGTGCCGTTCTAAACGCTATAGCCCTTCAACCAGTACCATGTTCGCCGTCGCGGTTTTGTGCCGAATTTCCGCCAGCTTGATATAGTCTGGGTCGTCTTTCCACGCCTTGGCCGCAGCAAGAGATGGGAACTCCATCAACACAATTCCGTCTTCGGGCCATACGCCCTCGATTAGTTCCACGGGCTTGGAGGATATCGTCAGCAGGCGACCTCCGTGCCGGTCAAATATCGGCATGAAGCCTTCAAGGTATTTCTGGTACCCGTCAGCGTCGTGAATGGAAATCTGGGCGATGAAATAAGCGGCCATCGGAAACTCCTGAAATTCTGGTCAGGGCTTCAGTTTACATCTCGGTACGAAAAACAAAAACGGCGGTTCCCAGGGAGGAGGAGAGGGAACCGCCGTTCTTTTCAACATCAGGGCAGGGAGGAGGAGAGCCCCGATGTATCCGAACCCGGGTTTGATCCCGGTATGAGGAAGACGCGGCGACGTCAGGGAGGAGAAGAGACGTCGCCGCGCGCTTTCAACACCGGGAAAGGGAGGAGGAGTACCCGGTGTGTCTGCTTCCGGCGATCAGGGCCGGTATTAGGGGCGGCGACATCAGGGAGGAGGAGAGATGCCGCCGCTGAAATACAGGTCCAAAAGGGAGGAGGAAGGACCTGATCTCGGTGTTTCTGTGTCGCTTAACGTGCGACGTGTTCTTCGGCCGCTTGCTGAGCCAGGCGGCGGATCATCGAGCGGTGAAGCCCCAGATCAGCCAGTTCGCGGTTCGACAGATCAGACAGTTCGTGAACTGTCTGGCGATAGACGCGATATTGGATGAACCGGGTCTTTGCCGCCTCGAATAGCGAAGCCAGGCTAGTTGCCGGTGCGCCTTTGAGCGCGGTGTTATGTGTTGCTGCAGCCATTTGCTTTACTCGATGTATTCGTTGTTGCCGGTGTTGTCCGGCGCTTGCTTGAGACTGAAAATAAGCAAATGCTGCAATTGCACAATACCCGACAACGTCAATGCTGCTATGCAGCAAGTGCATAGATATCAACTGGTTGTCGATGGGGGTTGGGAAGGGCCAGTAAAATAAGGCCTTCAGCTGATGCTTCCCCAAAGGAAGGTTTCAACAAGATTTTCTGGATTTTCGTGTTTGCGCGTCTTTTGAGCGGAGTTTGTCAATTCTTGTGCGCTTTGTGTATTGGATGGGCCAGGCGCGCGGCGGCTGACATATTGATTTCGGTTCGTGGGAATTCATGGGCGTCAGCTGGAGCGGCGAAGAATCCACATGTGGTTGAGGTTTAAAGCTGGAGTGATTCGCTAATCAAGTGGCCCATTTTCGCTACGCTCATCATAAACCTTCACCCTTTGAAGAAATATCTGGGAAATTATGGGAATAGTTGGAGTGGGTTCAAAATTGGCTTATTTAGTGCGACCATTGCCGCAATTATCTACAATTGGTGTCCACAGGGTGGTTTTCTTTCTCAATCGCGTTGGCTAAACTGCGAGTCTGAACATAAGGTCTGCAAATTTTTTGTTGATTTCCATGAATTCCCATGTCATCCCTAATTCATCCGATGAGGACGAGGCACATGGGGCACCAAACGACCCCGAAACAACAAAAATCAGGTTTCATACAGGCATCTCGCTTTCATCAATCAAGAGATCCGGCGCGCGGGCGAGCAGACATCCCCCCAGGTGGCGCGCGCAGCTGGACATCCCGCACAGCGGGTCAATGCGGCGGGTTGATCAGTGGCAGCAGATCAACCCGCCGTTTTTCATCTGGGGGAGTGAATTTTAAGTGGGGCGCAAGCGGAAGGGACAGTCGTCTTGGCGCGCAGGTTTAGAGGTGAAAGCCACCATAAGGTGGACACGAAGGGCAGGGTATCGATCCCGGCCTCGTTTCGCCGTGTGCTTGAGGCCTCGGACCCGAACTGGCAGCCCGGCGACACTCCTGAGCTTGTAATTGTCTACGGCGACCACCGCCGCAAATTCCTGGAATGCTATACCATGCAGGCGATCGAAGAGGTCGATGCCAAGATCGACGCGCTGCCGCGCGGATCGATGCAGCGGAAGATGTTGCAGCGCATGTTCCATGGTCAGTCCTTTCCGACCACAGTGGATGAAACCGGCCGACTGGTGCTGCCGGCAAAGCTGCGTAACAAGATTGGCCTTGAAGGTGAGGCATTCTTTATCGCCGCGGGTGACACGTTCCAGATTTGGAAGCCGGAAACTTATGAATCCGAAGAACTCGCTGCGGCCGAAGAGTGGTTGGACGAACAGCCCGAGGATTTCGATCCTTTGGAGTTCCTTGACGGCACCGGGGATGCGTAACGGCATGGCCGGCGCTGAAACCCCTTCCGATAAACCTCATATCCCAGTTCTGTTGCGTCCGTTGCTGGCAGCTGTGGCTCCCGTGTCGGGCGTCTGGCTGGATGGAACGTTTGGCGCAGGCGGATATACAAAGGGCCTGCTGGACGCCGGCGCAGAGAAAGTCATCGGCGTGGACCGTGATCCGTTGGCGTTTGAAATGGCGGCGGATTGGGTCGGAGATTATGGCAACCGGCTTGTGATGCAGCCGGGTGTATTCTCACGCATGGACGAATACGCGCAGGATCTGGATGGTGTCGTTCTGGATCTGGGCGTGTCGTCGATGCAGCTGGACCTGGCGGAACGCGGCTTTTCTTTCATGAAAGACGGCCCGCTCGACATGCGAATGAGCCAGGAAGGCGAAAGCGCGGCTGATTTGGTCAACAATGCGACCGAGGAACAACTGGCCGATATCCTGTATCATTACGGCGAAGAGCGCGCGAGCCGCCGCATTGCCAAGGCCATCGCCAAAGCGCGTGCGGAAGAGCCGATTACAACAACTCTGCGCCTCGTCCAGATCATCGAATCCTGTTTGCCGCGACCCAAGCCGGGGCAGTCCCACCCTGCAACGCGCAGTTTTCAGGGCCTGCGGATCGCAGTGAATGCTGAATATGAAGAGCTGTATCAAGGACTGATGGCTGCTGAACGGGCATTGAAGCCGGGTGGCCAGTTAGCTGTGGTCACGTTCCATTCGATCGAAGACCGGATGGTCAAACGGTTCTTTCACTCCCGTGCGGGCAAGACGGGCCGGGCCAATCGGTATGCGCCCGAGATTGAGCAGGAGCTGCCGCAGTTCACGCTCAAGACTCGTAAAGCCGTGGGGCCGGATGATCAGGAGCTGCAGGAAAATCCGCGTTCACGCTCGGCAAAGCTGCGCGTTGCAATTCGAACGGATGCGCCGTCGGGGGAAATTGATGCCCGCGCCGTTGGTATGCCGCAACTAGGGGGAAGAGCAAAATGAAGAGTGTTTTTTATGTGTTGACTGCTCTGTCCGTGTTTGGACTGGCGCTGTGGGCGTATCAGGAAAACTATCGCACGCAGCAGGTGGTGAAGGAAACGCAGAAGCTGCAGCGCGAAATTGGTATGGCGCAGGTGAAGCTGGCGGTTTTGAACGCCGAATGGGCCTATCTGAACCGCCCCGACAGGTTGCGTGAGCTTGCTGATCTGAACTTTGAACGGCTGGGCCTTTTGCCCCTGCGGGCCGAGCAGTTCGGTCGCGCCGATCAGATTGCCTATGCGGAAGATCCTGACCTGCCGATCGTCGATCCGATCGAGCTGCAGGCCATCACGAACATTCAGGCGCTGGGTGAGGTGCAGATCCCATGACCCGCACGCCGCTGCGCCCTCTGGCTCGAATCCTTGACGCGCGTTCGCGGGGCGAGAATCCCAAAGCCATCGAGCGCGAAAATATCCGCAAGCGTCACGAAGATATGAAAGACCGCAGCCGCACTCGTGCTGAAGGTCGCTTGCTGGTGCTGGGTCTGTTCTTTTTCTGCGCCTTTTCGGTCGTAGGCGTCCGGATGGGCATGTTGGCCACGTCCGAAGCGCAAGAACCTGTGGCCTCGGCCCCGGGTGCAGCCATTGCGATGCAGCGGGCCAACATCGTCGACCGGGAAGGGCGCATTCTGGCGACCAATCTGGATACTTATTCGGTATATGCGCAGCCGCCGCTGATGATCGACCCGATTGCTGCCGCTGATCAGCTTGTCGCGATCTTCCCCGATCTGGAAAAAGAACGCCTGGTCAAGGACTTCACCGGCAACCGCAAGTTCCTGTGGATCAAAAAGCGTATCTCGCCCGAGCAGAAACAAGCCGTGCACGATATCGGTGACCCGGGCATTCTGTTCGGCCCGCGTGAGATGCGGTTGTACCCGAATGGCCGTCTGGCGGCGCATATCTTGGGCGGATCAAGTTTTGGGCGCGAAGGCGTCAGCGCGGCCGAAGTGATCGGTGTGGCCGGTGTTGAAAAGCAATTCGACGACTACCTGCGTGATCCCGCGAATGGGACTAAGCCGCTACAGCTCTCGCTGGACCTGACCGTTCAGGCCGCGGTTGAGCAGGTGCTATATGGCGGCATGAAGATCATGAACGCCAAGGGGGCGTCGGCGGTTCTGATGAACGCGCATACGGGCGAGGTGATCTCGGCGGCCTCATTGCCGTCCTTCGATCCCAATGATCGTCCGCGCCCGCCGACCTCGGGGTTCGACCCCTCCGACAGTCCGCTGTTTAATCGCTATGTACAGGGCGTTTACGAACTGGGGTCCGTGTTTAAGATTTTCACCGCCGCGCAGGCGGTTCAGTTGGGTTTGGTGAATTCGAACACGATAATCGATACCTCTGGGCCAATGAAGATCGGCCGTTTCCCGATTGGTGAATTCAACGGCAAGAACTATGGCAAGATCAGCGTCGCGGATGTGATCGTCCACAGCTCGAACCGAGGCACCGGGCGGCTGGCGTTGCAGATCGGCGCGCAGCGCCAGCAGAATTTCCTGGAATCGCTTGGTATGTTCGATCCGACCCCGTTCGAAATCGTCGAAGCCAAGGGTGGTGAGCCGCTGAAGCCCAAGAAATGGGGCGAACTGAGCACGGTTACAATCTCGTATGGTCATGGCCTGTCGACCAGCCCGATGCATCTGGCTGCGGGCTACGCGGCGATTGCCAATGGCGGGCATTACGTCAGCCCGACCATCCTGCGCAAAAATGGGCCGCAATACGGTCCTCGGGTAATGTCCGACAACGCCGCGAAACAGGCGCAGAACATGTTGCGCCGGGTGGTAACAGATGGCACCGCCAGTTTTGGCGATGTGGCAGGCTATGATGTGGCCGGTAAGACCGGCACCGCGGATAAGCCCAAGCCGCGTGGTGGTTATTACGACGACAAGGTGATTGCGACCTTTGCGACGTTCTTTCCCGCCTATGACCCAAAATACGTCCTGATCGTAACGTTGGACGAACCATCCATCCTTGCTTATGGCGAAAAGCGCCGTACGGCAGGCTGGACAGCGGTTCCTGTGGCCGCAGAATTGATCGGGCGCATCGCACCGTTGCTGGGCCTGCGTCCTCGGGTTGAGCCTGAGGCCGGCGCTGCTATAACGCTGACCTCAAATTAGGCTGTCCAAACGAGGTGGGTCATGGGCGCAAGGACAAAGAAACTGAGCCAACTGGCCCTGACCGCCCGAGGTGGCACCAATCCTGATGTCACAGGGCTGGCGGTCGACAGCCGCGAAGTCAAAGACGGTTTCCTCTTTGCGGCACTTCCCGGTACACGTGTTCATGGCGGTGAGTTCGTTCAATACGCTTTGCGTATGGGGGCCGCGGCCATCCTGACGGATGCTGAAGGGGCAGAGATCGCAGCCGAGGAATTGGCCGCATCAGATGCGGCGCTGATCGTGCTCGAGGACCCGCGTCAGGCGCTGGCCGGGTGCGCTGCGCTGTGGTTCGGAGCGCAGCCTAAGACCATCGTTGCGGTTACTGGCACCAATGGCAAAACCTCGGTCGCGACATTTGTTCGCCAGATCTGGACTGAACTTGGTCACGCCGCGGTGAACCTCGGGACCACAGGGGTCGAGGGGGCGTGGACCGCACCACTAGCCCATACAACGCCCGAACCAATCACTTTACATCGGTGCCTGTCCGAGGCTGCGGAGAACGGTGTGACTCATGCGGCGATGGAGGCATCCTCGCACGGGTTGGAACAGCGCCGCTTGGACGGGGTACAGTTGGCTGCTGCCGGGTTTTCTAACTTCACTCAAGACCATCTGGACTACCACGAAACGTTCGAGGCGTATTTCCAAGCCAAAGCAGGCCTGTTTGACCGGGTTCTGCCGCAAGACGGCACTGTTGTCGTCAACATGAGCGATCCCAAAGGGGCTCAGGTCCTTCAGATTGCCGAAGACCGGGGGCAGAACGTGCTGACCGTTGGGCTTGGGGAAGCAGACCTGTGCCTGATGAATCAGCGGTTTGACGCAACAGGTCAGGACCTGCGGTTTTCTTGGCAGGGCAAGATCTTCCAAACCCGTTTGAATCTGATCGGCGGGTTTCAGGCCGAAAATATCTTGTTGGCCTGCGGTTTGGTTATTGCTGGAGGGGAAGAGCCTGAACACGTTTTCGAAACCCTGCCGCATCTCACGACGGTTCGTGGACGCATGCAGCTGGCCGCGACGCGAGAGAATGGGGCAGCGGTGTTTGTGGATTACGCTCATACACCTGACGCAGTGGCGACCGCACTCAGGGCACTGCGCCCGCATGTGATGGGCCGCCTGATAGCTATTGTCGGCGCGGGTGGTGATCGCGACGCGACCAAGCGCCCGCTGATGGGGCAAGCCGCCGCCAACCACGCTGATGTTGTTTTCGTCACCGACGACAACCCGCGCAGCGAAGATCCGGCCACCATACGCGCCGCCGTGATGGACGGGGCACCAGAGGCCACCGAGGTCGGCGATCGGGCCGAGGCCATCTTGCGCGGGATAGACGCGCTGCAACCCGGGGATGCGCTTTTGATTGCGGGCAAAGGGCATGAAACCGGCCAGATCGTTGGCGATCAGGTTCTGCCATTTGATGATGTCGAACAGGCCAGCATCAGCGTGGCCGCACTGGACGGGAGGGTGGCATGACATTGTGGACTGCAGCCGAGGCCGCCGAGGCAACCGGTGGACGCGTCACTTCGGATTGGGCGGTCAATGGTGTGTCGATCGACACGCGCACCATCCAGCCCGGCGATCTTTTCGTTGCGCTAAAGGCTGCGCGGGACGGGCATGATTTTGTAGCGCAAGCTTTGGAGAAAGGCGCAGGTGCGGCTTTGGTATCCCGCATTCCCGAAGGCGTGGCTGAAGACGCGCCCTTGTTGGTCGTCGAAGATGTCCAGACCGGGCTGGAAACGCTGGGTCGGGCGGGTCGTGCCCGAACCGAAGCGCGTGTGCTGGGCGTCACAGGCAGCGTTGGCAAGACGTCAACCAAGGAAATGCTGGCCACCATATTGGAAACGCAGGGGAAAACCCATGCCAGCGTTGCCAGCTACAACAATCATTGGGGGGTTCCCCTGACATTGGCGCGGATGCCGCGCGACACAGAATTTGCTGTGATCGAGATCGGAATGAATCACCCCGGAGAGATTTCTCCGCTCGCGCGTCAGGCCCGCCCGCATGTGGCGCTGGTCACGACTGTGGCGGCAGTACACCTCGAAGCGTTTGAATCGGTGGCCGGTATTGCACATGAGAAGGCCGCAATTTTTGACGGTCTGACGGAGGACGGTGCGGCCATCCTGAACGCAGATATCGAGCATGTGGACATCCTGCGCGACTGTGCGCGAGATTTAGGCGCGAAAACAGTGGATTTCGGCCGCAATGGCTCCGACTACACATTGACCGATGTAATCCAAGAGGCTGACTCGGTTCATGCAAAGGCAACAGTCGCAGGGCGCCCGATTGCGTTTGACGTGCAGTCAGCCGGCACGCATTTCGCCATGAACGCACTGGGGGCATTGGCTGCATGTGTCGAAATGGGCGTCGATCTGGATCAAGCCATTGCAGGTCTCGGCGGATGGTCGCCGGTCAAGGGGCGCGGGGTGCGCGAACAGATCGCTTTGACCGATGGCGGTCGGATCGAATTGCTGGATGACAGCTATAACGCTAACCCGACGTCGATGGAGGCCGCACTGGACGTTCTGGCCGCCGCGCAAGGTCAGCGTCGTATCGCTTTTCTTGGGGATATGAAGGAGTTGGGGCCGGAGGAAATTGCCATGCATGCGGCGATGGCGGATGTTTCGGCCATGCAACGCGTGGACAAAGTGCATTGCGTTGGTCCGCTGATGAAGGCGCTGCACGATGCACTTTCGGCGGACAAACGCGGGCTTTGGTTCGAGACCAGCACCGAGATGGCCGTGCATATGTCAGAGCTTGTTCAGACCGGTGACACTGTGTTGGCCAAGGGATCGCTGAGCATGGCATTGGCACAGATTGTTGACGGTTTGCGTAAAATGGGGCAAGGGGGCGCGCTTGATTGATGACCGCGCCCGCGACCTCAGTGTGAGAAAGGTTTTGTAATGCTCTATTGGTTGACCGCCCTGTCGGACGGAGGGGATTTTTTTAACCTCTTCCGATACATCACGTTCCGCGCTGGCGGCGCCTTTTTGACTGCGTTGATCTTTGGTTTTCTTTTCGGGAAGCCGCTGATCAATGTGCTGCGCAAAAAACAGGGCAAAGGCCAACCTATTCGGGATGACGGCCCAGAGGGGCATTTTTCGAAGGCGGGCACACCGACAATGGGCGGGCTTTTGATCGTAGGCGCGCTGGTGACATCGACCCTGGTCTGGGCTCGGTGGGACAACCCTTACGTCTGGATGGTCTTATTTGTAACGCTGGCCTATGCGGCGATCGGGTTTGCAGATGACTATGCAAAGGTATCGAAGCAGAACACTAAGGGCGTTTCGGGCAAAATGCGTATGGCGCTAGGGGTGATAATCGCAGTTTTGGCCTCGGCCTGGGCTACGCTGCATCATCCCGAGGCGCTGCAAAACCAGCTGGCTTTGCCGATTTTCAAGGATACACTGATCAATCTAGGCATATTCTACATTCCCTTCTCGATCATCGTGATCGTTGGCGCGGCCAATGCGGTGAACCTGACCGATGGTCTGGATGGTCTGGCCATCATGCCGGCGATGATCGCGGCCTCGACGCTAGGCGTGATTGCCTACGCCGTGGGACGGGTCGACTTTACCGAATATCTGGACGTTCATTACGTGCCGGGAACCGGTGAGATTTTCATTTTTACCTCGGCTTTGTTTGGCGCAGGCCTTGGGTTCCTTTGGTACAACGCACCTCCGGCTGCGGTGTTCATGGGCGACACCGGGTCGCTTGCGTTAGGCGGTGCTTTGGGTGCCATTGCGGTGGCCACCAAACATGAGCTGGTGCTGGCAGTCGTCGGCGGTTTGTTCGTGGTCGAAGCGTTGAGCGTGATCATCCAGGTGCTGTACTTCAAACGCACCGGGCGGCGCGTGTTCCTGATGGCGCCGATCCATCATCACTATGAGAAAAAGGGATGGGCTGAGCCGACGATCGTGATCCGGTTCTGGATCATCTCGCTGATCCTGGCGATGATCGGTCTGGCAACGCTGAAGATCCGGTAAAGCTCCCGCCAGGTTCAGCGGACCTGCGGTCCGCCTGCCACCTGTTGGGCCCGGCTCGCGCTGACGCGCGAGCCTTTTGCCACCCTTGCCATCAGTGATTTCTTCGGTGCAGTGTGGCGGCTAAATTTACGTCAAAAAAGGTGGGCAGTATGATCCCGGTCAAAGGGTTTTCAGGGCAGAAAGTTGCGGTTCTGGGGCTAGGCCGGTCGGGGCTGGCCACGGCGCGTGCCCTGCAGGCAGGCAAAGCTGAGCCTGTGTGTTGGGATGACAATCCTGCCGCCCAGGAAAAGGCCGAGGCCGAGGGGTTCGTCTGCGTCGATCTGCGCCGTCATGGCGCTTTTGAAGACATCGCGGCGCTTATTGTCTCTCCCGGTATTCCTCATCTTTACCCAGAACCGAACCCGGTTGTTGCTGCGGCGCTTGAGGCCGGTGTCCCGGTCGACAACGACATCGGTTTGTTTTTCCGATCCTTTGCAGGACCTGAATGGAACAACTATGACACTCCGCCGCGTGTGATCGCAGTGACCGGGTCGAACGGAAAATCGACCACCGCGGCTTTGATCCACCATATCCTGACCGAAGCCGGGCGCGAGGCGCAGCTGGCGGGTAATATTGGACGTGGGGTGCTGGATATTGATCCGGGCGGCGACGGTTCGGTCGTTGTGCTGGAACTGTCCAGCTATCAAACAGAACTGGCCCGCGCCCTGACCCCGGACGTGGCCGTTTTCACCAACCTGTCGCCCGACCATCTTGACCGCCACGGTGGGATGGGGGGCTATTTTGCCGCCAAGCGTCGGTTGTTTGCCGAAGGCGGCCCGGATCGCGCCGTGATTGGCATTGACGAGAAAGAGGGCGCGTTTCTAGCCGGTCAACTGGCCGAAGGCCGTGCGGATGATCGCGTCATCCGCGTGTCGGTTGCGCGCAAACTGACGGGACCCGGGTGGCAGGTGTTTGCCCGTAGAGGGTTCTTGTCGGAATACCGCAAGGGACGGCAAGCGGGCTCGATTGACCTGCGCGGAATCACGGGCCTTCCCGGCGCACATAACCACCAAAACGCCTGTTCGGCTTATGCCGCCTGTCGCGCGCTTGGGCTGGCACCGCGCGTGATCGAAGACGCGCTGCACAGCTATCCGGGCCTGCCGCATCGCAGTCAGATCATCGCCGAGGTAGGCAGTATTACTTATGTGAATGACTCAAAAGCCACCAATGTGGACAGCGCTCTCAAGGCGTTGAGCGCCTTCAGGAAGGTCCGCTGGGTCTGTGGGGGGCTTGAGAAGGAAGGCGGTGTCGCCGCTCTGAACGCAGCCGCTGACCAGGTGGTCAAAGCATATGTCATTGGTCGCGAGGCCGCGAATTTCGCCATGCAACTTAAGGCCGATGCGCTGGTTTGCACCACCATGTCCGAGGCTGTTGAGCAAGCCATGAAGGATGCCCAACCCGGCGAGACAGTCCTGCTTGCGCCAGCCGCGGCCAGTTTCGACCAATACGACAATTTCGAGCAGCGCGGAGAGGACTTTGTAGCGGAAGTCAGGCAACGGCTTCCGGAATAGCCATTTGCAATAGACCGCCGGTTGGGCCAAGCTGCGATGCTATCAGCTTGACGCGCCATCATTATTGGTTTTGCTTGCCTGCAAATTCAACACGAGGTTATGACTATGCCATTTCGTAAGTTTTCTCTGATCCTGCCTGCCATTCTCGTTGCCGGTGCCTGCACCAACACAGGTGCCAATTATCAACCAATCGTCGACGGCCCGATCGGCCCGAACTACAACGTAGACCTTCAGCAGTGCCAACAACTGGCGGCATCACAAGCCAGTGTTGATGGCTCTACCGCAGGAAACGCAGCGATAGGCGCGGCAGGTGCGGCGGCTGTAACCGGGATTGTTCAGGACAGCAGCGACAATCTGGGCCGTGCGGCAGTTGCCGGTGCGCTTGTTGGCGCCGGCGCTGACGTGATCAACAAAAACCAGAACAAAGAAGTAATCGTGCGCAACTGCATGCGCGGACGTGGCTACAACGTCGTCGGCTAACTCTGCCCGGCGATTGCAATTCCTGCGGCGTGGCCCGAGGACCACGCCCATTGGAAGTTGTAACCGCCCAGCCATCCGGTGACATCCACCGCTTCGCCAATCGCATAGAGGCCGGGGACATCCCTGGCCTCCATCGTTTTTGACGACAGGCTATCAGTGTCGATCCCGCCCAGCGTCACCTCGGCTGTACGATACCCTTCGGTGCCCGAGGGGGTAAGCTGCCAGTCGGACAGTGCTGCGATCAGTTCGGACAGCGCGGTGTCCGACTGATCGGCCAGATTGCCTGGCATGGGGATATGATGGCTCAGGTACTCGACTAGACGCCCGGGCAGGTGGCGCGCCAGTTCCGTGGTCAGCGCCTTGCGTCCACCGCTTTGCCGCTGATCCCGTAGCAAATCAAACAGCGGCAGATCCGGGATCAGGTTTACGCGGATCGCCTCGCCTTCGCGCCAATAGGAAGACAATTGCAGAACCGATGGTCCGCTAAGCCCGCGATGGGTGAACAACAGGGCCTCGTCAAAGCTGGCCCGGTCATTCGACAGCCGCGCAGGCAAGGATACGCCAGACAGGTCTTTGAACCGACCGTCCGAGAACGTGAACGGAACGAGTGCCGCCCGCGTTTCTGTTATCCCCAGCCCGAATTGCCGCGCGATGTCATAGGCCATCCCAGTCGCGCCCATCTTGGGGATCGACTTGCCGCCAGTGGCGAGGACCAGATTGGTGCAGCTCAGACCGTGCCGCTGGCCTTCTCGTTCTACGTCCAGAATAAAACCGCTGTCGGTCTTGCGCAGATCTTTCACTTCGGTTCGAACCCACAGCTCGGCACCAGCACGCCCCATTTCGTCCAGCAGCATCTGGATGATTTGTTTTGATGATCCATCGCAGAACAACTGCCCCAGTGTTTTTTCATGCCATGCGATGTCATGTCGGCCGACCAGATCAACGAAATCCCACTGCGTGTACCGCGCCAACGCGGATTTGCAGAAATGCGGATTCTGCGACAGGAAGTTTCCCGGTCCTGCGTACATATTGGTGAAGTTGCAGCGCCCACCGCCCGAGATGCGGATTTTCTCACCCGGAGCCTTCGCGTGGTCGATCACCAGAACGCGCCCGCCGCAATGGGCGGCGCACATCATGCCGGCTGCGCCGGCGCCAAGGATGATCGTGTCGTAGGTCATGCGCGCGGGATGGCTTGAATTAATAGGGAAGGCAAGAGGAAGACGAAAACACGCGCCGTCTAGGCCTGACTGGTGGTGAACCCTTGTCCTTCTAACGGTTCTGGGAAAGGGGAAAAAATTGACAGCTGGTGCCCTTACGAAATTGGTCGCGATATCATGTGTTAGAATGCTCGCGAAACGAAAACTCATCTTGATGTACAGCACAGGAGGGCGGTTCAATGATCATGCGCATTTTCCAAGTCACAGTTCGTCCGGGCAAGGAGGCGGAATTTTCAAAGTTCTTCCACGAGACTGCGATCCCATTGATGCAAAGCACCGAAGGCGTCGTTCAGGTCCTGCCGGGTGCTCCGCGTTCGGATACACCGCGTGAGTTCAGTTTTGTCATGATTTGGAGCAGCCTGGACGCATTAGTAGCTTTTGTTGGTGACGATTACCAAAGTCCACATATCGATCCGGCAGAGGCCGAGTTGGTCGAGTCCAGAACGATAAAGCACTACGATCTTGTCACCTAGGTGATCCGTACATCCTGGAAAGGAAAGCCCGGGTCGGATCTCCGGCTTGGAGGTGTCAATTTCCCCTGTTGTCGTGTCATTCCGCTAGCCCAAACGCAAAAATGCCTGTAGACTCTCATTCAGATCCTGAAAAACGGGACGTTAACGAGGCAGATAGTGGCGGTATCTCATGACTGAGATGGTGTATGGCGCGGTCCAGGACCAGCGCGGAGAACCGATTCTTCCGAAATGGTGGCGGACGATTGATCGCTGGACGATGTCCTGCGTTCTGATCCTGTTTGTCATCGGATTGTTGCTGGGGCTGGCCTCATCACCACCACTGGCAGGGCGCAACGGATTTGATCCGTTCCACTATGTCGAACGGCAGGCGCTGTTCGGCGGACTGGCGCTGATTGCGATGCTGCTGACGTCGATGATGTCGCCGACGCTGGTGCGCCGTTTGGCGGTGCTGGGATTCCTTGCCTCGTTTGTGGCGCTGGCTTTCCTACCGGTCTTTGGAACAGACTTCGGCAAAGGGGCGGTGCGCTGGTATTCACTTGGTTTTGCGTCTTTGCAGCCGTCGGAATTTCTGAAACCCGGATTTGTCGTCGTGGCCGCGTGGCTGCTGGCAGCGTCGCAACAGATCAACGGCCCTCCGGGTCGGTTGTGGTCATTTGCGTTGTGCATTGCAATTGTGGCGATGCTGGTTTTGCAACCTGACTTCGGTCAGGCCTGCCTGATCCTGTTTGGATGGGGTGTGATGTACTTTGTGGCCGGTGCGCCGATGCTGCTGCTGGTTGGCATGGCGGGCGTCGTTGTCCTGGGGGGTATGTTCGCCTATTCGAATTCGGAACACTTTGCCCGCCGTATTGATGGCTTCCTGAACCAGGAGGTCGACCCAACCACTCAGCTTGGCTATGCCACCAACGCCATCCGCGAAGGCGGTCTGTTCGGTGTCGGCGTGGGTGAGGGACAGGTGAAGTGGTCCTTGCCCGATGCCCATACGGATTTCATCATCGCCGTTGCGGCCGAAGAATACGGGCTGATCCTGGTGCTGATCATCATCGCGCTTTATTCACTGATCGTTGTACGCTCGCTTCTGCGGCTGATGCGCGAGCGCGATATGTTCATCCGTCTGGCCGGGACCGGTCTGGCCTGCATGTTTGGCGTTCAGGCCATGATCAACATGGGTGTGGCCGTGCGTCTGCTGCCTGCCAAGGGCATGACGCTGCCCTTTGTCAGCTATGGTGGGTCGTCGCTGATTGCGGGCGGCATCGCTGTAGGAATGCTGCTGGCCTTCACCAGAAGCCGCCCACAGGGCGAACTTGGCGATATTCTACGCGGAAGAGGATAATGGGGAAACCTTACCTGTTGATTGCGGCTGGCGGCACCGGGGGCCATATGTTCCCGGCGCAGGCGTTGGCCGAAGCGATGCTGAATAAAGGCTGGCGCGTGCGCCTGTCCACGGATGAGCGTGGCGCGCGCTACACAGGCGCCTTTCCGCAAACGGTCGAGATTGTCGAGGTTGCCTCTGCCACCTTCGCGCGCGGCGGACTGGCCGCTAAGGCATTGGTCGGCCCCAGGATTGCGGGCGGCGTCAGCAGCATGGCGTTCCAGATGATGCGGGACAAACCGGACGTTGTCGTGGGCTTTGGCGGATACCCGTCGATCCCGGCTTTGGGGGCCGCGACGATGCTGAAAGTTCCGCGCATGATCCACGAACAGAATGGGGTTCTGGGGCGCGTGAACCAATTGTTTGCCACGCGTGTTGCCAACGTCGCCTGTGGTGTCTGGCCGACCGATCTGCCCGAAGGGGCCAATGGAATCCACACCGGAAACCCGGTCCGCGCCGCCGTGCTTGAGCGCGAGGCCGCAGGTTACATCCCACCGGGCGACTATCCTATGTCTATTCTGGTTATGGGCGGCAGTCAGGGTGCGCGCATTCTCAGCGATATTGTCCCTGGCGCGATTGCTGCCTTGCCTGACGACTTGCGCAGCCATATCCGTGTTGCACATCAGGCCCGCGACGAGGATGGGGAACGTGTTACGGCGTTCTATGCCGAACATGGTATCCGGGCCGAGGTCAAACCTTTCTTTGACGACGTTCCGCGTCGCATGTCGGATGCACAACTTGTCATCAGCCGGTCCGGCGCATCCAGCGTGGCGGATATCTCGGTCATCGGACGTCCATCGATCCTGATCCCGTTCGCCGCAGCCGCAGGCGACCATCAAACTGCGAACGCGCGAGGATTGGTTCAGGCAGGCGGCGCGATTATGATCCCGGAAAACGCGCTTGACGTTCCCGCGCTGACAGAGCAAATCACCGCCGTTCTTACCAACCCCGAAGCCGCCCAAAAGATGGCCCATGCCGCCCTCTCGACCGGTGCCCCCGACGCAACTGAACGTCTGACGGCCCTTGTCGAACAACTGGCGCAGAAGGAGACCACATGAATCCTGCAACCAAACTGCCGCAAGACGTAGGGTCGATTCACTTTGTGGGGATCGGCGGAATTGGGATGTCGGGCATTGCCGAGGTTTTGCTGAACCTCGGTTACCGCGTGCAGGGGTCCGACCTGAAGGCGTCCAAGATCACTGATCGTCTGGCGAGCCTTGGGGCTGAGATATTTGTCGGCCAGCGTGCCGAAAACCTTGAAAACGCGGCCGTTGTTGTGGTGTCGACCGCGATCAAGCCTGGCAACCCCGAGCTGGACGGCGCCCGGGCGCAAGGCCTGCCGGTTGTTCGTCGCGCCGACATGCTGGCCGAGCTGATGCGCCTGAAATCCAACATCGCCATTGCCGGAACCCACGGCAAGACCACCACGACCACCATGATGGCCGAGCTGATGGTGGCCGGCGATTTCGATCCGACCGTCATCAATGGCGGCATCATCCATGCCTACGGTTCGAACGCACGGATGGGGCAGGGTGAATGGATGGTGGTCGAGGCCGACGAATCCGACGGTTCGTTCAACCGACTGCCCGCGACCATTGCCATTGTTACGAATATCGACCCCGAGCATATGGAGCATTGGGGTGACTTCGACCAACTGCGCGACGGGTTCTACGAGTTCGTCTCGAACCTGCCATTCTACGGTCTGGCTGTGTGCTGCACGGACCATGCAGAGGTGCAGACGTTGGTTGGACGTATCACCGACCGCCGGGTCCGGACCTATGGGTTCAATGCGCAGGCTGATGTTCGTGCGTTGAACCTGACCTACAGGGGCGGCGTGGCGCATTTCGACATCCACCTTCAGTACGAAGATAAGATGATCGAGGGCTGCACATTGCCGATGCCCGGCGACCACAATGTCTCAAACGCGCTGTCTGCAGTGGCCGTCGCCCGCCATCTGGGTATGAAGGCCTCGGAAATCCGTGATGCGCTGGCTAATTTTGGCGGCGTCAACCGCCGCTTCACTAAGGTCGGCGAGGTCGATGGCGTCACCATTATCGACGATTACGGCCACCATCCGGTAGAGATTGCAGCCGTTCTTAAAGCTGCGCGCCAGGCCACCGATGGGCGCGTGATCGCCGTGCACCAACCGCACCGGTACTCGCGCCTGTCCAATCTGTTTGACGATTTCTGCACTTGCTTCAATGACGCGGACGTTGTCGCCATCGCTGATGTTTTCTCTGCCGGAGAGGACCCGATCGAAGGAGCCAGCCGAGATGATCTGGTGCAAGGCCTGATCCGTCACGGTCACCGCCACGCGCGTGCATTGCTGAACGAAAACGATCTGGAGCGCCTTGTTCGTGAACAGGCCCGTCCCGGTGACATGGTTGTTTGCCTTGGCGCCGGTACAATTAGCGCCTGGGCCAATGGGTTGCCTGAAAGGCTGCGACAAAAACAAGCCGTTTGATGGAATGGACTCTCTAGCACTGCAACTTAAAAATGTGGTTTTGCAGTTGCAGCAATGATCGTCCTCGGAGGGGCAGTTGGTATATTCGGTGCTTTTTGCTGGCTTGTGGGTTTTGGCCTCAACGATCGTCGCCATGCTGCCAATGCGCCTGCAATTTCCGCCGGGCATTGTGCTGTTCGTTTCCGCTCCTGCGCTGATCGTCTGGCTGGGTCATGACTTTGGCTGGTTTTTCTCGTTGCTGGCCTTTGCTGCCTTTGCATCCATGTTCCGCAATCCCATTCGCTATTACTGGCGCCGCTGGACCGGGCAGGAGGTCGAGGAGTGAACTGGTCGATCGCCCTTGCCGCTCTGTGGGGGATCGCCGCAAATGTGCTGGCGATGATCCCCAGCAAGGACAACCATTGGACCCGTGCTTATGTCCTGATCGCTGTGGGGATTCCAATACTGGGTTACGTCACTTTGCAGAACGGCCCGTGGATCGGGCTGATCGTTCTGGCGGCGGGTATGTCGGTACTGCGTTGGCCTGTGATCTATCTGGGGCGGTGGGTGCGGCGTATGGTCGGAGAATAGAATTGGACCCCAGAATATTCGCGTTTCTCTGCGGGCTTACCTTAGTTTCTGTTATGGTCGCGATGTATTCGCATCTACGTACGAAAGCAGGCAAACTTCGCGGCCCACTCATTTTGATTTTGTTTTTGATTGCGTCGGGACTTTACGGCTTTGTTACCCGTATACATTTCGAGCCAGTATCTATCGATAAACAAACCGCAACGATAGACGCTTGGATTGTGATCTACGTGCTTGCGGTCTCCATTCCGTTGATTGCCGCCTTATGCGTTGGGTTTGTCACCGGGGGACTGCACCGCGTTCTGGCGCGGTGGAAGAACAATTCTAAGCAATTGGGTGACAAAACCGTTCAAGCAGATTACCAGAGCACCATGGATCAATTGCTTCCCAAGCCACGCGGCAAACTCTCGAAAAAACGGGCTCTTAATGACTTGACTTGGCTGCGTGTTGGCGGCCCGGCTGACTATTTGTTTCAACCTGCTGACACCGAGGATTTGCAGGATTTTCTCCGTGATCTGTCCGGCGACGTCTCGGTCTTTCCCATGGGCGTCGGGTCAAACCTGATCGTTCGCGATGGCGGCTTGCGCGCAGTTGTGATCCGATTGGGGCGCGGGTTCAATGCTATCTCGGTTGAGGGAAACATCGTCATCGCCGGAGCTGCCGCGTTGGATGCGCATGTGGCGCGCAAGGCAGCGGATGCGGGCGTGGACCTGACCTTTTTGCGCACTATTCCCGGCTCGATTGGCGGCGCGGTGCGGATGAACGCAGGGTGCTATGGCAGCTACACGGCGAACGTGCTGCGCAAGGCGACCATTGTTACCCGGCAGGGTGAGCTTGTGGAACTGACTCCGGAAGACCTGAATTTCCGTTACCGCCAGTCCGATCTGCCCGAAGGCGCGGTGCTGATCTCGAGCACTTTCGAAGGTCCATCCGGCGATCCGGAAGAGCTGCACGCCCGGATGTCCGCGCAGTTGCAAAAACGCGACGAAACACAGCCGACCAAAGACCGCAGCGCCGGGTCAACCTTCCGCAACCCGGCAGGGTTTTCTTCGACCGGGCGGGCGGATGATGTGCACGACCTCAAGGCATGGAAGGTCATTGACGATGCGGGCATGCGCGGCGCGACGCGCGGCGGCGCACAGATGAGCGAAAAGCACTCGAATTTCCTGATCAATACCGGTGATGCCTCTGCCGCGGACCTCGAAGGTCTGGGCGAAGAGGTGCGAAAAAAGGTTTACGAAACAAGCGGCATCACGCTAGAGTGGGAAATCATGCGGGTCGGTGATCCGTTGACAGAATAAAGCCCTGACCGTCAGACCATAACAGGCAAATTAAGGCGACGGATCAAGGAGATAAACGCAGTACGGACCACCACATAAGGTCCGGGGACATTGAGGCGCACGTTGGGTATGTCGAGCAGGACAAACCCCAAAGTGGCGGTATTGATGGGTGGACCCTCGAAGGAACGCGAGGTGTCTCTCAGCTCTGGGCGCGAATGCGCGGCCGCCCTTGTGGGAGAAGGCTTTGAGGTAGTTGAGCTGGACGCAGGTCCTGACCTCTATGCGCGCCTTTTGGAAATCAAACCAGACGTTGTGTTTAACGCCCTGCATGGCCGCTGGGGCGAGGATGGCTGCGTTCAGGGTCTGCTGGAATGGATGCGCATTCCGTACACGCACTCTGGTGTTCTGGCCTCGGCGCTGGCGATGGACAAGCAGCGCAGCAAAGAAGTGTTTGAGGCCGAAGGCCTACCCGTTGTTGCCAGCGTGATCGTACCAAAGATTGAGGTAGTTAAGGTTCATGTGATGGAGCCTCCTTACGTGGCCAAGCCCAACAACGAAGGCTCCAGCGTTGGAATCTACATCGTGCATGAAGGGTCTAATGGCCCTCCGCAACTGTCGCATGAAATGCCCGATCAGGTGATGGTCGAGAAATACATCGCCGGACGCGAGTTGACTGTAACGGTGATGAGCGACAAGGCCGTAACGGTTACCGAGATCATGACCGATGGCGGTTGGTATGATTATGACGCCAAGTATAAGCCCGGCGGATCGTGGCATGTTTTGCCCGCTGACGTACCGACCGAGATTTTTGACCTGTGCATGGACTACGCATTGCGCGCTCATTCCGCGCTGGGATGCAAAGGCGTAAGCCGTACGGATTTCCGCTGGGATGACAGTATGGGTGCCGATGGGCTTTTCCTGCTCGAGACCAACACTCAGCCCGGCATGACGCCGACGTCACTGGTGCCTGAACAGGCCGCACATCTGGGGATGAGTTTCGGGCAGCTTTGCGCCTGGATGGTGGAGGACGCATCATGCGACCGCTAAGAGCCACCCGAGCGCCTGTGGTTCACCGGCCCAAACAACTGACCGGTCCCGATGCCGAATTCGAATCCGGCGCACATACCGGAGCCGAACCCAAATTGCGGTTGCGCGGAATGTTTGGCCGCAAGGGCGATCGCCTCGACCCAGCCCCGTCTCGTCTCAGCTACCGCCTGCAGCGCTGGATGCTGACGCGGGGCGTTCGGCGCAGCCTAAAGATTGGCCTGCCGGTGTTTGCCGTTTGCGCCGCAGTTGGCATCTATTTCGGCTCACAGGAGCGTCGCGATGCGGTGGTGGCCTATGTCATCGACATCAAGACCTCGATCCAGCAACGGCCAGAGTTCATGGTCAACCTTATGGCGATTGACGGGGCAGGGACCAACCTGTCCGAGGATATCCGTGAGGTTGTACCGCTGGATTTCCCCGTCAGTTCATGGGACCTGGACGTTGAGCAAATTCGCGACACGATCACAGGATTGAATCCAGTCAAGTCCGCCACCGTGCGGGTACGCCCCGGCGGTATTCTGCAGGTGGATGTGGTCGAGCGTCAGCCCGTCATCGTCTGGCGTACGCGCCATGGGATCGAATTGCTGGACGAGACCGGCGCGCATGTGGAACGCATCGCGTCGCGCAAGGATCACTCTAATTTACCTCTGATCGCGGGCAAAGGTGCAGACGGTCACGTAGGTGAGGCCCTTGAATTACTGACAACCGCCCGCAGTCTCGGCGGCCGTGTGCGCGGGCTGGTCCGGATTGGCGAGCGTCGCTGGGACTTGGTTATGGACCGCGGCCAGCGCATCATGTTGCCGACCGAACGTCCCGTGCGCGCGTTGGAACGCGTTCTGGCCGTGAATGAGGTGCAGGACCTTTTGGAACGCGACGTCGCGGTGGTCGACATGCGCCTTGGGCAACGTCCGACAATAAGAATGACCAAAGCTGCCAGCGAAGACTGGTGGAATACAAAAGTGACAGTGGGTAGCGAGCAGTAACGACCATGATGACCGATCTTTATCAGTCCCAGCGCGCCATGCGGCAGATGCGCAGACAAGCCATGCAACGCGGTGTTGTCGCCATTCTCGATGTTGGCAGTTCCAAGATTGCCTGTCTTGTTTTGCGCTTTGACGGGACCGGCCGCCTGAGCGAGGATAACACCATCGGGTCGATGGCCGGGCAGACCGGGTTCCGGGTGATCGGTGCTGCGACCACACGGTCGCGGGGCGTTCAATTTGGCGAAGTCACCGCCATGCAGGAAACCGAACGGGCCATCCGAACCGCCCTGCAGGCGGCGCAAAAGATGGCCGATATCCGGGTCGATCATGTGATTGCCAGCTTCTCGGGTGCGAATCCACGCTCTTACGGGTTGGATGCACAGGTCGATCTTGAGGGTCAGGTCGTGACCGAGGCCGAGGTTGGCCGTGTTCTGAACGCCTGTGATGTGCCGGATTACGGAGCCGGGCGCGAAGTACTGCATGCCCAACCGGTAAACTTCGCTTTGGACAACCGCTCGGGACTGATCGACCCGCGCGGCCAAATGGGGCAGAGCCTAGCCGTCGACATGCACATGTTGACGGTCGACGCGACCGCGATCCAGAACATTGTGCGCTGTATCAAACGCTGTGATCTGGAATTGGCCGGAATTGCAAACTCGGCCTATGTGTCTGGTGTTTCCGCCTTGGTCGAGGATGAGCAGGAACTGGGCGCGGCCTGTATCGACATGGGTGGCGGTACGACCAGCGTGTCGATCTTTATGAAAAAGCACATGATTTACGCCGACTGCGTTCGCATGGGTGGGGATCATGTGACCTCGGACATTTCGATGGGGTTGGGCATTCCCGCATCGGTCGCCGAGCGGATAAAAACCTTCAATGGCGGCGTCCATGCCACTGGAGCGGATGATCGCGACCTGATTGATATCGGCGGCGATACCGGCGACTGGGAGCATGATCGCCGAACTGTTAGCCGAGCTGAACTGATCGGGATAATGCGTCCGCGTGTTGAAGAGATCCTGGAAGAGGTGCGTGTTCGTCTGGATGCCGCCGGGTTCGAGCATATGCCGAGCCAGCAGATCGTCCTGACCGGCGGCGGCAGCCAAATCATGGGGCTGGATGGTTTGGCCACCCGCATCCTCGGGCAGCGTGTTCGCCTTGGCCGGCCGCTGCGTGTGCATGGTCTACCGCAATCGGCGACCGGGCCGGGGTTCTCCTCCGCAGTGGGGCTCAGCCTGTTTGCAGCGCACCCGCAGGACGAATGGTGGGACTTTGAAATCCCGGTCGACACCTATGCCGCGCGCCCGTTCAAGCGGGCCGTGCGTTGGTTCCGTGACAATTGGTAAGCTGGGGGTCGCAGCGCTGCTGGCCCTGGCACCGCTGACCACTCAGGCGCAAACCCGGATCACACCTGAGGCGTTTTTGGATGCAGTAAAGGGCAAGACAGTCACGTTTCACGACTTTTCAACGGGCGAGCTTGTAGGAACTGAAGAGTTCCTCAGCCCCGTGCTGTCGGTCTGGCGCATGGTGGGGCGCGGTTGCGTTTATGGTCAGATCACCACGCCTGATGGTCAAATCTGCTTTCTCTACGATGATGACCAGGATGGTATCCCGGTGTGTTGGTGGCCTTTCGAATATAAGGGCAAGTTGGTGGTTAGACTGGCCACTTTTGCGGACAGCGAAATCCAGGAGGTGCGCAGCATCACCGAGGACGGTTTGAATTGTCCAAGTACCCCGATCAGCTAAAGAAATGGGTTGCAGCTGACTCGTTTATCCCGCAAGATATCCATAAGGCCCGACAGAGGCCCGCGGCAGGACCTGAGCAGTTTTCCGCAGTTTGACAGTTTATGAGTCCCTTTGGTGATGCGTCGGTTGAGTGCCGCGTGCAAATCGCCTGTTTTGTGCTACATTGAGATCTTTACGCAACATCTGGCGGTATTTGCGAAATACTGCCGGTCAGCGCCTTATTTCCTCCATATTTTGTGGAATTACGCGATTTTTGGCGTGACGTTTGCTGTTTCAAACGGTAGGATTGTTAGTGGATAGGTAAGAAAAACACCGCTTTGGCGGGAACAAAAAAACAGGCGGACAGAGCATGACATTGAATCTTTCGATGCCCGGGCACGACGAACTGAAGCCTCGGATCACAGTATTTGGCGTTGGTGGTGCAGGCGGCAACGCTGTCAACAACATGATTGAGAAACAGCTGGATGGCGTCGATTTTGTGGTCGCCAACACCGATGCGCAGGCACTGCAACAAAGCCAGTCCTCGGCACGGGTTCAACTGGGCGTGAAAGTCACCGAAGGTCTGGGGGCAGGGGCCCGTCCGACCGTGGGTGCGGCAGCAGCCGAAGAAAGCATTGAACAGATCGTTGATCACCTGGCCGGCGCGCATATGTGCTTTATCACCGCCGGCATGGGTGGCGGTACTGGCACCGGCGCCGCTCCCATCATCGCGCAGGCCGCGCGGGAATTGGGCGTTCTGACCGTTGGTGTTGTGACCAAGCCCTTCCAGTTTGAAGGCGCCAAGCGGATGCGTCAGGCCGAAGACGGCGTTGAGATGCTGCAAAAGGTCGTCGACACACTGATCATCATTCCCAACCAGAACCTGTTCCGTCTGGCCAACGAAAAGACCACGTTCACCGAGGCGTTCTCGATGGCCGACGATGTTCTGTATCAGGGCGTTAAAGGCGTGACCGATCTGATGGTCCGTCCGGGCTTGATCAACCTCGACTTTGCTGACGTTCGCGCCGTGATGGACGAGATGGGCAAAGCGATGATGGGAACCGGCGAGGCCACCGGCGAAGATCGCGCGGTTCAGGCCGCCGAGAAGGCGATCGCCAACCCGCTGCTGGACGAAATCAGCCTCAAGGGTGCCAAGGGCGTTCTGATCAACATCACCGGCTCGCACGACCTGACCCTGTTCGAACTGGACGAAGCCGCCAACCGCATCCGCGAAGAAGTAGATCCCGAGGCCAACATCATCGTCGGTTCGACCCTGGATACAGTTATGGAAGGCGGCATGCGTGTATCGGTTGTCGCAACCGGTATCGATGCCAGTGAAAAGCAGGAAGATACCCCTGTCGCGCGCCGTTCAATGTCAGCACCGCTGACCCGCACCGTTTCAGCAGAAGAGTCGGCGCAGGAAGAGGCCCCGGTTGCTGCAGAAGTCGCTGAGCAAGCACCTCAGCAAGAGATGAACCGCGAACCCTCGCTGTTTGAAGCACCGACAGAGCCTGCACAGCCACAATTCCAGTCTCGTGTCGAACAGGATGATGATGGTTTGCCACCGCCGGCCTATCAGCCGCGCGTTGCCGAATTCGAGCCGACCCCCGAACCGGTTGAGCCTGCGTCCGAAAACTATGTCGCACCGCAGCCTCAACCGGCAGCGGGAACACCGTCGCCCGAAGCATTGCAGCGCTTGCAGGCCGCGGTCCAGAACGTTCCGCCGTCCGAGCGGAGCCCTTCGATGGTCCGCCCCGCGACCCCGCAGCCGACCGCTGTGCCGCAGGAAGAAGCGCATGATCGTCCCCGGTTTGGCTTTAACCGCCTGATCGACCGGATGACCGGCCACGCAGCAGATACTCCGGCGCAACCACCCCGCCAGCAGCCCGTTATGCGCCAATCTGACGCTACGGCACCTGCAAGGGATGAGGTCGACCCCGAACAGGACCGGATCGAAATTCCCGCCTTTTTGCGGCGTCAGGCCAACTGATCGCGGTAACAAAGTGAATGCAGAGGGTCGCCAAAGGGCGGCCCTTTTCTTTTGTTTTACAAATATTTAAGGAAGTGTAAGCAGGGATTTGCCGATCTGTCACATACATGTTTCATTCGGTTGCAAAGAGTGAGTTGAGCCTTGACGCCGCCTTCCTTAACTGAGTGTCCAACACGGCCAAACGAGGCCGGACACCACTCTTCGAGGTTCACCTTGCAACATACGCTCAAATCTCCGGTCACGTTTACAGGCGTCGGACTGCATAGCGGTAAGCCTGCGACGATGGTCCTGAAACCGGCAGCCGCCGGTCACGGCATCTGGTTCAAACGGACGGATATTGAGCTGGGCAATGCCCTTGTCCCTGCGATCTATGATGTGGTCGAGCGCACCCCGCTGTGCACCCGCCTGATCAACGACGCGGGTGTGTCTGTGTCCACGGTCGAGCACATCATGGCCGCGTTGGCCGGTTGCGGAATACATAACGCGCTGATCGAGATTGATGGTCCCGAAGTTCCGATCATGGATGGGTCTTCGATTGATTTCGTTCGCGGTATCATGGCGAAGGGCGTGCGTCGCCAAGCCAGCCCGGTTCTGGCCTATGAGGTTCTTAAGCCGGTGACCGCTGTGCGCGAAGGTGCTAG
The DNA here is from genome assembly GCF_059610645.1 of Ruegeria sp. CDSC054. Lineage (NCBI taxonomy): Bacteria > Pseudomonadati > Pseudomonadota > Alphaproteobacteria > Rhodobacterales > Roseobacteraceae > Ruegeria > Ruegeria sp. CDSC054. The sequence continues at coordinate 111,189 of NZ_JBXWOA010000002.1, read as the reverse complement.
CGCTTCGATTGCGCCTGCAAACGGTCTGATCATCGACTTTCATATCGACTTCGAAGACGGTGCCATTGGCAACCAGACCAAGACCTTGGATATGCGCAACGGTTCGTTCGCACGTGAGCTGTGTGACTGCCGGACGTTCTGCCGCCGTACTGATGTTGAGGCGATGCGCGAAAACGGGCTGGCTTTGGGCGGCACGCTGGAAAATGCCGTCGTTGTTCAGGGTGACGAAGTCCTTACGCCGGGTGGTTTCCGCCGCGCGGACGAGGCCGTGCGCCACAAGATGCTGGATGCCCTTGGTGACCTGTATTTGGCAGGCGGTCCGATCTTTGGTCACTTTACCGGTGACAAATCCGGCCATTCAATGACCAATACTCTGCTGCGCAAGCTGTTCGAGACGCCGGGTGCGGTCCGTCCGATCCTGTGCACGCCTGAACAGGCAGCCCGCCTTCCGGGGCAGGGCCTGGTCCGGGACGAAATCCCGGAAGTCGCTTGATTGGATCAACTCTTCCGACAATTCTGCGAACGGGCGCATAAGGCGTTTTGCACCGGAATTTTATGTGCTAGACCTTGGCCTAAATCGGGGCTTAACCCCGTCAAGTAATACGACAAGGATAGGCGGAATGGTTGGCACCAAAGCGGCAGTCAGGTTCGCAAGCGCGATTCTTCTGACAGCAGTTTTGACGGCATGCGCTGGAAAAGGCGCAGACCGCAATCAGAACCTGGAAGGGTTCACTCCTGAACAGATATTCACGCGCGGCGAATATGAGCTGTCGCAGAATCGTTCGGATGATGCGGCGTGGTATTTTTCAGAAGTTGAACGTCTGTATCCGTATTCCGATTGGGCCAAGCGTGCGCTGATCATGCAGGCATTCTCATACCACTCGGACAAAAACTACGAAGAAAGCCGAGGCGCCGCACAACGGTACATCGACTTTTACCCGACGGACGAAGATGCGGCTTATGCCCAATATCTTCTGGCGCTCAGCTATTATGACCAGATTGACGAGGTCGGGCGCGATCAGGGCCTGACTTTTCAGGCGTTGCAATCGCTGCGCACCGTGATCGAGGTCTACCCGGATAGCGAATACGCGACCTCTGCGGTGCTGAAATTCGATCTGGCCTTTGACCACCTGGCTGGCAAAGAGATGGAAATTGGACGCTATTATCTGCGCCAGGACCATTATACTGCAGCCATCAACCGGTTCCGTGTGGTGGTTGAAGACTTCCAGACCACATCTCACACCGCCGAAGCTCTGTACCGCTTGATTGAAGCCTATCTGGCACTGGGTCTTGTGGATGAGGCACAGTCGGCGGGGGCCATTCTGGGGTACAACTATCAGTCGTCCGAATGGTACGATGCGGGCTATTCGCTGCTGACGTCACGCGGATTGGATCTCAAGAGCCGTGGCAACAACTGGCTCAGCACGATCTACCGTCAGACTGTCAAAGGTGAGTGGTTGTAATCGCCATGGCCAATGGGGTGGGACGCTAAGACCCGATGCTGCGCGCCCTCGATATCCGTGACATGCTGATCATCGATCGGCTGGAACTGACGTTTCAGCCGGGCCTGAATGCGTTGACCGGTGAAACCGGTGCGGGCAAGTCGATTCTTCTGGATTCGCTGGGATTTGTTCTGGGCTGGCGTGGTCGGGCAGAACTGGTCCGTCAGGGCGCCGCTCAGGGTGAAGTCGTGGCCGAGTTCGAATTGAACGAAGATCACGCCGCACATGCAATTCTGGCCGAAGCGGGCCTGCCCGACGGAGAAGAGCTGATCCTGCGGCGGGTGAATACGGCCGAGGGGCGTAAGACCGCGTGGGTCAATGATCGTCGTTGTTCGGGCGAGGTGCTGCGGGCATTGTCCGAGACCCTGATCGAACTGCATGGTCAACACGATGATCGCGGCCTGTTGAACCCGCGAGGTCACCGGGCAATGCTGGATGATTACGCCGGAGCAGAATCCTATCTAGTAAAGGTGCGGTCAGCATGGTCCGAGATGTCACGTGCGCGCAAAGCTCTTGCGCAGACGGAATCGGCCCTAGCAGCCATGCGTGCAGAAGAGGAATTCTTGCGGCATTCGGTATCCGAACTGGATCAGCTGGACCCGCAGCCGGGCGAGGACGCCGAGCTCGACGCCCGTCGTCGCATGATGCAGGGGGCCGAGCGTATCCGCGATGACGTTGCCCGTGCCTTCGCTCTGCTGGGTGGGGACGGGGCCGAGGGGGCGATGGCTGACGCCGTGCGCTGGCTCGAAGGGGTGTCGGATAGTGCGGGCGGCCAATTGGAAGAGCCGATCGCCGCATTGGGACGCGCCTTGATCGAGTTGGGTGAGGCGCAGGATGGTGTCGATGCCTGCCTGCAAAAACTGGACTTTAACCCGTCTGAGTTGGAGCAGGCCGAAGAACGCTTGTTCGCTATTCGTGCGCTGGCTCGTAAACATGACGTCGTGCCAGATGATCTGGGCACCTTCGCCGACACTTTGCGCGACCGCCTGAACCGGCTTGACGCGGGCGATGCGGATCTGGCCGATCAGAGGGCGGCGGTAGACGCGGCACAGGCGGCTTATGACGACGCAGCGGCCAAACTGAGTGCTGCGCGGCAAAAGGCCGCCGGGCAACTCGATGCCGCCGTGATGACCGAACTCGCCCCGTTGAAGATGGAACGCGCTGTGTTCCAAACCGAAATCACGGTGGCAGACCCGGGCCCCGAGGGGATTGACGCTGTGGCGTTCACGGTTGCCACCAACCCCGGCGCGCCTTCGGGACCGCTGAACAAGATCGCCTCAGGCGGTGAACTCAGTCGTTTTCTTTTGGCGCTCAAGGTCTGTCTGGCCGGTGATGACAGCGCGCGCACGATGATTTTCGACGAAATCGACCGAGGTGTCGGCGGCGCGACCGCTGATGCTGTCGGGCGGCGCCTTGCGTCGTTAGCGCATGGCGGTCAGGTGCTGGTTGTGACCCACTCGCCGCAGGTGGCGGCCCGCGCGGCGCATCACTGGCGGGTTCAAAAACACGTCACCGACGGGCATACCCTGTCGACCGTTGTGCCGCTGGCCGAACCCGACCGCGTGGATGAAATCGCCCGTATGGTCGCAGGTGACACAATAACGGACGAGGCCCGCGCTGCGGCCCGAGCCCTTTTGCAGGCCTGAGGTAATTCTGCCGCTTTCCTGTGTTCAATCCGTCGCGATCCCACTTTTATAAGGGCGCTCCGTGGCTTACTAAGGGGAAAGACGTGATCCCCGAGGGCAAATGACCCAATCAACCCGCACCGTTCTGCGCAACCAGCTCAATCAGGCTCTGGCCGCGATAAAGGACGCCTGGCGGGTGATGCGGCGGCGTGGGCCCAGCCAGATTCAATTCTGGTTCATCGCGCTGGCGATCGGGATCGCGGCAGGTTTCATGGCATTGGGATTTCGCAAGGCGATCCGGTCGCTGCAGGCCTATGTCTATGATACGGATGACATTTTGCTTTTGCACAGCCACGCGGAAAAGCTGCCTTGGTTTCTGATCCTGATCATTCCCATCATCGGCGGGCTTATCGTGGGCGTGATCCTGAATAAGTTCACCGACGACGGACGCGTGCGATCCGTCGCTGACGTCATCGAAGGGGCCGCGGTGACCGATGGTCGCGTGGAAAGCAAGGCGGGTATCGCGTCTTTCTTTGCCTCGCTCGTCACGCTCAGCACAGGCGGGTCCACGGGCCGAGAGGGGCCGGTCGTGCACATGGCTGGTGTGATCTCAACCTGGGTCAGTAACCGCATCCATGCTGATGGCATCACCGGGCGCGACCTGTTGGGATGCGCTGTCGCCGCCGCCGTCTCGGCCAGTTTTAACTCACCGATCGCAGGTGCGCTGTTCGCGCTTGAGGTCGTGCTGCGTCACTTTGCAGTGCATGCATTTGCGCCAATCGTGATTGCTTCGGTTGCCGGGACAGTAATCAACCGGCTGGAATATGGCGATGTGACCGAGTTTGTTCTGGATACACCCGGTTCCCTGCAATTCTACGTGGAACTGCCTGCCTTTCTGCTACTTGGCCTGATCTGCGGCCTGGTTTCGCTTCTGCTCATGCGGTCGATCTTTTTTGCCGAAGATATCGGCAACCATATCCAGAACCGGCTTGCCTTGCCTGGCTGGCTGCGCCCAGCTGTTTCAGGTGCGATGCTGGGGCTGCTGGCGATCTGGTTCCCGCATATCATCGGCGTCGGGTATGAAACGACGATCCGCGCTTTGGCAGGTGACCTGACCCTGAGTTTTGCCATCCTGTTTGCGGTGATCAAGACGGTTGCCGTGGCGATCACCATGGGCGGGCGTATGGGCGGCGGGGTGTTTTCCCCATCGCTGATGATTGGGGCGTTGACCGGGCTGGCCTTTGGCCTGATCGCAACCGGGCTGCTGCCGGATGTGTCGGGCACGCATACGCTTTATGCCTTTGCCGGAATGGGGGCCGTTGCTGCTGCGGTTCTGGGCGCGCCGATTTCGACCACGATGATCGTCTTTGAACTGACCGGAGACTGGCAAATCGGCCTGGCTGTGATGGTTTCGGTGTCGATGTCGACAGCGCTGGCCTCGCGTCTTGTGGATCGGTCCTTCTTCTTGACCCAGCTGGAACGTCGCAACGTGCATCTGGCCGCCGGGCCGCAAGCCTATCTGCTGGCGATGCTGCGGACCGGGGCAGTCATGCGCCCCTTGGGCGACTCTCGCTCGATCACGAAAGAACAGGCGGCCGAATTGATCGAACAGGGGCTTTGTGTTCAGGCCAGCGCCACACTAGAGGCAGCGATGCCCTATTTCGACAGGGATGACATCCCCTGTATTCCGGTGGTGATTGTCGAAGAGGACGGTAGTGAAAACCCGGTCGGAGCGCTTTACCACGTCGATGCACTGAAGGCGTATAATCGCGCCTTGGCCGCCACGGCGGCAGAAGAGCACTCTTAGCGATTATACACTGTTGCGGTATCGCCCAGGTAATTGTCCCAAGCAAACCAGTACGAAATATGGCCTGCGACCCGGGGCAATTCCGCGCCTCCTGGTCCAACCAGCGCCTCTTCGGTCATGGTCCACTTCTGACCCGTTTCATCCACCAAATCGCTGCCCGACGCAGCGAACTTGTGGGATGCGCGTTCATAAGCCCGCACCGCGCGCTTTTCGTCGTTTCCGATAAGCACCAGCGGCCGGTTGGCGATGGCGTCATTGATTACCCGGCTTCTGCCGAACGCATCCAGCGGCCATGCTCGCGCCGCGCCAAATTGCCGAATGGCGAAAACATAATCTTTCTGTCTGTGACTGGACTGATCGACCAGCGCCGGGAACATCAATTCGGACGAAGCGAAATACTCCCGATACACGACACCCGATCCATAATTCCGCCGGTGACCGGTGTTCATTGAAAGGACCTTCGTCTTGGGGTGAGATGTTTTCCAGCTTTGCCATGTGGTGATGACCACCGGGCGTTGTTTCAATTCGATACCGCTGCCGACAAGCGCGCCAACGACTGGCTTGCCGGTGTATTGGTTCCACAGGGAATGCGTCTGACGATCGAACATCAGTTTGTTCGACCTGTACAGAAACCCCGATGAGCCGAAGATCAGCGGTTTGCTGCGACCCGGCACTTGCGTTTCAAACAGAATTCCGGATCCGCACAGTGTGCAGTAGGCCAAGGCCACCGGAACTCCGCCAATCACCTCGTTGAACATTTCATGCCAGCCCATGATCCGCAGCGGGTAGGCTCGTTCGTCCCCGTTGATCGAAACGCCAAAAACCAGGTCATCGTCCTTAAGGTAATCTGCACGCGCGGCAGGGGTCAGAGCCGGATTGTCCAGCGATGGGATACCGTCCTTGTTCACACCACCCCACGCGATCTCTTCAAGCCGGATCTTCATCTTGTCGCGCTGCAAATACTTTGGCTTCAGGAAGACATCGAAATTCGTATCAATTCCCAAAAGAACCTCGCGCTTGAACGGGATGAGCGAGGGGTGCGGCACGATTTGCGGGTTCTTTTCCTGCCACAACATCCACTCAAACCAGTCTTGACCGATATTCTCACCAGTCAGGGTCTGCATGACTTTCACGATGTCGCTGCTGCGACGTCTGGCGTATCGCATACCGGTCAGCAAAGCAGGCACCACATCCGGGTTGCCGCGTTGTACGAGAAAGGCCATGCCTTGCTCAAACTCTGCGTTGCTTCCAAACAGGGTGGAACGCACAGCATCAAGCACGGGGTCTTGTTGCGCGGACAACGCGCTAGGCAACAAGAGCGTGGCCCCCAATGATCCTGCGAAACTGCGACGGGTAAGTGACATGGCATCCTCTGGGCGGTGTTTGATGGCATTGTGCACGCTTGATGCCTCAAATGCATGCAACAGCCCCGTGATTGGATCGTGATCAAGCCCTGTCAGTTGCGAGCGCGCCGTTGAGCTACCAGCGAAGATTATATGCCTGCATGTTTTCGTGAAATTTTCCGCTTAGTCGTATCCAAAAAATGTCACAGATATTTTTTGCCACGGTGCCAAAAACGATAATTTTTGCTACGGGTTCGAAATTCTGGCCATGCTAGGGAGGCCCGGCCAGGGATTTTTTGGTCGCGTACGAACGGCAGCAGCCCAACTAAGGTCACTGGCATCCATGGCGCAGGCCTAGGGGCGTCCGTGTCACGACATAGCCTCGACTGAGCGGGTCAGAAAGGCCATCTGAGGGATTTAGATCTGTTCGACCTTAACGGAATCGACGCGGTAAAACGCGACATAACCCTTGATCTCGGCCATTGCGGCGACCGGATTCTCATAGCTCCACGCTGCGTTTTCGGTCACCGATGATTTGTTGACGATTGAGAAATGCGTTGCATCGCCTTTGTGCGGGCAATGCGTAACCTTTTCTGTACGGTCCAGAAATGCCATTCCGATATCGGCACGAGGGAAATAGATCACCGGCTCCAGATCACCTTCCAGCAGCTCCAGCGCATTCATGCTCTCTCCGAGAACGGCGCCCCCGGAACGAACGCTCCATTTTCCAGCTGCTTTGCGGATCGTTATGTCTGTCATCTCTGCTTCTTCCCTCGTCTTCAGTACGGATCACTCCTCTGCCCGGTTTATGTGACAGTCCGGTGTCAGATCGGCGCAGTTGCGGCATCCAACCACAGTTGAGCGTCGTCGCCCAGCCTTGGGCGGACTTTTTCCGCAACGTCGCGGTGATATGAATTCAGCCACGCGCGCTCATCTACCGTTAGCATATCAACTACTATCAGCCGCCGGTCAATCGGTACGTATGTAAGTGTCCGCCAGTTCAGCATCGCACGCTCGGTGTCAGCGGTGGGCAGCGTCGGGGCATCCTGCACCACAACAAGGTTCTCGATCCGAATGCCGAACGCGCCTTCGCGATAATATCCGGGCTCGTTGGACAGGATCATACCTGGCTCGAGCGGTACGTGGCTGACCTTTGACAAGCGCTGCGGCCCTTCATGGACGCTCAGATACGCACCGACGCCATGGCCGACCCCGTGATTGAAATCCTGGCCCGCTGCCCATAAGGGGGCGCGTGCGATGCATTCGATATCTCGTCCGGCCAGCCCGGCGGGCCAGCGCAGCATGGACATATCGATCATCCCTTTCAGCACGCGGGTAAAGCAGGCTTTTTCCTCAACGCCCACTTCTCCGATTGCAATGGTGCGGGTGATGTCGGTTGTGCCATCCAGATATTGACCGCCGCTATCCAAAACCAACAAGTCACCATTCTCCAGCCGGCTGTCGGTTTCTTCGGTTACTCGGTAATGCATGATCGCACCGTTGGGACCGGTGCCCGCAATCGTGTCGAACGAGATATCCTGTAGCGCGTTATCCCGGCGGCGGTTTTCCTCGAGCTGCGTGACCACCTGTGTTTCCGCCACTGTGCCCGGGGTCTGTGCGTCCAACCAGCACAGGGTTTCAATAACAGCCACCGCGTCACGAAGATGCGCCTCGGCGCTGCCTGCGATTTCGGCGGCGTTTTTGCGAGCTTTGGGAAGGGCACAGGGATCACCTGCATCCATCATTTTGTCACCCAGCACATCCGCAACTGCCTGCGGCAGGGTTCCCAAATCGACTTGAACCGCGCCGCCCAAATCCGCGGCCGCATCCAGAAAAGACCGAGGCTCGTGAACCTGAACTTGGTCGCCCAGGTGATCTAACACCCCGGTAAGTTTTTGCGCCGCCATGAACAGATCAACCCGACCATCGGCATGTAGAATGGTAAACCCATGGGCTACCGGGTTATACCCGATATCTGATCCACGAATGTTAAGCAGCCACATGATCGAATCCGGCAATGTAATGATGGCCGCATCACACCCGTTCTGTTTTAGATCCTCCGCCACCCGCGCAATTTTGCTTGTGGCTGTTTCCCCTGCAAACTCAATCGGGTGCGCCTTGACCGGGTTCATCGGGGCGTCCGGTTGATCCGACCACACCCTGTCCACCAGATTGTCGCTACGAACAAGTTCGACGCCGCTTGCGTTCAACTCTTTCTTCAGACTGGTAATCTGCCCTGCTGCATGCAGCCAAGGATCAAAACCAACCTTGCCGCCGTTGGGCAGCTGTTCTTTAAGCCACACGCCCAAACTGGTTTCAGGCCAGGGCACAGGCGTGAAATCCGCCGCAACCTGAGCCTTGACCTGCGTGCGATACCGGCCATCGATGAAAACGCCGGCAATATCGGACAGCACTGCGCAGAAACCGGCCGACCCGGTGAAACCCGTCAGCCATGCCAGACGTTCATCGCGTGGGGCCACATACTCGCCCTGATGCGCATCTGCGCGTGGGATCAGAAAACCGTCCAACCCATCCTGTGCCATCTGGGATCGCAAAGCGGCCAGCCTGGGCGGTCCCTGTTCCGGACGCGCAGTGACTGCAAAGGATTGAAACATGTGACACCTCTCGCAAACGGGGGGCTGCCCCTTCATCTTTTGAAAAATACTTCTGCCGGAGGCAGGGCCAGCGTCAGCTGGCCCTCTTCATCCCCATCACGCGTGCACGTGCCCGAGGATCGCTGTCGAACAATGCCGCCAGCTGTTCAGTCATCGCACCTGCCAGCTGTTCGACATCCGTGATCGTTACCGCGCGGTCGTAGTATCGGGTTACATCGTGGCCGATACCAATGGCCAAAAGCTCGACCATCTTACGTTTTTCGACCATTCCGATCACGTCGCGTAAGTGTTTTTCCAAGTAATTCGCGGGGTTAACGCTGAGCGTTGAATCATCAACCGGCGCGCCGTCCGAGATCACCATCAGGATCTTACGCTGTTCGCGTCGCGCCAGCATCCGGCGATGCGCCCACTCCAGCGCCTCACCATCGATGTTCTCTTTCAGCAGGCCTTCTTTCATCATCAAACCCAAGTTGGGTCGCGCGCGACGCCACGGGGCATCCGCGCCTTTATAGATGATGTGGCGCAGATCGTTCAGACGCCCCGGCTGTTGCGGGCGACCGTCATTCAGCCATGCCTCACGTGCCTGGCCACCTTTCCAAGCGCGCGTAGTAAAGCCAAGGATTTCGACCTTCACGTTGCAACGTTCCAACGTCCGGGCCAGAACATCGGCACAGATCGCCGCGATCGAGATCGGACGACCGCGCATCGAGCCCGAGTTATCCAGCAGCAGTGTCACCACCGTATCGCGGAACTCAGTGTCTTTCTCGACCTTGAAACTCAGCGGCGTGGTCGGGTTGGCCACAACACGCGCCAGTCGCCCGGCATCTAGAATACCTTCTTCGCGGTCAAACTCCCAAGAGCGGTTCTGTTGCGCCTGCAAACGGCGCTGCAGTTTGTTCGCCAGACGGCTGACGGCACCCTTAAGCGGCTCAAGCTGCTGATCCAGATAGGCGCGCAGCCGTTCCAATTCGGCAGGCTCGGCCAGGTCTTCGGCTGCGATCTCTTCGTCAAAGGTTCCAAGGTAAACCTTATAATCCGGGTCGGCCTCGGACGCTGGCGGTGGGGCAGGTGGCTCCAACGGTGCCTCGCCCTCGGGCATCTCGGCCTCTTCGCCCATCTCATCCTCGGCCATCTCGTCCATCGAGACCTGAGCCTGGGACTGATCCTGCTGCTCTTCCTGAGTTTGCTCAGGGGTCGCGTCGGCGTCCTGTTCGTCCTGATCATCCTGACCGGTGCTGTCGGGATCGGGCTGTTCTTCGGCGTCGTCCTCAGCCTGATCTTCCTGATCTTCGTCCAGCTCATCCGGGTCTTCGCCCAACTGATCGCCGTACCCCAGATCCTTGATCATCTGACGGGCAAACTTGGCGAATTCGGCCTGATCCGAAAGGATGTCCTGCAAATTTTCCAGCGTGCCACCAGCCTGCTCTTCGATGAAGCCACGCCACAGGTTCATGATGTTCTCAGCTGCAGGCGGCAGGTCGCGCCCGGTTGCCAAGTGGCGGATCAGATAACCCGCGGCCACCGACAAGGGGGCATCTGCGGGTTGCTTGCACTGGTCGTAACCGCGGCGCAGTGCCTCGTGCCCGATCTTTACATCGATGTTCGAAGCGGTGCCGGGCATGTCCCGCGCGCCCATCGCCTCACACCGTGCGACCTCCATCGCTTCATACAAGTCGCGCGCCATATCGCCCGGAGGCGCATAGCGGTTGTGCGTCGCATCGTCATGGTACTTGCGCTGCAATGCCAAGGCATCCGCCGTTCCGCGCGCCAGCAGAACCTCCTCTCGCGTCATTCGGCGCGAGACCTGCGGCAAACGCATCGACTCGCCCGACAGCCCCGAGGGGTCGACCGTATAGCTTACAGACAGCTCTGGATCGTCGGCCATAACCTTGGTGGCCTCGGCCAAGGCCTTCTTGAACGGATCGGCGGGGTTGTCGTTAGGTTTAGACAATGAACGTACTCCAGATCATTGCTGCTAGGAAAAGTATTGCGTACTCCCAACGCAGCCGTATCAGGTGAACATATTGCGACGCCGTCATGTCTGAAGGCGCCGACTTTTTCCAACCTACTTTGTCAAATAGCCAAAATGAATCAAAAACGACCCAGATCGATGCTATGACAAAAAAGGCTTTCACCCCAAGCTTACGCTCGCTGCACTTTCCGGCAGTTCCTCATCAAAACAACGTTGATAGAACTCGGCCACTGTCTGGCGCTCAAGCTCATCACACTTGTTCAGGAAGGACAGGCGGAAAGCGTAACCCACATCACGGAAAATCTCGGCGTTTTGGGCCCAGTTGATAACGGTCCGAGGGCTCATAACTGTGGACAGGTCACCGTTCATGAAGGCGGTCCGGGTCAGGTCGGCAACAGTGACCATCTGGCTGACGGTCTTGCGGCCTTTCTCGGTATTGTAGTGCGGCGCCTTGGACAGAACGATCATCGTTTCGGCATCATGGCTGAGGTAGTTCAGCGTCGAGACCAGCGACCAGCGGTCCATCTGAGCCTGGTTAATCTGTTGCGTGCCGTGATAGAGGCCAGTTGTATCGCCCAGGCCCACGGTGTTTGCCGTGGCGAACAGGCGGAAATTGGGATTCGGCGTGATGATCTCGTTCTGGTCCAGCAGGGTCAACTTGCCGTCGTGTTCCAGCACACGTTGGATCACGAACATCACGTCGGCACGGCCCGCGTCGTATTCATCGAACACGATGGCGACAGGATTGCGCAACGCCCAGGGCAGGATACCCTCGTGGAACTCGGTGACCTGTTTGCCGTCACGCAGTTTGATGGCGTCCTTGCCGATCAGGTCGATCCGGCTGATGTGGCTGTCGAGGTTCACACGCACGGCGGGCCAGTTCAGGCGGGCTGCGACCTGTTCGATATGGGTCGATTTGCCTGTGCCGTGATAGCCTTGGATCATCACACGACGATTGTGGGAAAAGCCTGCCAGAATGGCCAGTGTGGTTTCCGGGTCAAACTTGTAGGTCGGGTCGATCGCGGGTACGCGGTCACTGCGGTCAGCAAAGCCCTTGATCGCCATGTCGGTTTCAATACCGAACACGTCACGGACCGAAATTTCTTCGGTGGGTTTTGCGTTTACGTCGATCGATCCGTCAGCCATTCGCCTTGTCCTTATCCTTTGCCCCGCGTTGCCGGGTTTGAACTCGTGTGTGGTGCAACATATTGCGGGCAAGGGCAAGGGAAAGCCGTGCTGGTAGGTACTTAGGCGGATGTTTCTTTGAAACTGGCCTTATCGACGTTGCGTCCAATGTCTCGAGCTAATCTTTCAAATCTTGGACAGCACGAATTTTGGGTCCAGAACGCCGCCACACAGTCCCGTGAAGCATTAACATTGCAATAGTAAGATATGATGAGTTAAATATGCATATATGATTGTGCAAAAGCGGTTCCCGATTTTGTTTTTAAGAGTGTAGGTAAAAATGTCGTTAGTAATCTCAGGTCCGACTTCTATCTCGATCCCCAGTGGGTCGACCTCGGTTATGGAGCAGTATACCGCGACCAAAGCTGTGACGTGGAGCGTGACCGTAACTGGCAATGGTGGATTGGATCCTTCCGACTACACTGTTTCGATTTCACCGAGCGGAGTTCTGACCGTTGAGCTTACTGAGGGGGCAGACATTCCCCCGAATACGCAACTCACGGTTCTAATACGCGCGACGACGGGGAATCCGGGAAATGGTAACAATGCCTCTCTCAGTGTGACAGTCGACCTTCCTGCCGGAACAGTGCCATGTTTCGTAAAGGGAACTTTGATTGAAACCGGGAAAGGTCCTTGCCCCGTCGAAGAACTATCGGTTGGGGACAAAGTTCGTGTTTCCAGCGGTGCGCTGTTGCCTATCCTTTGGATTGGTAAAAAGACCATGAGCGCGGAAGCGTTGCAGCGAAACCCACGATTGCGCCCTGTTTGCATCCAGAAAGGGGCAATCGGGGACGGTTTGCCTGATCGTGATCTATACGTGTCTCCACAGCATAGGATTGTTCTCGAAGGGTGGCGCGCCGAATTGCTGTTTGGAGAGCCCAGAGTTTTTGCTGCGGCAATTCATTTGGTCAATGACAAAACAATTCGACAAGTGCGGCCCGATGAGGCCGTGACGTATTTCCACGTTGCCTGTGATCGCCATGCGATACTGATTTCGCATGGTTTGCCGACAGAAAGCTTGTTTCTGGGCGACATGGCGCTTTTGTCATTCGATCGCGAAGATGTCGAGGAGCTTGGTATGCTATTCCCGGATCGTTTCAGCCCTAAACCCACTTTGGAACAAACTCGCGTGCGGTGCCTAAAGCGACCCGAAACAGAGGCGCTTTTGCGCATGTACGGTCGTCGATAAGCCGACTACCTAAAGTTCCGGCTGTCCTTGATCTGATCCCACGCCCAGACGACCTCTTGCAACTGCTCTTCCTGGGAACGGTCGCCGCCGTTCATGTCAGGGTGCAGCACCTTGATCAGCTTTTTGTACGCTTTGCGCACCTCGGCCTTGGTCCAGCTGTCGTTGGCTTCCAGAATTTCGATCGCGCGGCGTTCCGTGGGGGGCAGGCGACGACCGCCGCCACCTGACGTGCGTCCTTTGTTTTGGGTGCTGTTTGCGCCAAGTACCTGATGCGGGTCTTCGATGCCCAGACGCGCCCATGCGCGCGCTTCGGGATCGCCCATCGGCTTGGTCTCGCGCTCCCACACTTTGTCCTTGGACCGCTGGGCGTTCAACTCGGCCTCGGTGGTGCCGTCAAAGAAGTTCCACTTGTTGTTGTATTCGCGAACGTGCTGCTGGCAGAACCAGAAAAAGTCGTCCAGCACGTCAGGGGCCTTGGGCGCACGGAACTTGCCCGGTTCTTCGCAACCTTCGTGATCGCAGATACGCGTCGAGGTTTCAGACGCGCCCGACATTCCGCGACGCCCCCGCGGGTTCTTTTTCTTGGAAGTGGATACGGACATATCAAATCCGAAGGGGTCTGACTTCACCATGTGCTCATCCTTAAGAACGCATCTTTTCGACTCGGAGGCAGCAGTTTAGTCTAAGCAGCCGAAAGTAGAAGAGGGGGGGCGGTAAAATTTTCGCCCGTGAGCAAAAAAATGACTGTTACCGACGAGATCCGAACCCGCCTGATGGCAGCCTTTGAACCGCGTGAGCTGGAAGTCGTGGATGACAGCGAAAGCCACCGAGGACACGCCGGGTTTCAAGAGGGCGGCGAAAGCCATTTCAACGTCCGTATTCGTGCCAGCGCTTTTCAGGGTCAATCCCGCGTCGCCCGCCACCGGGCCGTACATAAGGCACTGGGTGACATCGTGCCCCGCATTCATGCGCTGGCGCTGGATATTGATACCTGAACAGGCCCTTTGGTCGGTGCCTAGGCGACCAGAGAAATGGCCCTGTTAACCGCGATTCCCTGATTCACCGCTCGATAGGTGGGAAAAGGCAGCCGGTGCGTTGCATCAATGTCTCGCTGTATCCACTCTTGCTCTTCCAGGCGATGAAGCGACGTCGAAAGTGCGCGGTCGGAAATCGTGATCAGACCGGATTTGAGGGTCGAGAACCGTCGGGGCCTGTCGGTCAGCGCCAGAATAGGCGCCGTCCAACTGCGTCTGAGTAACGCGAAATCAGCGTCATCTGGCACGGCATTCACGATTCGGCTGGCGATTTCGGCCGCAGATTCACCCGTTTGGGTCAATCGAAACTCGGGACGCAACGGATGACCGTGGCCAGGATTCCGTTCCAGAAAACCCAATTGAATCAGGTGGTCAAGGCTCTGGGCAAATGCCGTTCTGCCGGCGCTTGTCGCAGCCAGTAGCGGTGCCTGTCGTCCCGGCATGCCTTCATGCATCAACGCCAGAATGTTCAGGGACCAGGCGCGGGATGTAAGCTTGACAAGAATCGTTATGTCCATAAAGTATAGTTACTTTAATTTTCGCCAAAAGGATAGTTCAATGCCACTCGTTTCACTGGAAAACACGATCACGCTCGCCATGTCCGTGCAAGACAGGCATGTCAGTGCCGAATGGTATCAGGCCAAGCTGGGGTTTGAGCTGATCCACCACATTGACGAGGCCGGTTGGAGCGAGATGAAAACCAAAACCGACGGTGTGACCTTGGGCCTGGGTGAACAGGCCGAGCCTGCGCCGGGCAATACGGTGCCGGTGTTCGGGGTGTCGGATATTGCGACGGCGCGTCAGGCGCTCGAATCCTCGGGCGTCAGGTTCGATGGGGCGACTGAAACGATCGAGGGCATGGTCAGCACCGCGACGTTCTACGACCCGGACGGCAACGCACTGATGCTGGCGCAGGATCTGAGCCAAGCAGCAAGCGCTGCCGAGTAAAATTCAGCTGCAGGCTATGAAAACGCCGAGCAGACCGCTTAGGTCTGCTCTTTGTCCTTTTCGGACAGGTCTGTTGGCTTCAGGGTCAATGGCGGATCTTTGACCTCTTCTGAAATCGGTGCAGGGGCCTGCACTTCTTCTTCTGGTCCAGGCACCGGCTGAGCCACGGGGGCAGCGTCGCTGTCCTCAACCGCCTCACGCTCCGAAGAAAATTCAGCTGCAATCTCACGCCGAAACACCAGAACGTTGCGCCAGTTCACGGTGGAACTGGTCAGGCCAGCGCGTTCCTCGCTGGGCAGAAGTTCCGCACGCTGGTATTCCCAGCCATCCTGCCCCATTTGATTCAGGATCTGTTCGATCGACACTGCAAACCGCCCTTCGGCAGTTTTGACGCCCTTGGCCTTGGTGCCTTTCTGCGGGGCGGGGACAACTTTGTATTCGTAGCGCTGCATCAGATTTTCCTAGTTGCCGATCCCTGGCAATCTAACATGTTGTCGGGTTTCGAACAGTCATCATCGCCCGTTGGGCAAATTCTGTTTTGTCTGTTGCGCCCCGCGCGCGGGGCCGGAAGATCCGCGCCATATGCACGGACCCTTCCGTTGCAGTTTCTTGAACCGAAAGGTTTACGAGCTCAGCTTTTTGCTGACCAACTCATTGACGGCTTTGGGGTTCGCCTTGCCGCCAGTTGCCTTCATGACCTGACCAACAAACCAGCCTGCCAGTTTCGGGTTCACCTTGGCTTTTTCGACCTGCGACGGGTTGGCCGCGATGATTTCGTCCAGAGCAGTTTCGATGGCACCGGTGTCGGTGACCTGTTTCATGCCGCGTTCTTCAACGATCTGCGCCGGGTCGCCGCCTTCGGTGTAGACAATCTCGAACAGATCCTTGGCGATCTTGCCAGAAATGGCGTCTGAGGCGATCAGATCGATGATCCCACCCAACTGCGCAGGCGAAACCGGCGAGTCGGTGATGCTGTGGTCTTCTTTCTTCAGCCGACCAAACAGTTCGTTGATGACCCAGTTTGCGGCCAACTTGCCGTTGCGGCCTTTGGCGACCTCTTCGAAATAGGCGGCCGACTCTACCTCGGCGGTCAGAACGGAAGCGTCATAGTCGGTCAGCCCGAATTCACTGATGAATCGTGTCTTCTTGTCGTCGGGCAGTTCCGGCAATTTGGCGGCGATGTCGTCCACCCATGCCTGCTCAATCTCCAACGGCAGCAGATCTGGGTCAGGGAAGTAGCGATAGTCATGCGCCTCTTCTTTGGACCGCATCGACCGTGTTTCGCCCTTGTCCGGGTCATATAGCCGGGTTTCCTGATCGACCTTGCCGCCACCTTCAACGATGGCAATCTGACGACGCGCTTCGACTTCGATCGCTTGCTGAATAAAGCGCATCGAGTTCATATTCTTGATCTCGCAACGGGTGCCCAGATGCGAGAAGTCCTGCGTTTCCTGATATTTCTCATAAGCACCGGGCAGGCAGATCGAAACGTTCACGTCTGCTCGCAGGTTGCCGTTCTGCATGTTGCCGTCGCAGGTGCCCAAGTAACGCAAGATTTGACGCAGCTTGACGATATAGGCAGCGGCCTCTTCCGGTCCGCGAATATCGGGGCGGCTGACGATCTCCATCAGGCAAACACCGGTCCGGTTCAGGTCGACAAATGACATGTGGGGGTCCATGTCGTGGATCGATTTGCCAGCGTCCTGTTCCATGTGGATGCGTTCAATGCGCACCATACGTGCGGTGCCGTCACCCATTTCGACCAGAACCTCGCCTTCACCCACAATAGGCTGATAAAGCTGAGAAATTTGGTAACCCTGCGGCAGGTCGGGGTAGAAATAGTTCTTGCGGTCAAAGGCCGATTTCAGGTTGATCTCCGCCTTCAGGCCCAGCCCGGTGCGCACCGCC
Organism: Ruegeria sp. CDSC054; assembly: GCF_059610645.1. Classification (NCBI taxonomy): domain Bacteria; kingdom Pseudomonadati; phylum Pseudomonadota; class Alphaproteobacteria; order Rhodobacterales; family Roseobacteraceae; genus Ruegeria; species Ruegeria sp. CDSC054. The sequence continues at coordinate 94,061 of NZ_JBXWOA010000002.1, read as the reverse complement.
TGTTCCACGCAATACTCGTTGATCACGGGCAGCATTCCCGGCATCGCCGCGTCCACGAATGCCACGTTCGAGTTCGGCTCGGCCCCGAATTGGGTCGACGCACCCGAGAACAGCTTGGCATTGGATGAGACCTGCGCATGCACCTCCATCCCGATGACCAGTTCCCAATCGTGCTTGGCCCCGGCAATGGTTTTGGGTTTGGGCATTTCGTATGTCAGGTCGAGCATGGCGCGCCTCATTTCCGCAGAAGTCTAAGCCTGCGTATTAGGCCCGGCACGGCCTAGGGGCAAGGGGGAATCAATGCCCGGACAGGCGCAAACCCGTCGGAGTAAACGTCACATCCAATCCGCTGCGCAGCTCATCACGGAACAGATCGCCAATTGCACGCAGGGCATCGCGCTGCCCGCGGGCCGCGAACCGTTCGGGTGAATTGATCCGAACACTGTTGTTGAACCCATTTGCTGCATGGGCCCAAATCAACGGGTGCAGTTCTGTCAGGTGATCGCGGATCAGCCAGTTTGCAGCCTGGTGTATCTGGCTGCGCACCAGATCAGCCTTGTCGCACTGGCCAGCACCGTTCTGGATCGTGATGGCGCAGTAGGCAGACAACATGTTGACGGTTTGCTGGTCAGGACGCCGACGGAGAATATCGTGCATGCCTTCCAGGAAGAAATCGACATCCAGACGCGCGCAGGCCTCTTCGTCTAGGGCAATTGCGTCGAACTGAACCCAAGTATAGCCTCCGGCCCCCCAGGTGTCCCGGGTCTGAGCCGCCATACGCAGCGCCTGGACCTCGAGCTCGCCATAGCTTCCGAACCAGCGCGGCAGCAGGTGGGTCCCCATCGCGCGCATGTGCCGATGATTCAACGGGTCGAGCTTAATCAACCGCTCGTATTCATCCGCCACCCGTGTGTTTGCTCTACGCTGACCCGCCAAAATTGCGCAGCCAGCCGAGGCGACAATGGGGCTGTCCGCTGCGGCCTCGCGACAATTGGGAAGGATTGCAGCTGCCCGATCGAAATGGGCGGCGCAACGGGATTGGTGCAGCGAGGGAAGGGTTGCTTCGTTCGTTGTACCGCGCCATGCCCATGCCATATCAATGTGGGCCAAAGCGACAACCAAGGCGATCATCGGGTCGCCCGAGTGCGCGCGCATCTCGTCTTCCAATTCGGAAATGCCGTTCATGACATCAAATTCTGATAGCGCTTTGGCGTCAGACAGCGCGTGCTCTGCGGCCAGAACCACATCGGCTCGTGCCCCAAACGCCAGCAATTCGGCGACGGGCATTCCGTCGGGTGCAGTGTCCCGTGCGTCGTCTGCTTTGCGCATCAGGTCGGACAATTCTGCCCAGCGATCCTGTCTGGCCAGGAAGCGGCCTTTTTCTATCGAGCTGCGCCCAATCTCATCCTGGGCCTGAACATCAGCCAATGGGATGTTCAATTGCCCTTGGTCCGGCAATACAGGCGAAACAGCCGGGTCAGCGAAATACGCGCCGGATGCAGCGGGATGAGCAATAGAAGATCGGGAACGGGACGAACGGTCCCTCAAAAACCAGAACATGGCGGCACTCGAAACAAACAAACCAGAAACTTGAGGGTGAAAGCTTTGCCGCAATCGGTGTCAAATTCAAGGTCTTTGAATGAGATTGGTTAACTATTGTCTTTAATTTTACGAAAATACATCCATTGTTTCAAAATGCGACGAAGTGATGACGTTCAATTCGAAAACCAGCCTGTTGCAGGACCTGTTCGAAGTCCCTGTGATGCGGAGACGACTCATCAGGCAGCCGAATCCGTTTGCCGGATGTCAGAACCAGTGAAACGCGCACCGAGAAATCCCAGCGCGTGTCGAAGCGGAAATAATCAATGTCCGAACGATCAATTTCGGCCTCTCGGGTGCCGGTAAACCAGCGCAGTTTGTTCTGATCAAGAACCAGCCCTGCGCTGGTGTTCTGTGTGATATCCCAAATAGCCGGTAACGTAGGCAACGCCAATAGCACTACCAGCCACCACGCCGCGTCGAACAGGATCACAAGTGCCAACAAGGCCGCATAGACGCAGATCAGAACACCGACGGTGCGCGGTGCCCGATTCTGACGCGTAAACGTGAATTCCGTCATGCGTTGAGAATGCGCGAGACCATTTCTGTCGTGTCGCGCGACAGGTCAGGCGTTTCTGCGATGCGGGTCAGTTGTGCACGGATCAGGTCCTGACGGTCCGCGTCATAGCGTTTCCATGTCTGGTAGGCCGAACACATCCGCGCCGTGGTCTGCGGGTTGACAGGGTCCAGTTTGATCAGCCAGTCGGCCAGCAACGCATAACCCGCACCATCTGCGCGGTGAAAACCGGCGTGGTTCATCGCCAGTGCACCCATTACCGCCCGGAACCGGTTGGGGTTTTTCCAGTTGAAATCGGCGTGCTCGGTCAGGGTGCGGGCGATGTCTGCCGTGGCCGCTGGAGAGGCCATTCCGACCTGAAGGGCAAACCATTTGTCCATCACCAGACGGTCGTGCTGCCATTGATCGTAGAACGCAGAAAGCTCGGCCTCGCCTTTGCCTGCGCGCAGCAGGCAGGACAGGGCGCTCAGTTGCTGTGTCATGTTGCCAGCCGCCGCGTATTGCTCGGCTGCCATTGCCGCACCATCAAGCCGTGACGTCAGGGCCAGTGCGGCATTGCCAAGCGAACGTTTGCCGACTTGGTCTGCATCGGGACTGTATGGTGCCTCGATCAAGGTTTCGCTGTGCAAGCGCGGCAGCAAGTCCTGAACGTGCTGCGCGGTTGCCTGCCGCAGCGTCTCGACCGCTGTCCAGATCGCCATAGGGTCAGGTGTTTCACCCCGGTCGGACAACGCGGCCGCCAGCTCGGATTGCGAAGGCAGACCCAGCATCAGGGCGCGATACGCCGGGTCCAGATCGCCGTCGCGCAGAACGGCCAGCACCCCGTCCAGGTAATCCGCACCCGGCGTTGCGTCTTCGAGGATCATGCGCAACAGCGTGTCCTGCGCCAAAGACCGTCCCGCCTGCCACCGATTGAAAGGATCGGTGTCGTGGGCCAGAAGGAAGGCGCGTTCGGCGTCGGTGTGATCGTGCTCAAGGATCACAGGGGCCGAGAAATCTCGCAGGATCGAGGCCACAGGTTTTGCCGCCAGCCCGGTGAATTGGAATCTTTGTTGCGCTTCGGTCAGTTCCAGAACCTCGGTTGCGCGCACCTCGTCCCCGTTTTGGCCAAGCAGACCTACAGCGACTGGGATCACTTGCGGCAGCTTTTCGGACTGCCCAGGTGTTTCTTCGGTGTGCTGCGCCAGTGTCAGCGTATATGTGCCGTCATTCCAATCTTCGCTCACTGTTACGCGCGGCGTGCCGGATTGGCTGTACCAGCGCTTGAACTGGCTCAGGTCGCGGCCGGTGGTGTCCTCAAACACCTTGATCCAGTCTTCAATGGTGCAGGCTTGCCCAACGTGACGATCGAAATACAAATCCAAAGCCTTGGAGTAGGCCTCATCACCAACCAGACGTTTCAGCATACCGATGATCTCGGCACCTTTTTCGTAGACGGTGGCGGTGTAGAAGTTGTTGATTTCCTGAAAACTCTCAGGCCGGACGGGATGCGACAAGGGCCCGTTATCCTCGGGGAACTGCCGCGCGCGCAGGTCGATAGCGTCCTCAATCCGCTTTACTGGGGCCGAGCGCATGTCCGAGGTGAACTGCGCATCCCGGAAAACGGTCAGCCCTTCTTTCAGGCACAGTTGGAACCAGTCGCGGCAGGTGATCCGATTGCCGGTCCAGTTGTGGAAATACTCATGCGCGATGATCGCTTCGATCCGTTCAAAATTGGCGTCGGTCGAGGTTTCAGGGCTGGCAAGAACAGCGGATGAGTTGAAGATGTTCAGCCCTTTGTTCTCCATCGCGCCCATGTTGAAGTCATCCACGGCCACGATGTTGAACACGTCCAGATCGTATTCGCGGCCATAGATGTCCTCGTCCCACTTCATGGATTTCTTCAAGGCTTCCATACCAAAGGCACATTTGCCTTCGTCGCCGGGACGGACCCAGAGGTTCAGCTCCACATCGCGACCCGACATGGTGGTGAACTGACCGGGATGGGCGATCAGCTCGCCCGCGACCAGCGCGAACAGGTAAGCGGGCTTGGGCCACGGATCGGTCCATTCGGCCCAGCCTTCGCCTTGGCCCGAAGGGTTGCCGTTGGACAGCAGTACAGGGAGGTCGCCGTTGATGCGCACGGTAAAGTTGGACATTACGTCCGGGCGGTCGGGGTAATAGGTTATCTTGCGGAACCCTTCAGCCTCACACTGGGTGCAATACATGCCGTTTGACATATACAGGCCTTCGAGCGCCGTGTTATTGCCGGGATCGATCTCAACCTCGGCTTCCCAGATAAACGGCGCGTCGGGGGCAGCAACGGTCAGGCCCTTGTCGGTAATCTCGGGGGTGATTTCCGCACCATCAATGGATGCGCGGATCAGCTTGAGGTCCTCACCGTGCAGGAAGAACGTCTTGTCGCTGGCCTCCGGGTTCGGGCGAAATGCGATGCGAGAGGTGACGCGGGTTGCGTGGGCGGCCAGATCAAACGTCAGGTGCACGCTGTCCACCAGATAACCAAAGGGTGTGTAGTCTTTCAGATAGATCGTCGTTGGGGCAGCGTCGCGCATCAGGGGCCTCGCATAATTTCGTGTTTGCGCGAACGTATGGGCTGTGAAGGTTGGCTGCAAGCCGTGCGATCCGCGCGCCGGAATGCCTCAAGCCTGATTTTGGTAAGTCTTTTTGACCGCGACGCTGCGACGCACGTTGCCTATCGGAAACTTTCGCCCTAAATGCTGACGGCATACAGTCGTGCACATTCCCGGGAGAAACAAAATGAGCAGCAGACAGGCGCGCAGCGGATTGCAGGTGGATACGGTTCTGGCCGAGTTCATTGAAGGCCAAGCCCTGCCGGGTACAGGTGTCACAGCGGATGCCTTCTGGGATGGTCTGGCGCGCATGGTCGCTGAACTTGGCCCCAAGAACCGAGCTTTTCTGGCTAAGCGGCAGGACATTCAGGGCAAGATCGATGCATGGCATCTTGAGCGCCAAGGCCAGGACCACGACGCCGAGGCCTATCAGGTTTTCCTGCGCGAGATCGGTTATCTGGTCGAAGAAGGTGCGGATTTCCAGATTGAAACCGCCAATGTCGACCCCGAGATCGCCTCGATCCCTGGACCGCAACTTGTTGTTCCGATTACCAATGCGCGATTTGCACTGAACGCAGCCAATGCACGTTGGGGCAGTCTTTATGACGCGCTTTATGGAACGGACGCGATGGGTGACTTGCCTGCGGCTGGCGGCTACGACGCGGCGCGCGGCGCGCGGGTGATTGCCTGGGCAAAGGGGTTTCTGGATGACGCCGTTCCATTGGCAAATGGCTCGTGGGCGAATGCGCCTGAACTGCGGGTTGAAGAGGGGGCATTGGTGCCCGCACTGACGGACGCTTCGCGATTTGTTGGCTATGGCGGTTCGACTGAGAACCCCGATTTTGTGCTGCTGAAAAACAACGGTCTGCACATCAAGATCGTGATCGACCCGTCCAGCAACATCGGGGCGGCGGATCCTGCTGGCATTTCCGATGTTTATCTGGAATCCGCCCTGTCCACGATCATGGATTGCGAGGACTCGGTTGCGTGTGTCGATGCCGAGGACAAGGTTGTTGCCTATGGCAATTGGCTGGGTCTGATGAAGGGCGACCTGACAGAAGAGGTCGCGAAAGGTGGCAAGACCTTTACCCGTAAACTGGCCCAGGACCTGAGCTTTACTGCAGCATCCGGTGGGGCAGCCAGCCTGAAGGGTCGTTCGCTGATGCTGATCCGCAACGTCGGGCATTTGATGACAAACCCTGCTGTGTTGGATGAACAGGGCAATGAGATCGGCGAAGGGTTGATGGATGCGCTCTGCACGACGCTGATCGCCATGCACGATCTCAAGCGAGACGGCGGAAATTCGGTCCAAGGCTCGGTCTATGTGGTCAAGCCCAAGATGCACGGACCGGCAGAAGTCGCGTTCTCGGTCGAGATTTTTGACATGGTCGAAGACATCCTTGGCCTGCCGCGCAATACCGTGAAGCTGGGCATCATGGATGAAGAGCGCCGCACGTCGGTCAACCTCAAGGAATGCATCCGCGCTGCGAAATCGCGGGTGGCTTTCATCAACACCGGTTTTCTTGACCGGACTGGGGATGAGATTCACACCTCGATCGAAGCTGGGCCAATGCTGCCCAAGGGCGACATCAAGAACACGCCGTGGATTGCGTCTTATGAAGATCGCAACGTAGATACTGGTTTGGCCTGCGGTCTGAAGGGCAAGGCGCAGATTGGTAAGGGCATGTGGGCGATGCCCGACCGGATGGGTGATATGCTGGAGCAGAAGATCGGCCACCCGAAATCCGGCGCGACGTGCGCCTGGGTGCCGTCGCCGACAGCTGCGACATTGCACGCGACGCATTATCACGAGGTTGACGTGCTGGCCCGCCAGGATGAACTGGCTGCCGGTGGCGCGCGGGGGACGCTGGGGGATTTGCTGACCATTCCGTTGCTGGGCGGTCGAAACCTCAGCGAGAACGAGATCACCCGCGAGATCGAGAACAACGCGCAGGGCATTCTTGGATACGTGGTGCGTTGGGTTGATCAGGGGGTTGGCTGTTCGAAGGTGCCGGATATCAACGATGTCGGCCTGATGGAGGATCGCGCGACATGCCGGATTTCATCTCAGGCGCTGGCCAACTGGTTGCACCATGAAGTTGCCTCGGAAGGGCAGGTCATGGCTGCTATGCAAAAAATGGCCGCAGTGGTGGATCGCCAGAACGAAAACGACGCAGACTATCGCCCGTTGGCACCCGGTTTCGACGGAATTGCTTTCCAAGCGGCCTGTGATCTGGTCTTCAAGGGGCGTGTGCAACCCTCGGGCTATACCGAGCCGGTCCTGCATGCTCGCCGTCTGGAACTGAAAGCCAGCCTTTAAACCATCAGGAACGATAGGACACGACATGGGAGTTTCCCTCCGCAAAGCCCGCACCATCATCCGAAAGACCCTTGAGAAGGGGCACGAAATGGAGCTGAAACCCCTTTCCGTCGTCGTTCTTGATGCAGGCGGTCACGTGATCGCTTTCGAACGCGAAGACGACGCGGCCCCGGGTCGGTTCGCGATTGCGCATGGCAAGGCCTATGGCGCAGTGATGCTGGGCATGGCGGGCACCGCGCAGATGCAGCGGGCCGAAGCGCAGGCCTATTTCATGGCAGCTGTGAATGGCGTCTATGGCGGGCAGGTCGTTCCGGTCCCGGGTGGTGTGTTGCTGCGCGACAAAAAGGGCGCAGTGATCGGTGCGGTCGGCGTGACCGGCGATACGTCTGACAATGATGCCGCAGCGGCATTGGCCGGGATCGAAACTGCCGGCCTGATTGGCGAGATCTGAACCTGATGACTGGCGGAGAGCCTTTTGGGCTCTTCGACCCAATGTGATGTTCGTGCAACGCCACAAAAACGGGCAATGGCCAAGGTACCAGACAAAGCGCGTTCATAATCCATCATGTGCACAGTTGAACAAGAGCTTGCGCTGACACGCAGGGCCTGTGCTATTGCGCGCTGTTCTTGCGGTCGATAGTTTTTGGAAAGCAAACAGATAACTCAGGAACGCAGCATGTCTCGACCCGTCGTCGGTATCATCGGCAACTCGTATTTGATGAATGATCAATATCCGACCCATGCCGGTGGGACGATGAACTCGGACGCGGTTGCCAATGTGTCGGACTGTCTGCCGCTGCTGATCCCAGCCGATCCGCGCTATGTCTCGGTTGATGAGCTGCTAGAGGTCTGTGACGGATTTCTGCTGACCGGCGGGCGCCCGAACGTTCACCCTGAAGAATACGGCGAGCCCGCAACTGAGGCCCATGGTGAATTTGACCGGGCGCGCGACGCGATCACATTGCCGCTGGTGCGCGCCTGTGTGGAGCGTGGCCAGCCCTTCTTTGGCATCTGCCGAGGGTTCCAAGAAGTCAACGTGGCGATGGGCGGGACACTGTACCCGGAAATCCGCGAGCTGCCGGGTCGGATGAACCACCGCATGCCGCCCGATGGGACCCTGGAAGAGAAATTTGCCCTGCGTCATGTCGTTGCGCTAAACGAGGGCGGTGTATTCCACCGCCTGATGGGCGCGACCGAAGTGATGACAAACACGTTGCACGGGCAGGGGATCAAATCGGTTGGGCGTCGGGTAGTGATTGATGGTCAAGCCCCCGATGGAACGCCCGAGGCGATTTATATTAAGGACGCACCCGGGTTTACATTGTCAGTGCAATGGCACCCGGAATGGGACGCCGAAAATGATCCCGTGTCACGCCCTTTGTTCAAGGCATTCGGTGCTGCTGTACATGCATGGGCAACCGGTTCGGATAGGGCGTTGGTCCAACAATCCGCGTAACTCCTGCGCCGATCCGAGAGAGAGGGTCCGGACCGGCGCAGCGCGATCAAACCAGCAGATTGAACTGATTGATCAAAGGCAGGGTGCGCGCGCGCTCACCCGTCAAGTCGAACAGGGCATTGCCGAGCGCGGGCATGGACGGGGGTGTCCCCGGTTCGCCAACGCCACCCATGTGGTGGTTGGTTTCCAGAATTTCCACCTGGGTCACCGGAGCATTGTGGATCCGCAGAGCGTCGTAGTCGGGGAAATTGTACTGTTCGACCTCTCCGTCCGAAAATGTGATCTCACCCATCACGGCTGCCGACAAGCCATAGATCATGCCACCGAACATCTGCGCCTCGACTGTGCCGGGGTCCAGGGCCAGACCCACGTCACAGGCGATCCATGCCTTGGCGATACGGATAGTGCCGTCCTCATCGACGACCTCAATCACCTGTGCAACAGGGGTGCCAAAGCTGTAGGTCATCGCCACACCGCGCCCGACACCATCAGGGGTTTCTCCGGTCCAGCCGGACATCTCTTTCACGGTTTGTAGGCAGCCTGCCGATGGAGCGTGCTCGGCCTTGGCCAATTCCAAACGGAACTCCAGCGGGTCACGACCTGCGGCATGCGCCATCTCGTCCATGAAGGTCTCATGGAAGAAGCCATTGTGGCTGTTCCCGACTGAACGCCAGAAGCCGACGGGAATATTCAGATCGGCGATGTGCCCGCTCATGCGATAGTTGGGCACCGCGTAAGGTTGGTTAAAGAATCCTTCGACCAGCACTTTGTCAGGGCCGCCAGCCGGCAGGCCGGTATAGCGCTGAACCGCTTGTTGCGTGCAGGATTGCGCCGCGACCTTGCCGTCAACCAGAACGGCTTGACCGTCTTTGACAGCACCGCGCATACGGGCCATCGCACCGGGGCGATAGTAGTCGTGGCGCATGTCTTCTTCGCGGCTCCAGGTGGTCTGAACAGGAACGCCGGGCATGGCCATCGCAACCTTTGTGGCGATCTCGCCAAAGTCCAGCTCACCCCGGCGGCCAAACCCTCCACCCAGATAGGTAGTGTGGATTTGAACGGCGTCTTTATCCAGGTTGGCCGTGTTGGCCACGCGTATCTGGACAAGAGTCGGGGCCTGATTGCCGCACCACAATTCCAGCGCCGATCCCGTGAACAGCGCTGTGGCGTTCATCGGCTCCATCGTGGAATGGGCCAGATAGGGCACCGTATATTCGGCCGTGATTTCGGTGGCGCCGTCGGGCAGAGTGTCAACGTCTCCGTCATCGCGCATGGTCGAATTGGGGGACGCGTCGAATGCATTGGCAATTTCGGTGAAAATGGCGTCGGTTTCCGGCGGGTAGGGGGCGTCGCCCCAATCTACGTCAATCGCCTCGACGGCCTGAATGGCCAGCCATGTGTTGGTGGCAATCACAGCCACGCCGTTGCCCAGATCAACCACCTTTTCCACGCCGGGCATTTGCTCAGCCGCGCTGGCGTCAAAGCCTTTCACGTCGCCGCCCAGCTTGGGATTGATGCGGACCGAGGCGAATTTCAGACCCTCGGGGCGCACATCGATCCCGAACTCAGCCGTTCCGGTGGATTTGCCGACCACATCCACACGCGGCAAGTTCCGCCCCAACAAGCGCCAGTTGGACGGATCGCGCAATTCGACTTCCGGCGGTTCAATCTGACCGGCAGCCTCGGCAAGCTCAGTATAAGGAATGCGCGCCCCGTCCGGCGCGATTACAGCACCATTCTCGGTTTTCAGTTGCGCACGATCCACGCCCAGACGGTCAGCGGCGGCCTGTTTCAGCGTTTCGCGCGCGGTCGCACCCGCCTCGCGCATGCGCTCGAAGCCATCTTTCATCGAGGTCGAACCACCGGTCACCTGCAAGCTCAGCGTCCTGCCAAGAACGCCCAGAGCCTCACCCAGATTGTGCTGGAAGTCCGAGATGTCATAACCCTTGTTCGGCAATCCCTCACCAACCAGGGCCGAGTTGTAATAGGCCGCCGCTGCAGGGCCGTGCAGAACGCGGATCTGGTCCAGTTCCACATCCAACTCTTCTGCGATCAGCGCCGCCCACGTGGTCATTACACCTTGTCCCATCTCAGCACGCGGGGCGAACAGGGTGACGCCTTGCTGATCAATCAGAACAAAGGGGCTGAGCGCGGTTTCGCCCTTAGCAGGCTTCAACGGATTGGCGGCCGGGCGGCTGACGTAATAGGCGCCGAATGCCACGCCGCCGACAATCGCGGCCGAACCGATCAGGAACGAACGACGGAGGATTTTTCCAACAGATGCCATCGTTTATGCCTCTTTCAGCTTGGATGCCGCGTCGTGAATTGCAGCGCGGATGCGGGCGTAGGTGCCACAGCGGCACAAATTGCCCTGCATGGCATCGTCGATATCGGTATCCGAAGGCGCAGGGTTCTCGGCCAGCAGCGCTGCGGCCTGCATGATCTGGCCCGACTGGCAGTAGCCGCATTGCGCCACCTGATGATCGACCCAGGCCTGCTGAATCGCGGCCATCGCGTCCGGGGTGCCAATGCCTTCAATCGTGGTCACATCGCCCCAGACATCGGACAGGGCCACTTGGCACGAACGCACAGCCTCGCCGTCAATGTGCACGGTGCACGCCCCGCAAGCGGCCACGCCGCAGCCGAATTTGGTGCCCGTCAGTCCGACTTCATCACGTAGAACCCAAAGCAGGGGGACGTCATCGGGCAGGTCAACCTGATGTTGCGTTCCGTTGATCTTAAGGGCGGTCGCCATGGCGCACCTCTCGTAGCTGTGGCTGGTTTCTGACACAATTGGTGAAATGTGTCAGTGTGTCAATTGACAAAATGAACAGAAAATGTCACCAGTTCAAGGATGGCAGACGTAGCAGACGATACACGGCAACAGGCGATTTTGGACTCGGCGTTTCGGGCCTTCGCCACCTATGGATTCCGAAAAACCTCAATGGATGACATAGCGCGGGGCGCGAGGATGTCCCGGCCGGCCGTTTATCTGCATTTCAAAAACAAAGAGGCGATCGTCACCAGGCTGACCGAGCATTACTATGCCGAGAAGATCGCCGCCGTCGCTGCGGCGCTGACTGTGTCGGGTTCGGTTTCGGACGTGTTGAAGGATGCCGTTCAAGCGCAAACCGAGGGGATGGCAATGATCCTTGCATCGCCCCACGGGCTTGAAATGCTGGATGCGACCAAGTCCATGTCGTCAGATATCATTTCGCAAGGCGAGGCTGAATTGGCCCGACTGTATTCCGAGTGGTTGACACGCGAACATAAAGCCGGGCGCGTCAGATTACTGGCGGATGCCGACGAGACGGGCAAAACGATAACGGCTACTCTTAAGGGGCTGAAGGCAAGCGCCATAGGCGCAGAGGAATACGAAACCCGTGTTGCCCAGTTTGCCGCACTGATAGGAGCTGGGTTAGAGGTCAGGTAACATGCTGGCGCACCTTGTATTCTGGCGCGTCCCACAGCCGGTTCTGCATGATATCTGTCAGGATCTCGACCGCGTTTTCCACATCCTGTTCATCTATGTATAGCGGCGTAAAGCCAAACCGCATGATGTCAGGCGCCCGGAAGTCCCCGATCACGCCGCGCGCAATCAGGGCCTGCATAGCGGCATAGCCATCGGCAAATCGGAAAGACACCTGACTGCCGCGCTGGGCGGGATTGCGTGGGCTTGCCAGTTGCAGGTCGGGGCAGGTGGCTTCGACCCGTTTGATGAACAGCTCGGTCAGCTCAGTTGACTTGGCTCGGACGTCTCGTATGTCGGCCATATCCCAAATGTCCATCGCAGCCGACAAGGCAGTCATCTGAAGGATAGGAGGGGTTCCGACGCGCATTCTCTCGATGCCATTTCCGGCGCGGTAATCCAGATCAAAGGCAAAAGGCGCTTCGTGGCCCAACCACCCAGACAATGCAGGGCGCACCTGATCCGTCAGGCGCGGAGAGACATAGATAAATGCGGGCGCCCCGGGCCCGCCATTCAGGTATTTGTAGGTACAGCCAACTGCGAAATCTGCATTACATCCCGCCAGATCGACGGGAATTGCACCAACTGAATGGGCCAGATCCCAAACCGTAACTGTGCCGTTTGCATGGGCCAGTTCTGTCAGTGCCTTCATGTCATGCATCCGGCCCGAGCGATAATCTACCTCGGTCAGCATCAAAACGGCTACATCCTCGGTCACATTGTCAGCTACGTCTTCCGGTGCGACAACGCGCAATTCATATTCCGGCCCGAGCGAGCGCAGCAGGCCATCCACCATATATAGATCGGACGGGAAATTACCGCTGTCTGACAGAACGACCTTGCGACCAGGGCACAGTTCCAGCGCCGAGGCGACGGCCTGATAGACTTTGATCGACAGAGTGTCGCCGGTAACGACACTGCCGGGTTCAGCGCCAATCAGCCGCCCGACACGATCACCCAAGCCGGTCGGCAATGCCATCCACCCGGCCTTGTTCCAGCCGGTGATCAGCATCTGCCCCCATTCCTGAACCATCATGTCATTAACCCGATCTCCGGCCGCCCGGGGCAGCGGCCCAAGCGAGTTGCCGTCCAGATAAACGACGCCTTGGGGAAGGTTGAACATGGCTTTGGTCGCGGCAAAGTCGGTCATCGTTTTCTCATCATTGTGTGGGCAATAGTTGATGCAAAATGGCTATCTGATCCAAAAGCGGCTGTCCATCATCGAAGACCCTCTCTGCAACCATGTCCGGACGCGATCCGATTGCACGGCTGCGACCAACTGTGATTTTGCTTTTCCCAGCGAAAAGCGGTAGGTCATCGGACAAAAGCGACATTTTGTCCCGCCCGGATATGAAAGACTGCCTGACATGCAAAAAATCGACGTCCCTCCGGTGTGGTTGCTGGGCTTTGCGGTGCTGGCATGGCTGCAGGCGCGGCATATGCCGATGGGGCTGTCGCTCGACAATGGGTTTGTCGATTTGCTCAGCGGTGTTCTGATCGGGGGCGGCATCATCCTGATCGTCCTGGCTGCGGCCGAGTTTCGCCGCCACCGCACCACGATCATCCCGCATGAAACGCCGACATCGCTGGTGCAATCGGGGATATTTAAGCGTAGCCGAAACCCCATATACGTTGGCGATGTGCTGATCTTGTCCGGCCTGATACTAAAGTTTGATGCGGTTGCATCACTGGTTCTGATTCCGATTTTCGTGTGGCTTTTGGAACGTCGTTTCATCATGCCCGAAGAGGACCGTTTACGCAGAACTTTTCGCGCCGACTTTGCCCGATATGAACGCCAAACCCGCCGATGGATATGAAGTGATGTGGTAATGACACAACGTAAATATGCTGCGCTTGCGAAATAATGTTGCGCAGGATACACCTTTGCTTAACAAACAATACCGACCACCCGCTCGGTCAGAGTGAAAATTAGGGGGACTGCCAGTGAAGATAGGCACACCGAGAGAGATTTATGACGGTGAGAACCGTGTTGCGATGACGCCAGAGTCAGCGTTGCAGCTTCAGAAGTTGGGCTATGAATGTCTGATTGAGAAGGGTGCTGGTGCTGCGGCAGGGTTTTCGGATGCGTCGTATGAGGCAGCGGGGGTTGAGGTCGTCAAGACGGCTGCGTCGCTGTGGAAACAGGCCGACATTGTTGCCAAGGTGCGTCAGCCGAACGAGGCTGAGCTGAAGCGTCTGACCAAGGGTAAGACGTTGATTTCCTTCTTCAACCCTGCGGGGAATGAAGAGGGAATGGAAGCGGCCAAGGCCAAGGGCGCCAATGTCATCGCCATGGAAATGGTGCCGCGGATCAGCCGCGCGCAGAAGATGGACGCGCTGTCGTCGATGGCCAATATCGCCGGTTACCGCGCGGTGATCGAGGCGGGCAACAACTTTGGCCGCTTTTTCACCGGTCAGGTGACGGCGGCTGGTAAAGTCCCGCCTGCGAAGGTGCTTATTGTCGGGGCCGGTGTGGCTGGTCTGGCGGCCATCGGCACCTCGACCTCGCTGGGCGCGATCACTTACGCGTTCGACGTGCGCCCCGAAGTGGCCGAACAGGTCGAATCGATGGGGGCCGAGTTCGTCTATCTGGATTTCAGTGAGGATCAGCAGGACGGTGCCGCCACCGGCGGTTATGCCAGCGTTCAATCCGAGGAATTCCGCGAGGCGCAGCTGGCCAAGTTCCGCGAGCTGGCACCCGAGATAGACATCGTGATCACCACCGCGCTGATCCCGAACCGCGAAGCGCCCGAGCTTTGGACCAAGGATATGGTCGAGGCGATGAAGCCGGGCTCGGTCATTGTTGACCTTGCGGCGGAAAAGGGCGGCAACTGCAAGCTGACCGTGGCGGATGAGAAGATCGTGACCGACAATGGCGTGACCATCATCGGCTATACCGACTTCCCCAGCCGGATGGCGGCGCAGTCCTCGTCGCTCTATGCGACCAACATCCGTCACATGATGACTGACCTGACGCCTGAAAAGGACGGTCAGATCAACCACGACATGGAAGATGACGTGATCCGCGGTGCGACTGTGACCTTTGAAGGCGACATCACCTTCCCGCCGCCGCCGCCTAAAGTGCAGGCGATCGCGGCTCAGAAGAAACCGGAAGTCAAGGAACTGACCCCGGAAGAGAAAAAGGCGCAGGAGGTTGCGGCCTTCAAGGCGCAGACCAAGCAGCAGTTCACCCTGCTGGGTGTTGGTGGCGCGCTGATGCTGTTGGTGGGGCTGATCGCTCCGGCCAGCTTCATGCAGCACTTCATCGTCTTTGTGCTGGCCATTTTTGTGGGCTTCCAGGTGATCTGGGGCGTCGCCCACAGCCTGCACACACCGCTGATGGCGATCACCAACGCGATCTCGTCGATCATTATCGTTGGGGCTGTGATGCAGATCGGATCGGGGTCGTTCCTGGTCATTCTGCTGGCGGCGCTGTCCATCTTCATGGCCGGGATCAACATCTTCGGCGGCTTCCTCGTAACCCGGCGCATGCTCGCCATGTTCCAGAAATCTTAAGGAGGCCGGGCACATGGAATTTGGCTTCACTACTGCCGCCTACGTTGTTGCGGCTGTTCTGTTCATCCTTTCGCTCGGCGGCCTGTCGAACCAGGAAAGCGCCAAGCGCGCGGTCTGGTATGGCATCGTCGGTATGGCGCTGGCAGTCTTCGCCACGCTGGTTGGTCCCGGTTCGGGCCTGTGGCTGCTGTCGCTGCTGCTGATCGCGGGCGGTGGTCTGATCGGTCAATACGTTGCACAGCGCGTGCAGATGACCGAGATGCCGCAGCTGGTGGCCGCGATGCACTCGCTGGTCGGTCTGGCAGCTGTGTTCGTGGGCTTCAACGCGCATTTTGAGATCGGAAACGTTCATGTTGCGCTTAACGTCAAGGGAGAAGACATTGAAAGCTTGGGCAATTTTGCCAAGCTGATCGCCAAGAAAACCTCGGCCGAGCTGGCAATCCTGCATGTCGAACTGTTCCTGGGTATCTTCATCGGTGCGATCACCTTTACCGGGTCGGTCGTGGCCTATGGCAAGCTGGCGGGCAAGGTTACGTCTGCGGCAACCAAGCTGCCGGGCGGTCATGCGCTGAACGCGGCTGCGGCAGGTCTCTCGCTGATCTGTCTGATCTGGTACACCTCGACCGGCGGCTTCTTCCCGCTGTTCCTGATGACGCTGGCGGCGCTGTTCATCGGTTATCACCTGATCATGGGCATCGGCGGTGCCGACATGCCGGTGGTTGTGTCGATGCTGAACAGCTACTCGGGCTGGGCGGCTGCGGCGATCGGCTTCAGCCTTGGCAACGACCTGCTGATCGTGGTTGGTGCGCTGGTGGGCTCGTCGGGTGCGATCCTGTCTTACATCATGTGCAAGGCGATGAACCGTCATTTTGTCAGCGTGATCCTGGGCGGCTTTGGTGGCCCGCAGGGTGAGCAGATGGCGGTTGAGGGCGAGCAGATCGCCATCGAGGCCGACGGTGTGGCCGCAGCGCTGAACGATGCTGACAGCGTGGTGATCATCCCCGGCTACGGCATGGCGGTGGCGCAGGCACAGCAATCGGTCAGCGAACTGGTCCGCAAGTTGCGGGCGCAGGGCAAGAATGTGCGCTTTGCGATCCACCCGGTCGCGGGCCGTCTGCCTGGCCACATGAACGTGCTGCTGGCCGAGGCAAAGGTGCCATACGACATCGTGCTGGAAATGGACGAGATCAACGACGACTTCCCCGAAACGGATGTGGCCATCGTCATCGGCTCGAACGACATCGTGAACCCAGCGGCGCAGGAAGACCCCAACAGCCCCATCGCCGGCATGCCGGTTCTGGAATGCTGGAAGGCCAAGCAGGTCTTCGTGTCCAAACGCGGCCAGGGCACCGGGTACTCGGGCATCGAAAACCCGCTTTTCTTCAAAGAAAACACCCGCATGTTCTACGGCGACGCAAAGGCAAGCCTCGACAAACTACTGCCCATGATCGAATAAGCCGGGTCAGGAAAACTATCGTAAAGGCGCCCCAGTGGGCGCCTTTTCTGTTTTTGGTGTATCCTGAATTGAAAAGGAGGTGCCCGATGGAAAAAGTGAACGGCATAGGCGGCGTGTTCTTTCGCGCTCGTGATCCCGAGGCCTTGAGCGCGTGGTATGAAAAGCATCTGGGCGTAAATCACTATATCCCGGAGCCATGGAAACAGCGCGAGGGTTACACAGTCTTCGCCCCCTTTGCGCAGGACACCGCGTACTTCGGAAGATCCGAGCAGCAGTGGATGATCAATTTTCGTGTCGATGATCTGGCCACCATGATTGCGCAGTTTGAAGCCGCAGGGATCAAGGTTGAAACCAACGCAGAGTGGGACAGTGAGGTTGGCCAGTTCGCGCGCATCCATGACCCAGAGGGCAACCCGATCGAGCTGTGGCAGCCAAATCAATGAGATAGCGGGTTTGTATACCGTAGTATCCTTGTAAGTATATGAAATAAAAAGAGAATTGATGAATTTTATAGGTGTCGTATAGTGCCTCGGACGAAACGGAGCCCAAGATGACGCCGATAGATGACCATCCGCTGCGCTATGCGCTGGCCAATGAATTGCACGCCCGTCCGTTTCCGGTGGCGGCAATGCCCTGTACTGTGGTCTTTCTTGCGATCAAGAAATCTGTCGCCGCCGTCGCACGGGACCGCCGCGAGGATCTGGATCACCTCATCGACCTTCTCGACCGCCACGGTGCTCAGCATCCGCAGCCGGACGCCACGCACTATGCCGGGCAAATCGGCCGCCATTGGTTGAAGTGGGAACAACATACCGAGTTCGTGACCTATACGGCCATCGCCCAGAACGTCAGCGAGCGTGCATTCAACCCGGCAGATTTTGAGGTTTTCCCCCCCGACTGGTTGATGGCCAGCCCCGGACAGAGGGTCACGTCGGCCATGGTGCGTGTTGTCGAACGTGAAGGCGACGAGGTGATCAAATCCAAGCTGCTGGATTGGTTCGAACCAGAAAGCCTGGCTGTTGCTCGGGTGCTGGATGACGCAGCTGTTTGTGCAAGTGATTTTCGTATCGATCCGGCAGGGCACATGCGGTTTGCGCTGTTTGTCGCGAATGGAACCGGTCGGCGCAGGACGGGACGGATCGTCCAGCGTTTGTGTGAGATCGAGACCTACAAGGCAATGTCCATGCTGGGTTTTGCCCGGGTCAAACAGCTGATGCCTCGCATCGGAATGCTGGATGAAAAGCTGACGCGCCTGATGGGGCAGATGACCGACAATTCTGCCCAGCCCGACGAGTTGCTTCAGGACTTGCTGTCGACCTCGATTGAACTGGAAACTTTGGCGGCGCAGTGTTCGTTCCGGTTCGGAGCCACGGGTGCCTATGAGGCCATCGTAAATCAGCGGATTGAGGTCCTGCGCGAAGAGCGTTTTGAAGGCGGTCAGAACTTTGCGGACTTTATGATGCGCCGATACGACCCGGCGATCCGCACGGTGAAATCCACGGAACGTCGCCTGCAAGCCCTGTCTGATCGGGCCATCCGTGCAGGGGAATTGCTGCGAACCCGCGTAGATGTTGAGCGCAGCGCGCAGAACCAGGCCCTGTTGGAAAGCATGGATCGCCGCGCGGATCTGGCACTGCGTCTGCAGCACACGGTCGAGGGGCTTTCCGTGGTCGCGATCAGCTATTACGCCGTATCGCTGGTCAGCTATCTGCTCTACCCCCTGACAGGTGCCGGGATCAGTAAAGGGATGTTAAGCGCAGCGGTGACGATTCCGGTTGTCCTGGCGGTATGGTTTGCGGTTCGCAGGATTCGAAAGCGGTTGGGGTAGATCCGTATTTGCCTTTGGACCCGCGCGCTGTACAACAAACGCGTTTGACACCTGGGTCGGGGAATTCTCTGTGATTGGAATCGTGTCGGCGTGGCGGGCAGTGGCCGCCATGTTCATATTGAATGGCGCATTGTTCGGCATCTGGGCATCGCGAATTCCAGCGGTTCGGGACAAACTGGACCTGACGCATGAGACGCTGGGATATGGCCTTTTGTTCATGGCGGCGGGCGCTGTGTGTTCTTTTCCAATCACCGGCCGGCTAACCGACAGGTTCGGAGCGGTGGTCTTGACGCGGTACATTGCCGTTTTTTACACGGTTTCTTTGATCCTTCTGGCCCTCGCGGGTGGCTTCTGGTCGCTTGCGGCTTTTTTGTTTGTATTTGGGGCTTTCCATGGCTCGATGGATGTAGCGATGAACGCCTGGGCGGCGGAGGTTGAGCAGGCGTACAAGAAACCCGTGATGTCATCCTTCCACGCGATGTGGAGCCTTGGGGCAGGGTTGGGCGCCCTCAGCGGATTTGCAGCAGTGCAGATGGGGCTGACAGTGATCCAACACTTTTTGCTGGCGGGCGGGATCGTCGTTGGGCTGGCATTGGCATTGTCATGGGTACGCTGGACATCGCGCCGCGCGGCTGTGTCCGGAGGCAAGGTTTTTGCATTACCTTCAGGCGCATTGATCCTTGTGGGCTTCACCGCTTTGTGCGGAGCTTTGGGGGAAGGTGCTGTGGCGGATTGGAGTGCGATTTTCCTACGGGACGTGACCGACGCCGCCGAAAGCATTGCGGCCCTGGGTTATGCGGTATTCTCGGTAGCCATGGTTGCTTTCCGCTTGACAGGCGGGTTTGTCATTGCGCGGTTTGGACCGGTGGCAACAGCGCGATTTGGCGGGGCTTGCGCCGCTTTGGGTGTGTTCTGTGTTGTGTCCGCTGCCGAGGCAGGGTTGGCATTGGTAGGTTTTGCGATGATGGGGATCGGGTACGCGGTGATCATGCCGTTGGCGTTCAGCCGGGCGGCAAGTGATCCCAACGTACCGCCGGGGCAGGCGATCGCCAGCGTCGCCACGCTGGGGTACGGAGGCCTGTTGATTGGCCCACCGCTTATTGGGTTTCTCGCAGAGATGCTTACATTGCGCATAGCATTCACGGCGCTGTTGCCGCTGGCCGTATTCATTGTCCTGTTGGCGGGTTCGTTGCGACCCGCCGAAACAGATTGAAGTCATGGCGGAGCCATAGCGGAGCAGCAGGCCGGAAAACCAACAGTTAGGAGACCAACATGCCGATCAAAAACCGGTTCGCCGAGTTGCAGGGTGAAATCACCGAGTGGCGACGCGATATTCATGAAAACCCGGAAATCCTGTTCGACACCCACCGCACCAGTGCCTTGGTCGCCGACAGGTTGCGGGACTTTGGCTGTGATGAAGTGGTGACAGGTATCGGCCGTACCGGAGTTGTCGGCGTGATCAAGGGCAAGACGGACACAAGCGGCAAGGTGATCGGGCTGCGTGCAGACATGGATGCGCTGCCGATCCACGAGGCGACCGGGCTGGACTATGCCTCAAAAACCGATGGCGCGATGCATGCCTGTGGGCATGACGGGCATACGGCCATGCTGTTGGGGGCCGCGAAATACCTGTCCGAGACGCGCAATTTTGACGGCACCGTGGTTGTGATCTTCCAGCCCGCTGAAGAAGGCGGTGGCGGCGGGCGCGAGATGTGCGAAGACGGCATGATGGACCGCTGGGGCATTCAGGAGGTCTATGGCATGCACAATTGGCCCGGCCGCCCGGTGGGCAGTTTCGCCATTCGGCCTGGGGCCTTTTTTGCGGCAACAGATCAGTTCGATATCACTTTCGAAGGTAAAGGCGGGCACGCTGCCAAGCCGCATGAAACGGTCGACACCACGGTAATGGCTGCGCAGGCCGTTTTGGCGCTGCAGACCATTGCATCGCGCAATGCCGATCCGATTGATCGTCTTGTGGTTTCGGTCACGTCGTTTGAGACATCGTCAAACGCGTTCAATGTGATCCCCCAATCGGTGAAGATCAAAGGGACCGTGCGCACGATGAGCAAGGAAATGCGCGACTTGGCTGAAAAGCGCGTTCAGGAAATCTGCGCAGGTATCGCCACCACTTTTGGTGGTCAGGCCGAGGTGACCTATTATCGAGGCTATCCGGTGATGGTGAACAGCGACGAGCAGACCGATTTTGCCGCGGATGTCGCGCGCTCGGTGTCTGGAAACTGTGACGAAGCGCCCTTGATCATGGGCGGTGAGGATTTTGCCTTTATGCTGGAAGAACGGCCCGGAGCGTACATCCTGGTTGGCAACGGCGACACAGCTGCTGTGCATCATCCTGAATACAATTTTAACGACGAAGCTATTCCGGCTGGATGCAGTTGGTGGGCCGGGATCGTGGAACAACGGATGCCCGCGGCCTGATAAAGAGGTGGTGAGCGCGAGGGACCAGCCCCTCGCGCTCACCGGGTTATTTTTGGCTTGAAGGTGGACCCTTACTGCGTCAGGCGAGGTTGAGTGTCTCGCACAAGGTGTTGATCACATCGTCCAACGCGGATTTCTGGAGATTTACGCAGGATTTCGCACCAGCCTGCGCTTTGTCCAGCGCGGTGTCGTCTGACAACAAATTTGCAACGGCATCCGCGAGTTGCGGGGCGGAGTTGACCTCGGCCGCGCCACCGCTTTCGATTAGTGGCGCGAAGGTTTCAGAAAAATTGAAGTACCCCGGACCAGTGATCACAGCGGCACCGGCCTGTGCGGGCTCAAACGGGTTGTGACCGCCGATTTCCTTGAGCGAGCCGCCCAGGAACACGATAGGGCACAATGCGTACCATGTGCCGGTTTCGCCCAGTGTGTCAGCGACGTAAACTTGAGCCTGCGGCGCTATCTTGTCGCCCTTGGTGCGGAAAGCAGCGGACTGTCCGGCGGACTCCAGCAGACTTGCAACCTCTGACCGTCGTTCGGGATGCCGGGGGATCAGCAGGAGCAGCAGATCGGGCCAGCGTTGCAACAGCTTGGCATGCGCGGCCAGAACCGTTTCCTCCTCACCTACATGGGTCGAACTGGCGATCCAGACCGGGCGGTCGGCGATCTGAGCGCGGATATCGTCCAGCGTCGTCTGATCGACCGGCAGCGGGTCCGACATCGCCTTGAGGTTGGTGCCGGGCTGTACCCGATCGGAGCGTGCGCCCATGTCGATAAGATTTGCTGCCGTCTTGTCATTCTGGGTTAGGAACAGTGTAAAATGGTCCAGAATAAATCGCGCGGTTTGGGGTCGCTTCTTCCACCCATCGACCGAGCGATCCGAAAGGCGCGCGTTGAGCAGCGCCAGCGGAACCTCGCGCCGGGATGCTTCGACAATTAGGCGCGGCCAGATTTCACTTTCGACGAAGACACCGCCGTCCGGGTGCCAGTGATCCAAAAACCGCTTCACCGGTCCGGCTGTGTCCAGTGGTGGGTATTGGTGGCGCGCGCGCGGTGGCATTCGTTTTTCGATCAGCGCGGCCGAAGTTGGGGTTCCGGAGGTAATCAGAAACTCAGCCTTGGGCAGGCGTTCGCCCAGTCGCTTGATGAGACTGATGACCGACAGAGTTTCGCCAACGCTGGCGGCGTGGAACCAGATCAGCTGCCCATCCGGGCGGGTTTGCGTGGCGTGGCCAAGGCGTTCCTGCTGGCGCGTTTCCGGAACGCCCGCCGCCCGCAGCTTTTTGCGAACCGTGCGCCATGCCAGCGGGGCCGCAACGGAAGTCAGGCCGCAATACAGCTTGTACAGCAGCGTTGGCTGGTCGGGGTTGTTTGGCACTTTAGCCGCCCGTGTGGCTCATGTGGCGGCTCATCTGGCCGTCGACGGCCTGACGGGAATAGTCGAAATCATGCCCTTTGGGCTTGAGGGTGATCGCGGACCTGATTGCCTCCTCCAATGATCTATCACTGTCGGGATGATCGCGCAGCGGCGCGCGCAGGTCGGCCATATCCTCTTGCCCAAGGCACATGTACAGCTCACCGGTGCAGGTCAGGCGCACGCGGTTGCAGCTTTCGCAGAAGTTATGTGACAGCGGTGTGATGAAGCCGATTTTCTGGCCTGTATCCTCAAGCCGTACATAACGCGCAGGGCCACCGGTCCGTTCGGCCAGATCCGTGACGGAATAGTGTTTTTCATATTCCTTGCGCACATCTTCGAGAGACCAGTACTGGTCCAGGCGGTCTTCGTTTCCGATATCGCCCATGGGCATGACCTCAATCCAGGTCAGATCCATGTCACGCTCGGCACACCATTCAGTGATCTTTGGCAACTCGGGTTCATTGAACCCTTTCAGCGCGACTGCGTTGATCTTGACCCGCAGACCCGCTTTCTGCGCGGCGTCGATCCCATTCAGCACCTGTTTGAGCCGTCCCCAGCGGGTGACCTTGGCAAATTTGTCTTCGTCCAACGTATCCAGCGATACGTTCACGCGACGAACACCGGCAGCGTACAGGTCATCGGCAAAGCGATGCAATTGCGAGCCGTTGGTCGTCAGCGTCAACTCTTTAAGCGCGCCGCTGTCCAGATGACGGGTCATCGAATTGAAGAATGTCATGATGTTGCGACGCACCAGAGGCTCACCGCCAGTGATGCGCAGCTTTTCCACGCCCATGTTCACAAAGGTCGAGCACATGCGGTCAAGCTCTTCCAGCGTCAGCAGGTCTTTCTTTGGCAGAAAGGTCATGTCCTCGGACATGCAATAGACGCAGCGGAAATCGCAGCGATCCGTAACGGATACGCGGAGATAGGTGATGGCACGTGCGAACGGGTCGATAAGCGGAGCTGTCATGCGACATAGGTAAAGCTGCAACCGCCCTCCGACAAGGGCGAACTGCGCTTTGCGCTGGAACAGATGCACGCAGGGGGTTAGGTTTGCGTCATGAGATATGCGCTTTTGGCTTTTTGTGTTCTGGTAGCGGGATGTGACACCGTGCGGTCGACCACCGATCGTGTCTTTGGTGGCGATAAGCCCACTGAAGAGGCAGAACCCGCCGTTGTGGAAGAAGTGGTCGAGCCGCAGCCTGTCGCGGTTGCCGCCACTGGTTGGGTCGGTCCAAAAACCACGATTGCGGGTCTGGGAGATCCCACAACACCTGGTCGATGGCTGGAAACGTCTTTAGTGGACACCGAATTTACCGGGCGAGTGGTTGTGCCGCGGACAGGCGCGCAGGCCTATATCATGCTTATTCCGGCATCCGGGCCAGCGGGGGGCGGCAGCCGTCTATCGCTGGATGCCATGCGGGCACTGCTGTTGCCATTCGATGAATTGGTTGAGCTGGAAGTTTATTCCAACTGACCTCTCAGATACTTGCCGGCCTCTTTTCGCGCAAAAGGCTTCATCGCGTCGCCGTGTATGTTCAAAAAGGCGACGACCCGGTCCGGGTCGTGCTTGGACAACTCGCGCAGCCACCACGCAACAGATTTCTGAATGAACCAGTCGCGGTCAGGCACATAACTTGCCGCCCAGCCCAGAATGCGGTCTCGGCGTTGCAGGTCTTCCGGTTTGGGGTGGTTCTGTTTGGTCCAGGGCAGGGTCGCCACCAGCGCCGCGCGCCTGGTCCACATGTGGTCCGATTTTGTCCAGCTTTCCACCTGATCCAGCCGCGAAGGGTCGGCTGACAGGCGCTTTTGCATCGCCATGCAGGCGTGATCCGCCACGGCCCAGGCATCAAAATCCGGCAACCAGCTTTGCAGCAGGTCCCAAACGGCATCATCCGGTCGGATGCGCGCCTGTGTCAGCAGTTTTGCGGCGGCAAGACGTCCTTCGTGAACATTGGTTTGCCACAGCGCATCTGCGAGTTCGACGCGCGCTGCCACATCCAACTCCTGTCGCCAGGTTTTGGTCAGATCATTCAGGATCGGGTTTGCCACGCCCAGATGGGGGCGGTCGGCCTTGTGGTAGGCCGCCATTTGTTTGGCGCGCTCGGGATCGGAATGGGCTTTGATCTGGTCCAGATAGGCTTCAATCATCAATAAACTCAGGGTCGGGTGCGCGTGGGTTTGCCATCAATGGTCTGATGGTTCTTTTCAACCCAGTAGGATTGGATCTGCTCGTCGGACTTGCCATCGACCCATTTCTGCATCGTGTCGCGTTCGGACTGATATTCCATGAACGGCACGGCATAGCCGCACGAAGTCTGGACCACATCGATATCCAGATCATAGATCTGACGCGCACTACGGTGATCGGGGAACAGGCCAGCCAATTCATCCCAGCCCTCATCCCCCACATGCAGCGTGCGCGCGGTGCCATACGTTCTCAGGATCATGGGGCGGGTCGTGAACGAACACCACATCAGCGTCATGCGGTTCGCTTCAAGCAGATGACCGGCGGTTTCGTTGCCGCTGCCGGTCAGGTTCATCCAGGCAATCCGGTTCGGGCCAAGAACGCGCAGCGAATCCATGCCCTTGGGCGAGATGTTGACCCGTCCGTTGGGTGCCGCAGTGCCGACGAAGAACATGTGCTGTTCTTCGATGAATTTACGCTGCCCGTCGTCCAGTTCCGGAAATTGCTTGGCCATGTCTCACTCCACTGTAACCGATTTTGCCAGGTTGCGCGGCTGGTCTACGTCCGTGCCTTTGGCCACCGCCGTGTGATAGGCCAGCAGTTGCGCAGGCACCGAGTAGAGGATCGGCGCCAGGCTGGGGTGGACATGCGGCATCCGGATGATGCTCCAGACGCCATCTTCAGCCTCGGCAATCCCGTCATCGTCCGAGACCAGAATGACCTTGCCCTTGCGCGCCATCACCTCTTGCATGTTCGACACCGTTTTGTCGAACACGGCGTCGCGCGGGGCCATGACCACCACAGGCATATTCTTGTCGATCAGGGCGATCGGTCCGTGCTTCAGCTCACCCGAAGCATAACCTTCGGCGTGGATATAGCTGATTTCCTTGAGCTTCAGCGCCCCCTCCATCGCCAGCGGATACATCAGGGCGCGACCCAGGAACAGAACGTCGCGGGCTTCGGACAGGCGTTGTGCGGACGTCTTGATGGCCGGATTCTGATCCAGTGCTGCATTCATCACCGTTGGCAGGCCGCGTAGCGCAGCATAGTGGTCGGCCAGCTCGTCGTCGGTCAGCGTACCACGATCCGCAGCCGCCTTGAGCGCCATCATCAGCAGAACGCTCAGTTGACACGTGAACGCCTTGGTCGAAGCCACGCCGATCTCAACGCCCGCATGGATGGGCAGGGCGATATCGCTTTCGCGGGCTATCGAACTTTCGGGGACGTTGACGACCGAGACGATCTTGTCCGCCTTGCCTTCGCAATAGCGCAGTGCCGCCAGAGTGTCGGCAGTTTCACCCGACTGACTGACGAACAGCGCCATCGTGCGCCCCGTGATCGGAGGTTCGCGATAGCGGAACTCGCTGGCGATATCGACCTCGACGGGCATTTGGGCCAATTGCTCGAACCAGTACTTCGCCGTCAGGCAGGCGTAAAATGCGGTACCGCAGGCCACCATGGTCAAACGATCCAGTTTGGTGAAATCCAGATCGGCGCCAGGCAGAACTACCTGATCACCACCACTTGGCAGGTATGACCGGATCGCGTCGGCAATCACGATGGGTTGTTCGGCAATTTCCTTGGCCATGAAGTGTTTATGGCCGTTCTTTTCGGTCTGTGTGTGGTCCAGTTTGATCTGGCGAGTCTCGCGATTAGCCAATTCACCGGCTTCGTTGCGGATTTCCAGAGAGGTTCGGGTCAGAACGGCCCGGTCGCCTTCCTCAAGATAGGTGATGCGATCGGTAAGCGGGGCCAGCGCAATGGCGTCTGAGCCCACGTACATCTCACCATCTCCGTGACCGATGGCCAAAGGTGATCCCTTGCGCGCGGCGACGATAAGATCGTCCTGACCGTCGAACAGAAAGGCCAGCGCAAACGCACCAACAAGCTGATCGATGGTCTTGAAGGCGGCCTCAACCGGCGACAGGCCTGTCTTCAGGTAATACTCCGTCATCAGGGCGACGGTTTCGGTGTCCGTCTCGGTCGCGAAACCGATGCCATGTTCGGCCAGTTCTGCCCGCAACTCACGATAGTTTTCGACGATACCATTATGAACAACCGCCACAGGGCCGGCCTGATGCGGGTGCGCGTTGGTCACCGACGGTACGCCATGGGTAGCCCAACGGGTATGACCAATACCGGATTTACCGGGCAGCGGGTCGTGCACCAGCAGATCGCTTAGGTTGACCAGCTTGCCGACCGCCCGACGACGTCCAAGCGTACCACCATTGACCGTGGCAATTCCGGCGCTGTCATAGCCACGATATTCAAGACGTTTTAGCGCCTCGACCAAAGTTGGCGCGGCCTCATGCTCACCCAGTACACCTACAATTCCACACATAACTCAGGCTCCCTTGTTGCGGCGAGCCTTCTTCGCCTTCAACATCTCAAACAATTTGCGCGCATAGCCGGGCTTGTTGTCCTGCTTGGCACGTGCCACGGCCAGCGCGTCGGGTTCTACATCCCGCGTGACGACTGTACCTGTTGCGGTCATCGCGCCGTCACCGACAGAAACGGGGGCAACTAGCATAGTGTTGGAGCCGATAAAGACGTTCTCTCCGATGGTCGTCTGGTGCTTCATCACGCCGTCATAGTTACAGGTGATCGTCCCCGCGCCGATATTGGTCGACGCTCCAACAGAGGCGTCGCCGACATAGCTGAGGTGGTTGACCTTAGCGCCTTCAGCGATCTGGGCATTCTTTGTCTCAACGAAATTGCCGATACGGGTGTTTTCGGCCAGTTCTGTACCTGGGCGCAGGCGCGCGTAGGGGCCGACGATGGCGCCGCGGCTAACATGGCAGCCTTCCAGATGTGAGAATGCACGGATCGTCGCGCCGCTTTCGACGGTAACGCCGGGGCCGAAGACGACGTTGGGTTCGATCACCGTGTCTCGACCTACGATCGTGTCAGCGGACAGATAAACCGTTTCGGGGGCCATCAGCGTCACGCCCAAAGCCAACAACTCATTGCGCGCACGGGTCTGAAACTCGGCATCGGCCGCAGCCAGATCAGCACGAGAGTCCACGCCCAGCGTTTCAGCCTCATCGCATTTGATGGCAGTTGCCGACAGACCGCGCGCATTTGCCAGTGCCACGATTTCGGTCAGGTAGTATTCACCCGAGGCGTTATCGTTGCCGACCGCGTCAATCAATTCGAACAGTACTTTTGCGTTGCAGGCCAGTAATCCACTGTTGGTAAAGCGAATGGCGCGTTGTTCTTCGGTTGCGTCTTTGTACTCGACGATTTCGACCAGTTTTTTGCCATCCATGATCAATCGGCCGTAGCGGGGCTGAACTTCGGCAATATCAAAGCCCAGCATGACCAGATCAAAGGATGCGCGCGCCTCAATCATACGCTCCAGTGTTCTGGGGTCGATAAAGGGCGTGTCGCCGTAAAGGACGATCACATCGCCATCAAAACCGGCCAATGCATCCCGCGCCTGCGCAACTGCATGCGCTGTTCCAAGCTGTTCTTCCTGAACGACAATCTGCGCGGCTTCATCTTCGGAAGTGGCGGCTTTAGCAACCTCCTCAGAGCCGTGACCAGTGACAATAACGGTTCGTTCGGGTGACAGCACCGCACCGGCGCGCATCGCGTGCACCAACATCGGCGTTTGGGCAATCGGGTGCAAAACTTTCGGGGTATCCGAATTCATCCTGGTGCCTTTTCCGGCGGCAAGGATAACAAGGGCGACGGTCATAAAAACGATTTCTCTTTGTGTTTTGTTGCGGCCCGTTTTATCCGCTGAGTTCAAAGTCGCAAGCGGTTCGGGCATCAAACAAGATTGCCGTTTGCAACACTTATGGCGAAGTCTCGCCGAATTAGGGGGCAAAATGCGTACGGTTATCTTCGATCTGGACGGGACCTTGGCCGATACATCGGGCGATTTGCTGGCCGCCGCCAACCACTGTTTTCGGCATATGGGGCATGGGGATGTGTTGGTTCACGGCGAAGATGCGGGCGTTGCGCTGCGCGGTGGCCGAATGATGCTGACCCATGGGTTGAAACGGGTGGGCGCTTATGACGATGCAACGGTTCAAGACTACTACCCGATGCTGCTTGAAGCGTATTCCGACGATATCGACACGCATACCCATTTCTACCCTGGCGCGCTGGACGCAGTGGGATTGTTGAAGTCCGCAGGTTACGGAGTTGGCATCTGTACCAATAAGCCTGAAGCCTTGGCCCATCAGTTGCTCACGCAGATGGGAGTGCGTGACCTGTTTGCCTCTTTAGTTGGTGCAGACACGCTGTCGGTGCGCAAGCCTGATCCGGAACCGCTGCGTGAAGCTGCACGCCGGGCGGGTGGTCATCCTGATTTATGTGTTCTGATTGGCGATTCCGACACTGACCGAAACACGGCCCGCGCCGCGGGTGTGCCGTCGGTATTGGTTACCTTCGGCCCGTCCGGCGATGATATGGCCGCGCTGGAACCCGAAGCTCTGCTGCACCATTTCCATGATTTGCCAGAATTGGTTGCAGAGTTGATTGGCGCGGCCGCGTAATCCCTTGACCCGAACGTTTTGCAGGACCAGAACACTCTTATGACCGAGATATTCACTGGCAGCTTCACCCAGCAGGAACCCATTCCAGAAGAGGCGGTTGAGGCCGCGCTGGCGGTACTGCGCCACGGGCGTCTGCATCGTTATAACGTCGTACCTGGCGAATTGGGCGAAACCGCCCTGCTGGAACAGGAATTTGCCGCCCAGACAGGTGCCAAATACTGTCTGGCCGTGTCCTCGGGCGGCTATGCGATGGCAACGGCACTGCGGGCCGTGGGGGTCAACCCGGGGGACCCGGTGCTGACGAACACGTTCACTCTGGCACCTGTGCCCGGATCTATTGCTTCGGTCAGTGCGCGCCCCGTTTTTGTGGGTGTGACCGAAGACCTTACGATTGATCTGGACGATCTCGAAACCAAGCTGGATCAGGCCCGCGTTTTGATGCTGAGCCATATGCGTGGTCATCTGTGTGACATGGATCGGCTGATGCAGATGTGCGATGCCGCAGGTGTCACGGTGATCGAGGATTGCGCCCACACAATGGGCGCTGCGTGGCATGGGCAGGTTTCGGGCCGACAAGGCGCGATTGGCTGCTATTCCTGCCAGACCTACAAACACGTCAATTCGGGCGAGGGCGGCTTGCTTATCACCGATGATGAGGAACTGGCGGCAAAGGCAACGATGCTGTCGGGGTCCTACATGCTGTACGAACGCCACCTTGCGGCACCGGGGCCAGAGGTGTTTGAGCGGATCAAGTATCATACCCCCAATGTCTCGGGGCGAATGGATAATCTGCGTGCCGCGATCCTTCGCCCGCAATTGCGCGATCTGGATCGGCAGATCGAACGCTGGAACGAACGCTATTTCGAAATCGAAAAAGGCCTGCGCGATACGCCGGGTTTGAGCGTTGTAGATCGGCCAGAAGCCGAGACGTTTGTCGGTTCCTCGATCCAGTTCCTGTTGCTCGATTGGTCGGCAGAGCGGGTAAACGAGGTTATCCAGCGCTGCGCGGCCCGGGGGGTTGAGCTTAAGTGGTTTGGCGGGGCCGAGCCGAACGGCTTTACGTCGCGCTATGACAGCTGGCGATATGCCGACAGCGCGCCGATGCCAAAAAGTGATCGAATCCTCGCCGGGATCGTCGACATGCGCGTTCCCTTGACCTTTTCGCTTGATGATTGCGCGCTGATTGCACGGATCATTCGGGCAGAGGTGAGCGCAGTGTATCAGTCGTAACCCAATCGAGTGCGCATGACGCGCACGCTTTATTTGTGTGAAACCGCCGCCCCGATCAGGGCGGCGGTTTGTTTTTGGGACGTCGTCGTTGACCCAATTCAGATTCGCTGCTATTTATTGAACAACTGTTCATTAATGCGAAAGAGGAGATCGCTTATGTTCACGGCGGCCATGCAATTTGATCTGGGCGAGGACGTGAATGCCCTGCGCGAAATGGTGCACCGTTGGGCGCAGGAGCGGGTCAAGCCGATGGCGGGTGAGATCGATGCCTCGAACGCATTTCCAAACGAGCTTTGGAAAGAGATGGGCGATCTGGGTTTGCTCGGCATCACTGTGTCCGAGGAATACGGTGGGGCAGGGATGTCCTATCTGGCCCACACCGTTGCAGTGGAAGAGGTTGCGCGTGCATCGGCCTCGGTCTCTCTGTCTTATGGCGCGCATTCGAACCTGTGCGTCAATCAGATCAAGCTGAACGGTAATGACGAGCAAAAGGCGAAATACCTGCCGCGCCTGATCTCGGGCGAACATGTTGGTGCGTTGGCCATGTCCGAGGCTTCCGCCGGATCCGATGTTGTGTCGATGAAGTTGCGTGCGGAAAAACGCAATGATCACTACCGGCTGAACGGCAACAAATACTGGATCACCAACGGGCCGGACGCGGATACGCTGGTCGTATATGCCAAGACCAACCCGGAGGCCGGATCGAAGGGAATCACCGCGTTTCTGATTGAAAAAGAGATGAAGGGCTTCTCGACCTCGCCCCATTTCGACAAGTTGGGGATGCGCGGTTCGAACACGGCCGAGCTGATCTTTGAAGATGTTGAGGTGCCGTTCGAAAACGTTTTGGGCGAAGAAGGTAAGGGCGTTGCGGTTCTGATGTCCGGGCTGGACTACGAACGTGTGGTTCTGGCCGGAATTGGAACCGGCATCATGGCGGCCTGTCTGGATGAGATCATGCCCTATCTGGCCGAGCGTAAGCAGTTCGGCAAACCGATCGGCAGCTTTCAACTGATGCAGGGCAAGATCGCCGATATGTACACCGCGATGAACTCGGCACGGGCCTATGTCTATGAGGTTGCCAAGGCTTGTGACCGGGGGGATGTAACCCGTCAGGATGCGGCGGCGTGCTGTCTTTATGCTTCAGAACAGGGCATGTCGCAGGCGCATCAGGCCGTTCAGGCGATGGGCGGGGCAGGGTTCCTGTCCGACTCGGCGGTCAGCCGAATCTTCCGCGACGCAAAGCTGATGGAGATTGGCGCGGGCACCAGCGAAATCCGCCGGATGTTGATCGGGCGGGAACTGATGAACGAGATGCGCTGAGAGAAGAAAACGCTTCGCAGACGAGGGAGCTGCGAAGCGCTTTCCTTGTAAGGATCAGAACTTATGAACGTAGGATACGCCGACAAGGAAGGGATCGATATCGGCTTTGCCGATCTTGGTTCCGTTCAGTTTGACGTCCGTGTCGATATCAAACCAACGTACGTTCAGACGGACAGCACCGTTGTCCGAGACCATGTAGTCCAGACCGGCCTGCAGCGAGACACCGAAAGAGTCATCAACCTTCAGATCACCCAGTGCGGATTTCTCGTCGAAGAAGATGGTGTAGTTCAGACCGGCGCCGACATAGGGCTTCCATGCGCTGTTGGTCGGGAAGTGATAGTTCAGCGACAAGGTGGGCGGCAGGTGCTTGACGGTTCCGGCCTCGGTGCTTCCACCCAAGGTTACGGTGTGTTTGAACGGTGTTGCGGCCAGCAGTTCGATGCCCAAGTTGTCACGGATGAAATACTCGGCAGTGAAGATCGGGCGGGTGTCCGAGTCGATCTCGGCCTTTTGTCCAGCCAGCGTCCCATTGTCGGATTTGGGGTTGAGGTAACCGACACCGACACCGACGGTCCAATCACCCTGCGATTGGGCAAAAGCGGGGGCGGCAAGCGCCACCAGCGCGGTGGAAAGTGTCAAAGCGGCGAGTTTGTTGGTCATGGTCTTGCCTTTGGTTCAGTTAATGAGATTGAATTGACAGCCGCGCGGTCCGCGCACTCTGATCTGCATCAAATTTGTGTGACAGGGTCATCGGAGGCTTCTCCGGTAAGGCCCTTGAAAATAGGGGAATTGCAGCGTGCCAGAAGCTAATCGCATACCGGGTTTGCGTTCAGCGGGGGGCTGGGACGTGCCATCTCGTTTGAACATGGCGCGCCAGTGTCTTGATCACGCACCGGATCAGGTTGCAGTGATCGACTTGACCGGAATCGAAGAGCGGCGCGTCACCTACGGGCAGCTTGCTGAAATGACAGACGGCATCGCGCGCGCACTGTCGAAGAAAGTGCAGCCGGGGGATCGCGTGGGCGTGTTGCTCAGCCAGTCACCGTGGTGCGCGGCGGCGCATCTGGCAATCTGGAAAATTGGCGCGATCTCTGTGCCGTTGTTCAAACTATTCAAACAGGATGCCTTGCGGTCTCGAGTGGGCGACGCCGGAGCGCAGGTTGTGCTGACCGACACTGAAGGCGCAACGCTGTTAGGCGACTTGGCAGAACCGCTCATGGCGGACCAGATTGGCGAAGACGGAGGCGTTGTGCCATTCGCTGACACCGGGCCAGAGGATCCGGCGGTGTTGATCTATACATCCGGCACCACGGGCAGTCCGAAAGGTGCGTTGCATGGCCACCGGGTGCTGACCGGCCACCTGCCGGGCGTTTCGATCAGCCATAACAACCTGCAAGAGGGCGACTGCCTCTGGACACCGGCCGATTGGGCCTGGATCGGTGGGCTGTTCGATGTGTTGATGCCTGGTCTTGCGCTGGGTGTTCCAGTGGTTGCGGCGCGGCTGGACAAGTTCACCCCCGAAGCCTGCGCCGATGTGATCGCGCGCGGTGGTGTGCGGAACGTGTTCTTTCCCCCAACGGCACTTCGAATGCTCAAGGTCTCTGATCAGGCGATTTCCGGGCTACGCTCTGTAGCGTCCGGGGGTGAGCCGCTGGGGGCCGAGATGTTAGCCTGGGGGCAACAGGCGTTTGGTCTGACGATCAACGAATTCTACGGGCAGACCGAATGCAACATGGTTGTCTCTTCCTGCTCAGATGACTTCCCGGTGCGGCCCGGCTGCATAGGCAAACCGGTCCCGGGCCACGAAATTGCGGTGATCGACGAGGACGGTAACCCGACCGCTGATGAGGGTGACGTGGCCATCCGGCGAGGCTCGGCCTCAATGCTATTGGAATATTGGAACCGACCCGATGCGACGGCTGAGAAGTTTCGTGGCGACTGGCTGATCACCGGCGACCATGGTGTGTGGGAGGGTGAGTACCTGCGTTTCGTAGGGCGCGACGATGATGTCATCACCTCGTCCGGTTATCGTATCGGCCCGGCAGAGATCGAGGATTGTCTGCTGACCCACCCGGCGGTGGCAACGGTGGGCGTGGTTGGTAAGCCCGACAAGCTGCGGACAGAAATCGTCAAGGCATATGTGGTTTTGAAACCGGCGGCCGACGCCTCGGAATCCGAGTTGCAGGAGTGGGTTAAAACCCGCCTTGCGCATTATTCTTACCCTCGTGAAGTGGCTTTTGTGCAAGAGTTGCCTTTGACTGTGACCGGAAAAGTAATCCGAAAGGAATTGAAGCGTCGCGCGTCTGAGGAGGGAAATCATGGCGGATAAGTCCAGTATCAGAACGGGGATTGAATTCAGCGCGACGGCAATTGCGGTCATTGGCGCTGCTTGGGCCGGTAAGGCTTACTTCGAGACGTGGATGCGGGACACAATCGATAAAGCCGTCGAAGACAAAATTGCAGTCATAGAGCAACTGCAACTGGCAGACCTTCTGGTTTATTATGATTATCCCGACGAGGCTATCTCTGAATTGCGCAAAGTAGCCGGTCGAGTGGCGAGCCTTGATGACGAAGACAAACGAAAAATTGCATTTTACGACAACTATTTAGATGCGATCTCTGCCTCTTACAGCACCTTGAAATATGAACCCGAAATTCGCATGCTGAGAAGTGTCTTCAGCACCGAGATGCAAACCGACGGATGGCATGATGAAAATCTGGCCTATGTCTCGATGTTCCTGCCGGAAGCGCAAGCGGATGAGAATTTTTACAATCGCGAAGTCGTCGGGCGTTTCAAACTTGCCGTGAGCCAGTACGAGGCGGACGGCGACTATGACGCAATGGGAGGCGCCTATCACAACCTATCCCTGGCCTATTTGTGCCGCGGGGATAACGAAGAGGCCATCGAGGCGATGGAGATGGCGGCCGAGATGCTGCCATTTGAATACTATTTTATGGTCCCGATGTCGGATCTGGAAGATTTTCTGGAAGAGCCAGAGATCAAAAAACTTGACGCAGTTTGTTCCAGCAACGTGGCGCAAGGTTACGCGCGTCTGATGCAGAGCTTTGCAGTCAGCGAAAACCCCGTTCGAGATTTTCTAAGAGAGTACACAAGATGAAGCTCCGATCCTCTGCTTTGCCCTCGTCCAAAGGCTTCCGGGAAAACTGCGCGGCTCATCTGGACGCGTTGGCGCAAATTGCCGACGCCGCCGAGGCCGCCCGCATGGGCGGAGGCGAGAAATCCCGTGCACGGCATGAATCGCGGGGCAAGATGCTGCCGCGGCGTAGGGTGGCGAACTTGCTGGACCCGGGGTCGCCGTTCCTTGAGATCGGCGCGACGGCGGCGCACGCCATGTATGGCGACGCTGCGCCCTGTGCCGGGGTCATTGCAGGGATTGGCCGGGTTCAGGGGCAAGAGGTCATGGTGGTGTGCAACGATGCCACCGTGAAGGGCGGCACCTATTAT
This sequence comes from Ruegeria sp. CDSC054, assembly GCF_059610645.1. Classification (NCBI taxonomy): domain Bacteria; kingdom Pseudomonadati; phylum Pseudomonadota; class Alphaproteobacteria; order Rhodobacterales; family Roseobacteraceae; genus Ruegeria; species Ruegeria sp. CDSC054. The sequence continues at coordinate 58,768 of NZ_JBXWOA010000002.1, read as the reverse complement.
CCGATGTCAGTCAAGAAGCACCTGCGCGCGCAAGAGATTGCCGAGGAAAACCAACTGCCGTGCATTTATCTGGTCGACAGTGGCGGCGCGAACCTACCCAATCAGGATGAGGTGTTTCCCGATCGGGATCACTTTGGCCGCATCTTCTATAATCAGGCACGGATGAGCGCGAAGGGCATCCCGCAAATCGCGGTGGTCATGGGATCATGTACGGCGGGTGGGGCTTATGTGCCCGCGATGTCGGATGTAACGATCATCGTCAGGGAACAGGGCACCATCTTTCTGGCCGGACCACCTTTGGTCAAGGCCGCGACCGGTGAGGTGGTCAGCGCCGAAGATCTGGGGGGCGGAGATGTCCATACGCGCCTGTCCGGTGTGGCCGACTATCTGGCCGAAGATGACGCCCACGCACTGGCTTTGGCGCGGCGGGCTGTCGGATCGCTGAACCGGCGCAAGCCACAGACGGTGGATTGGGCCAACCCCGAGGATCCGGCCTATGACCCCGAAGAAATTCTGGGCGTCGTCCCTGCCGATCTGCGCACACCTTATGACATCCGAGAGGTGATCGCGCGATTGGTCGATGGCTCGCGCTTTGACGAATTCAAGCCGCGCTTTGGTGAAACGCTGGTGACCGGGTTCGCTCATGTCAAAGGCTGCCCGGTCGGGATCATCGCCAATAACGGCGTGCTGTTTTCCGAGGCTGCACAGAAGGGCGCGCATTTTGTCGAGCTGTGTTCGCAGCGCAAAATCCCCTTGGTATTCCTACAGAACATCACTGGCTTCATGGTTGGTCGCAAATACGAAAACGAAGGCATCGCGCGGCATGGGGCCAAGATGGTGACGGCAGTGGCCACAACCAATGTGCCAAAAATCACCATGCTGGTGGGTGGCTCGTTCGGAGCGGGGAATTACGGCATGTCAGGCCGGGCCTACCAACCGCGGTTCCTGTGGACATGGCCAAACTCGCGCATTTCCGTGATGGGTGGAGAGCAGGCGGCGGGTGTTCTGGCCACCGTAAAACGCGACGGGATTGAACGCCAGGGCGGAACATGGTCGGCGGAAGAAGAGGCCGAATTCAAGCGCCCCACGCTGGAGATGTTCGAAGAACAATCCCACCCGCTCTATGCATCAGCTCGACTGTGGGACGACGGAATTATCGACCCGCGCAAAAGCCGGGACGTGCTGGCCTTGTCGTTGCACGCGGCACTGAATGCGCCGATTGAGGAGACACGCTTTGGCGTGTTCAGGATGTAAGATGAGCACGGACCTGGAAGTAGTAAAAGGTCGTTATCCCGATGCACAGACGTTCAAATTCGGCGACAGTGCAATCCTGAGTGCCGAGCTTTTAGCGCTGATTCGGGCGGGGCAAAAAACGGCAACCTGCGGCGCTCTGCGCGATTATCCCGAAGGCAGCCTTGATACCCCGGTTGTTGGGCGGCGCGACATTGCTCTTGAATGGGATGATCGCCCAGCGTTGGTGATTGAGACGATCGAGGTTTCGATCTGCCGATTTTGCGACATGACCGAAGACTTCGCCTTGGCCGAAGGTGAAAACGAAACGTTAGACGGGTGGCGTGAGGATCACCGGCGTTACTTTGAGCGTAACGGCGGGTTTGATCCCGAGATGGAATTGCTTTGCGAACGGTTCCGCCTGATCGAAGACCTGGTGGATAAGGGCTAAACTATGTTCAAAAAAATCCTGATTGCCAACCGGGGCGAGATTGCTTGCCGGGTGATGGAAACCGCTCAGAAAATGGGCGTAACTTGCGTGGCTGTGTATTCTGATGCCGATGCGTCGGCCAAGCATATGCAGATGGCGGACGAGGCGGTTCATATCGGTGGTGCAGCGCCGGCTGAGAGCTACCTCAAGGGCGACGTGATCATTCAAGCCGCGCTCGATACGGGGGCGCAGGCGATCCATCCGGGTTATGGATTTCTCTCGGAAAACCCCGATTTCGTGGATGCGGTCGCGGCGGCTGGCCTGACCTTCATTGGCCCTTCGGCGGATGCGATCCGCAAGATGGGTCTCAAAGACGCGGCCAAGGTATTGATGGAGCAGGCGGGCGTGCCGGTTGTTCCGGGGTATCACGGCGACAATCAGGACCCCGAGCATCTGGCGGGTGCGGCCGACACGATTGGCTATCCGGTCCTGATCAAGGCCGTCGCGGGTGGCGGTGGCAAAGGTATGCGGCTGGTCGAGCGGCCCGCAGATTTTACCGAGGCATTGGACAGCGCCCGGGGTGAGGCCCGCACTGCATTTGGCAATGATGCTGTTCTGGTCGAGAAATTCGTCTCCAAGCCCCGCCATATCGAGGTTCAGGTGTTTGGCGACGGTACCCATGCGGTGCATCTGTTTGAACGCGACTGCTCGCTGCAACGGCGGCACCAGAAAGTGATTGAAGAAGCGCCGGCCCCGGGCATGACCGTTGAGATGCGCGACGCGATGGGCCAGGCGGGCGTGCGTGCCGCCGAGGCCATCGGTTACAAAGGCGCGGGGACGGTTGAATTCATCGTGGATGCCTCGGACGGGCTGCGTCCGGACCGGTTCTGGTTCATGGAGATGAACACGCGTTTGCAGGTTGAACACCCGGTGACCGAGGCGATCACCGGCGTCGACCTCGTCGAATGGCAGTTGCGTGTTGCAGCGGGCGAGAGCTTGCCTAAGAAACAGAGTGACCTGTCGATCCTGGGCCACGCATTCGAGGCACGGCTGTACGCTGAGGACGTGCCAAAGGGCTTTCTGCCGGCGACCGGTACACTGACCCATCTGCGCTTCCCGGCAGCATGCCGCGCCGATAGCGGCGTGCGCGCGGGTGACACAATCAGCCCCTGGTACGATCCGATGATCGCGAAGGTGATCGTGCACGGCCCCACACGCGCTGTCGCATTGGAACAGCTGCACCGCGCCCTTAAAGGCACCGAGGTTGCTGGGACGGTCACGAACCTTGGCTTTCTGGGCGCACTGACACGGCATCCTGGCTTTGCGGCCGGTGATGTTGATACTGGCCTGATTGGTCGCGATCTGGACGCGCTGGCTGGTGCAGTGCCGATCCCGGCGTCTTCGATCGTCGCGGCCGCGATGACAGCTTTGGATCTGGTGGATACCGATGAGGAAACCGGGTTTTCGCTATGGGCCCCATTGCATCGCGCGGTTCAGTTGCGGGCAGGTGATGATATTGATCTGGACGTTCAGGTAGAAGGTCAGAACCGTCAGGTCTGGCAGGTCGGAGAACACACGATCCTTGCCCAGCGCGGTCCGGGCGGTTGGATGATCGACGGAGCCCCTATGCCGCGCGTGTCTGTCTCGGGTTCGCAGGTCACAGTTTTTGAAAACTATGGTCAAGTCCTGGAAATTGTTGATCCATTGGACCGCGATGCCGGTGCCGCTGGCGACACCAATGTGATTGAGGCCCCGATGCCGGGTCTGGTCAAAGCTGTCTTTGCGCAGGTGGGTCAAGCCGTGCAGGAAGGCGACCGGCTGGCAATCCTTGAGGCCATGAAAATGGAACATTCCCTGCTGGCCGCCCGTGACGGCATCGTTGCCGAAGTGCTGGCGGATGCCGGGGCGCAGGTCGAGGCTGGGGCCGCGTTGGTCCGGCTGGAGGAGGAATGAACTGTCCCCTTTTCGAACAACGTGGCACAGTCGGATCGAATGCGGCAATCAGAGAAGGACACAGCAATGGGTGAACGGGTCGAAATCTTCGAAGTGGGTCCGCGCGACGGTCTGCAAAACGAAAAGCGCGAAATTGCAGTGGCGGACAAGGTGGCGCTGGTCGATTGCCTGAGCAAGGCCGGTTTTAACCGCATCGAAGTGGCTAGTTTTGTCTCGCCCAAATGGGTGCCGCAAATGGCGGGCAGCGCGGACGTGTTGGCCGGGATCAAACGGGCCGACGGCGTCCGGTATGGAGCGCTGACACCGAATATGCAGGGATACGAAGACGCTTTGGCCGCAAAGGCGGATGAGATCGCGGTATTCGCTTCGGCTTCGGAAGGGTTTTCAAAAGCCAATATCAACGCGACTATTGAAGAATCCATCGACCGCTTTGCCCCGATTCTTGAAGCTGCGCGCCACATCGACCTGCCGGTACGTGGGTATGTGTCCTGCGTGACTGATTGCCCCTATGACGGACCAACGCCGCCCGAGAAAGTGGCCGAAGTTGCGGACCGGCTGTTCTCGTTGGGATGTTACGAAGTATCGCTGGGGGACACGATCGGGCAGGGCACGCCCGACACCATTGCCCATATGCTGCTGGCCGTGCGCGAACGCGTTCCGATGACGCGGCTCGCGGGGCATTTCCACGACACCAACGGGCGGGCCATCGACAATATCGACGCTGCGCTGGCGCTGGGTGTTCGGGTGTTCGACAGCGCCGTTGGAGGTTTGGGTGGGTGTCCTTACGCGCCGGGCGCTGCCGGAAACGTCGCCACCGAAGCTGTTGTGGCTCATCTGGAGCGGCTTGGATATCAGACCGGCCTCGATCTTGCGGTCATTGAAGAGGCCGCGCAGATGGCACGCGCCATGCGATCCCAGTAAGGAGCGGACATGTTTGAAACGATTGCGGTGACCACGGACGCGCGTGGTTTGGCCACTCTGACTCTGAACCGTGCCGACAAGCACAACGCCATGTCGGCCCAGATGATCACCGATCTTACGCAAGCCGCGCACCAGCTTGGAACCGACGACGCCGTGCGTGTTGTTGTACTGACCGGAGCGGGCAAAAGCTTTTGTGCTGGCGGTGATCTTGGGTGGATGCAATCTCAGATGGCGGCAGAATCCGAGACCCGGTTTGTCGAGGCGCGTAAGCTGGCCGAAATGTTGCAGGCGCTGAACACGTTGCCCAAACCGCTAATCGGCGCGATCCACGGCAATGCCTTTGGCGGCGGTGTGGGATTGGCGTCGGTTTGTGACGTAGCGATCGGAGTGGAAACGGTCAAAATGGGGCTGACAGAGACCAAGCTGGGGCTGATCCCGGCCACGATTGGCCCCTATGTCATCGCCCGCATGGGCGAAGCCCGCGCGCGGCGCGTGTTCATGTCGGCCCGGGTCTTCGAAGCGGCGGAAGCAATGGAACTGGGCCTGCTGGCCAGAATTGTGCCCGCTGCCGACCTGAATGATGCGGTTGAGTCCGAAGTCCTGCCCTATCTTGCCTGTGCACCCGGCGCGGTGGCATCGGCCAAGCAATTGGTACGCCAGCTGGGACCGCGCATTGACGATGCCGTGATCGACCACACGATCCGCGAATTGGTCGATAGGTGGGAAACCGAAGAGGCCAAGGAGGGAATCGGCGCATTCTTTGAAAAAAGGAAACCTGCATGGATTAGTAAGGTTTAGGCGCCACTTGTGATGTGGCCACGATTGTGTGGGTGACCTTCTGTGACAGAGCTTCGATAAGTCGAATATTAACCCCCTGTGCGTTTGTGTTCGGTTGACCCTCTGACCCCGCAGGGATAGAGAATGTCCAGTCAACACGCCAATTGACGGCGCTCCCTTTCAGGGTATGCGCAGGAAAGGAGCTGTACGTGGAAGACCTATTGCGGGAGTATCTCCCGATTCTGGTGTTTCTGGCCGTAGCTGTGGGCCTTGGAATCGTTTTGATTCTGGCGGCAGTCATTCTGGCGGTCCGCAATCCCGACCCCGAGAAAGTCAGCGCATATGAATGTGGTTTCAACGCGTTCGATGATGCGCGGATGAAGTTTGACGTCCGGTTCTATCTGGTCGCGATTCTCTTCATCATATTCGACCTGGAAATCGCGTTTCTGTTCCCTTGGGCTGTCGGCTTCAAGGACATCAGCGATGTTGGCTTCTGGTCCATGATCGTGTTCCTGGGCGTTCTGACCATCGGCTTTGCCTATGAATGGAAGAAGGGGGCCCTGGAATGGGAGTGATGACGGGTGCAAACTCCGCCGGCGTCGACAAAGAAGTCGCCACCCAGGCCCTGAATGCCGAGCTGCAGGACAAAGGGTTTCTGCTGACCTCGACCGAGGACATCATCAACTGGGCTCGCACCGGCTCGCTGCACTGGATGACTTTTGGTCTGGCCTGCTGCGCGGTTGAGATGATGCACACCTCGATGCCGCGTTACGACGCGGAACGGTTTGGCATCGCGCCCCGTGCTTCCCCCCGTCAGTCGGACGTGATGATCGTGGCTGGCACCCTGACCAACAAGATGGCCCCCGCTCTGCGTAAGGTTTATGACCAGATGCCCGAGCCGCGCTATGTGATCTCAATGGGCTCCTGCGCCAATGGTGGCGGCTACTACCACTACTCATACTCCGTTGTGCGTGGCTGCGACCGTATTGTTCCAGTGGACATCTATGTCCCCGGCTGCCCCCCGACCGCTGAGGCGCTGCTGTACGGTCTGATGCAGTTGCAACGCAAAATCCGCCGTACCGGCACCATCGTGCGCTGAGGAGAGAGTTGATGAGCGAAGCACTCAAAGAACTCGGCACCCAGCTGGAGTTGAAGCGAACTGATTGTGTTCTGTCCTGGGACGTAACCCATGGTGAGTTGAACGTAGATGTGGCGCTGTCGAACGTTGTGGAATTCATTGAATTCCTGAAGTCCGACCGCGGCTGCCAGTTCTCCACGCTCGTCGATATCACCGGCGTCGACTACCCGGAACGGGCCAAGCGTTTTGACGTGGTTTATCACTTCCTGTCGATGTATCAGAACCAGCGCATCCGCCTGCGGGTCTCGATCCGCGAAGAGGACATGGTGCCTTCGATCGTGGATGTGCATCCCTCGGCCAATTGGTTTGAGCGCGAAGTGTTCGACATGTTCGGCATCTTGTTCTCAGGCCACCCGGATCTGCGGCGCATCCTGACCGACTATGGATTCCGTGGCTACCCGCTGCGAAAGGACTTCCCGACCACAGGATACACCGAAGTTCGCTATGACGAGGCCCAAAAGCGCGTTGTGTATGAGCCGGTGTCGCTGGTTCAGGAATACCGTCAGTTCGATTTCATGTCCCCGTGGGAGGGCGCGAACTACATACTACCGGGTGATGAAAAGCAGGAGGCTGAATAATGGGTGGCATCTGGTGGCTGATCCTGTCTGCGCTGACCATCATTCCGATGGTGAAGATATTGCCGTTTTTCGGGATCAATAAATTCTGGTGCCTTCTCTGTCTGGTTCCCTTTGGCACGATCGTGCTGCTGTGGTGGGTCGGGCTGAAACTGCAAGAGCTGGAGCGCCGATAAGATGCTGATGCTGCTGGGGGAACTGATCGCTTTGGGTGCGCTGGGGGTCCTGCTGGCAGGGGCCGCAGCCAAGGCTGCCGAGGCGGAAAAGGTCCGGGTTCGGGCTGATGCTAAAAAGAAACGGGGGCGTTGATGGACGGCTCAAGATACGATGACGGCAGCACGGACGCGCTGAGCGGAGAACAGAAGATCCGCAACTTCAACATCAACTTCGGCCCGCAACACCCTGCGGCGCATGGGGTTCTGCGTCTTGTGCTCGAGCTGGACGGCGAGATCGTCGAACGCTGCGACCCGCATATCGGCCTGCTGCACCGTGGTACCGAAAAGCTGATGGAAAGCCGGACGTATCTGCAGAACCTGCCCTATTTCGACCGTCTGGATTACGTGGCACCGATGAATCAGGAACATGCTTGGTGCCTGGCCATTGAAAAGCTGACTGGCGTCGAGGTTCCCCGACGCGGCTCGCTTATCCGTGTTCTCTATTCCGAAATCGGCCGCATTCTGAACCACCTGCTGAACGTGACCACACAGGCGATGGACGTTGGCGCGTTGACTCCGCCGCTTTGGGGCTTTGAAGAACGCGAAAAGCTGATGGTGTTCTATGAGCGTGCCTGTGGTGCCCGCCTGCACGCGGCTTATTTCCGTCCCGGTGGTGTGCATCAGGACCTTCCGCCGGAGCTGCTGGACGATATCGAGGCATGGAGCCGTGAGTTCCCTGCCGTTCTCGATGACATCGACGGTCTGCTGACCGAAAACCGCATCTTCAAACAGCGTAATGCCGATATCGGTGTCGTGACCGAGGAAGATATCCAGAAATACGGCTTCTCGGGCGTGATGGTGCGTGGATCGGGTCTGGCATGGGACCTGCGACGCGCGCAGCCCTATGAATGCTATGACGAGTTCGAGTTTCAGATCCCCGTCGGCAAAAACGGTGACTGCTATGACCGTTACCTGGTCCGAATGGAAGAGATGCGTCAATCGCTGTCGATCATCCAGCAGGCCATTGTCAAAATCCGTGACTGCCCCGGTGACGTCCTGGCACGCGGCAAGATCACTCCGCCGAAACGTTCGGACATGAAAACCTCGATGGAAAGCCTGATCCACCACTTCAAGCTTTACACCGAAGGTTTCCACGTCCCTGCAGGTGAGGTTTATGCCGCCGTCGAAGCCCCAAAGGGTGAGTTCGGAGTCTATCTGGTTGCAGACGGCACCAACAAACCCTACCGCGCCAAGCTGCGCGCGCCAGGCTTCTTGCACCTGCAAGCCATGGACCATATTGCCGGGGGGCACCAACTGGCCGACGTCGCCGCGATCATCGGCACCATGGATGTCGTGTTCGGAGAGATTGACCGGTGAGACGCCTTGTTTTGATCCTGGCCCTTGCAGCCGCCACACCGTTGCAGGCCGCCTCGACCCATCCGACGGCAAAAGTGCTTGAGGTGATGCGCGAAAACGGCTGTCGGTTGGATGTATCGCGCGCCGAGGAAGCCTTTTCTACCCATGACTTGCGACCAGAAGATGTCAGCGCTGTGATAAACTCCTGGGCTGAAAAGGGGTTGGCCGGGCTGGATGGTTCTGTATTCGAGGTCGCGCCTGCGATTTGCGGTGCGCACGGGCTGGCTCCCGAGGATGCGGCGGGCCGTGCCGATGCGCTTTATGATTTTGGACGTCTGAACGGGTGCCGCATGGTAGAAGAAGAGGCCCAGATCAAATTGCGCCCCGCTGGTTTCACACAGGCCGAAACGTCTGACCTGATTGCCCGCCTTGTCGATCAAGGTCGCGCGCATCAGGAAGACCCCTATATTATCGTGATCGGAGATGCCTGCTAATGCTGCGCCGTCTGCACCCCGAACAACCTGAAAGCTTTGCCTTCACCGCACCCAACCAGCAGTGGGCCACAGCACAGATCACTAAATACCCCGATGGCCGTCAGGCCAGCGCGGTCATTCCGCTTTTGTGGCGCGCGCAGGAACAAGAGGGCTGGCTGAGCCGTCCGGCGATTGAATCCGTTGCCGACATGCTGGGCATGGCCTACATCCGGGTGCTCGAGGTTGCGTCGTTCTACTTCATGTTCCAGTTGCAACCGGTTGGATCTGTCGCGCATATTCAGGTCTGCGGAACGACCTCCTGCATGATCTGCGGGTCCGAAGACCTGATCGCGGTCTGCAAGGAAAAGATCGCCGCCAAATCGCATGAGTTGTCCGCCGATGGTAAGCTGAGTTGGGAAGAGGTTGAATGCCTTGGTTCCTGCACCAATGCGCCGATGGCGCAGATCGGTAAGGACTATTACGAAGATCTGACCGCCGAGAGCTTTGGCAAGATCATCGACGATCTGGCCGCCGGTAAAGTACCGACGCCGGGCCCGCAGAATGGCAGATACGCGGCAGAACCGCTGAGCGGTCTGACCAGCCTCACAGACTACGATGCCGGGAAACCGCAGTACAATGCCAGTGTTGAACTGGCCGAAGATCTTGGTGATACGGTCAAACGCATCGACGGGACCGAGGTTCCGATCCTGACGCCATGGCTGGGCAAAGACGGCAAGGCTGCGGCGTCCAAGGCCGCGCCAAAGCCTCCAAAGGCCCCGGCAGCGGCCAAACCCGCCGCGAAGCAGGCGGAAGAGGCAAAGAAGAACCAGATCAGAGAGGATCAGCCCGAAACTCTGACCGTTGCGCGGGGTGATAAAGCGGATGACCTCAAGATGCTGAAGGGTGTGGGCCCCAAGCTTGAACAGACGCTGAACGAACTTGGTTTTTTCCACTTTGACCAGATCGCTGCATGGACGCCGGAACAGGTGGCCTGGGTAGACGCACGGCTGAAATTCAAGGGCCGGATCGAGCGGGACGGTTGGATCGAACAAGCGTCGCAACTGGCGACAGGCGAAGAAACCGAGTTTGCAAAACGTGCCAAAGAAGACGGCACCTACGAAGACTGAATAGGACGGTGCCCATTTGGGGCATCAAGGTGAGATGGACAAAGAAAAAGAAAAGGCCATGGCCCGCAAGGGCCGACATATCGGGGTGGTCATCGCGGTGACCATGCTGTTGTGGCTTGCCATAACGTTGTTCATCGGCCCGGCGCTGGGATTACCGGGGCGCTATGCGCTGCTGTTTGATTTCGCTGCTCTGGCGGGATTTATCTATGCGGGCGTGAACATTTTTCAACTCTGGCGCATGCGTCAGGACAGCTGAAGGTAAGACACGATGCTGAAGGATCAGGACAGGATCTTTACCAACATCTACGGGATGCATGAGCGCACTTTGAAAGGCGCGCAGACCCGCGGGCATTGGGACGGCACAGCTGGCCTGATCGGAAACGGGCGTGACTGGATCATCCAGACGATGAAGGACTCAGGACTTCGCGGTCGCGGCGGCGCCGGATTCCCGACTGGTCTGAAATGGTCGTTCATGCCGAAGGAAAGCGACGGACGTCCGGCCTATCTGGTTGTGAACGCGGACGAATCCGAGCCCGGTACCTGCAAGGACCGTGAGATCATGCGCCACGATCCGCATACATTGATCGAAGGTTGTTTGATCGCGTCTTTCGCGATGAATGCGCATACCTGCTACATCTATCTTCGCGGTGAATACATCCGCGAGCGGGAGGCGCTGCAGGCTGCAATTGATGAGGCATATGATGCCGGATTGCTGGGCAAGAACGCTGCCGGGTCGGGTTGGGATTTCGACCTGTTCCTGCATCACGGGGCCGGCGCCTATATCTGCGGTGAGGAAACAGCCCTGATCGAAAGCCTTGAGGGCAAGAAGGGCATGCCGCGTATGAAACCTCCGTTCCCGGCGGGGGCGGGGCTTTATGGCTGCCCGACCACGGTGAACAACGTGGAATCCATCGCCGTTGTGCCGACCATTCTGCGCCGTGGTGCGGATTGGTTTGCCGGTTTTGGCCGCCAAAACAACGCGGGCACCAAACTGTTTGCAATATCGGGCCACGTAAACAATCCCTGCGTAGTAGAAGAGGCGATGTCGATCCCGTTTGAGCAACTGATCGAAACCCATTGCGGCGGCATTCGTGGCGGTTGGGACAACCTGCTGGCGGTGATCCCCGGTGGTTCATCGGTGCCTTGTGTGCGCGGTGAAGACATGCGCGACGCCATCATGGATTTCGACCACCTGCGCAATGATCTGGGGTCCGGTCTTGGGACGGCGGCTGTGATCGTGATGGACAAATCCACGGACATCATCAAAGCGATCTGGCGTTTGTCGAAGTTCTACAAACATGAAAGCTGTGGTCAGTGTACCCCTTGCCGCGAAGGCACCGGCTGGATGATGCGTGTGATGGACCGTCTGGTGCGGGGTGAGGCCGAACTGGAAGAGATCGACATGTTGTTTGACGTGACTAAGCAGGTCGAGGGCCACACGATCTGTGCTTTGGGCGATGCGGCGGCCTGGCCGATCCAGGGCCTGATCCGCAACTTCCGTGAGGAAATCGAGGATCGCATCAAGGCCCAGAAATCGGGCCGTATGGGCGCGATGGCGGCGGAGTGATTAGGTTGCGGGATTTTGGATCAAACCCAAACCACGTTGAGATCAGGGAGTTGAACTAATGGAAACTTTTGCTGAGTATTCACATGCAATCGCATCCCTCGTGGTCTTTACGTTGATAATTCTGGCGCTTGCGCCTTTTTCAGCGCTGGCCAAACAGGGCAAGGGCTTGGCCCCCGGGGCGACGCCTGAACAGGACTATTCCGACAAGGCGTATCGCCTGAACCGGGCTTATCTGAACGGGACTGAGACGCTGCCGGCCTATGTCGCTGTCACGGTCGCGGCCATGTTGCTTGGGGTTAGCCCGTTCTGGGTGAACCTATTGGCATCGGTTGCTCTGATTGCGCGCATCGTCATGTTGGTTATTCACATGCGTGGCATTGGACAACCGCACAGCGGCGTTCGGTCAGTATCCTACGTTGTCGGATGGGCCTGCATGGTTGTGATGGGCTTCATGGCATTGGTGGCGGCGTTCTAATGGAAAAGAAAGGTACTTATTCGTTGACTGGAACAGGCTTCAGGATGGGACGTGTGGTACTGACCGCCGCCTTGGGTGCTGCAGTTTTTGTCTCGGCCTGCGGCACGTCGTCCAGTGACCGAATCCTCTTTGATGGCAAGGCCTTCCGGGCCAAAGCGAAAGCCGTCGACAAAAAGAACGCTCCGACGGATTTTACGGTTGTGGTGAACGGCGTGTCCGCGTCTTTGGATGGCGCGCGCGAAGCGGGACGGCACGAAGGAACCAAATTCTGTATCGACGCCTTTGGGACTTCTAAAATTAACTGGAAAGTCGGACCCGACACCGAACCGCAGAATTTGCGCATCACCGACAATAAATTGACCTTTGCAGGAACCTGCCAGCGACCATGAACCGGTTTTTCGCATATCAGAGCGTGACGCAGGGCGTGTTATTGAATAGCGCGCCAGTCCTGGATCGTTTTGGCCTGTCCAAGACGAAAGGATTTGTCATGTCTGGTGTGAAACTGCTTATTGTGTTGTCTGTTCTGGCTATTCCGGCTGCGGTCGCGGCAAAGCCGCCCTTGCGCGAAGTCAAAGAGATTGACGACGAACTCTATTACATCGCTATCGCAAACGAGATTTCGGATTACTGCCCGTCGATCAGCGGGCGCAGGCTGAAGGCGATTGGCGTCATGTGGGGGCTCAAGTCCAAAGCGAACAGTCTGGGGTATTCGGACGGCGAAATCCGCGCCTACGTGGAATCGGATGCCGAAAAGGACCGGATGCGTGCCAAAGGCGAGACGTATCTGGCCGCGAACGGTGTGTCTTATGACAATCCCAAGTCTTTCTGCACGCTGGGGCAGTCAGAGATTGAAAGAAACAGCGCCATTGGCGTGTATTTGAGGGCGAACTAGACCATGTCTGACCTCCGCAAAGTGAATATCGACGGGCAGGAAATCGAAGTCGATGGTGCGATGACGCTGATCCAGGCCTGTGAGCAGGCCGGGGTCGAGGTGCCGCGCTTTTGCTATCACGAGCGTCTGTCGATCGCCGGGAATTGCCGGATGTGTCTGGTCGAAGTTGTCGGCGGCCCGCCCAAACCTGCGGCGTCGTGTGCAATGCAGGTGCGCGATCTGCGCCCGGGACCAGAAGGTCAGCCGCCAGAGGTCAAGACGAACTCGCCCATGGTCAAGAAAGCGCGCGAAGGGGTGATGGAGTTCCTGCTTATCAACCACCCGCTGGACTGCCCGATCTGTGATCAGGGTGGGGAGTGTGACCTGCAGGATCAGGCGATGGCGTATGGTGTTTCGGGCTCACGCTTCAAGGAAGCCAAGCGCGCCGTGGACGATCTGGATCTGGGGCCGCTGGTCGGAACCGCGATGACCCGCTGCATCAGCTGCACCCGTTGCGTGCGCTTTACGTCCGAGGTCGCCGGGATCACACAGATGGGTCAGACCGGGCGTGGCGAAGATGCCGAGATCACGTCCTATCTGAACGAGACGCTGAATTCGAACTTGCAGGGCAATATCATCGACCTGTGCCCAGTTGGAGCTCTGACCTCGAAGCCGTATGCCTTCACAGCGCGCCCGTGGGAACTGACCAAGACCGAGAGCATCGACGTCATGGATGCCCTGGGCTCGAACGTTCGTGTCGATACCAAAGGGCGCGAAGTCATGCGCTTTCTGCCGCGCAACCATGACGGCGTGAACGAAGAATGGATCAGCGACAAGACTCGATTCGTCTGGGATGGCCTGCGTCGTCAGCGTCTGGACAAACCCTACGTGCGCGAAAACGGCAAGCTACGCCCGGCCTCGTGGCCCGAGGCGCTGACCAAAGCTGCCGAAGCGCTGAAAGGGGCGGAAAAACCTGCAGGTATCGTTGGTGATCTCGCTCCGGTCGAGGCCGCGTTCGCGCTGAAGCAATTGATCGAAGGGCAGGGCGGTGTTGTTGAATGCCGAACCGATGGGGCCAAGCTGCCTGCGGGAAATCGCGGTGCCTATGCCGGGACGGCCGCGATCGAGGATATTGACACAGCCGAGCGAATTCTGCTGATCGGAACGAACCCGCGTGACGAAGCTCCGGTTCTGAACGCGCGTATCCGCAAGGCTTGGGTACATGGGACCGAGGTGGCCTTGGTTGGGCCTGCGGTCGATCTGACCTACGCGTACCACCATATAGGCGACGACCGCGCGGCGTTGCAAAAGGTCGTCGAGATGGGCGGCGATGATGAGATCAAGGACAAAGCCTCGCTGGTCATCGTCGGGCAGGGTGCGCTGCTTGAGGCTGACGGCGCAGCTGTGCTGGCCGCCGCGCAAACGATTGCAGCCAATACCGAAAGTGGATTGCTGATCCTGCACAGCGCTGCGTCTCGCGTGGGGGCGATGGATGTGGATGCCACCAACGAAGGCGGCATGGATGCGGTTAGTGCGGCTGACGTGATCTACAACCTCGGCGCGGATGAAGTTGAAATCGGCGAAGGTGCCTTTGTGATCTATCAGGGCAGCCATGGTGATCGTGGCGCGCACCGTGCCGATGTGATCCTTCCTGGTGCCGCGTATACCGAGGAAAACGGCCTGTTCGTGAACACTGAAGGCCGCCCGCAGCTGGCGATGCGTGCCGGGTTCGCCCCGGGTGAGGCGAAAGAGAATTGGGCCATTTTGCGGGCTTTGTCGGCAGAACTGGGCGCTACGTTGCCTTTCGACTCGCTGGCGCAACTGCGCACAGCGTTGATCGAAGCCGTGCCGCATCTGGCCCAAATCGACCACGTGATCGAGAATGAGGTCCAGCCGTTGGATGCTGGCCCTCTGGGTCAGGCAACGTTCCGCAATGTGATCAGGGATTTTTATCTGACCAACCCGATTGCACGGGCGTCGCAGTTGATGGCCGAGCTTTCTGCTCAGGCGCAGTCTCGGAATACCGGGAAGATTGCGGCAGAATGAACCAGACCCGTTTCATATCGCTTTCAGAAGCCAACATCGCTTGCGGTGTGGGCACCAGGGAACTGCGCATGAAACGCAATGAAAAAGGTAGCGCGATGGCTGCGGATGCTGTTTACACCTATGCGCCGACCCAACCGCAAGATGCGCAGGCACTTGGCCTGATCATCACCCGCGAAAAATTGAATACCCACGGTGTGAGGACCAATGGCTGATTTCTTTAACACCCCAGGCGGAATAGCCATCATCATTCTGGCGCAAGTGCTTGCAGTTGTTGCCTTCGTGATGATTTCGCTGTTGTTCCTTGTTTACGGCGACCGCAAGATCTGGGCCGCCGTCCAAATGCGCCGCGGCCCCAACGTGGTTGGCGTCTATGGACTGCTGCAATCGGTGGCTGACGCCCTGAAGTACGTGGTAAAAGAGGTGGTCATACCCGCCGGGGCCGACCGCACTGTGTTCATCCTCGCACCGCTGACCTCATTCGTATTGGCGATGATCGCCTGGGCCGTGATCCCGTTCAATGATGGCTGGGTGCTGTCGGATATCAATGTCGCAATCCTGTATGTCTTTGCCGTGTCCTCACTGGAAGTTTATGGCGTGATTATGGGCGGTTGGGCGTCGAACTCAAAGTACCCGTTCCTTGGATCATTGCGCTCTGCGGCTCAGATGATTTCCTATGAAGTTTCCATTGGCCTGATTATCATCGGTGTTATCATCTCAACCGGTTCCATGAACTTCGGCCACATTGTCGAAGCGCAGGACGGCCGGTTCGGTTTCTTCAGCTGGTACTGGTTACCGCATTTCCCGATGGTCTTCCTGTTCTTCATCTCGGCGCTAGCGGAAACCAACCGGCCTCCGTTCGACCTGCCCGAGGCGGAATCGGAATTGGTCGCCGGTTATCAGGTCGAATACTCGGCCACGCCCTTCCTGCTGTTCATGGCCGGTGAGTATATTGCAATCTTCCTGATGTGCGCCCTGACCACGCTACTGTTCTTCGGCGGCTGGCTGTCACCGATCCCGGGCCTGCCCGACGGAGTGCTGTGGATGGTCGCCAAGATGGCGTTCTTCTTCTTCCTCTTCGCGATGGTCAAGGCTATCACGCCCCGCTACCGCTATGACCAGCTGATGCGGTTGGGCTGGAAAGTCTTCCTGCCCTTCTCGCTGGCCTGGGTGGTCTTTGTGGCCTTCGCGGCGAGGTTCGACTGGTTCTGGGGCGCGTTTGCCCGTTGGAGCGTAGGGGGATGAGGATAAGTCTTCTAAATCTGTTGGTGGCTTGCACGGTGGCTGCTGGAAGCAGTCCTGTCTCGGCTGATAAAGCGGAGCCATTGGAGCAGCGGAACATGCTTGATTTGGCACGCGGGTTCTGCGGATCCGAAATTGACGCTGTATCTGCTATCGACGATAAGGTTCTAGGCATTCTCGCAAATAACACAGGTGGGTTGGACCCGAGGGTTGATGTGGACCAGCATTCTGCCTTCGATAAGTTTGCCATAGGTGCCCTTGTTAACGCGATCCAGGTTGGCGACATGGCGGTTTATCGGAGCCACCTAGCCAATGGTGATCCGATTTCAGAGGGGATGCGCAACAAATCTATCGCTTTGTTGGATCTGGTTGATTGCCTTTGGATCACACAGGAAGACCGTGCTCACTTGGAAGAGTTCGTCAATTGGGGAATCGAAAACGGTGATTTTCCGAGCGATATGAAGGTGGATCAGTTGTTGAGCGCGACAAATATGTCGGAATGCGCGCGTATGAGAGAGTTTGACCGTCGCACATTAGCGCTCGATCCTGATACGCCAGATATCGTGGATCAGATGTCGGCGATTGCAGAAGACACAATTGGACGCTGCGAGAAGGATTCCTAAGCCATGACCCAAATCGATTACACTCGTGCCGCCAAATACTTCCTTCTGCAAGACTTCTGGGTCGGCATGAAACTGGGGTTGAAGTACTTCTTCGCCCCAAAGGCCACCATCAATTACCCGCACGAAAAAGGCCCTCTCTCCCCACGCTTTCGTGGTGAGCATGCCCTGAGACGTTACCCGAACGGCGAGGAACGCTGCATCGCCTGCAAGCTGTGTGAAGCGATTTGCCCGGCACAAGCCATCACCATCGACGCCGAACCGCGCGAAGACGGCAGCCGCCGCACCACGCGCTATGACATCGACATGACCAAGTGCATCTATTGCGGTTTCTGCCAAGAGGCCTGTCCGGTCGATGCCATTGTCGAAGGTCCGAACTTTGAATTCGCGACAGAAACCCGCGAAGAGCTGTTCTACGACAAGGAAAAACTGCTCGATAACGGCGAACGCTGGGAAGCCGAGATTGCCCGCAATCTGGAAATGGACGCGCCGTACAGATGAGTGACACGCCCCAAAATCCGTTCGACCTGATGATGAAGCAGGCGCAGGACATGGCCAAGGCGATGAACCCGGCGATGGAGAATTTCTCGCCCAAGGGGTTCGAGGCGCTGTGGCCGACCATGCCCAAAGAGGTCATGGAAATGATGTTCGGCAACACCGTCAACAAGGACGGACTGGATGCCAAGACCCGCCTGCTGCTGACGCTGGCCGGACTGACTTGTCAGGGCGCGCAGGCGGATGCGGCGGTGCGTCAGACCGTGCGCCATGCGCTGGAGGCCGGTGCCAAGAAACAAGAGATCGTGGAAACGATCGGTCAGATGTCGGTCTTTGCCGGCATCCCGGCCATGACCCGCGCGCTGGAATTGGCGCAAGAGGTCCTGGGCGACAACGAGGATGAGGATCAATGACCGTCTTTGCCTTCTACCTGTTTGCCATCAGCGCCATCACCGGCGGGCTGTTTACGGTGATCAGCCGTCAGCCGGTGCATTCGGTGCTGTGGCTGATCCTGTCCTTCCTGTCTTCGGCGGGGCTGTTTGTGTTGCTGGGTGCCGAGTTCGTAGCGATGCTGCTGATCATCGTCTATGTCGGCGCGGTCGCGGTGCTGTTCCTGTTCGTGGTGATGATGCTGGACGTGGACTTTGCCGAGCTCAAGGCTGAGATGGCGCGTTACATGCCGCTGGCCCTGCTGATCGGTCTGGTCATCCTGATGCAGTTCGTCATGGCCTTTGGGGCATGGGACAGCGCGCAGGGTGCAGCGGCCAATCTGGCACAGCCGATCCCGGTGGACCGGCACAACACCGAGGCCTTAGGTGTTATCCTTTATGATCAATACTTCCTTCTGTTCCAACTGGCGGGCCTGATCCTGCTGGTGGCCATGATCGGCGCCATCGTTCTGACTCTGCGCCACCGTCAGGACATCAAGCGTCAGGACATCGTCGGCCAGATGATGCGCGACCCGGCCAAGGCGATGGAGTTGAAGGACGTGAAACCGGGGCAGGGGCTTTAAGACGATGATCGGACTTGAACACTATCTCACGGTCGCGGCGACGCTGTTCGTCATCGGCATCTTCGGTCTCTTCCTGAACCGCAAGAACGTCATCATCCTGTTGATGAGCATCGAACTGATGCTGCTGGCGGTGAATATCAACCTTGTGGCGTTTTCCAGCTTCCTCGGCGATCTGGTCGGGCAAGTGTTTACGCTGTTCGTGCTGACCGTGGCGGCGGCCGAGGCGGCGATCGGGCTGGCCATTCTGGTCTGCTTCTTCCGCAACCGTGGCACCATCGCGGTTGAAGACGTCAATATGATGAAGGGGTAAGAGAATATGGAAACCACCATCCTCTTTGCCCCGCTGGTGGGCGCGCTGCTCTGCGGGTTCGGCTGGAAGTTCATTGGCGAGAAAGCCGCCATGTGGACCGCCACTGGCCTGCTGTTTCTGGCTTGTCTGCTGTCGTGGATCGTGTTCTTCTCGTTTGACGGTGTGACCCAGCAGATCGAGATCATGCGCTGGATCGAAAGCGGTTCGCTGTCGACAAGCTGGGCCGTTCGACTGGATCGTCTGACCGCGATCATGCTGATCGTGGTGACGACGGTTTCGGCGCTCGTGCACCTCTATTCCTTCGGCTACATGGATCACGATCCACAGTGGCGCGAGGGCGAGAGCTATAAGCCGCGCTTCTTTGCCTATCTGTCGTTCTTCACCTTCGCCATGCTGATGCTGGTGACAGCCGACAATCTGGTTCAGATGTTCTTTGGTTGGGAAGGTGTGGGTGTAGCCTCGTACCTGCTGATCGGGTTCTATTATCGCAAGCCCACGGCCAATGCGGCGGCGATGAAAGCATTCATCGTAAACCGGGTTGGCGACTTTGGCTTTGCTCTGGGCATCTTCGCGTTGTTCTTCCTGACGGACAGCATCAATTTTTCGGACATTTTTGCCTCGGCCCCTGCGCTGGCCGAAGAGAAGTTGCACTTCCTGTGGGGTGAGTGGACCGCAATCGAGGTGATCTGCGTCCTGCTGTTCATCGGCGCGATGGGGAAATCGGCGCAGCTGATCCTGCACACCTGGTTGCCAGACGCGATGGAAGGCCCGACGCCTGTTTCGGCGCTGATCCACGCTGCAACCATGGTGACGGCGGGTGTGTTCCTGATCTGCCGGATGTCGCCATTAATGGAATTTGCGCCGGGTGCCACCGGGTTCATCACCTTCCTTGGGGCCTCGACCGCGTTTTTCGCCGCGACCGTTGGCCTGGTTCAGACCGACATCAAGCGCGTCATTGCCTATTCGACCTGTTCTCAGTTGGGCTACATGTTCGTGGCCGCGGGTGTTGGTATGTACTCGGCAGCGATGTTCCACTTGCTGACGCACGCATTCTTCAAGGCGCTGTTGTTCCTTGGCGCAGGTTCGGTGATCCACGCGATGCATCACGAGCAGGAAATGACCGAATACGGCGGCCTGCGGAAGAAGATCCCCTATACATTCTGGGCGATGATGATCGGCACCCTTGCGATTACAGGCGTGGGCATCCCGCTGACCCAAATTGGGTTCGCCGGGTTCCTGTCCAAGGATGCCATCATCGAAAGCGCTTTTGCCGGCGGCACCGGATATGCCTTCTGGATGCTGGTGATCGCGGCGGCGTTCACGTCATTCTACAGCTGGCGGCTGATTTTCCTGACCTTTTATGGCGAAGAACGTGGCGACAAGCATACGCATGAGCACGCGCATGAAAGCCCGATGACCATGCTGGTTCCGCTGGGTGTTCTGTCCTTAGGTGCGGTGTTTGCCGGGATGATCTGGTATGGCAACTTCTTTGGTCACACAGACAAAGTCGGCAAGTTCTACGGTATACCGGTGGCAGAGGCGTCCGAGCATGCCGAGGCCAGTGATCACGGTACAACCGATACAACCCATGGTGACGATACGCATACGGATGAGGCGCACGCGGATGAAAGCCATGGTGATGACGCCGGACACGAAGAAAAAGCGGCTCACGGCGACGACCACCATTATGTCTTCGCGGGTGAGCCGGGCGAGGGCGCTCTGTATATTGCGCCTGACAACCATGTTCTGGACGATGCGCATGCGGCTCCGAAATGGGTGAAGGTTTCGCCTTTTGTTGCGATGCTGCTCGGTTTTGTGGTCGCCTGGCTTTTCTACATAAGCGATGGAAAAGTTTACTTCGGTGGGTTCGAAGTTCGCCTTCACCGTGGCAACCTTCCAGCACGTCTAGCCGCAAACCAGCGTCCTCTGTACCTGTTCCTTCTGAACAAGTGGTACTTTGACGAAATCTACGATGCGGTCTTCGTCAAACCCACCATCGCGCTCGGCCGGTTCCTGTGGAAACGGGGTGATGGCAACACCATTGACGGTTTCCTCAACGGCGTGGCCATGGGTGTTGTACCCTTCTTTACCCGCCTCGCTGGCAAGGCGCAGACGGGCTACATCTTTACTTACGCCTTCTGGATGGTTCTGGGTATCGCTGCCCTTGTCACTTGGATTTCGATCGGCGGAGGCGCACACTAATGGATAATATCCTCTCCATCGTTACCTTCATCCCCGCCGTGGCAGCAGGCATTCTGGCCCTGTTCCTGCATGGCGAGGACGCGGCCGCACAGCGCAATGCCAAATGGGTCGCACTGGTGGCAACCACGGTGACGTTCCTGGTCTCGATCGGCATCTATACGGGGTTTGATCCGTCCAACACCGGCTTCCAGATGGTGGAAGAAGGCGAATGGCTGCTGGGTCTGAAATACAAGATGGGCGTGGACGGAATCAGCGTTCTGTTTGTCTTGTTGACCACCTTCATCATGCCCCTGACCATTCTGGCCAGCTGGCACGTCACGGACCGCGTCAAGGAATACATGATCGCCTTCCTGCTTCTGGAGACGCTGATGCTGGGCGTCTTCATGGCGCTGGATCTGGTCCTGTTCTATCTGTTTTTTGAGGCAGGTCTGATCCCGATGTTCCTGATCATCGGCATCTGGGGCGGCAAAGAACGCATCTACGCCAGCTTCAAGTTCTTCCTCTATACCTTCCTTGGATCGGTGCTGATGCTGGTGGCGATGGTCGCGATGTATGCGGACGCGGGCACTACCGATATCGAAGCACTGATGAGCCATCACTTCTCGTCCGAAGGGTTCAGCGTGCTGGGCATCTATGTTGTCGGCGGAATGCAGACACTGATGTTCCTGGCGTTCTTTGCATCCTTCGCGGTGAAGATGCCAATGTGGCCGGTACACACCTGGCTGCCGGATGCGCACGTTCAGGCGCCGACCGCCGGGTCGGTCGTTCTTGCGGCGATCCTGTTGAAGATGGGCGGCTATGGCTTCTTGCGGTTCAGCCTGCCGATGTTCCCGGTGGGTTCGGCAGTGATGACTGATCTGGTGTTGTGGATGTCAGCGATTGCCGTTGTCTACACCTCGCTGGTGGCGCTGGTGCAGGAAGACATGAAAAAGCTGATCGCGTATTCTTCGGTCGCGCATATGGGCTTTGTGACCATGGGCATCTTTGCTGCGAACCAGCAGGGCATTGACGGTGCGATCTTCCAGATGCTCAGCCACGGATTCATCTCGGCTGCGCTCTTCCTGTGTGTTGGAGTGATCTATGACCGTATGCATACTCGCGACATCGAGGCTTACGGTGGTTTGGTCATTCGCATGCCGGCCTATGCGCTGGTCTTCATGTTGTTCACCATGGCCAATGTAGGTCTGCCGGGCACCAGTGGATTCATCGGAGAATTCCTGACACTGATGGGCACCTTCCAGGTCAACACATGGGTGACGGCTGTGGCGGCTTCTGGCGTGATCTTCTCGGCAGCTTATGCGCTATGGCTGTATCGCCGAGTGGTCTTTGGCGATTTGATCAAGGAAAGCCTCAAGGCGATGACGGATATGAGCTCGCGCGAGCGGCTGATCTTTGCGCCGCTGATCGTGATGACCATCCTGCTGGGCGTCTACCCGTCGCTGGTGACCGATGTGATCGGCAACTCGACCGCCGCGCTGATTTCGAACTATGACATGGCTCTGGCCGCGGCTGAGGCCGCGACCCAGTCAGCCGCATCGCATTAAGGGGGCTTTGGAGACATGATCCAGGCTGATCTGACGATAATCCTGCCAGAGATTGTTCTGGCCGTATATGCGATGGCGGCGCTGTTGGCGGCTGTCTACACGACGAAAGACGGGCTGGCACCTTTGCTGGTCTGGACAACCGCTGGGTTGATGGCGCTGCTGGCGATTTGGATCGCGACCAACGGCGATGGCACCAATGTCGCGTTCAACGGCATGTTTGTCGATGACGGGTTTGCAAGGTTCTCAAAAGTGGCGATCCTGCTATCAGCAGCTGCCATTCTGGTGATGAGTCAGGAATATATGGCGCGTCGGGATCTGCTGCGGTTCGAATTCCCTCTGTTGGTTGCGCTGGCCGCTGTCGGCATGATGATGATGGTCAGTGCTGGCGATCTGATGTCGCTGTACATGGGGCTGGAGCTGCAGTCACTGTCGCTGTACGTCGTGGCCGCGCTGCGCCGGGACAGTGCCAAATCGACCGAGGCCGGTTTGAAGTACTTCGTGCTTGGTGCGCTGAGTTCGGGTTTGCTGCTGTACGGTGCCTCGCTGGTTTATGGGTTTACAGGCACCACGCTGTTCTCGGGTATCATCCAAACGGTTCAGGATGGTGAGATTTCGGTTGGCCTGCTGTTTGGTCTGGTGTTCCTGATCTCAGGACTGGCGTTCAAAGTGTCCGCCGTGCCATTCCACATGTGGACGCCGGATGTGTACGAAGGCTCGCCCACGCCAATCACCGCATTCTTTGCCACAGCGCCGAAAGTGGCTGCCATGGCTCTGTTCGCACGCGTGATGCACGACGCTTTTGGAGGCGTGATCAAGGACTGGCAACAGGTGATTGTCTTGCTTTCTGTTCTGTCGATGCTGCTGGGTGCGGTTGCAGCGATTGGCCAGCGTGACATCAAGCGGCTGATGGCGTTCTCGTCGATTGCCCATATGGGCTATGCGCTGATCGGACTGGCTGCGGGGACCGAGTTGGGCATCAAGGCTATGCTGATGTATCTGGCCATCTATGTGACGATGAATATCGGCACATTCGCTTTCATTCTGATGATGGAGCGGGACGGCAAACCGGTCACGGACATCGACGCCCTGCGCCAATATTCCAAACGCGAACCGGGCAAGGCGCTGGCGGTGCTGATCCTGATGTTCAGCCTGGCGGGCGTCCCACCAATGCTGGGCTTTTTCGCCAAATTCGGTGTCTGGCAGGCTGGCGTAAGCGCGGGCCTGACCGGGCTGGTGATCGCCTCAGCCATCGCCTCGGTCATCGGCGCGTTTTATTATCTGCGGATCGTGTTCTACATGTATTTCGGAGCTGAAAACGACGACCCGATCGAAACGCATTCTGCGCCGGTTCTGTGGGTTGCTCTAATGGGCTCTGCCGCTTTGATGCTGGTGGGTGTGTTCTATCAGTTCGGTATTGAAGGCGCGGCGGCAGCTGCGGCGGCCACTCTTGTCAATTGATCATCGTAACAAATCAAACTTGGGGGCTCGGTCAGCGGATCGGGCCTTTTTGACATGACAGACTGGCCACAGGGATACGGCCTGCACGTGCTGCAAGAGGTCGACAGCACATTGAACGAGGCCACCCGCATGGCCCCGACCACGACCGGTCCGGTTTGGATCATGGCGCATCACCAGACGGCGGCGCGTGGGCGGCGGGGTCGGGCGTGGGCCAATCCCAAGGGGAATCTGGCCGCGACCCTTTTGATGCGGCCACAGGGAAATCCGGAACAGGCCGCATTGCGCAGCTTTGTGGCTGCGCTGGCGCTGTTTGACGCCTGCGTTGCAGTGACCGGACGGGCGACGGGCTTGTCGCTCAAATGGCCCAACGATGTATTGCTGAACGGCGGCAAACTGGCGGGTATCCTGTTGGAAAGTACAGGGCAGGGGCGCGGCGTCTCGCACTTGTCCATAGGCATCGGCGTGAACCTGTCAGAGGCACCCGGAGCAGATCAAGTAGAACCCGGCGCCGTCCGACCGGTTTCCCTATTGTCCGAAGCTGGAGGCAACGTAACGCCCGAGGATTTCCTGACAGAACTTGCTGTCGCCTATGCCGGATACGAGAGTCAATTCGTGACTTACGGGTTTGAACCGATCCGGACCGCGTGGTTGGCCCGGGCTGCCAAGTTGGGTGAGGTCATCACCGCCCGTACCGCAGCGTCGGAAACGGTTGGAACCTTTGAAACGGTGGACGCAGGGGGCAACCTTGTCCTAAACACCGCCAAAGGCCGCGTCAGTATTCCGGCGGCGGATGTGTTTTTCTGAAGGAGGCTCAGATGCTTCTGGCAATTGATTGCGGCAACACGAACACTGTGTTCTCAATCTGGGACGGTGAAAGGTTTCTGTGCACCCTGCGCACATCGACCCACCACGCGCGCACGGCCGATGCTTACTTCACGTGGTATTCGACGCTGGTGAAACATTATGGGATCGAGGCTGAAATCACTGATGTGATCATCGCCTCGACCGTGCCGCGCGTTGTGTTCAACCTGCGGGTCTTTGCTGATCGGTTCTTTGGGTGTCGGCCGCTTGTCGTGGGCAAACCCGATTGCCTGTTGCCGATGAATCCGCGTGTTGACGAGGGGACAGTGCCCGGCCCGGATCGTCTGGCCAACGCGGTGGCTGCGTTTGACCGGCATGGCGGCAACGTGGTTGTTGTAGATTTTGGCACGGCGACGAACTTTGATGTGGTTGCGGCGGATGGGGCCTATGTCGGCGGGATCATTGCGCCGGGCGTAAACCTCAGCCTCGAGGCGTTGCACCAGGGCGCGGCTGCCCTGCCGCATATCGATATCACCCGCCCTGAAAATGTGATTGGCACGAATACGGTTGGCTGTATCCAATCCGGCGTGTATTGGGGCTATTCCGGATTGATCGAGGGGCTGATTTCCCGGATCAAGGCGGAATATGGAATGCCGATGAAAGTCGTTGGAACTGGTGGGCTCGCGCCGCTGTTCGATCAGGCGGACGTGGGGTTTGACGCAATCGAAGATGATCTGACGATGCACGGACTTACCGTGATACATCGCTATAACAAGGACAATGGCTCGACATGAGCAGCGAAAGATTGATCTACCTGCCGCTGGGCGGTGCCGGCGAAATTGGCATGAACGCCTATGTCTACGGCTATGGCAAACCCGGTCAGGAACGGCTGATCCTTGTGGATCTGGGCGTGACATTTCCGGACATGGACACCACCCCGGGCGTTGACCTGATCCATGCCGACATTTCTTGGCTGCGCGAACGTGCCGACCGGCTAGAAGCCGTGTTCGTCACCCACGCACACGAGGACCACGTGGGCGCTGTAGCGCATTGCTATGAGGCGCTGGGTGCGCCTGTCTACGCACGCGCCTTCACTGCCAACATCGCGCGCCGCAAGATGGAAGAGCACGGACACCCCGAGGATGCCGTGCATACTGCATCGGCCTGGCCCGAACAGATTTCCGTTGGTCCGTTCAAGGTGGGTTTCCTGCCGGTCTCGCATTCGATCCCCGAAAGCGCTGCCCTGGTGATCGACACGCCAGAGGGGCGGATCGTACATACCGGCGACTTCAAGCTGGATGAAAATCCGATCGTGGGTGAACCTTTTGACCCTAATCTCTGGGCTGAGGTTGCCAAGTCTGGCGTTAAAGCGCTGGTGTGTGACAGTACGAACGTGTTTTCCCCCCATGCGGGTCGTTCGGAATCCGAGGTCGGCCCCGAGATCACCAGGCTGGTTGAGGAAGCCAGCGGCATGGTTGTTGCCACCACATTTGCGTCGAATGTCGCACGTGTGAAAACACTGGCCGAGGCGGGTGAACGGGCGGGGCGCTCGGTCGTTCTGCTGGGTCGCGCGATGCGCCGGATGATTGAAGCCGCGACCGAAACGGGCATTCTGACCAGCTTTCCACGCGTCGTCAGCGCCGAAGAGGCTGTGGACATGCCACGCCAGAACCTGATGCTGATCGTCACCGGCAGCCAGGGTGAACGCCGCGCGGCCAGCGCGCAACTTGCGCGGGGCAAATACCGCGGTTTGGAACTGAAAGAGGGCGACCTGTTTCTCTTCTCCTCCAAAACCATCCCCGGCAACGAGCGCGGCGTGATTTTCATCATGAACCAGCTCAGTGAAAAGGGCGTAGATGTGGTCGATGACAGTGCGGGCCTGTATCACGTGTCCGGCCACGCCAACCGTCCGGATCTTGAGAAAGTACATGGGCTGATCGATCCGCAGATGATCATTCCGATGCACGGTGAACATCGCCACCTGCGCGAGCATGCCAAACTGGCCGAAGCTGGTGGGCGTACCGGTATTCTGGCCGTAAACGGCACCATGCTGGATCTGACAGGGAATGCGCCGCGGGTTGTCGACTATGTCGAAACCGGACGGACCTATCTGGACGGCACGGTCAAAGTTGGCGCCCTGGATGGGGTGGTGCGTGACCGGATTCGCATGGCGCTGAACGGGCACGTCACTGTCACGGTCATTCTGGACGAAGAGGACGAACCACTGGGCGAGCCGTGGTGCGATACGATGGGTCTGTCCGAGATTGGATCGTCCCGGGCTGCATTGGTTGAAGTTCTGGAAGAAGACCTGAATCAGTTTCTGATGCGGGCCGATGCCAAAACCCTGCGCGACGATGACAAACTGGAAGAGGCAATACGCCGGATCGTTCGCCAAACAGCAAAGACCGAGATTGGTAAAAAGCCCGAAGTCACCACGGTAATCAGCCGCATGAAATAACGTGTCTGAGGGCCACCGGCCCTCAGTCTGCTTCTGGCATGGGATAACCGCGAAGCTTGAGGAAAAGGCTTTCCTCCTGACTGTTCAGAAAGAACGGAACAGTTTCAGGGGGCGTTGGGTCTGTCACCCGAGCAGCGATTTCGGCCAGCACGACTTCTGTAATGAACGGCAGGTCGAATTCGCGCGCCCGGTCCAGCGGCACCCATTGCAGATGTGACAGCTCGTCCGAGGCGTGGCTGAAATCATCCAGATCGCCCTGGATTGCAGTGGCGTCTACCAGGAAAAAGCGTGCATCGAACCGGCGGGGTCGCCCAGGGGGGGTGACGGCACGAAAGACGAACTGAAGTGCTTGTGCCGATGGGCGGTATCCCATCTGCGCAAATGTCGCCCAATCTTCGGTCAGCGGACCGGTCCAATCGCCCGGTTGGCCCAAAATCAGTCCGGTTTCTTCCCAAAGCTCTCGGATCGCAGCCGCCGCCAAGGCATTCTGCAGCCCGGCTTGTGACCGTTCCGCAAGGCGATCACAGCACACGGCAGGCAGATCAGTTGACAGTGAAACATCCGCATCAGATGTATCGACAGCGCCGCCTGGGAAGACAAACTTGTTGGGCATGAACGCGGCTTTTGCGCCGCGTTGCCCCATCAGGATGGATGGATTGGTCAGACGATCCCGTAGGACAATGACTGTCGCCGCGTCGCGTATGGCTGTTTTGTCCACCGTCATCCGTTGCTCAACTTGTGGTCCAAGATCACGCGGACTGGCCAAAGCCGTGCATGCGACGAGCCCATTGATAGGCGACAACGGCCCCTTTCAATCGTGGCAGCAGGAATAGTGACAGGGCAGTACAGCCAATTGCCAAAACCAGGAACATCGTCAGGGGCTCAGGGCGCCAGTGGACATAAGACAAGTGAAGCGCCGGTGCCAGCAGGTGACCTACCAGAAGAATGGTCAGATAGGCCGGCCCGTCATCGGCGCGATGGTGAAACAGCTCTTGTCCGCAATTCGAACATTCGTTGTTAACCTTGAGGTAGCTGTGCAGCAGTTTGCCTTCGCCGCAATTTGGGCAACGGCAACGGAACCCTTTGACCAGTGCCGGCTTTGTCGGGCGGTCTTCTACATCGTGGGTTTCGATCGTCTGATCTGTCATGTTGATACTCGCGCGTTCCAATGATGAGGATATAACGCTTGTTTGTGGCTTCGGGAAAGGGGGTGCGTCGCTTTGCATCGCCAAGTCGTTTCCAAAAAAGTTTCACTTCCTGCGACGGAATGGGATGCCTGTCCCGTTTGAACCTATGTAAGCAGCGGCAATGGCGCCGCGAAAACAAGGGAAAAACGTTATGAAAAGCGCCAAATTCATTCCGGCAATCATTGTGTCCGCAGTGGCAATCACCGGCACATCTGTTTTCGCCGCAGGCGGTAAAGATCGCGAACCTGTGACCTTTCAACAGCTCGATGCGAACGGTGACGGGCAAGTGACCAAGGAAGAAATGCAGGCTCATCGGAATCAGCGTTTCACCATTGCCGACACCGATGGCGACGGCCAACTGAGCGTCGAAGAGATGCAGGCAGCAGGTCAAAAGAAGGCCAACGACCGTGTTACGAAGATGTTTGAACGCAACGATGCCAACAAGGACGGTTTTCTGAGCGAGGACGAGTTGCCCAAGCCGCGCCGTGCTGACAAGATGTTTGATCGGATCGACGCGAACGAGGACGGCGCTATCTCGGAAGAGGAATTTGCCGATGCAAAAGACAGAATGGGAAAGCGCCACAAGAAACATGGGAAAGCGGACTCTGACGACAGCTGATGCAGGATGGAGGACCTGACCTCTGCTCCGCAATACGTTCGCGGCGTGGATTACGCCGCGGACGAATTGGGCGACGATGTGTTGCTCAGGCAGTTTGCCGATGGCGATGCCGCGGCGGCGCGCGTTCTCACCGATCGGCTTGCGCCGCGCAGCCTATCAGTGGCCCTTCGGTTTCTGGGCAATCGCGCCGAGGCTGAAGATGTGACACAAGATGCGATGATGCGCCTGTGGCAGATGGCACCCGATTGGGTACCCGGTCAGGCCAAAGTATCGACATGGCTTTATCGCGTGACGCTAAATCTGTGTGTTGATCTGCGCCGAAAAAAAAAAACGCCGGACCGGCTGGCGGATGTGCCAGAGCCAGCAGATGAAATGGCCAGTGCAGCCGACCGTCTACAGGACGCAGCCCGAAACGACGCGCTGCAAATTGCACTGTCACAACTGCCCGAACGTCAGCGACAAGCTGTTGTTTTGCGGCATATTGAAGAATTGCCCAACCCCGAAATCGCTGGGATCATGGGCATTTCGGTGGAAGCGGTGGAAAGCCTTACGGCACGAGGAAAACGGTCGTTAGCGGCGATTCTGGCCGGGCGACGTGATGAATTGGGGTACGACGATGACTGACGACAAAGACAATCTGGATCTGTTGTTCGCCCAAGCCCGGCAGGATCGGCAAGAGTTGCCGGATGATCTGGCCGTGCGCATTCTCACCGACGCGGAATCTGTTCGGCTGGGTCGCCTGAAGCCAGATGAGCCAAAGACAAACTCTCTGTGGGCGCGTCTGCTGGCCGGGTTTGGCGGCTGGCAGGGAATGGGCGGTTTGGTTGCAGCCAGTATGGCGGGCGTTTGGATCGGCTTTTCAGCACCGGCGTTTCTGCCTGATCCCGCCAATTACATCTACGCGCAGGATGTTAGTTTCGTGGTCGCTGACCTAAGTCTGGATACGAGTTTTCTGGAGGACGCCGAATGAGCGATAGCCCCAAACCCAAAAACCGCTGGATGTCGGTTCTACTGGTCATCTCGCTGGCCTTGAACCTGCTGATCGTCGGCGTTGCCCTGGGAACCGCACTGCGGGTCAAAGGTGGGGATCATGCAAAATCTCCGCCAGGTTTTGGTTCGGCGCTGTATCGTGCGCTGCCAAAAGAAGAACGCAAAGCGATGCGCGGTGAGCTTTTCGACCGTCACAAAAAGGGTGCACACAACCGATCCCAGGATTTTGCCCAACTCAGCACTGCTTTGCGGGCAAACCCCTTTGACGCTGCGGCGGTTCAAGTCCTGCTGGACCAACAAGCGCAGTCCATGGCGGACCTGCAGAACGCGCTGCAGCAAGAGTGGTTGGCCCGGGTTGAAGCCATGAGTGATGAAGAGCGTCTGGTCTATGCCGACCGGCTGGAAGAGGTCGTTAAACGAGGCCCGCGTGGCCACAAGAAAAAGGACTGAGGGTCTCAGGCAGCGCTCTGCCTGATCCTTACTTGATTGCGACCTGCCTTCTTGGCTGCATAAAGTGCAGTATCGGCGGATTTCAGCAACCGCTCCACCGGGTCACCAAGGGGCAGGGGCGGGTTCGGTGCAGTCAGGCCGATGCTGATGGTGACAGGCACGGCGGCCGAGGTATCGGGAAGCGAAAACGGTGCCTTGCTGATACAGTCACGCAGTGTCTTTGCTAGATCCATCGCCCCCGCCTGAGAGCTGTCGGGCAGGCCGATAATAAACTCCTCCCCTCCGATGCGCGCGACAAAACCGGCCGCGCCAACCGTGCGCTTCATGCGTTTTGCGGCCTCGGTCAAAACCTGGTCGCCACTGACATGCCCAAAACGGTCGTTGATGGTTTTGAAATGATCCAGGTCTGCCAGCATGACAACAAAACCGTGACCAGATCGCGATGGCTGTCGCGCCATCTGATCCATGGCTTTCATTGCATAGCGACGGTTGTGCAACCCGGTCAGCGGATCGACCCACGACTCGGCCAGCCCACGCCTTAATGAGGCGCGTATTTGGTCCATTCGGGCCTTTCGCGCGATCTGGTTGTCCAGATGCAGTTGAACCTCTTCGACGTAGAACCCCCCCATGCAAACGGCGTCAGCGCCACGATCCAGCGCCTCGCTCGCCATTGTCGCGTTTTCATCGGCCAAGACGGCGATCAATACGGTATGCCGAGTTGCCCCCCGTGACTTCAGATCCGCCAACGCATTCAGCCCCGTGGCGGTCGTTCCTATTTCGACCAGAATCGCATCCGGTACTGGACCCGACAACAAGGCGCGCATGTTCGAAGCTGCATGTGTGCTTAGGCTGTGATGTGATCTCTCGGACAATGCGGTTTTCCACAATGTCCCGATCCGGCTGTTCTGAGTCAGTATGGCCACATGGGCCGATTTCGACGGCGTAATCAGCACGGTCGCGGGTTCTGCAAATCCGACTGGATGTGATCCGTCGCCCAGCTGAAGCTCTTGCGTGTCAGCGCGCGCGCGCAGCAGGCTGCGAATTCGCGCCAGAAGCAGGGTGTCCTTGAACGGGGCCGCCAACACGTCGTCCAACCCATCCGCCAATGCCTGCAACCTTGCCGCCTTGTCGTTCTGCGGTGCGATTGCAACGACCGGTACATCGGCCAGTTCCGGATGGGCCATCACCAGTCTTTTGACGTCCGCAGCCGAGCCATCGGGCAGCGTTTGTGCCACCAGCACCAGATCGGGGCGCGTACGACTTAGCAACCCGGCCAGCCCAAACAGCTTTTCAGCCTGAACCACGTGATACCACGCCGCCGTCAGCTGAACTTTTAGCATAATGCGATTGGTCGAAGTCCCGTCGAGGACAAGAATGGTTCCCTGCACGGACATATCTATCACCGTTGATTGCATGCGTTGCCAAAGTGTTTATGAGTCTGGTTAACAAACCCTTTCCAAGTGCATACCCGAGGCCTCTTTATGCCGATCACCGTCCAATCCGCCGAAACGCTTGCCCTGAACGTCCTTGGCTGGCTGGTCGGGAATGACGAATTGCTACCGATCTTTTTGGGCTCGACGGGCGCATCCACCGAGGACCTGCGGGTTCGCGCATCAGAGCCGGAGTTCCTGAATTCGGTTCTGGAATTCTTGATGCTTGACGATTCGTGGG
The DNA here is from genome assembly GCF_059610645.1 of Ruegeria sp. CDSC054. NCBI lineage: Bacteria > Pseudomonadati > Pseudomonadota > Alphaproteobacteria > Rhodobacterales > Roseobacteraceae > Ruegeria > Ruegeria sp. CDSC054. The sequence goes on along the minus strand of NZ_JBXWOA010000002.1, from coordinate 26,618 downwards.
TGATCGCCTTTTGTGACGCCAATTCCGTGCCCTATGACCTGCCGGGTCAGGCGCGGGCTGTTTTGTCCGGTGGCGACGTTCACTGGACCTGATTCAAATCACTGACAGGAGCATGTAATGCCCATCGATGCGATCTTGTTCGACAAGGACGGAACACTGTTTGACTTTGCGAACACATGGGGTGGTTTCGGGCGCAGCGTGTTGGAAAAGCTGTCAGACGGCGACCAAAAGCGGGCTGCTGAACTGGGCCAGGCCATCGGATTTGATCCGGTTTCGGAAGAATATGCTGACGACAGCATCGTGATTGCGGGGACCGTCGAAGAGATCGCCGAAGCTCTTGCACCCTATTTCCCGGATATGCCCAGCGATGAGCTGATCGACATTCTGAACACGGAATCGGCGACGGCGACACAGGCGCCGGCTGTTCCTCTGGTTCCCTTCCTCGATGCTTTGCGGCAGGCGGGTCTAAAACTGGGTGTAGCCACGAACGACGGAGAGATGCCTGCGCTGCAACATCTCGCCTCAGTCGGGATTCGCGACCACTTCGATTTTGTTGCTGGCTACGACAGCGGCCATGGGTTCAAACCCGGACCCGGGCAATTGATTGCCTTTGCGACCCATGTTGGTGTCGACCCGTCACGCGTGGCGATGGTGGGGGACAGCCTGCATGATCTGCAGGCCGGGCGTGCAGCGGGAATGACCACAATTGGGGTACTAACCGGGCTGGCCCCGGCCGAGGCACTTGCGCCGATGGCGGATGTCGTGCTGCCGGATATCGGTCACATTCCCGCCTGGTTGGCTGAAAACTGATCCAGCTTCGGCTGAATTCGACTGCCCAAGTAATAAAACCGACAAACCTTGTCGCAGATAGAGCGGCCACTGGGCCGACTTCTGGGCTTGCTTGATGAAAGCAAGTTCCGGAGGGTTCCAATGGCTGACACAGAGACTCGCAAACGGCGCGGAGGGGGACGGGCAGGTGCGGCGGCACGCAGGGGCAGCGCGGTGATCGACCAAATGCCGTGGAATCCGCCGATCAACATCGACAAACCCACCGAACCGTTGGATCAAGCTGGCATCGAAGCGATCCACGAGGGGGCCATGCGCATCCTCGAAGAGATCGGGATCGAGTTCTACAACGAAGAAGCGCTTGGTATCCTGAAAGAGGCGGGCTGTACGATCAATGGCGACAACGTTCGTATGGGTCGTGACTTTGTGATGGAAATGGTGGCCAAAGCGCCATCAAAGTTCACGATCACTCCGCGGAATCCTGACAAGACGATTGAGGTTGGTGGCAAAACCCTGCTTTTCGGGAACGTCTCCTCTCCGCCGAACTACTGGGATCTTGAGATCGGGACCAAGGTGGCCGGTAACCGTGAGATGTGCCGGAATCTGCTGAAGCTGACACAGTATTTCAACTGTATCCACTTTGCCGGGGGCTACCCGGTCGAGCCGGTCGATATCCACGCCAGCGTTCGGCATCTGGACGTTCTCTATGACAAGCTGACGCTGACCGACAAGGCAATGCATGCCTATTCGCTGGGCAAAGAACGGGTCGAGGACGTGATGGAAATGGTGCGGATCGCTGGGGGTCACAGCCATGAAGAGTTCGAAGCGACCCCGCGGATGTATACCAACATCAACTCGACCTCACCGTTGAAACACGACCACCCGATGATTGACGGCTGCCTGCGTCTTGCGCGGCGCGGGCAGGCGATTGTCGTAACGCCGTTCACACTTGCTGGTGCGATGGCGCCAGTCACGATGGCGGGCGCGGTTGCGCAATCCCTGGCCGAGGCATTGTGCGCAATTGCGCTGTTCCAATATGTCCGGCCCGGAATTCCCTGTGTTATCGGGACGTTCACGTCCAACGTTGACATGAAATCTGGCGCACCTGCGTTTGGAACGCCCGAATATATGCGCTCAACCCAGATGACCGGCCAAATGGCGCGCTACTATGGCTTGCCCATGCGGTCGTCAGGTGTGTGTGCGGCAAACGTGCCGGATGGGCAATCGGTGTGGGAGACATCGAACTCGCTTTGGGCTGCGGTGCAGTCGGGTAGTAACATGGTGTATCACGCGGCCGGGTGGCTTGAGGGCGGGCTGATTGCTAGCCCCGAAAAATTCATCATGGATTGCGAAATTCTGCAGCAAATCCAGCGATACATGCAGCCCGAGATCACAGCGACAGGCCCGGACGAAATCGCGCTGGATGCAATCAAGGCCGTTGGGAACGATGGCCATTTCTTTGGTATTCAGCACACCCAGGACCGCTACACGACCGCGTTCTATCAGCCGTTCCTAAGCGATTGGAAAAATTACGAAGGCTGGGACGTTGCAGGTGGTATCTGGACGGCCGAGCGCGCCCACCACATGTTCAAGGAAATCGTAACCAGCTTTGAGCCCCCGCCGATAGATGACGGGATTCGTGAAGAGCTGGAGGATTTTGTTGCCCGCCGAAAGGACGAGGGTGGCGCGCCGACGGATTTCTAATGTAACAACAATAACTTCCAGATTGAGACTCTGTCGGATAGTCATCCACGCATCGTGTTTTTTGGGTATTTGTTAAGGATTATCTGAGCAGATTGGGGTGTAACCAATTTGGGGCATCTCATGCATGGTCTGATCAATCGGGCAATACAGTCATTTGTTTGCGCGACCTATGGACAACCCTGCTGGCAGCGGGTGACCGAGGCCGCGGGCCTGGGTTTTTCCGAGTTTGAGGCAATGCTGCTTTATGACGACGCCATGACCGCGCAGGTTTTGGACGCGCTAAGTGCTGACTTGAATCGCCCACGGGCCGAGATACTGGAAGATCTTGGAACCTATTTGGTGTCGCACCCGAATATGGAAGGTTTGCGCCGACTGCTTCGATTCGGCGGTGTGACATATGTCGAGTTTTTGCACTCACTGGATGACCTGTCAGACCGTGCCCGACTAGCGGTTTCGGATCTGCGCCTGCCGATGCTGGAGCTGCAAGAGGTGTCACCAGCAGAGTATCGTCTGCACTGCTATTCTGGCCTGCCGGGCTATTCCAGCGTGATGGTGGGCGTATTGCGGGCCATAGCGGATGACTATGGTGCATTGGCCATGCTGTCGCATGAAGGGGCGCAGGGCGAGGCTGAAGTCATCACAATCGTCCTCGTGGAAAGTGCCTTTGCCGAAGGGCGTCATTTCGATCTTGGGGCGCGCAAGTCATGATGCAAGCCTCTGAACTCTCGGCTCTTTTGGACACGTTGTGCCCCATGTTCGTGATGGTGGACAACAAAGGCAGGATCGTAAACGCGGGACCAACGCTGCAAAAGCTTCGCCCGGACCATCCGATGCGGGGTCGCGGTTTTCTGGACGTTTTTGAACTGGTAAGACCACGAGCAGTGACAACGATTTCCGCGCTGCTGTCTCTGCCCGGTGGCAAGGTGCATCTGAAGTTTCACGACGAACCCCGGACCGCGCTGACGGGGCTGGTCGCTCCTTTGCCAAAGGAGAGCGGGGCAATCATCAACCTGTCCTTCGGGATTTCTATCCTGGACGCTGTTCGTGACTATGCTCTGACCAGCGCGGATTTCTCTGGCACGGATCTGTCGATTGAACTGCTGTATCTGGTTGAGGCGAAAACAGCCGCGATGGAGGCGTCGCGCTCACTGAACCTGCGGCTGCAGGGGGCCATGTTGGCCGCTGAAGAGCAGGCGGTGACAGACATGTTGACCGGGTTGAAAAACCGCCGCGCGATGGACGTGGTCCTTGGCCACCTGATCTCGGGCAATTGCGCCTTTGCGCTTATGCATTTGGACTTGGACTTCTTCAAAAGTGTCAACGACCGCCTTGGCCATGCGGCGGGGGACTTTGTGTTGCAACAGGCTGCGTGCATAATGGAGGAAGAGACCCGAAATGAGGACACGGTCGCTCGGGTCGGTGGTGATGAGTTTGTAATAATTTTTAAAGGTCTGGTCGACGAAAATGTCCTCTCTGACATAGCAGGACGCCTGATCAGTCGGCTATGCCAACCCATGATGTTTCAGGGTGCCCCGTGTAGGATTTCGGCAAGCATCGGAACGGCCTTGTCCACGCAGTTCGGCAATCCGGAAGCGGCAGAGCTGCTGAATGCAGCCGATCAGGCGCTGTACGAGGCAAAGCGGCAGGGACGGTCGCGGCATTGTCTGTTCTCGGAGCTTGCGGCCTATGGGTTGAAATCGGCCAGTTCGCAATAACATCTGATCCCACGCGGTCAGTTATTTAGGCTAATCCTGCGTAAAAGCACGCGTCAGAGTTCTCGCAATATGGCGTTTGATTGGGGGAAGCTCTCCGACAACCGGCATCACGTGCCCATTGAACCGCGCTCGCTCTAGCTCCTGTGGCACGTCCTCCAAAACATGCCCGCCCGTGCAAGCAAAGAAGGGCAGGCACAGAGATTGATCGCCAGCCCCGGTCGCGGCTTCAGCAATGGACGGGGCCTCTTCCACAAACCCGACGCGGATGGATTTGAAGGTCACGCACCCGGCCAATTCCTTAGAAAATTCAATGGCGACAGCTGATGGGTTGCGGCTGCGACCCGATCCGTGTGCAGCCAGAACCAGATCGGTTTTGTCCGCGTCCCACCCCTTGCTCAACAGCGTATCCTGCAACGCGCCCGCAGCCAAAGCGGGGAGTTTAGAGTCAACGCCCAGCGGGTCCAGAATTCGGATATTTCCATCACCCAGACGCTTGGGCAGCGCACGTGTCACGAACCACCCCTTGGCCATGAAAAGGGGATAGATGACAGTGTCGTCGGGCAGTTCATCCAAACGAGCCTCCAGCATTCCAGGCGCAGCAAGTGTAGCTGATTGAACGCTGACGCCATCGCAATACGCATCGACCTCTGCCGCATAGGAAGCTAGCGCCGCTTCAGCAGGGGCCGGGTCCGAGGGTTGGCCGTGGGCGACGATCAGGGCGTGCGGCATTTAGGAGTATCCTGTGGCTTTTCAGTTAGGTGTGTCCGGCTGGTGCAAAGTCAATCCATGGGACGTCACGCTATCCTAATAATGTCAGCCAAAGCCAGACTGTCAGGATCGAGACGCCGGTTCCGACCAGAACGGACGAGGCCGCGACTCGTTTTGCGCGTCCGTACATATTGGCAAAGATGTAAGCATTGAAACCGGGCGCCATCGCTGCTGTCAGCACGCCCGAGCGGAACAGGTCCTGCGGCAGACCAACTGTTGAGCCGAATAACCAGACAAGACTGGGATGCAGCATCAGTGATATCGCGCAAACAAAGGCGATGGCGCGCAGGTCGCCTTCGGGCTTGTATTTCACCAGCACTCCGCCAAGCGCGAACAGCGCCCCGGGCAGGGCGGCGCGGGTCACAAGGCCCAGGGCTTCGTCCACGACCGCAGGTATGCCAATACCAGACAGGTTCACTGCAAAACCCAGCGCGATGCCAAGGATTAGTGCATTGCGGAACATGGCCGACAAGATGGATTTGACCATGCGGGGACCGCCCTGGCCGCGATTTCGAATAACCTCCATCACCGTGATGCCAACGCCGTAGCAAAAGGGCGAATGGAAGGCGATGATCGCATAGTTGCCGGTCAGGTTTTCGGGGCCATAGGCGCGTTCGGTAATCGGCAGTCCCAATAGGACAGAGTTTGAGAACAGACAGCAAAACCCTATGGCGACGCAATCTTCCCAATCCCGGCCAAAGATAAACCGTGCACCGAACAGACCGGCCGTGAAGCATAATCCAGCTGCTGAGTAGAAGCTGACCAGAAGCCGAGGATCAAAACTGGCACTCAGATCCAGATGCGAGATTGCAAGGAACAGCAGGCATGGGATTGCAAAGCCCTGGGTGAACTTCATCAATCCATCGATGTGAATTTCCTTGAAATACCCCAACCGGGTCGAGGCATAACCTGCTCCGATCACAAGGAAAACCGGTAGAATGACGTCGATCAGACTTTGAAGCATAGCACCGCTTTGCAGGCTGGGCCGACGCAGAATTGCTGCGTCTCAGGTCGGTTGCGTGGGGTCTTAGAGCGCCTGATGGATCACCATTCCGTCATAGGCAGGGGTGATGTTGTCGGCGGTTTCCGCGTCAACCGTGGCATAGTCCAGATCGATATGCATGTTGGTCAGGACCGCGTGCTTGGGGTTCAGTTGTTCGATCCAGCCCAGCGTCCTTTCCAAATGCGCATGGGTCGGGTGAGGTTTCCGACGCAGCGCGTCGATGACCAGGCAATCCAACCCTTCCATCATCGGCCAGGCCTCTTCGTAGATTTCCGCCACATCCGGCAGGTACGCCAAGTTACCCATCCGGAAACCAAGCGAGTCGATCGAGCCGTGGTTGACCTTGAATGGATGGAACGGAATCGGGCCGCCGGGGCCGTCTACCTCGAACGGGCCGTCGATGGACTTCAGGTCAAGGATTGGCGGATAGGGCGAGCCTTCGGGCTGGACAAAGGCGTAACCGAACCGTCCCAGCAAGGCGTTCTGCGTGTCGCCATCTGCCCACACGGGCACTCGCTCGCGCATGTTGAACACGATCATACGCAGGTCATCGATGCCGTGAACATGATCCGCGTGCGAATGGGTGTAGATCACTCCATCCAGCCGCCCGGTCCCGCTGTCGAGCAATTGGCTGCGCATGTCGGGGGAGGTGTCGATCAGCACCGAGGTTGTACCGTCCGGGCCGTCCCGTTCCACCAGCATTGAACAGCGGCGACGGATGTTTTTGGGGTTCTTGGGGTCGCAATCGCCCCAATGCCCGCCCAGCCGGGGGACGCCGCCGGATGATCCGCAGCCAAGGATGGTGCATCGCAATTCGGTCATGCAGCCGCCTTGTAGGTCGCTGCTTTGGTGAACAACCGGTCAAAATTTGCCTGCGTATGGGCAGCAAAATCGGCGTAGTCCATCCCAAACACCTCGGCCCCTTTGCGCGCAGTGTGGGCGGTATAGGCGGGCTCGTTCCGTTTGCCGCGATACGGGGGGGGGGCCAGGTATGGCGCGTCGGTTTCAACAAGGATGCGGTCGACCGGGGCGCTGGCAAAGATATCGCGAAGCTCTTGGCTTTTGGGAAAGGCCGCGATGCCGGACATCGACAAGTAGAACCCCAGTTCAAGGGCGGCTTTGGCCAGTTCGGCAGAAGATGAAAAGCAGTGCATCACGCAGGAATAGGGCGCGTTGCGGTGTTCCTGGGCCAGAATGCGGGCCATGTCGTCATCGGCGGCACGGGCGTGAATGATCAAAGGCAGGCCAGTGCGTTGGGCAGCCTCAATATGCACCCGCAAGGATTGCTTCTGCACCGCTGCGCTGTCGGCGGTATAGTGATAATCCAGCCCGGTTTCGCCGATACCTACAAATTTGGGGTGCCGGGACAAGGCGACGAGTTCATCGACCGATGCCATCGGCTCATCAGCGGCACTCATCGGGTGCGTTCCAGCCGCGTAGAAGACCGGCGCGTGGGTTTCGGCGATGGCGCGGACGGTTGGTTCGTTCCGCAAGCGGGTGCAAATTGTTACCATGCGGGTCACGCCAGCCTCGGCAGCATTGGCCACGATCTGATCCAGCTGACCTTCGAAATCGGGGAAGTCCAGATGGCAATGGCTGTCGGTGATTTCGGGCGTATTGCTCATCTGCTCTGACCGGCGGTTTCCTGTATCTTGAACACCGTATCTAGGACCAGAGCGGCAGGGTCAAGGTTCACCGCCTGCCCATGACGCGCACGTGCGGTGATCACTGCAGCGACCTCTGCCCATTTGCGGGCCTGCTGCGGTGAGGCAGACAGGCGGGCAAGGGTTTCTGCCTCGTTCGGAGCGGCCTCGGGCATCGGGGCCGCGCCGGTTGCACCGGTCAGCGCAAGCCGGGACAGGGCGACGTCGATCAACGTCAGTAACAGTTCAAACCGCTCGGCCGCGCCACGTTGGGCAGCAGCCTCGGCCAAGGCAAGCGCGCGCTGACGGTCCATTCGGGGCAGGGTGCCCAGAATGGCGATCAGCTCGGCGTAAATCTCAAGCCCGCCCAGGTTTATCAGGCGCACCGCATCACCCACGGACCCGGCAGCCAGTGCAGCCAAATGATCCGCTTGTCCCGGCATTTCTGTGCCGGTCTGCATCAGCGCGGCTTCCATATTCTCAGATCCCAGCGGAGACAGGCGCAGTGTCCGGCACCGCGACCGGATTGTCGGCAACAGACGCGACGGCTGGTGCGAGATCAGCAGCAGGGTGGTGCGGGCCGGGGGCTCCTCGAGCATTTTCAACAGCGCGTTGGCGGCGCTGACATTCATCTCATCTGCGGCATCCACGATCACAACGCGGCGTCCACCGTCAGTCGAGGAAAGGCCGAAAAACTTGCCAAGCTTGCGGATATCATCAACCACAATCTCACTACGCAACCGCCCCTGATCATTCAGAGATCGGGTAATTGCCGCCAAGCCGGGCTCGGCCCCAGCCTGAATACGGTGCGCGACGGGGTGTTCCGGATCGATCTCAAGGCTATCGGGCGGTGGCGGTGCGCCAAACAGCCCATCCTCCTCGGTCGGAGGCGTTGCCAGTAGAAACCGTGCGATCCGCCAGGCCAGCGTCGCCTTGCCAACGCCACGTGGACCGGTAATCAACCAGCCGTGGTGCAGACGTTCCGAGGTGTAGGCGCTCAGAAAAGCCTGTTCCGCCGCGTCCTGACCAAACAGGCGCAGTGTCTCGCGCGGGTGTGGGGCACCGGGTGCCTGATCCGGGGTTGGGGTGTCGTCGCTCATCTATCGTCTATCGCAAAGCTTGCAGAACGATATCTGTCACATCCTGTGCAACCCTGTCCATGTCCCGGTTGCCATCAACCACGCGGAAACGGTCGGAAAATTCATCCGCGAGGGCCAGAAACCCCGCACGCATCTGCTGCTGCAGATCCAGACCAAAATCTTCGAACCGTTCTTCTGTTCCCTGACGCCCCTTTGCGCGGGACAGGCCGGTTTCGGGGTCCATGTCGATCAAGACGGTTAGATCGGGTTCGCGTCCGATCATCAGGTCGTGCAGCTGATCGACCAAACCGCGTAGATCGCCGCGCGACAGGCCCTGATACATGCGGGTACTGTCAGCGAAACGGTCACAGATCACAACTTTGCCTTCGGCCAGCGCGGGCCTGATCGTGCGTTCCAGATGATCACGGCGCGCAGCAGTGAACAGCAAAATTTCCGTTTCCGCTGACCAGCGATCCGGGTCGCCTTCCAGAACGAGGCTTCGGATTTCTTCAGCGCCTGCGGACCCTCCGGGTTCGCGGGTCAGAACCACATCGTGACCGAGGCCGCGCAAATGATCTGCAAGCATGCGCGCTTGTGATGATTTCCCAGACCCGTCAATGCCTTCGAAGGTCAGAAACAACCCAACCTTCGTCACATTGCCTCCAGCGGATTGCCGATCACGTCTTCCAGAACAATACCGCCTACGGTTTTCATGCGCACGACAAACCCGCCAACAGGCACGTCTTTGGCCGCGAACAGTGGGCGGCGGATTTCCGGCAAGCCTTCTGGTGTGATCACCAGCTCAGCCAGTTTTTGCCCTTCTTCCACAGGCGCGTTGATCGGACCTTCATAGACGACTTCGGCCTCAACATTCTTGTCATTGAGAACAGGGAACAACAGGGTCAGATCCCCTTCGGGCACCAGCCCAACAGTTTTTTCGGCGCCCATCCAAATCTGGGCTTCGGCTATTGGCGTTTCGGCGTCGGCAATGGTCCTCTCGACAAAATTGCGAAACGACCAGTTAACCACGGCCTCAGCCTCCTCTGCGCGGCGGGCGGTGCTGTCGAGACCAGTCAGAACAAAGACCACACGACGGTCGCCCTGCTTGGCCGAACCGACAAGGCCATAGCCTGCCTCTTGCGTGTGTCCGGTTTTCAGGCCGTCGGCCCCGATCCCCAGTTTCAGCAGAGGGTTGCGGTTGCGTTTGTTCGACGGCGCACGGCCATCAAATTCAAACTCTTCTTCAGCGAACAGAGGGTAGTATTCGGGGAAGTCGCTGATCAGCCGGTTGGCCAATACGGCAAGGTCATGGACCGACATCATGTGGCCTGCCGCCGGCCATCCGTTCGAGTTGGCGAAGTTCGAGTTGTCCATGCCCATCTGCTTGGCGCGCTGTGTCATGTAGCGGGCAAACCCGGCCTCGGTCCCATCAGGGCTTAGCGCCTCGGCAATCACCACGCATGCGTCGTTACCAGACAATACGATGATGCCACGCAGCAGATCCTCGACGCTGACACGATCCTGCGTGTTCAGGAACATGGTCGAGCCACCATAGCTCATGGCGTGCTCCGACACGGGCAAAGTTTCACCCAGGGTCAGGCGGCCATCGCGCAGCGCCTCAAACGCGACGTAGAGCGTCATCAGTTTGGACATCGACGCAGGCGGCAGGGGCTGGTCGGCTTCTTTTGACAGCAGAACCGTTCCGGTCGTCTGATCGATCACATAGGCCGCGCGGGCGGTTGTGTCGAAAGCGTGTGCGGGCAGGGCAATCAGCGCCAGCCCGAGGGTCAAAACAGATGATCGCAGTGAGGACAGCATGGGGGCCTCCTTTGTTTCAGTTTTTGACGGTGAACGCGTCGTTAAAGCCCAAGTCTTTGACATCGCGTTGCATGGCATTGCGTTCCGAACGCGACGTTGCTGGGCCGACCAGGACCCTCCAGACCGTTTTGCCGTCCGAGGTCAGTTCTCGCACTTCGGCAGGCATTCCGTTGCGGCGGATCTTGTTGGCAGCGCTTTTGGCGTTGGTTTCAACCCCGAAAGTGCCGACCTGAACAAACGGCTTTGACAAAGACGACACCGTGGCCGCGGAGGCTACCGATGCGTCGGCGGTTGTGGCAGAGGGGGTGTTGACCGGTGTGGGTTCGGCTGCGTCAATCGCCGCAGCCGCGCCCGCGATCGGGTCCAGCGGCGTTTCGGTGATTTCATCGGGCTTCTTCTTTTGCCACCATTTACGTTTGGCTGGTTGTTCAGTCGGGGGGGTAACCTCAGGGTCCACCAGTGAAGCCGATGCTGCTTCTGCCGTCGTTTCGACCACCTCAGTCGCTGTGTCGGTCGCCGTATCGGTTGCGGCATCAGCGGCCACGGCCGCTGCAGTCGCGGTACCGGCCGCCGCGGCAGGTTTTTTGCGCTGCCACCATTTGGGCTTGGCCGGTTTTTCAGTCTCTGTAGCGGATTCGACCGCCTCGGTGGCTGTTTCCGCCGCTGTGTCGGTTGCCGTGTCGGTCTCGGCATCTGTGGCTACAACAGCCGCAGTCGCGGCACCGGCCGCTGCAGCAGGTTTTTTGCGTTGCCACCACTTGAGCTTGGCTGGCTGTTCAGCTTCCGCGGCCTCATTTTCGGCGATGACGGTCTTGGACTCATCCGCTGCTGCGGTTTGGGTTTCTTCGACAGGGGTCTCTTCGGCTGCGGGCTTTTCTTCGACCGGCTCAGGCTTCGGTTCGGGCGCCTTGCGACGCAGGGCGACGACATCAACATTTGTAGGTGCACCAGCCAGAATACCCAGCTTTTCGGCCGCAGCAGAGGAAAGCTGCAGTTCGGGTCCCGGCAGGTTTCGCTCGCGGCGGAACAGCGCGGCAGTGACCGTTTTGTTGTTCTTGGGATTTTTGACGCGCACACGTTCGGGCTGTGTCACATCCGGGTGGGCAACCCAAATGCCCCCCAATGACGGGCGGCCGTCCCATAAGCCTGGCTCAGACAGCTGAAACACCTCAGGGGCTTCGACATCATCTTTCGGGCTACCGTCAGGAATGGGGAAAAGGTCGGTCCGGCCGTCTGCTTGGGTATCAGAACTTTGGCTATCTGCTGAGACATTGTCGGGGGAAAGCACCTCATCGCAACCAGCCAAAACCACGGACATAACGGCCAAAGCCGCTAACGCTCGCGGATGTGCGCGTGTCTCTGTCGCTCGCTTCATCTTGTCATCCCTTGCCTGATTGGGCCTCGTTTCCCGAGACCCGCTGCCGATTGCTGGTTCTGTATTGCCAGCCTGCTTCGGTCTTTCCTGCGGATCATAACGCGGCCAAAGTGTCATGGAAAGACCGCAGCAGGCGCTTCGGCAAGAATTCCCTATTTGGTCTTGCCACCGGTTCGCTATGGCCTTAGACCCGGCCCCACGCGGGGAGGTGGCAGAGTGGTCGAATGCGGCGGTCTTGAAAACCGTTGAACGTGAGAGCGTTCCCAGGGTTCGAATCCCTGTCTCCCCGCCACTCATACCCGTCTCAGTTTAGTTGTGTTTTCTGACCCGGAATTGTGCCGCAATTCCCGCGAGTTGGAGCATGCGCTTTCAATCAGAGACAGAGCAGACCGTACACTCAGAGCGCACTTCCGGCGGCAGTCTCAGTGGCGCATTTCGGCGGGGTCGCTTTGGGCGGGATTTCCCTGATAAGCGGCGATTTACACGGAATATTCGTTGAACAGGTCTGAGTTCCGTCATTTCTCATATCGGAACTGCATGTTTTTCAGAGGTTTATGTTGCAAATTCCCTAAAAGGTGGAACAGGGAATTTTCTCGTGGGAACAGAGAATTGTGCTGACGGATCAGGGAGGGCGAACCTTGTATCAGGGACGCCGGATCTGGAGGTGTCAGAAACCGAGCTGTCGCTCCTGTTCGGTCCAATCAAGTGGGTGGGTCTTGCTGACCAGACGCTTGAGTGTGAGTTCGGGCGGCTGGGTGCCGTCGAGAATCGCGGCCTGAATCTTCGGTGAGAGAAAGGCGAGCTGAGCGCGGGTACGGATAAAGGCGCCGGGGACGCTTTCGCGGCGTGCGATCTCCATCAGTTGAACTCCGGCTTTTAGATCGCGCGCCCAGCCATGGGCGCGGACCAGCATGGACCGGAGGTGGGCATCAGGTTGGGGTGCCATATCTCCGGCGATGACCTTGGCCTCGACGCCGCGGCGGCGCAGACCGAAAGATGCGGTGACGTGGGTGAGATCCGGGTGCAGATGGTCCGCAGCAATGCCAACTGCGCTTGCCAGAGTTTTGGGGTTCAATTCGAGGTCGATCTGACCTGGTGCAATTTTGCCTTTGGCCAGAAGAGCAGCGCCGACCTGACCGGCTTGGCGTTGAAGCCGGGTTACTAAATCCGCAACTGAAGTCTGTACCGCCTCCGCTGACCCGGCCTCCGGCTGCGCCAGTACCTGATGCGCGGCGGCGGCGTCTTGCAGATGTCTAACGATGACATCAATGACTGCGTGCTCCAGCGCCGGGCCGGGCAGTCGCCAGCCGGAGGTATCCTTGCCGCCCGAGATCAGTCGATTGGAGATGTAGTAGCGCAACCGTCGGCCTGTGCGCGTGGTGTGGGTTGGCGTCAACCGATCACCAGTTTCGTCCTGCAGCAGACCGGTGAGCCAGGCCCCGGGGTCAGTGGAGTGTTGACACGCATGGGAGCCGTCGCGTGCTCGGGAACGATTGGAGGCCTGCCGCATTTTCTCCTGCACCTGGTCCCAAACGCCCTGGTCGATGATCGCCGGGTGTTGTCCGTTCCAGATCTTATCCTTGTGGCGGACTTTTCCGAGATAAACCGGGTTGCGCAGCAGGTAATAAATCTGGCCGCGTGACAACGGAAAATCCCCCTTCACACTGCCATCTGTCCGAATGACCCGTTTTGACCGGAGGCCTTCTGCTGTTGCCCGTTCTTCTACTTTGCGCAGACAACCCAGTTCCTCATAAAGACCAAAGAGAAGCCGGACCGTTCTGGCCTCCTCTTCATCTACCACCAGCGTTCTTGCCTTCGGATCGGGGTGGCGGTCATAACCAAGGGGCAGGTTACCACCCATCCAGAGCCCTTTTTTCTTGGAGGCGGCAATCTTGTCACGAATACGTTCCGCAGTGACTTCCCGTTCGAACTGGGCAAAGGACAACAACACATTGAGGGTCAGCCGGCCCATGGACGATGAGGTGTTGAAGGCCTGTGTAACCGAGACAAAAGAACAGTTCGCCTTCTCCAACCGTTCGACCAGCTTGGAGAAATCGGCGAGCGATCGGGTCAGCCGGTCGATCGTGTAAACCACAACCATGTCGATACGCCCGGCATCGATCTCTTCAAGAAGACGCTGAAGGGCAGGGCGCTCTAGGGTGCCGCCCGACAGGCCACCGTCATCGTAGCGGACTGGCAATAAGGTCCAGCCTTCATGTCGCTGGCTGGCGATATAGGCTGCGCAGGCCTCATATTGCGCGTCCAGGGAATTAAAGTCCTGATCCAGACCATCTTCTGAGGACTTGCGCGTGTATATGGCGCATCGGATTTTGCGGCGCGGGCTCATTTGGCCCCCTTGCTGCTGAGCCTAAAGAAACGCGGCCCTGACCAATGCGCGCCGGTAATCTCTCGGGCGATGGCGGAGAGCGAGCGATAGGACCGACCGTTCCAAGTGAAGCCGTTCCCTGTCACATCGACCATATGGGTCACGCCATTCCACTCGCGCAGCAAGCGCCCACCGGGTTTTAGGGTAGGACAGGCAGGCCGGGGCTTCTTCTCAGCGCCCTTGTCCAGCGTGGCTTTGACCTGCCGGGGTAGCCCGCCATGACGGCGGAACTGCATCTCAAAGGCGATAAAACGGCGCAGGAAGGGTTGGCTGAGCATGGCCGGGGTGGGTTGATCAAACAGTTGTTGCCAAATCGTGACCAGATCCGATCGACCCATGGCGGCGAGATCGGCGACATCGCTAGTCGTGGTCATGACTCTTCTCCTGTTCCCACCGTCAGGTGATATGTGGAAGGCCCATGTGGTTTGTCGGATGTCCGCCGTTCAATTGTGACGCCTTTCTTCCGCAGACTGCTTAGAGCCGCTCGGACCGAATGAGATTGCCACCCTGTTGTTTTGCAGAACGCCTCAAGGCTGGCGCTACTCGGGCGGCGCAACAAGGCTTGTACCTTGTCAATTTTGGTTTGTTTGGATTTGGACATGTATTGTCTCCTCTGATCTTGGGTCAGCGAGATGCCGAACCCCGGTACCGAGGAGCGCCCGAATGGCTCGGGCGTAGAACCAGTGATGCGTGGTTTATAGCAACAGTCCAGCCCTTTCTTGAGCAGCCTCAGAAGGGGTGTGTTTTGCAGGGCGCTGCTGCTGTACCCCCGATTATTCGTCAACAATCTTAATTGGTTACGATTTGGTTACTTTTGGTTTGGGGGTTGCGTCTCGTATTGATGACACCTACATTTGGCTCAATCGCCCGGACTATCAGGGCGGGAAACTGCTCCCGCAGGCAGCACTCATTGGAAACACAGGTTTCCGCAGAGAGCATTCGAAGGGGCAACGAACCGGATCGATTGGTCCGGAGAGTTGCTACTCGTGCTCTCTCCAAATTCCCAACACGATCCCTTCTTGTCGACGCTAAAGAGCGTCAAACGAAAGGAGGCGGTTATGCCTGCCAAGAAAACACAAAGTGACGTTCAGGCGTCCAACTCGCCGATCTGGATGGCGGACAAAGTCATCCAATCTCAGATCAGCCAGATCAAGCCCTACGCCAACAACAACCGCGTGCACGCGGCCAAGAATATCGACAAGCTGAAAGCGTCGGTGGCCCAGTTTGGCTTTGTCACACCGATCTTGTTGGATGGTTCGGGCACAATCATCGCGGGGCATGGCCGCTATGAGGCCGCCAAGGCCCTGGGGTTGACGTCCGTGCCGACTGTTGTCGCGGATCACTTGTCAGACGCAGAAGTGCGTGCTCTGCGCATTGCGGATAACAAGCTGGCGGAATTGTCGGACTGGAACGAGGCGGCGCTGCAGATCGAGTTTGCCAAGCTGATGGATCTCAGCCTTGATGGCGAGCTCGATTTTGATCTGGATATCACCGGGTTCGAAACGCCGGAGATCGACTTCATCATCGACGCTGCGAGCGAGGCTGCGGAGACCGAAGCTGAAACTGTAGACAACCCGGACGCTGCGGCACCTGTCATCACGCAGCCGGGCGACCTCTGGCTTCTCGGAGATCACCGCATCTTCTGCGGGGATGCCTTGCAAGCCCAGAGCTACGACACCTTGCTGGATGGCGAGACACCACAGATGATCTTCACTGATCCGCCTTACAACGTACCGGTCAATGGGCATGTCCGCTGTGGCACCGGTGGCGATCACCGCGAGTTTGCCATGGCGTCGAGAGAAATGTCGGATAGCGAGTTCCGCGGCTTTCTTTCAGGCATGATCACCCAGTTGTTTGGCCGTCTGCGAAACGGGGGCATTGCGATGATCTTTATGGATTGGCGTCACATTGAAGAACTGATTGCAACGGGCAAGGCAGGCGGTTTCGATCTCATCAATCTTTGCGTCTGGAATAAGACGAACGGAGGCATGGGCAGCCTTTATCGCTCCAAGCACGAGCTGGTTTGCATCTTCAAGAAACCAGGTGCGGCGCATATCAACAATGTGGAGCTGGGAAAACACGGGCGTAACCGGACCAACGTCTGGGATTACGCCGGTGTGAACAGCTTTGGGGCAGGGCGCGAGGATGATCTCGCGGATCATCCCACAGTAAAGCCAACTGCACTGGTGGCAGATGCCATCATGGATGTGAGCCATCGCGGCGAAGTTGTGCTGGATACTTTTGGCGGTTCTGGCGCGACCTTGCTGGCAGCTGAGAAACCGGACGCCGGGCGCGGCTCATTGAGCTCGACTCTGTTTACGTCGATGTCGCTATCTGCCGTTGGCAGAAGATGACCGGTGAGAGCGCCGTGCACGCGGTGCCAGGCGAGACGTTCGATGCGCGTTCTGCCGCCAACGACACCACTTCAGAACAGGAGGTGGGTCATGTCTGACGATACGAAAGAGTATGAGGTCGGCTACGGCAAACCGCCCAAAGCAAACCAGTTCAAGAAAGGCCAATCCGGCAATCCGAAAGGGCGGCCGAAAGCGTCGAAAAATGTCGGGTCGATGCTTGAGGAGGTCTTCTTTCGGAAAATCTCAATCACCGAGAATGGATCACGCCGCGAGGTCACGATGCTGGAGGCAATCCTGCGCCAGCTGGTGAATGGGGCGGTTAAAGGCGAGATGCGTTCAATTGACCGGGTTCTGAAGCTGTTGCCCGCGGTTCAGGAGGCGCGCGCCGCAGAGTTGGCGGGTGGCGAAGGTGCATCAGCGGCCGACCCCGGTTCAGACCTGGCCGCCCTGGAAGTGCTGGCGGATATGTTTGGAAGCGATCCGGATCAGCTTTTTGCCAGCATCCAGGGAGGCATCGACGATGAATGCCCTGAATTCTGATGATCGCAAAAGGTTGGCAGAGGCTGCGATGCGCGAAAACCTCTACGCGTTCCTTGCGGGTAGTTTTGGTATCTTGTGTCCGGGCGAAAAGCTTGCCCGGGCGCCTTACCTGGAGGCTATGTGTTACGCCCTTCAGCGTGTGGCCTCCAGTGAGTGCCAACGGTTGATGATCTCGATAGCCCCTCGCCATCTGAAATCGATCTGTGGATCTGTTTTGTTGCCAGCCTTTGAGCTTGGACGCGATCCGACAAAGAAAGTGGTTGTTGTCAGTTACGGCAAAGATCTGGCGCGCGAACATGCCGAACAGTTTCGACGGCTGGTGACCAGCCCGTTTTATCAGCGCCGCTTTCCAAAGATGAAGGTCGATCCCAAACACAACCGGTTCGAACATATGAAAACCACTAAAGGAGGCGGGCGCAAATCGGTCTCTCTTGGCGGCGGCATAACTGGCTTCGGTGCAAACCTCATTATCATCGATGATCTGGGTAAACCCTCCGAAATGCGCCACGATACGTACCGGCAGGAGTTGCGTGACTTCTTCGACCAGACCCTATTCTCACGGCTGAACGACAAGCGCACGGACCGTATTGTCTCGATCCAGCAGCGATTGCACCCGGATGACTTCTCCGCCTACCTTTTGGAAAAGGACACGTTTGACGATCTGTGTTTGCCGTCGATCGCGGAGATCCCGGAAGAGATCTCGCTCTATAACAATCGCGTGTTGAAGCGTCGGCCAGGAGACTTGTTGAACCCAGAGCGGGAACCGTAGGAGGTTCTTGATCGGATCAAGGCCGACATAGGCAATTTTGCCTTCCAAGCACAGTATCAACAGAACCCCACAGACGGTGAAAACGAATTTCTCTCAATGTCCGACTTGCATCTGGTGGATACCTTGCCGGATGAAAGCGTGTTTGTACGACGCGTTCAGAGTTGGGATACGGCGGCGAAGGAAGGTCCGCGTTCTGACTTTACGGTGGGGCTGACGTTTGGTTGGCATGCGTATGAAGAGAGATGGTATTTGCTCGACGTCTTTCGTGCTCGAACGAATTATACTGAGGTGCGGAACGCTGTTCTTCGATTGCGCAAACAGTGGCGCGCGGATCGGGTCCTAATCGAGTCCTCGGCCATGGGCATCCACCTTCTGGATGAATCGAAACGCACCGCAGCAGGTGTTTACATGCCCGTCAACGTGGTCACGAGCAAACTGGACCGCTTCATCCCACAGACCGACTGGATTAAATCTGGCAAGTTAGTCATCCCTACGGACAAGCCCTGGTTTGATGAGTTCCGTAGGGAACTGCTGGGGTTTCCGGATGCACTTAAAGATGATCAGGTGGATGCGCTGACCCAGTTCGCCGAATACATGCGTCGTAGCCAAGGGACATATCTCGATACAGATCCTTACACTGGCCGGCGCCAAGGCAACTATCGACCCGAACGACCAAGAAGGGAAGATCGCATGCGGTTCTGACACCACGCGAGGGCGCTTTCCAGCGACCTGGGGTTGTATATCAAATCTTCGACCTCGAACGTCTGCGATGAAGCGCGAAGCTGCCGTTAGGGCTAACTGCAGCGAATGTCTGCGCTGAGCCCAAACTAACGGATGCTGCGACACGCACGAATGGCGGCTTACAAGCGCGGTATGCGAGTCAATTAAGAACTCTGATCAATAAGTCAAAAAGACAACATGATCGATCAAGAGCAATGAAAAGGAGTTCTCGCTACTTATGATAAGCTGATTAACCAGCGTGCGTTGCCGGGTGTGCTTGTGAAACCCGTACGCGCAGAATGGTGTGATCACAAATTGGCCGATCATGTCAAAAAGTCGCCGTTTTGATCATTAAGGAGCTTCAGATGAGATTTGCAGCGTCATATCTGCACGAACCAACGATTCTGCTACAAGGGGGCAAATATGTATTCCGGCGAAGCCGAAGAACGGGCCCCTAGTCTGGCTGATCAGTCATAGATTTCTACTGCCAGCGCATCCATCGCATATGAAGTTTCGATATTGGCTTGGCCATCTACATAGTTGAGCGATTGGGATCGACGGAGTGCCCGCATTTCTCCGCTTATCCAGACTGGCTTATATAACTCATCGATTTCGAAGCCTTGTTCGTATCGCACATAAACCATCTGATTGGCTGGAGGTGGTGGTGTGTGAATGCAGGCTCCAACTGTCGGAACCAGAAGGAATTCGACCGCCTTCTGGTCGACAATATCCAGGGGAAGGAGATAGCCGGGAAGGCGCACGTTCTCTCCCAAAAGGTCAAGGTTCGGTTCGCGCGCGGCAATCAACCGTTGGTTCATCACAATTTCGCGTTGTTCAAACAACCAATCTGGGTCAAGGCCTTGAGATACGAGGTCTTCGCGTATCTGAAACGCTTCGGCGCGCTTCTCGTCATCCGCAGTGTCCGCATGCAGAACCTCAATCCGATAAAGCATGGCCAACGCATTGACCTGAGAATATTCTAGGGTGGTAAAAGGATCGTAGTAGGGCCGCTCTTCAGGAAGGAGATCCTGCCAACTTATGTTGCGCGGATCCGCTGCTAGAAGAGGCCCCGCAATCGCAAGGGCGAATAAGATATTCAGAAAATGCGCAATGGTCTTCATTTCAGCGGATCCTTTTATTCAAAGCCGCACCGACAGTCCGTCTGATAGCGTCATACGGTACACCCTTAACGCAGGTATAATACTGGCAAGAAGACCAGAGCAGAAAACGAGGGCTATGAGAAGAACCTCGCGAAAACTCGGCACGCCAACACCGATGCGAAGCCCAAAATTTGCGGCAAGAAGCGGATCTATCACGAGCGTGAGAGCGCTGAGCGCGATTACTCCAAGCACGATACCGGCCGACAACAATAAAACGGCTTCAAGCAAGATCAGGGAAAAGACGCCGGCTGGTGTTGCGCCCACGGATCGAAGGATCGCAAATTCACGCCGCCGGTTGTCGAGTGAAGCAGACAACATGACCACCATGCCAATCATTCCAGCCACTGCCACAGCGCCTGCCATCAGACGCAGCGCAGTCTCGGCCGTACTGGTAATCGACCAAAGCTGCAGCAGCGCAACATTAGGAAGAACAGCGGTCAGTGCCTCGTCGCGATGGTCTGCCAGTTGCCGTTGAACTGAAAGCACCGCCGTTTTCTCCTTCAGCCCGGCAAAAATCGCGTTGATGGTCCCCGGTTCATGATCATGGCCATCGTGATCGTGCCCGTCAGAGGTCGTGACAGTTTGCCCCTCGTCTTCATGGCCGCTTCCGTGAGCATGACGGTCGTCATGATCCCGATGCCCTTCTTCGTGCTCGTCAGGGTCGCTGTGCTCCGCATGGTGATCGTCTTGTCCATGGCTTTCGCCATGATTCACATGCCCGTCAGCAAATTCGCTGTCTGCGTGATCTTCGCTCTGGGAATGCGCGGTGTTATGGTCTTCGTGTTCTCCGACGACCTCAGGTGCTTCGATCAAAACGAATGGGTCCGCAACCTCTGATGCAGGTTCTTCGTGCAAGGCGTCAAAACCCTCGAGTGAGACAAAAACCATTCTGTCGACGGCCGTCTCGGTATGCCCCAGCACGCCGGTCACTGTGAATGGCGCTTCGTCGTGCACATCAAAGGCGACTTCCCCTGAGCCATGGGCATTCACGATTTCAGTACCTGACGTGTACCCGAAAGCCTGAGCAACTTTTGCTCCAATCACTGCGCCATCTGGAGATTTAAACGGAACACCTTCAGCAAATATCAGTTGCCGGCCGCCACTATGACGAAAGTGGTCAAAATATTGCTCGGACGTTCCGATCACGGGATATCCACGATGGTTGTCACCCATCATGATTGGCACTGTCCAGCTTATCTGGGGCAGATCTTCGATCATCTCGTAGCTGTCCCAGCTGATACCAGCGCCAGTTGTGCCGACACCAAAAACCGTTGCCATCAGGATCTGCACATCGTTTCCGCGTGCCGCAATGATCAGGTCGATCCCTGATGCAGAATTGGCAAAACCCGCTCGTGCCTCCGTTCGCAGTCGTTCAACCCCAACAATCAAAGCCACGCTCAAGGCAATGCTAAGAACAGTTAACGCAGCGATAAAGCGGCGATTGAGAAGGCTTTTATAACAAAGATTGAACATCACGTTTTGCCCGCGTTCAGCATCGGCAAGTCAACGCTCCGATCGAAGTGTTTTTCCAGGCTGCGATCGTGGCTGACAAATAACAAACTCGCCCCTGATGCTTTGCATTCCTTCAACAACAACTGGACAAACGAGCCTTTTGCGTCCTCATCCAAAGCCGAGGTGGGTTCATCCGCCAAAACTACTTCAGGCGCCCCTATCAGAGCACGCGCCGCCGCAACGCGTTGTTGCTGCCCAACACTCAGTGCGCTGGCAGGTCGATTGATCAGCGCAGCATCCTCAAGACCCAGATCACTTAGCAACCGTGTTGCGGTAGCTTTGGGGTCTGGCCCCGACCGATTGCGCCGTTGCGCTGAAAACCGGCAGGGCAGCAACGTGTTTTCAAGCGCACTGAGCCAAGGCAAGAGATTAAAGACCTGGAAAACAATCCCCAAATGATCCACGCGAAAACGGTCACGATCACCTCCGGCCAAAGCGCCGACATCCGTGCCTGCAACGCGAACCGCGCTTTGCGGTACATCGATCACGCCAGCAATTGCCGAGAGCAACGTGGTCTTTCCGCTGCCACTGGGGCCTCTCATAAACACGCTTTCCCCGACCTCAAGATCGAAGCTATCGACTGAGAGAACCGGGTCAGGTTGACCGGGCCACCGAAACACCAAGGATTTGAGTTCAACAGTTTTCATTGATGACACAGATGCTTTGGCTTAGTTTTTCAAAGATAATTGAGCTTTTTAGTGATCCAGAAAAGGATCTCTGCCAAAACACCAATGGCTCCGGCTTTGTCTGTCTTGACCAAAGCTGTTCCTGACGTTCCAAATTGCAAGGAATTACTGTCTGCATCTGCAGGTAGTTCAACCAATACGATGTAGCTGGATATCCCGGCTAGTTCGCGCAATGAGGGAAGGCCTGATCTAAGATCAACAGTACCTTCGACAGTTCCGACCGGAAAATCGGAAATACGGCCGGTAATTTCTCCACCGGGTTCCGTTCTAAATGCCAGCCGGATTTCATCACCGACCGAAACATTAGCGCGACTGGATTGGGGCAGAGTTGCAATTACTGCATAGTCCCCAGGTTTGACAAAAGTTATTGCCCCTTGTAGCGGAGTGGCGCGGTTGCCTGGTCGGAGTGATACAGCCGTGACAACGCCGTTTCCCGGCGCTTTTACAACTGTTTGCTCTAAATCCCAAAGAGCTTGCGCAAGTGTCTGCTCGGCCTCCACAACACCTGCGTCACGCCCGTCGATCTTCGCGGCGATACGTCGCTCAAGGCTTGTCTTCCGGGCTTCTGCTGCGCGGATATTCGCGGTCAACTGGTCGATGGTTGAGACAGCTTCTTGCAGTTGGAACGTGGTTGATGCCCCGCGTTCTTCCAAACGGATGATGTCATCACGACGCTGAATTCCGAAAGTCAGCTGAGCAGTCAGGGATTCAATCTCGGCCTCGGCAGCTGATAAATCTGATACCAGTTGATCGGCAGATGACTTTGCAGTTTCCAAGACAGCTTCGAGCCGGGAAACCTCGGCTTTGAAAACCTCATTATCTATCCGGAATAGGGTCTCGTCCTTTGCGACTTCCTGGTTTGGCTCCACAACGACTTCTGTAACCGTGCCCGCCACGTTCGGAGCAATATTCGTTGAAACACCCTGAATGGATACCGGGCCAGTCGGAGTTGAGTGGTTCAGCGCACCGATGACCACCAGAGCGATAACAGCGGCTACACCGTAAACCAGAGTTTTCCAGAATCCATTCCAGGGGAGAAGGTGAAACTTGGAAAAGACCAGCCAGACTATTCCAAAGTAGAGGCCGAGTACGATTAACAAGACTTCATTCCTTCGTGATGTTTCCGGAAAATTCGAACGACCACCCAAACTTACGAGTGATCGCCCTGTTTGTCATGATGACTTAGTTGTCACCTTGCTCTTCCAACACTTTGCGGTTGGCTTCACGATGGCGCCACGCCGCGCCCATACTCTCTTTCAGATTTTCGGGAAGCGCTTCCAGAGGAACAACAAGGTCGTCATCAACTGGCCACTCTGTCAGCAGCTCAGGATGATATCCCTCGGGATAGTACAGCTTAGGATCGATCTCCATATCGCGCACGTAGGGTTCTTGAATGTCTTCGCGCCGATGGGGTGGCTTCGGCACGATCAATTGACCATTGCTAAAGTCAAACTGCGGCGCACGTGAGTTTGGAAACTCGGGCAATATGCCTTCGCGAACCCATATCTGATCTTTGGTGACGTTCACAACGATCCCGTCAGGCGCTCCAAAGTGATAGGGGCCTTTCCAATGCTCTCGGATTTCCGCTACGGTTTCCTCGATCTGATAGGGGTCATAGCTCATGTGAGTGTTCATCAAAAGCCTGGGTTGCACCAGGTTGGCAATGTAGCCGGCCGCATAGCTGGGCGTGTGATGGGTATCGACGGTATACCGCCCGAGGAATGGCGGCACGCCTTGAACTCCGGATGAGATTTCGATGATTTCCTGCTGCTGTTCCGTGACGAAGACATCACAGCCTTTGGCAAAAGGAACATCGATCATGTTGGGTCGACCGTCACCCGTCCAGATGAAGCACATGCCATTCCAATCCATCCGGTATCCGGACGCACCGTCCTTGGCATGGCTTCTTTGCCAGTGTGTGACTTTGACCCCGTCTTCATCATAGATCACGCCACCATTGTCACGGAAATCAAATTCGTTGACTTCGATGTCCCAACCTTTGCCAACGGGAAAGACGCTGAACGCATCCCGGTGCCAGCCGGTCATCATTTTCATGCCTTCTACCATCGTTGCGGTGCCGTACTCCTTGGTGCGGCCGGATGGGCCGTGGACCGTCAACTGCTCGTGCCATCCACCTGCCCAGGTTCCGAACATCCACAGGTACGGCAGCCCACCAAAGTGGTCCACGTGCAGGTGCGTGATGAAAACATCGGTAATTTCATTCAGTGCATATCCACTGGCAATGATGTTCGCTGGTGAGCCTTCACCAATGTCAAACATGAAAATCTTACCGTTACCCAGCTCAACAAGAATTGCTGTGTTCATTTGCCCAGGGCGAATGAACGGGGCAGATCCCATGAAGATAATTCTCATCTCGTTGGGCTGTACATCTTCTGTGCGTGGGAACCAGTTCGCCGCACTTTTCAACCACGGTTGAGGAGAGATGCCCTCAAAGGTCAGACCCTCTTTCCAACGTCCCATTGGGACGCCGCCAGTCAGTGCGGCCTCAATATCTTCTTGGGATGAGGGCTCCTGTACCGGAGGAGCCTGACCGAACGCATTTGTGGCGAACAATGTCGCTGCGACGGCGAGTGCGCTGAGTGACTTAATTGACTTCCTCTGTCTGTCTTGCAGCATATTTTCAGTCCTTTGTTCGAGCCTGGGTGAATATGGGAACCACTTCTGAAATGGCTTTCGGGACAATCTCTGAATTGGTGAATCGAGAGAGATGCTCGGCGATTTCCTCGGCCAGCCCGTCTAGGCTTTCGGTGACAGGATCGATCAGACATGGTGACGTCTGCTCATTGACCTTCCGGACCCTCTCCAACTCGGTTGAGAGCAACTCGAAGTCATCGCAAAGTGCCTCGAATCCACGATGGTTCTTTCGCATGACGCGGATGCGGCTGATTTGGTCCGGAAAAGCGAGCTCTAGTAAGTTGATGTCCGTCATTGCCCTGGCGCCTAGTCCATCTCTAGGCACCAGGCTGAGGGCACATCGCGCAACGCGGAAGGGTTACACCGTGAAATTAGGGTGACATTCAAATATTCATTTGACAGTATGGAGTTGAAAATACAGAGAAACTTGAAGTTTCAGATGCCCGACAGAGAATTGACCATTGATCCGGAACGTCACGCGACCCGTGTGAAGTACGCGCTGGACCAGGTATTGGCGAGTGACATATTTGGCAAGGCGGAACGCCTTCGGAATTTTCTGAGCTACGTTGTCGAAGAGGCCATTGCGGGTAGATCCGAGGCTATTCTTGGCAAAACAATCGCTCAGGATGTTTACTTCAAGAGTTTTGCCAGTGATGACGGCCACATCAACGTTGTTCGTGTGGATGCGGGGCGGTTACGGCGGAAACTTCAGCAGTACTATGAAACGGCAGGTGCTGGAGACGATCTGCGCATTCACATTGATAGCGGCGGCTACGCGCCTTGGTTCGAGGACCGCTCTGGTACAATTCAGAGCAATGTCGATCACACGCCATTCGGGTCAGGATTACCCTGGCTGATTGGCATCCCTGCTGTCACCATAGGTATCATTGCTCTTGCTTACATCTTGGGCGGGCGCATGGAACAGATTGTTGATCTAAACCCAAAGACATCCGCGCGCTCACTTGAGCGACAGGCTCTATCCGCTAAATCACCCGCTGCAGTACAGGCGTCAAACTACTGCGATCAAGCTCGGGGCCTGCTCTTTCCAATCGCAACTATCGATAACCAGATCCTGGCCAGCGACATATTTAGAATGGCAATAAATGAGGCTCCCGATTTTTACTGTGGATATGCCGGATTGGCCCATAGTCTGGGAACCCAGGCTCTACTAACGCGAAGCGAGGAAGAGCGTGACGCGCTGATACTGAATTCAGGACAAATGGCACAGAAAGCTGTGGACATTGCGCCCTCAAACGGCTGGAGCCAATCGGCAATGGCATGGGTATCTTACGTTTCTCGCGACTATGACAGAGCATTGGAGTATTCAGCACTCGCCCAGTCGCTTCGACCCAATGACGGAAACGTTCTGGACTTTCGCGGCGTGATACTACTGGTTATGGGTCGCTTTGAAGAAGCGTATGACGTCAGCGACCCAAGCCACCCCAGAGAGATAGGAAGTCATCGGTTTGCCCACAGGAACATTCACGCGGTTGCCAGTTTTCACATCGGTGAGTTTAGGGAAGCAATCGCGTCTTTGAAATTTGCGAGTGACAATGGGGACCCGGTCAGCGCGCTCTCTTTGGTTTATTTGGCGGCTGCCCATCAGAGTTTGGGTGAATTCGAAGAAGCAAAGGCAACACTAAAACAACTTAAACAGTCCTGGCCAGAGTTCAGGCCAGATCTTGTACTAGCTGTGTTTTATTCCAGTCCAGATTTATCAGAAGAGGTGATTTCAGCCTTAACGGATGCGGGATGGCGGTTTTAAGATATACCCTTTCGAGCCATGGTTGGAGACAGGCCCACGTACGTAAAGTGTGTTTTACCGCCAACACAAGCGAACATACCTTGGTAGTTTTATTGAACGCCGAAAGCGGTTCTCTGATCGCGGTATTGTCAAGGGCGTTGGATTTGTTGTCCGCCGGGGTCTTGGTTCTCTCCGAAGTCA